>CADADE010000001.1 GCA_902786615.1 Oscillospiraceae bacterium
CTGTTTTACTTTCCCGATCCCCGATTGCATCTGGAGGAATATGTTTGCGCCAGGGTAGACGCGGAACGCTTCCTCAAATCGCTGCCTTGGAAAGAGCGCCGCATCATCCAAATGCGGGATGAAGGCTACTCATATATGGAAATCGCTGCTGAGCTTGGTTTTGCCAATCACAGCAGCGTAATCAAACGGATAAAAAGCATCAAGAAGAAATATCAAAACTATATGAAGGCATGAGCCGCGCAAGTCTGAAAAGACGGGCGCGGTTTTTTATGTCCAGAAACAGAAAGGAAGGATCAGAATTATCCAAAACGCATTTGTACCCATTGAAAGAAAACCTGACGGTTCTCTCTATCGCATGACACCTGCACAGCAGCGAGATGCCAGAAAAATCATCCGCAAGCTCTGCAGCAATTGTTCGGAATGTTCTCCTGAAAGATCCGGAGGCCGGCACACTTGAGGCAGAGATATTTACATCAGGCACCAGAAAACGCTGTGCGGTATGCGGCAAAACCTTCTGTGCAAAAAGCAATCGTGCGAAATATTGCGCTGACTGCAAAGCTGGCGCTCAGCGCAAGCAGCAGGCAGAATATGCAAGACGAAAGAGGGCGAGCATCAAAAACAATATATAAAGAGAACCAATGAACATGAAAAAATTATTTGAAATGGAGGAATGCAACTGAACAAAGAACTTGAAAAGCTGAGAGCGCAGCAAGCAAAAGACATACAAGAACTGGAGTATCTTCAGCACGACCTGCAGCGTTTGCAAAATCGGGTTGGGTATCTGGAGAAGGGCGAACGGAAGAAACGCGCGCATCGGCTTATTACAAAAGGCGCGGCGATTGAATGTCTGGCCCCGGCCACAAAAGAAATAGGCGAGACAGAATTCCTTTCGCTGATGGAAAAGATCCTGGCGCTTCCCGATGTGATTGCCCTGCTGCCAAAGGAGGACACGGAATAGCTCTTTATCATTTTAGCGTCACCCAGATCAAACGCAGCGAAGGAAAATCTGCAATCGCAGCGGCGGCCTATCGCGCCGGAGAAAAACTCCACAGCGAATATTACAGCAACGATCCGGACTATCGGCGCAAGAGCGGCGTGATCTGCTCAGGTATTCTTTTGCCGCCACACGCGCCGGAAAGATTCAAAGATCGTGAAACGCTCTGGAACGAAGTCGAGAAAATCGAGAAGCATCCCAAGGCCCAGCTTGCCTACAGCTTTGACATTGCCTTGCAAAACGAATTCACACGAGAAGAGAACATGGCACTTGCCCGGCGATTTCTTCAAGACGAATTTGTCAGCAGAGGCATGATCGTAGATTACGCGATCCATGAAAAAGACGCGGGCGAAGGTGGAAATCCGAATCCACATTTTCATGTGATGTGTCCGATACGGCCTCTCAATCCTGACGGCAGTTGGGGCGCAAAGCAACGGCGGGAATACATTCTGGACGAGTATGGCAACCGCATCCCGAACGGCAAAGGCGATTATGAATTCAACGCCATCCCCACGACCGATTGGGGCAGTCCCGAAAGGCTGGAGGCATGGCGAAAGGCGTGGGCGGACTGCTGCAATGCAAAGTTTGAAGAAAAGCAATTAGCCATAAAGGTTGATAATCGATCTTACAAACGTCAGGGCATTGAGCAGATCCCGACCGTACATGAAGGCCCGGCAGTTCGTCAGATGGAGGCGCGCAGCATCAAGACCGACAAGGGGAATCTGAATCGTCTCATCCGTGCAACAAATCAAAAGCTGCGCGAGATAACAAGAAGAATCAAAGAACTTTGGAAAACGATTCAGGAGGCAAAGGCGCAGCTCGAAAAAGAAGAACAAGCTGCTCAGCAATCACCAAACCTGCTAGAGATTCTCAAACAGTATTTGGAACAGCGCAATGCCAGCGCCTGGTCGAACAAAGCAAAGGTCAAGAATCTTCAAGACTACGCGCAGCTCTTCAATATGCTTTATGAGCGCAGACT
Source organism: Oscillospiraceae bacterium (assembly GCA_902786615.1). The sequence continues at coordinate 1,974 of CADADE010000001.1, forward strand.
CGTGACACTAGCAGATTTTGAGAACTACATGCGCGGTTTTCAGGACAAGTCCACCACTATGACCGCTGAGCTGAAACAGATGTCCTCGCGCATGAAGGAACTGAGTGATCTGATTCGTTACGCTGAGGACTTCAAGCGGCTGGCTCCGGTGTATGAGGAACTGAACACGATAAAATTCAAGAAAAGACGTGAAGCCTTCGCCGCCGTCCATGAAAGTGAACTCAGGCTGTTCCATCTGGCCAAGCGAAAGCTGGATGCCGCTGCACCGGATCACAAGATTCCGCTTTCCGAGTGGAAGAAGGAGCTCACGGAATTGAGCGAAAGCTATGCACAGGAATCTGAAAAACTGAAGCCAATCCGCGCAGAGCTGAAAGAGCTCTACAGCATTAAATCCAAATTAGACACAATCCTGCGCCAACAGCGTGCGCAGGAAATCAACGAAAATCGAAAGGAGAACCATGCCCAGAAAAAAGAAACCCATTAATCACAGCGATCTGCCCGACTACGAAATCGAGAAGATTGCCCGCTGCATTATGCCGGACATATTGGCTCTGTTTGATAGCGAGGAAGGTCAAAAAGAATTTGCCGAATGGAAAGCTCGGCAAGAAAAGAAAGGAGAAGTTGATGCCCAATAAGAAAACTATGAAAAAGGGCTTGCAAACCCGTATAAGTTATGTTAATCTCACATTAGAAAATTTGATGGCAGAGAGGAGAGAACATGACATGAAGATCGTCGGTGAACGGATGAAGAAGCTCCGCGAAGAAGCAGGGATTTCCCAGAACAAGCTGGCGAAGCTGATCGGGATTCAGCAGTCCAGTCTGAATCGCTATGAGAGCGGTTTTTCCAACCCCACACCGGAGACGCTTCTCTGGTTCGGAGATTTCTTTGATGTCTCTATGGACTATATTTTCGGCCGCACAGATAAGCCCCAGGGAAAAATGTATAAGTACAAGCCCCGTCTTGATCCCGACATGATGAAATTCGTGGAGATGTGCTTCGAGCCGGGGACGAGGGCCAACAGAGAATTGCGTGCGTCCCTGTTGAAAATGATGACGGAGGAGAAGAAGTGAAAGCTGTTATCTATGCCCGCTATTCCTCCGACAACCAGCGGGAAGAGAGCATAGAGGGCCAGATCCGCGAGTGTACCGCCTTTGCGGAGAAGAACGGAATCACGATCCTGCGTCATTACATTGACCGCGCATTTTCCGCCAAGACGGATAATCGCCCTGAGTTTCAGAACATGATCAAGGACAGCGGCAAGAAGCTGTTCGATATGGTGATCGTGTGGAAGCTGGACCGTTTCGCCCGTAACCGTTATGACAGCGCACGGTATAAATCGCTGCTGAAGAAGAACGGCATCAAAGTCGTGTCCGCGACTGAGGTCATATCTGAAGGCGCAGAGGGCATCATCCTCGAATCTGTTTTGGAGGGCTACGCGGAATACTACTCGGCGGATTTGGCAGAAAAGGTTGTCCGCGGCGATATGTGATCGACAATGAGCAGCACTTTCAGATCGACCCCATCACCGCGCCCTATATTCTCGAAGTATTCAAGAGGTATGACGGCGGCGCTACTATGACGGAGCTGCGGGACTGGCTCAATTCGGAGGGTGTAAAGAATACCCGAGGCAATCCAATCACCTACAACTCCATCCAACATATTCTCAACAATCGGCGTTATATTGGTGAGTTTGCTTTCAGGGACACCGTGATCCCGGACGGTATCCCGGCTATCGTACCGCTGGACTTGTTCGACCGTGTACAGGAAAAACTGGCGGTCAATAAAAAGGCCCCGGCCCGTCACAAGGCCGAGGACGATTATCTGCTGACAACCAAGATTTTCTGCGGTTACTGCGGCGCTTACCTCTGCGGTGAAAGCGGAACAAGCCGCACGGGTGAAGTCCACCATTATTACAAGTGCGTATCTGTAAAAAAGAAGCGCACTGCTTGTGAGTGCAAACCAGTGCGTAAGGTTTGGCTCGAAAACCTGGTCCTGGATTCCATCATAGAGATGCTGGCTGATGACCGCACCATCGACGCGATTACCTCTATGGTACTGGCCTTGCAGGATCAGGAGAGTACAGCACTGCCAATGTATGAGCAACAGCTTCAGGAGGCCAACACCGGCATCAACAATCTGCTCAACGCGATCCAGCAAGGGATTTTGACGAAATCCACAAAGACCAGATTGGAGGAGCTGGAGGCCGCCCGCGACGAGCTTGAAAACAAGATTGCACTGGAGAAGCTGGCGAAGCCCCGCGTCAGCGAAGAGCAAGTCCGCTTCTTCCTGCACCGCTTCCGGGCTCTCGATATAGCCAAGCCTGAGCAGCGAAAAACACTTATTGACGTATTTCTGAACGCGGTGTATGTTTTCAATGACAAGATCGTAATCTCATGCAATTACAAGGACGGCACTAAAACTATAAATTTTAGCGATATGGAGTGCGCGCTTGAAATGAGATTTTTCGGAACTTTTTCTTTTTGTACCCATTTGGAAGATTTTCCCGTTCTAACGCAGTTCTAACATAAACGTCTTTATGGGCGATCACGGTTTGTTGCATCACGGCACAAGACAGCGATTTCGCTGCACAGTGAAGAAAAAATCTATGGGGAATTGTTCTGATATTGCGTTCTGCATGTACCTGTGATGTTAGCAGGTCGTTTTCGAGTAGGCTTGAATGGTTTCAGGATCAGACTCTAGCTTCGATATGAATCCTTATCGGGAGCGTATTTATGCTAAAAAAGCCAGGACAGTATCAATTTTTTACTTGATAAGCGTGACTTCAAGAAGAAATACAAACGTACAGTGATTGGTAAGGCTTGGAGCATCCCGTCGCGTTTGGCGTCGATCTCGCCGCCGAGACGGTTCCCCGCGACCGTCACCCCGGTGAGCTGGCTCTCGCGCAGCGCGTCATGCACCGCCCGGTAATCCTCCGCAGAGCAGACCCAGGCGCGCCCGCAGGCTGCTTGTCCCCGAAGACGGTAGTCCGCTGAGAAATCGCAAGGTTCGGCGAATGCGCGTCCTGCGGAGCCTCGCGTTTGACTGCGTTTTTGTGCGTATACATACTGCCCGGCGACGGGAAATCGCTCTTGTATTTAAAAGCGCGTTATTGTAAAATACGACAGTAGAATTGAAATACTGTAAAAAAGGAAAACGCTATGGAAAAGGGGAAAGCCGCACGCAACAAGACGATCGACACAGCACTGCCGGAGGGCGGAGAGTATCTTGCCCGCTGCGCCCGCGTAGATAAGCCGGTGGACAGCATCGAAAAGCTTCTGGACAGAACGATCCTGGGCGACAGCTTTGCTGTTCTCCCGCTGCTGCCGGAGGCGTGCGCGGATCTCGTGATCGCCGATCCGCCCTATAATTTGCGAAAGAGTTATAACGGCCATACCTTTGCCAAAAAGACGGCGGAGGAGTATGAGGACTATACCCGCCGCTGGCTCTCGCTGGTATTGCCGCTTCTCAAGCCGGAGGGCAGCATCTATGTCTGCTGCGATTGGGAATCAAGTCTTGTCATCGGCCGGGTGCTGGGCGATTTTTTTACGGTCAGAAACCGGATCACCTGGCAGCGCGAGAAGGGGAGAGGCGCCAAGGCTAACTGGAAAAACAGCCTGGAGGATATCTGGTTCGCCACCAGGGGCGAGCACTATACCTTTAACCTCGATGCGGTGAAGCAGCGGAGAAGGGTCATCGCTCCCTACCGTGTGGACGGCAGACCGAAGGACTGGACGGAGACCGCGTCCGGTAAATACCGGGACACCTGCCCCTCCAACTTCTGGGATGATATCAGCGTGCCTTTCTGGTCCATGCCGGAGAACACCGCCCATCCCACGCAAAAGCCGGAAAAGCTGATTGCCAAGCTGATCCTGGCAAGCTCCGGCCCGGGCGATCTGGTGTTCGATCCCTTCCTGGGCTCGGGCACTACCAGCGTCACGGCGAAGAAGCTGGGGCGGCACTATCTCGGCGTCGAGAAGGAGGCCCGGTACTGCCTCTGGGCCGAGCAGCGCCTCGAAGCGGCGCAGGCGGATCAGGCGATCCAGGGCTATTACGGCGGTGTGTTCTGGGAGCGGAACACAGCCGCAGAGCAAAGGTAAACGAAGGGGAAAAGCATGAAAACACCGATTGACCTCAACGGAAAAAGCATCCTTGTCACAGGCTCGCCCGGCTTTATCGGGGCGTATCTGGTGATGCGGCTGCTGAAAGAACTGGACAGTGGGACGGTCGTCTCCCTGGACAATATGAACGACTATTATGAGGTGAGCCTCAAGGAATGGCGGCTTCGACAGATCGAAGAGGCGGCGGCGAAGTCTGGGGCGCGCCATGTCTTCGTGCGCGGCTCCATCGGGGACAGGGCCCTGGTGGAGGAGCTATTCGAGAAGCACCGCTTCGATGTGGTCGTGAACCTCGCCGCGCAGGCAGGCGTGCGCTACAGCATCGACCACCCGGATGTGTATATCGAATCCAATATCATCGGCTTTTATAACCTGCTCGAGGCCTGCCGCCATCATCCCGTGGAGCATCTGGTCTACGCCTCCAGTTCCTCGGTTTACGGGGGCAATAAAAAGGTGCCCTTCTCCACGGACGACAAGGTGGACAACCCGGTTTCACTCTATGCCGCCACGAAGAAGAGCGATGAGCTGCTGGCCCACGCCTATTCCAAGCTCTATGACATCCCCTCCACAGGCCTGCGCTTCTTTACGGTCTACGGCCCGGCCGGGAGACCCGACATGTTCTACTACAGCGCCACAAAGAAGCTCGCCGCGGGAGAGAGCATCAAAATCTTCAACTACGGCGACATGAAGCGCGACTTTACCTATATCGACGATATTGTGGAGGGCGTCGTGCGCGTCATGCGCGGAGCGCCGGAGCGGGTCACAGGGGCCGACGGGCTGCCCGTCCCGCCCTACGCGGTCTACAACATCGGCGGCGGTCAGCCGGAGAATCTGCTGGACTATATTGCCACGCTCCAGGAGGAGCTGGTGCGCGCGGGCATCCTGCCGCCGGATTACGACTTTGAAGCTCACCGGGAGCTTGTCGGCATGCAGCCGGGGGACGTCCCCGTCACCTATGCCGATTCCGAAGCGCTCGCGCGGGACTACGGCTTTACCCCGAAAATCGGCATCCGTCAGGGACTCAGAGCCTTTGCGGAGTGGTATAAGGCGTATTATCAAGCATAAAACAGCGAACACCCCCTGCCGCCCTTCACAGGCGATGCAGGGGGTGTTTTGTGTTCAGCGCAGGAATCCGTTGATGATCTGCTCTTCGGCCTCTTCCTCGCTGAGGCCCAGGGTCATGAGCTTGATGATCTGATCCCCGGCGATTTTGCCGATGGCGGCCTCATGCACCAGGGCAGAATCCAGATCGTTGGCCTCAAGCTCCGGAATGGCGAGAACCTTGGCCTTGTCCATAATGATGGCGTCGCACTCCGTATGGCCGTTGGAAAGAGCGTTGCCCACGATGCGGGAGCGGTAAAGCTGCCAGCTCTGCTCCTTGGCGACGGAGCGGGAGACCACGTCGGCGCTGGAATTTTCGCCGTTGAGCTCCACGGTGTAGCCGCTCTCGGCGCGCTGGTCGCCGTGGGTGAGCAGCCTCTCATGCACAACAAGGCGCGCGTCCTTTTCAAGCTTTGCGATCGTGTCGCGCTTGGTATCATCCACGCCCTTGATCTGCACCATTTCCATCTCCACGCTGCTGCCCTCGCCGATATAGACCTCGGTGCGGGGATTCATGATGCGCTTGCCGCGACCGGTGCCCTCGCCGTAGTGCTTCTCAACGTACTTGACTTTCGCGTTTTTGCCGATAAAGAAGCAGTGCACGCCGTCGTGGGCGGAGTCCTGATCACCGCAGTTGGAGATGCCGCAGCCCGCGACGATGACCACATCGCAGTCGTCGCCGATGTAGAAGTCGTTATATACGACCTCCTTCAGTCCGCTTTCGGAGAGAACGACGGGGATGTGCACGCTCTCGTTTTTCGTGCCGGGCTTGATGCGGATGTCGATACCGGGCTTGTCTGTCTTGGAGCTGATTTCAATATTGGCGGTGGAGTTGCGGCCTGCGGCCTCGCCGTTGGCGCGGATGTTGTAGGCACCCTCGGGAACCTTGTGCAGGTCGGCAATTTCTGCCAGAAGCTGTTTCTGGATCTCAGTCAGCATGGTTTACGCCTCCTTCCAGGATGCGGCTGCAGGTGACGGGGACGGTGCTCTTCATCAGCTCCGGCAGCATTTCCTCCTTGCTGCCCTGGCCGCGAACCTTGCCCTCGGCGATGAGGATAATGGAATCGGCAATTTCCAGAATACGCTCCTGATGGGAGATAATGAGAATGGAGGCATGGGAGCGCTTCTGCATGTTCTCAAAGACCTGAATGAGGCTCTGGAAGCTCCAGAGGTCGATGCCTGCCTCCGGTTCGTCAAAGACGGAGAGAGTGGTGCCGCGGGCGAGAACGGTGGCGATCTCGATGCGCTTCATCTCGCCGCCGGAGAGACTCGCGTTGACCTCGCGGTTAATATAGTCGCGGGCGCAGAGGCCGACAGCGGAGAGGTACTCGCAGGCGTCGCCGACGCTGAGCTTGGGATTGCCGGAGGCAAGGCGCAGCAAATCGACCACGTGGATGCCCTTGAAGCGCACGGGCTGCTGCAGGGCAAAGCTGATGCCAAGCCTGGCGCGCTCCGTGATGCCGAGGTCGGTGATGTCCTGACCGTCGAGCAGGATGCGGCCGGCATTGGGCTTTTCGATGCCCATGATGAGACGGGCCAGGGTGGACTTGCCGCCGCCGTTGGGGCCGGTGATGACGACAAACTTTTCATCCGGGACGACAAAGCTTACATCCTTGATGATCTCCTTGGTGCTGTCCTCGTTTTCAACACCAAAGCTGATATTTTTTAATTCAAGCATATGGATTCAAAACCCTTTCTGGCGAATAATACATGACGTGAAGGTATTATATCAGATTTTGCGGAAAGTACAAGTGGGATTAACCCTTCGCGGTGGTCAGATACAGGGTGTATTCCACCCCGTCGCCCGGATAGGCATAGGGCCGGGTATAGCCCTCGTTCATATAAATGGTGTAGTCACCCCAGCGGGCCTCCCAGGGGAGGTATTCCCAGTCGAGCGGGACGCTCACGGTCTCATGGCGGACATGGGGTTCGCCGTCGTACCAGTCCTCCCACACGAGCCTGATGCTGCGCATCGGTCCGTCCCAGCTGTCCAGATATTTGGCTTCGGGCGGCGTCTCACCGTAGGTGAAGCTTGTCACGATGGTTTCGCCGTTTTCGGCGCTCTGGCTGCGCGACTCCCGCAGGAGCAGCAGACCCCGGTCGATGGCCACCTCCTCGCTCCAATCGCCGGTGAAGTCCATGCGCGTGCGGATGAGATCGCCGTCAACGCCCTCGAGATTCACAACGGACGCACCGAAGACGTAATTGGAAAGAAAGGCGTCCCGGGCGTCGTCGTCACCGCTGGCCTCGTCAAAGCCGGAAATGCGGGGGCGCAGCTTCCCGTCCTCGCCCGGCTCATAGCGAAACCAGCACCCGCGGTATTCTCCCTCGGCGTAGTCCGTGCCGGTGCGCAGGATGCAGAGGCTGCCGTTTCGCCGGAAGATCCAGGTGGGCATTACATCCTTCACATTGTTTCGGACTTTGACGCTGTCGTACAGGGAGAAGACGTTTTTCAGAGAGTTTGCCGCAAGCAGAGCATCCCAGTCAAAATCCAGCTTCGGGTCCATCTGCGGGCCGGGGATGGGCGCGCTCGCGCTTTGCAGCGCGTAGGCAAAATCGCTCTCCTCGTCGGGATTGGCGGCAAAGCGCAGGATGTACTGTCTGTCGCTCACGGAGTTGACGGCAAAGTGCTGCCGCAGGGTCACGACGGCTTCAGGCGGCTGCGGCGCGTCAAGCAGGTATTCCAGGGTTTGGCCCAAAAGATCCCCCATGCGCGTCTTCTTCGGCGCAAAATCATAGAACACATCGTCGGCAGCGCGCAGAATACGCACGCCGGTGGATTCCAGCCACTCCGGCGCGGCGGCGTCCGCGGTGCTGCCAAGTGCGCGCTGAAAGTCCCGCACCTGGGTCTCGCTCACAAGGTCGAGCCCCTCCGTCTGCCAGAGCCAGGCGGCCCACCAGCCGGCGGCCTCCCAGAGAAAATAGGCGTCGTCAAGCGCGATGTCGTTATAATACCCATCGTCATAGCAGGTCATGGCGACGGCGAAGGCCTGAGCCTCGATCTTGTCGGCGTAGGTCGGTTCGTCCGCGAAAGCGCCGCCGGGGAGGCCGAGCAGCAGGACAGCCGCCAGAAGAAGAGAAAGCGCTCTTTTCATGGGGAAGGTCTCCTTTCAATGATTGAAGTCGTTTCGGAACTATGGTAGAATAGAAGAAAAACAGAGAAGGAGCGGAGAACCATGAACAAACCCGTTACAAAAGCCGCAATTTGCCTTGCGCTGATCGTCATTGCTGTCGTCTCGTTCTTCCCGATCGCGCAGAGATACACTTCCCCCGAGCGGTACACGGACTATGTCGCGTCCATCGACGAGAAGACCGAGACCGTGCTGAAGCTGATGGCGGCCTCCACCGTGACCTCTGCGGGCATTACGGCCATCCCGGGGGATACCGCCACGCCCATCGCCGAGAAGCTGGCGGATTTCTCGGAGTATTTTCTCCTGATCCTCTGCGTACTCTATGCGGAGAAGTATCTGCTCACCATCATCCCCTACGGGGTGTTCAAGGGCCTTATTCCGCTCACATGCGCGCTTTTTGTCGCGGGGCGGATCTGGAATCCGCGCCTTTTGGACAAACAGGGCTTCAAGCTGCTGCTGATCGGGATTGCGCTGCTGCTGGTCATCCCGCTGAGCGTGCGCACCTCCGACATGATTTACAACACTTATAAGGAGTCCATCGACAGCACACTCGCATCGGCGGAGGCCCTGACCGATGAGACGACGGAGCTCTCTGAGGCGCAGCAGGACCCGAACGTGCTCAACCGTCTGCTGAACCGTCTTTCCGAGACAACGGGCGGCATGGTAGAGAAAGCCTCGAGCATCCTCAACCGCTTTGTCGAGACGCTCGCGGTGATGATCGTGACCTCCTGCCTGATCCCGATTCTGGTGCTGCTGTTCTTCTTCTGGGTGATCAAGCAGCTCACGGGCGTTGACTTACGGGACTATTCTCTCCGCAGGGGCCACAGAGCGCCCGACAGAGGGGAAGAGCGCCGCCGTGAGGATCAGGAGCAGCGCAGCAGCATCTGAGAGAGGATCTCCGCCGCGGCCTCCAGCCCGGCCTGATCCTCCTTCGTGAAGCGCCCGGGCCAGGGACTGTCAAGGTCCAGCACGCCCACGATGGCACCGTTTACCCGCAGGGGAACCACGATCTCGGAGTTGGAGGCGCTGTCGCAGGCGATGTGCCCGGGGAAGAGGTGCACATCCGGCACAAGCTGGGTTTTGCCCTCCTGTACCGCCGTGCCGCACACGCCTCTGCCGACCTCGATCTCGATGCAGGCCGGCTTTCCCTGAAAGGGGCCGAGCACCAGCTTCCCGCCCTCCAAAAAGTAAAAGCCCGCCCAGTTGAGATCCTCCAGCTCCGCAAACAGCAGGGCGGAGGCGTTTGAGAGGTTCGCGATCCTGTACGGCACACCGTCCGTCAGCGCGCGCAGCTTCTCGCAGAGAATGTCATAATCCGTCATATGACCGCCTTCTTTCCGGTATTTTCTTATGTTGAGATTTGATAACAGTATAACCCTTTCTTCCGTGTTTTTCTACATCAATCTGTAAACAGGAGCGCAATGCCCATGGAAACCATACAAGGCCTTACAAACTGGCGGCTCACTGTACGGCGCGAGGGGGACGCCGTCACGATCCTGCGGGCGCTCACCTGCGATCAGAACGCGGTGCTGCCGGATACGCTCTTCGGCCTGCCGGTGACGGCGCTGTCCGACCGCGCCCTCGCCGCCGGGGCGGCGGGCGTCGAGGGGGAAGCGCTGCGTGTGCTCGGCGGCGCGGAGTCGGAGGAATGGGACAACCGGAATATCCGCGCGCTCACCCTGCCGCGCCCGCTGGAAAGCATCGGCGACTACGCCTTTATGAATCTGCGCGCCATGCAGACGCTGCGCATTTGGGACGATTTGCGCGCGACCGGCAGCGCGACGTTTATGAACTGCCGCAGCTTTGCCAGAATTGAGCTGACGCGCACCGCGCCGACACAGGGCCCGGCGCTCTCGTCCATCGTGTGCAACCTCCAGCAGGAGCTGGACGTGACGATCGATCGCACGGACGGGAACAGCCTGCGGCTGATTTTCCCGGAATATGTGGAAAACTATACCGAGAACACCCCGGCCCACCACTTTGAACTGAAAATCAGCGGCGGGGGCTACGCCTACCACAGCGTGTTCCGGGACAAGACTCTGTCGGTCCCGGATTTCGACGCCCTGTGGCCGGGCTATATCGCCGCCGAGCATGACGGAGACTCCGCCCTGCGCCTTGCCTATTACCGCCTGCGTTATCCTTCCGGACTCAGCGAGACAGCGCGGGAGCGCTATGCCGCTTATCTGCGCCGGAGACTGGGCCCGGCCTTCAGCTTCGCCATGGCGGAAAAGGACATGCAGGGACTGCGCCTGCTGCTGGCGCTCGGCGATCAGGAGCCGGGGACGCTGGAAGCGGCGCTCACGGAGTCACGCGAGCGCCGCCTGACCGAGGCGACCGCCCTGCTGCTTGAGACCCGCCGTGCCCGAAGCGGCGCGGGACGGGCAAAGAAATGGGAATTATAAGCATGGAAAACACGCAAAATCTGTCCGCTGTCGGGATGGAGATCCTGGCCGCCGGACGCAATCAGCTCTGCCTTGCCCTGCCGTATATGAGCGGGGCGCTCTGCGCGCTGACCCCCGAAGCGGGGGATACCGTCACCACGAGCGCCGCGACGGACGGGGAGACGCTCTATTATAACGCGGCCTTTCTTGCCTCAGGCTTTCTCAAGAGCGAGCGCTTTTCGCCCCGCCTGCAGCTCCATATGGTGCTGCACTGTCTGTTTCGCCACCTTGCCAAGCGGCGGGGGCGGGACGCGGGACTCTGGGACCTGGCCTGCGACGCCGCCGTGGAGAGCGTGATCGACGCCCTGCCCTATGCCTGCCTCCGGGAGCGGAGCGTCCCCGCGCGGGAGATGTTCCTCTCCGAGTGCCGCCGGGAGATGAAGGTCCTGAGCGCCGAGGGCGTCTATCGCATGCTCCTGCGCGCGCGTCTCCCGGAATACCGCGTTGCGAGTCTCCAGCGCCTTTTCGCCATGGACGATCACGGCCTGTGGGACCCGGAGGAAAAGCGGGACAAGGAGCGCAGCGAGCGCCAGGATCAGCGCTGGCAGGAGGAGGCCTCCAAGGCGCAGACCGCGCTGGACAGCCTTGTGTCCGAAAAGGGCGCGGGCGGCGAGAACGTGATGGAGCAGCTCTCCATCGCCGCGCGGGACGATGTGGATTACCGCAAGTTCCTGCGCCGCTTCGCTGCGCCCCGCGAGATCATGCGCGCCGATCCGGACGCCTTTGATTACGTCTTTTACACCTACGGCCTGCGGCATTACGGCAATATGCCCCTCATTGAGCCGCCCGAGACGCGGGAGGAGCGGCGCATTGAGGATTTCGTCATCGCCATTGACACCTCCATGTCCACCTCCGGCACCCTGGTGCGCGAATTCCTGGCAAGCACCTATGCCATCCTGCGCTCCACGGACAGCTTCACCCGAAGGCTGAACATCCATATTTTGCAATGCGACGATCAGCTTCGTTCGGATCAGAAAATCGAGAGCCTGGACGCGCTGCGGCGCTATATGGAGAACCTGCCCCTCTCAGGCGGCAGCGCCACGGACTTTCGACCGGTGTTCGAGCATGTGGACAAGCTCGTCGCGGCGGGCAGCTTCTCAAATCTCCGCGGGCTTTTGTATTTCACCGACGGCATGGGCGTCTACCCGACAAAGCGCCCGGGCTATGAGGTGGCCTTTGTCCTCCTGGAGGAGCCGCCCCTGTCCGTGAAAATGCCGCCCTGGGCCATCCGCATCATGCCGTCTCTCCCCTGGAAAAAGCAGCGGGAGAGCTTCGACGAATTCTGGCAGGAAGAGGTTCTGGCCGAACTGCCTGAGCTGTAACCTGAACCTCCCTTTGAAAAAAGGGAGGGGGAGGGCTTGCGGTGGAGGGATCGATCCCTCAGTCAGCTTTGCTGACAGCTCCCTTTCGCAAAGGGAGCTAATAGCGTTTTTGCGAGGTAATACATATGAATATTAAACAAGCAAAGGAACAGATCCGCAACACCCTGCGCGCCTATCTCACGCGGGACGCGCTGGGCAATTACCGCATCCCTGCCGTGCGCCAGCGCCCGGTGCTGCTGATGGGCCCGCCGGGTATCGGCAAGACCCAGATCATGGAGCAGATCGCCGCAGAGGAGAACGTGGGCCTCGTGTCCTATACCATCACGCACCATACCCGCCAGAGCGCGATCGGCCTGCCCTTTATCGAAAAGCGCGTTTACGGCGGGGTGGAGCACACCGTCACCGAGTACACGATGAGCGAGATCCTGGGCTCGGTGTACGCGCTGACCGAGAAGACCGGGATCCGGGAGGGCATCCTCTTTCTTGACGAAATCAACTGCGTGTCTGAGACCCTGGCGCCCATGATGCTGCAATTTTTACAGTGCAAGACCTTCGGAAACCAGAAGCTGCCGGAGGGCTGGCTCATCGTCGCGGCGGGCAATCCCCCGGAGTATAACCGTTCCGTGCGCGATTTCGACGTGGTCACGCTGGATCGCGTCAAGCGCATCACGGTGGAGGAGGACTTCGCGGTCTGGAAGGAATACGCCCTGCGCAAGGGCCTGCACGGCGCGGTGATCTCTTATCTTGATCTCAAGAAGGAAAACTTCTACCGCATCGAAAACAGCCCCGAGGGGATGCAGTTTGCCACCGCGCGCGGCTGGGAGGATCTGAGCGAGATCCTCTATGCCTACGAGGCGCTGGGCATCGTGCCGGATATGGAGCTTGCGGTGCAATATATCCAGATGCCCGCGGTCGCACGGGACTTCCAGAATTACTACGCGCTCTATAACAAATATCGCCAGGTCTATCATATCGACGATATCCTGCACGGGCGCATGCCGAAGGTGACGCTCTCGGAGTTCGCCGCCGCGCCCTTTGACGAAAAGCTTGCGGTTATGGGGCTGCTGCTGTCCCGCCTTTCCGAAGCCGCCCGGGAGACCCGGAGGCAGGACGCGCTGTGCGCGGCGCTCCATGACACGATCCAGGGCGTGAAGGCCGCGCTGCCCAAAGCCCCGGCCGATACCCTGCAGGAGATCCTGGCCACCCGCCGCGCGACCCTCAAGCGGGCGGCCGACGCGGGCCAGGACGACCGGGAGCAGAAAAATCAGCGCCAGGCGGAGATCAACAAGCTCGAGGTTTTTGTCAAGGCTCTGGACGCAGAGCAGGACGGCGGCGCCCAGATGGACACGCTGCGTGCTCTCTTCGGCGCCGAGACGGAAAAGCACGCGCAGCTTGGCGCCGAGACCGGCGGCATGTTCGACAGCGCTTTCCGCTTTCTGGAAGAGGCGGTCGGCCCCGGACAGGAGCTGGTGCTCTTCGTCACGGAGATCACCGCGGGCTATGACAGCTCCTGGTTCGTGGGCGAATTCGGCTGTGACGCCTATTTCCGCAACAACCGGGATCTGCTCTTCGATGAAACGCGTCAGAGCATTCTGGATAAACTTTCTGCTCGCGGATAAGGCGGCATGGAAAAAACTATTCCTTTTTGCTGAAAAAATGTATATAATATTTTCAGCGATTACGTTTAAGGAAAAGGAAAAGGCATGAGCGAGACAGAAAAGAGGACAGAGAAAAAACATGGGAGCGGCTTGGTCGTCACGCTTGCGGTGCTGGGCTGGCTGCTGCTGACGGCGCTTGTGATCCTGCTGATCGACGGGCGCACGGTGCGCTTTACCATGTACGGGGACGAAAAGCTCACAGTCGAATACGGCGCGGAGTTCAGAGACCCCGGCGTGTCCGCCATAACGACGGGCAATCTCTTCGGCAACGGAAAAACGCCGCTGGAGGTGCAGACCTTCGGCACGGTCGATACCCACAGACTCGGCAGCTACGTCCTGCGCTATACGGCGCGATATGCTTTCCGCGAATACGAAACCGAGCGGCTCGTCACCGTTGCGGACACCACCCCGCCCGTCATTGAGCTCAAGCACACAGAGGGCTATACGCCCAGCTGGATGACCGGGTATGCCGAAGAGGGCTACACCGCCTGGGATGCGCTGGACGGCGATCTGACCGACAAGGTGCGCAGCGAACGCCTGGGGGACAGGATCCGTTACAGCGTCACGGACAGCGAGGGAAACACCACCTCGGTGGAGCGCATCCTGGTCAGCCAAAACTTTGCGCCGCCCGAGGTCACACTTCTCGGGGATGCGCACATCGACATGGAGGCCGGACTCTGGTACACGGACCCGGGGGCTGCGGTAAGCGACAGCCTCGGCACCGACCTGAGCGAATATCTTGTGACGGAGGGCGAGGTGATCCCCTGGTTTGCGGGGGATTATACGATCACCTATTCCATCACAAACGCGCTGGGCGAAACCGTCAGCGCCGCGCGCACGGTGACGGTGCACCCGGTTCCCCTCCCCGAGACGGTCGAGCCTGCGGAGAAAACCATCTATCTCACCTTTGACGACGGACCGAGCCGCTATACCGGCCGTCTGCTGGATGTGCTGGACCGCTACGGGGCCAAGGCAAGCTTCTTCGTGACGGCTCAGGACCCCCGGTATTACGACCAGCTTGTGCGGGCGTATCAGGGGGGACACGCCATCGGTGTGCATACCACCACCCACGACTATAACAGGATTTATTCGAGCGAGCAGGCCTTCTTTGAGGACTTCTTCCGGATGGAGGAGGTCATCCGGGAGCAGACCGGGAGCGATACCCGCCTTTTCCGCTTCCCCGGCGGCAGCTCCAACACGGTCAGCAGCTTTAATCCCGGCATCATGTCCCGCCTCACCCGCGCCATGAACGACATGGGTTATCAGTATTATGACTGGAATGTCTATTCCGGCGACGCGGGGGATACCACGAAGACAGACCAGATCATCAAAAACATCGAAGAGGGCTGCGCCAGACAGAAATATTCTGTGGTGCTGCAGCATGACATCAAGGATTACAGTGTGGCGGCGGTGGAGGAGATCCTGAAATGGGGCCGGGATAACGGCTACAGCTTCAAGGCCCTGCAGCTGGACAGCCCCGCCATGCACCACAGCCTCAATAACTGACAGGAGGAGCGCCATGATTTTTGCCATTGACGTCGGCAACAGCCGTATTGTGATCGGCATGATCGAAAACGGAGAGATCCGAAACGTCGTGCGCATCCACACCGATCCCAGGGAGACCGCCACCGAGCATATCATCAAGCTCCGTCAGATCACGGATTTTTACGGAGCCGATCCCACCGCCTTCGAGGGCAGCATTCTCTCCTCCGTTGTTCCGCGGGTCACGGAGCCGCTCAAAACCGCCCTGGAAAAGCTCACCGGCAAGCGCGTCATGGTGGTCGGCCCCGGTATCAGGACGGGGCTCAACCTGAGGGTGGACGAGCCGGGCAGCGTCGCCGCCGATCTGATCGTGGGCAGCGTCGCGGCTTCCGCCTGTTACGGCGCGCCCGCCATCGTAATCGACATGGGCACCGCCACTACGCTCATGGTGGTCGATCAGCACAACTGCTTCCGCGGCGGCGTTATCACCCCGGGCGTGAAGCTCGCTTACAGCGCGCTCTCCGCGAATGCCAGCCTCCTGCCGGATGTGGCCATCCTGCCGCCGAAAAAGGTGGTGGGCAGCAATACGGTCGACTGCATGCGCTCCGGCGCGGTTTACGGCACGGCGGCCATGATCGACGGCATGGTGGAGCGCATGGAGGCGGAGCTCGGCTATCCCTGCAGGGTGATCGCCACGGGCAGTCTCGCGCGGGACATTATTCCCTGCTGCAAGCGCCCCGGCATCATCGTGGACGGCGATCTGCTGCTGCGCGGGCTGTGGGTGCTGTACCAGAAAAACAGATAATCCATATGGAACGAGACACAAAAAGAGGAACGCCTCGCTTGAGACGTTCCTCTTTTCTATGTGTTTGGTTTTGAAGCTTCGCGTTATGCTGCCGATGCCTTCTTCTCCTTGAGAACCTGCATGGCGATGACCGCGCCCACCAGGACGAGGCCGACAAGGTCGGTGATCGTGCCGGGGTAGATGAGCATCAGACCGCCGACGGCGGCGATGATACGCATCACAGGGGGCAGCGCGCCGCGGTAGTAGCCCTCGAGCGCCATGGACAGGGCGAACATACCGACGAGCGAGGTGATAACGATGGCAATGACCTCCAGCACGGTGGTGTCAACAAAGACCATGGCGGGGTTCAGCGCGAGAATGTAGGGCACGATGAAGGCGGCGATGGCCAGCTTCGTGGCGTTGACGCCGGTCTTCATGGGGCTTCCGTGGGCGATGGCGGCGCCTGCATAGGCGGCCAGCGCGACAGGCGGGGTGATGTCGGCCACGATGCCGAAGTAGAAGACGAACATGTGGGCGGCAATGCTGGGGATGCCCATGCGGATCAGCACGGGGGCGCAGGTGGTGGCCATGATGACGTAGTTTGCGGTGGTGGGCACGCCCATGCCGAGGATGATGCAGGTGAGCATTGTGAGGAAGAGCGCCACGATCTTGTAGCCGCCGGAGGCCCCGATGATGATGGAAATGAGGGAGGAGCCGATACCGGTGGTGGTGATGACGCAGGCGATGATACCCGCGACCGCGCAGGCGACGCCCACGGTGAGGGTGCTCTTCGCGCCGGATTCCAGCGCGTCAAAGAAGCGGGAGAAGTCGATGCGGTAGCCGTTTTCGTCAGTGTAGTTGATGCGGATGATGCGCGTCTCCTTATACACCATGCTGACGGCCATGGCAAGGCAGGTGGCGGCGATGGCGGCAAAGGCCATCGTGCGGGTCATGAGGAAGTAGACCAGCGCAACCAGCGGCAGGAGCAGGAAGCCCTTGCGCAGGAAGAGGGGCCAGAACTTCGGCAGCTTGTCGCGGGCAATGCCGGTGAGGCCGTTTTTCTTCGCCTCCAGGTGAACCATCATGAAGATCCCGGCAAAATACAGCACGGCGGGCAGAATCGCGCGCACGGCGATATAGCCGTAGGAGACGACGGTGTTCGGCATGGTGACGTATTCCACCATCAGGAAGGCCGCCGCGCCCATGATGGGGGGCATGATCTGACCGCCGGTGGAGGCCGCGGCTTCTACCGCGCCCGCAAACTCGGGCTTGTAGCCGGTCTTTTTCATCATCGGGATGGTGACGGAGCCGGTGGTCACGGTGTTGCCGACAGAGGAGCCGGAGACCATGCCGCACAGGGCGGAGGAGATGACCGCAACTTTCGCCGGGCCGCCGGAGGATGCGCCGGCGATGGAGTTTGCAAGCTCAATGAAAAACTGGGTGATGCCGGTCTTATCCAGAAACGCGCCGAAGATCACGAACAGCACGATGAAGTTCAGGCAGGCGCGGATCGGGGTGCCGATGATGCCGTCGGCGGTGTAGAAGAGGTTATAGACGTTCATGCGCAGGGACTTCTGCGTCATGGCATATACGATGAACAGCGAGGCGACGATCACGATCGGCAGACCGACGGCGCGGCGGCAGGCCTCCAGTGTGACCAGAATGCCGATCACGCCCAGCCACACCTCCAGCGGGGTGAGCATGATACCGCGATTGATGATCGCCCGGTAGTTGATGACAAAGTAAAGATAAGACACAAACCCGAGGCCCATCAGAATGATGTCGTACCAGGGGATGAAGTTGACCTTCTTGGGCAGATTGCGCGATGCGGGGAAGTTGATGAACACCAACAGCACGATCAGGCCCACAAAGGAGGCGCGTTCCATACGGATCTCACCGGGGTAGAACAGCAGGAAAACGGAATACAGGGAAAAGAGAACGAACAGCAGACGCACGATGCGGCGCGTAATGCCCTTGTAAACGCGGACATTGGCCTCACGGTCATACTTTTCCAGAACGGCGGTGGCGTTCTTTTCGATTTCCTCGGCGGTTTCGCCGAAGTCATCCTTTGCGATCAATTCCTCGTCATGCAGCTCATGCGAGGTTTTCTTATATTTCTTCTCAAATTCTGGCATATGGACACGCTCCTTAGAGTGCTTTCGAGAAAGCGGAGCTCTCTCAAAACGATTGGAATTTGCTCTGGGGCAGGGGACTTTACAGACAGATCCTTCACCGAATGGAGAAGGAAACCTTTGCGTTTTTTCCGCAAAGCTCGTTCAGGATGATCTTTTCCCCGTTGATGTCGAGAATGTGGTCGTAGACCGTCCCGACGATATAGGTCAGATCGTTCATCTTCATTTCAATATTGCCGATGATCATTTCGCCGTTGTCGCCCTTATCCAGCGTCCAGCCGGGCTCCAGCACCTCGGCCACGCCTGCGCCGAAGCCGTAGTAGACACAGCCGGTCAGCCAGATCTCGCGCCCGCGGCGCTGGTAGATCTCGGTAACATCGCTTTTGTTGACGCTGTGGCGGAAGGTGACGGAGAAGCTGTCTCCGTCCTTCAGCGGGAGCCGGGCAAAGACCTTTCCGCTCTCCTCGTCGGAGAGGGTCAGGCCGGGCTCACGCAGAAGAAGAACCCCCAATAGGGTAACCGCAGCGACCACAAGGATCGCCGCGGCTGCCATCATGGTTTGTTTACGCTTGTTGTTCAAGGCTTTCGTATCAGCCGAGGTTCAGACCCTGCTCGGTGTAGAACTTCGCGGCGCCGGCATGCCAGGGGATGGAAACGCCGGAGATCGCGGTGTTCAGATCAAGCTCATTGCCCTTGACGTGACCAGCGGTGATGTCTTCCTTGTAGTCGAACAGGCCCTTGACGAAGGCGTAGATCACGTCCTCATCGACCTTGTTGGAGGCAACGATGGTGGCCATCACGGCGACAGCGGGAACGTCCTCCTTCACGGGACCATAGGTGTCGGCAGGGATCACACCGTAGTAGTAGAAGCCGTAGTCGGCCTGGAGCTTGGCGGCATGGTCAGCGTCGATGGGCAGAAGGTTGAAATCGAAGTTGGTGGCAAGCTCGGTCACAGCGGTGGTGGGGTAACCGGCCACGACGAAGGCGGCGTCAATGGTGCCGTTTTTCAGGGAGTCGGCGGAGTCGGCGAAGCTCTGGTTGGAGACCTTGATGTCGTCGAAGCTCAGACCGTACGCGCCCAGGATCTGCTTGGCGTTGAACTCGGTGCCGCTGCCCGCGTCACCGACGGAGACGCGCTTGCCGGCGAGCTGGTCAATGGAGGTGATGTCCTTGCTGGCCAGGATCTGCACGTACTCGGGGTAGCAGGAGGCGACAGCGGAGAAGTCGGTGATGGGATCGCCGCCGGCGAAGAGATCGGTGCCGGTATAGGCGTAGTACATAACGTCGTTCTGGACGATGGCGATGTCGGCGTCGCCGGACTGCAGCATCTGGATGTTGGCTTTGGAAGCGCCGGTGGACTCGACCTTGAGGTTCAGGGTGCCCTTGAGCTTCTCGTTCAGGACGTTGGCAATCACGCCGTTGAAGCCGTAGTAGGTGCCGGAGGTACCGCCGGTGGCGTAGTTGAGCTTGGCGCCGGCAGCGAAGGCCGCAGGAGCGCACAGCGCGAACACCATGGTGAGCGCAAGCAGCGTTACAATCAGTTTTTTCATGTGATAAATCCTCCTGTCATGATTTCGCGTCTCCCAATTCGGTCAGGCAAGGCCTGGCGGAAATTGGTTTACGCCGTTTCTGGTGTTATACTACAACCGAAAGTTGATTTTGACAATACCCTTTTTCCTTTTCTGCCGATTTGACAATTTTGTTTCCCGCGTCAATTTATATTTTATGGAATTCTTACGAAGCTTCGATAAGAAGCAGACAAGCGCTGCGCGGCAGGACAGCGCCGGACGATGAAAAAACCGCGGCGATCGTTGAAGATCGCCGCGGTCAGTATATGCATTTTGAAGCTCAGGGATTACATGACGCCCTTTTCCTTGTAGAACTTCTCTGCGCCCTCATGCCAGGGGATAGAAACGCCGGAGACTGCGGTGTTCAGGTCAAGCTCGTTGCCCTTGACGTGACCGGCGGTGATGTCAGCCTTGTAGTCAAAGAGGCCCTTGACAAAGGCGTAGATCGCATCGGGGGAGACCTTGTTGGACGCGACGATGGTGGCCATGACGGCGACAGCGGGGACGTCCTCCTTCACGGGGCTGTAGGTGTTGGCGGGGATCACGCCGTAGTAGTAGAAGCCGTAGTCGGCCTGGAGCTTGGCAGCGTGGTCGGCGTCGATGGACAGAAGGTTAAAGTCAAAGTTGGTGGCAAGCTCGGTCACAGCGGTGGTGGGGTAGCCGGCTACGACGAAGGCGGCGTCGATGGTGCCGTTCTTGAGTGCGTCGGCGGAGTCGGCGAAGCTCTGGTTGGAGACCTTGATGTCGTCAAAGCTCAGGTTGTAAGCGCCCAGGATCTGCTTGGCGTTGAACTCGGTGCCGCTGCCCGCGTCGCCGACGGAGACGTTCTTGCCGGCCAGCTGCTCGATGGAGGTGATGTCCTTCCTGGCCAGGATCTGCACGTACTCGGGATAGCAGGAGGCGACAGCGGAGAAGCCGGTGATGGGCTCGCCGCCGGCAAAGAGATCGGTGCCGGTGTAGGCGTAGTACATGACGTCGTTCTGGACGATGGCCATATCGGCGTCGCCGGAAGCGATCATCTGGATGTTGGCCTTGGAAGCGCCGGTGGACTCGACCTTGAGGTTCAGGGTGCCCTTGAGCTTCTCGTTCAGGACGTTGGCAATCACGCCGCTGAAGCCGTAGTAGGTGCCGGAAGTGCCGCCGGTGGCGTACTTGAGCTCGGTCACGGAAGTTTTTCCGCAGGCGCACAGCGCAAATACCATGATTGCCGCAAGCAGAAATGCGATCATTCTTTTCATGTTTGGATTCCTCCGTATTATGATTTATTGCTTTCTTGGAAAAAATTTTCAGGCGGGACTTGTTTTACGCCTGATTCGATGATATACTACAACCCAAAGTTGATTTTTGCAAGTCCCTTTCTCCTTTTTTGCCGTTTTGACCATATGAAGCGCCCGAGCATGGGGCCTTTTATGAAAAAGAGATAAAGAAATCTGTCAGAATTGACAAAGGAACGAAAAGCCTGTCCGGCCTGCATCGGGCGCGCACCCGCATCGGCCGGCAGACACAAATCCGCGGAGGCGGTCAACATGGATTTTACTCTCTTAAAAAGCTTTATTGCCGTGGCGGAAGAGAAGAGCTTTTCCTCCGCCGCCAAGAATCTCTTCATCTCCCAGCAGACGCTGTCCAAGCAGGTAGCCAAGCTGGAGGAGGATCTGGGGACGACACTCTTTATCCGCAGCCGTCCGCTCGGTCTCACCCCGGACGGGGGAAGGCTGCTGCCGATCGCCAAGGAAATTTTGCAGCTCAAGCAGCAGTTTGAGGAGAGCTCCAGCAAAAGCTTCAGCGGCTCCCACTATATCCACCTGGGCATCGAGCACACCGTCGCCCGCGCCATCCTGCCGCAGATCCTGCCGGATTTTCTCAAGGAGCACCCGGACACCTTTGTCAGACTCAGCGAGGAGACCCCTGACGTGATGCAGAAGTCCATCTCCTATGAGGGCGTGGATCTCGTGATCGGCTCTCTCGGCAGCGTGCCGGAGAAGTTTGAAGCCATCCCCCTCTGCCGGAAGGAGCAGCTGCTCGTGGTGCCGAAGGAGACGATGGCGGCCCTCGCCGGAAACAGGCTGGACGAGCTGGTGGAGAAATTCTCCCGGAGCGCCGATCTGAGCTTTTTTGAAGCGGCGCCCTTTATCAAGATCCCGCGCCAGTCCTCCGGCGGGCGCGCGCTTGGAAGCTATCTCAAATATTACGACATCAGTCCGCGTTTCGTGTGTGAGCTGACCAATGTGGAAAACGCCTTCCAGCTTGCCAACGCCGGGGTCGGCGTGTTCATCTACGCCAAGGTCTTCTGGGACATGCTCTCGCCGGAGCTGCAGGCGGATTATCTGCGCAATATCTACATTTTCCCGCTGCCCTACCTGCCGGATATCGAGGATGTGTGCGCCTACTACAACCGGGATGCGGGCATCAATGGCATGACGCAGGAGCTTTTCGAGGCGCTCAAGGCCTTCTTTGAGAAATACAAGGCCGAGACCGGGGCCGGGGAGTGAACGGCGTCGAGAGGCTTTACTTGACAAAACGTTGAAAAATATTATAATTGCTTCATCTAAAACAGACTCCCCGCGGAGGAAAGGCGGAGCCTGTTAGCGCCGGGACCGTGATTGGTTGACGAGGTTGGCGGTGATCGAAAGATTCGGCGGATGCCGCCACGGCTTACAGTGGGTCGAAAGGGTAAAAGGAAAAAGCAGAATCAAGACTGTAACAGAGCTTTGCCTGCCGCTGAATAACACTATATTTAAGGAGCTTCAACATGAGAGTTGTTATTCAGGATAATTACGACAAGATGTGCAAATGGGCCGCAGACTATATCGCGGAAAAGATCCGCGCGCATAAGGAAGCGCGCCCCTTCGTGCTGGGCCTGCCCACCGGCTCCTCGCCCATCGGCGTCTATAAGGAGCTTGTCCGCATGAATCAGGCGGGGGAGCTGTCCTTTCAAAACGTGGTCACTTTCAACATGGACGAGTATGTCGGCCTGCCCCATGAGCATGACCAGAGCTACTGGTACTTCATGCACGACAATCTCTTTGATCACCTGCTGGACATGAAGCCGGAGAACATCAACATTCTCAACGGCATGGCGCCGGACCCCGAGGCGGAGTGCGCCCGCTATGAGGAGAAGATCGCCTCCTACGGCGGCATCGACCTCTTCATGGGCGGCATCGGCGTGGACGGCCACCTGGCCTTCAACGAGCCGTTTACCTCCCTCTCCTCCCGCACGGGGCTGCGCAATCTGACCACCGACACCATCCTTGTAAACTCCCGCTTCTTCGACAACGATCCCTCCAAGGTGCCCACCCAGGCCCTGTCCGTCGGCATCGGCACCGTGACCGATTCCAAGGAGGTCCTCGTTCTCATCAGCGGCCACAACAAGGCCCGCGCCCTGGCAGCTACCGTCGAGGGCGGCGTGAGCCAGAAGTGGACCTGCAGCGCCCTGCAGCTGCACAACGCCGCCATCATCGCCTGCGATGAGGCCGCCTGCGGCGAGCTCACCGTCGATACCTATAAGTATTTCCTGGATATCGAGAAGGGCGAGAGACTGTAAAAAGCGAAAAATCAAAGACCCTGAGCCGAAAAAAGCTCAGGGTCTTTTGCTCTTGAAGGCTTACTTTTCCATCTTGACCGCCGTGTCGAGGGCGATCTGGATCATATCGTTGAAGCCGGTCTGACGCTCCTCGGGGCTCAGCTCCTGCGACTTGTAGAGATGGTCGGAGATGGTGCAGATGCACAGCGCTTTTTTGCCCAGGTAGGCGGCGTTGATGTAAAGCGCGGCGGCTTCCATCTCCACGGCCAGCACGCCCATTCTTCTGACGGCGCGGGTACCCTCATAGGATTTGGGGTGGTAGAAGTTGTCGGAGGAGTAGATGTTGCCGACGTGCCAGGTGACGCCTTTTTCCATGGCGGCGGTGACCGCGTGCTGAATCAGCGTCGGGTCGCCGATCGGGGCGAAGGTGCCGGGAAATTGGAATTGCGTGCCGTAATTGGTGTTGGTGGAGGCGGCCTGTGCGATGACAATGTCCATGACGTTGACATTATCCTGCAGCGCGCCCGCGGAACCGACGCGGATGATGTTCTCCACGCCGTAGGTGTCGTACAGCTCCCAGCTGTAGATGCCGATGGAGGGCATGCCCATGCCGGAGGCCATCACGCTCACGGGGACATCCTTCCACTTGCCTGTGTAGCCCTGAACGCCGCGCACGTTGTTTACAAGGACGGGATCGGTCAGAAAATTTTCCGCGATGTACTTCGAGCGCAGCGGGTCGCCGGGCATGAGAACGGTCTTGGCGAAAGCGCCGGGTCTTGCGTTGTTATGAGGGGTCATGTGATTGCCTCCTTATATGGTTTTTTCTTTATTGCGTTTCTTTTATTATATAATAGAAATCGGAAAAGTCAAACAGATTGAAACCGGGCGCGGGATATGGTAAGATAACGGGGAGAAAAACAAAACAGGGGGTTGCTACCATGGATAAGGTTATGGTCATCGGCATCGCCGGCGGCACCGGCAGCGGCAAGACCACCATCACGCGCAAGCTGATGCAGCGCTTCGGCTCGGACGTCTCGGTGATCTATCACGATAATTACTACAAGGCCCACCACAATATGCCCTATGAGGAAAGGGCCAAGCTCAACTACGACCAGCCGGACGCCTTCGACACTGACCAGCTCATTGAAGCGGTGCGGGCGCTCAAAAAGGGCCGCAGCGTCGTCTGCCCGGTCTATGATTACTCCATCCATGACCGCTCGGAGAAGACCGTCACGGTCAAGCCCGCGAAGGTCGTGATCGTGGAGGGCATTCTGATCTTTGAGAACAAGGAGCTCTGCAGCCTCATGGATATCAAGGTCTACGTCGACGCGGACGCGGACGTGCGTATCCTGCGCCGCATCGTGCGCGATGTGCGCGACCGCGGCAGGAGCCTGGAGAGTGTGGTGAACCAGTATCTCAGCACCGTCAAGCCCATGCATGAGCGCTATGTCGAGCCCAGCAAGCGCAACGCCGACATCATTGTGCCCGAGGGCGGACACAACCGCGTGGCGCTGGAGCTCTTGATGGAGCGTGTGCGCGCGCACCTGGAGGAAAAAACGGACAATGGCTAAGCTCTATTTTAAATACGGGGTTATGGGCTCGTCCAAATCCGCCCAGGCTCTGATCACCAAGTTCAACTATGAGGAGCTGGGCATGACGGTCTGGCTCATCAAGCCCAGCATCGATACCCGCGACGGAGCGGACAAAATCAGAAGCCGCATCGGTCTCGAGGAGACGGCGCAGGTCATCACACCGGAGGACGACATTGTCGCCGCCTATCGCGCGGCGGGAAAGCACGACGTCATCATCGCAGACGAGGCGCAGTTTTTCACCCCAGACCAGATCGACGGCCTGCGCGCCCTGGTGGACGAGGACGATCTGCCGGTTCTGTGCTTCGGGCTTCGCACCGACTTTCTGACGCACTTCTTCCCCGGCGCGCAGAGGCTGATGGAGTTGGCGGACTCCCTGACCGAGATCAAGACCGTATGCGCCTGCGGGCGCAAGGCCACCGTCAACGCCCGCATCGACGAGCGCGGTCATATCGTCACCGAGGGCAGCCAGGTGCTGCTCGGCGGAAACGACCGCTATGTCGCCATGTGCCATAAGTGCTGGAAAGATTCAATTGCGAGCCAGGCTCGCAATTGAGAGGCTCGCGCTTGCGTCAGAGAAAGCTCGCGCCGCTCCGTTTCCGCCAAGCGTGGCGAAAACTGTGCTTTGCTCCCTTCCTCTTCCTTACCAAAATCAAAGCCTATGCTTTGATTTTGAGAGGAAAACGGAAGGAACGGAACTGGAGCTTTCCCGGTTCTTTCACAAACCGGGAAAGCGGAATGGAGTGAGTTTCGTTTGACGACGGCGCGAGGCCTCGCACGGCTCGGCTCAGGGTGTTTTTGCCGAGGCAAAGCCCCGTCAAAAACGATTTTTACTTCTATCGGTTAAAGACAGCGCAAGGGAGGCCAAAAACATGCTTGACAACATCACCATCAACGAACACAGCAGCATCCGCATCGACGACAAGGTCGTCGCCTATATCGACCCCTTCCGTCTGAAGGAGGAGCGGCACGACGCCGATCTCATCCTCTTCACCCATCCGCATTATGACCACTTCTCGCCGGAGGATTTCCGCAAGGCGGCGAAGGCGGACACGATTTACGTCTGTCCCCTTTCCATGAAGCGGGAGGCGCTGGACGCCGGCATCGCGCCGGGGCAGCTTCGCACCCTGGAGGCGGAGGAAAACCTCGGAATCCTGGGCATTGAGATCGAAGGGGTGCCCGCCTACAACACCAACAAGCCCAACCACCCGAAGGAGAAGGGCTGGCTCGGCTATGTGCTGGAGATCGGGCCGCATCAGATCTACATCGCAGGCGATACCGATCGCATCCCGGAGGGTGAGGCCGTGCAGTGCGACATCGCCCTGGTTCCCATCGGCGGCACCTACACCATGAACGCCGCAGAGGCGGCGGCGTTCGTTAACGCCCTGCGCCCGCACACGGTCATTCCCACGCATTACGCCAGCATCGTCGGCTCCCTCGACGATGCGCGGGAGTTTGTCAAACACCTTGACCGCGGGATCGAGGTCTGCCTCAAAATCGAGTAAAGAGAAGCAACAGAAGAAATCGGAGCGCCGGGCGGCGCTCCGATTTCTTTACATGGAAATGGAATTGTTGATCGGGCCGTAGATCAGATCCGGCACCACGGTGACAAGCACCGGGATGAAGGTGATCAGCAGCAGTACCAGGAACAGACACAGGATGAACGGCCAGACCTCCTTGATAAAGTCTCCGACACGGCAGCCGGTGATGCCGCAGGTGGTGAACATCATGGAACCAAAGGGAGGCGTGATGCCGCCGATCATGATGTTGACGATGCAGACAAGACCGAAGTGGATCGTATCGACGCCGAGATTCTGCGCCACGGGCAGAAGCAGGGGCGTGGCGATCATCAGGGCCGCGCCGCCTTCCAGGAACATGCCCATGACCAGCAGCACCAGGTTCACCAGCATCAGGAACACATACTTGTTCGTGGTGAGGTTCGTGATGGAGGCCGCGACAATCTTCGGCAGGTTCACATAGCTCATGTAATTGCCGAAGGTGGAGGCGGAGACCATGATCAGCACGACGCTGGAGGTACCCGCGATGGTGTCGAGCAGGATGGGGATAAAGTGCTCTTTGAAGTTGA
Source organism: Oscillospiraceae bacterium (assembly GCA_902786615.1). Next base: position 28,904 of record CADADE010000001.1, read on the forward strand.
GCTTCTTATACACAAACTTGCCGATCACAAAGCAGTACAGCACCGCAACCGCGCCGCCCTCGGCTGGGGTGAACAGGCCGAAGCGCATGCCGAGGATGATGCCGAAGGGGAAGAACAGACCCCAGAAGGAGATGAACGCCTGCTTGAGCACTTCCTTTATGGGCGGGAACTTGTCGCGCGTGGTGGGGTAGTTGCGGCGGTGGGCGATGATGGTCACGACGATCATCATGGATACGCTCATCAGGATGCCGGGGACATAGCCGGCGGCAAAGATGCGGCCCAGGGACGCCTGCGCGATCAGGGAGTAGACGATCAGGTTGACGCCGGGCGGGATAACGGGCGTGGCTGCGGACGAGGCCGCGGTGATCGCCGCGGAGAAAGCCTTGGAGTAGCCGCGCTTTTCCATCTCGGGCACCAGCATCTTCGACTGCATGGCGCAGTCCGCGTTGGCAGAGCCCGAGCAGCCGCCCATCAGCATGCTCAAGAGCACGTTGACCTGGGCAAGCCCGCCCTTCATGTGGCCCGTCACACACTCACAGAAGTCCATCATCTTGTCGCTGATACCGCCGTAGTTCATGACCGAGCCGGACATGACGAAGAAGGGGATGGCCAGCATCGAGAAGGACTGCGTGGAGTTCATGACCTTCTGCAGGATCGTCCAGGGCTGGACGCCGTTGTTGATGAACAGGAAGTAGAAGAAGGTGGAGCCGAAGAGCGCGTACACAATGGGCATGCCCATGAAGTACAGAATGAAGACCAGAAAGACGGGGATCAGGTTCACGAAGCTCAACGTCATCAGTATGCGCCCCCTTCCTCAATTTCCGCGGGTTTGTCTTCGGCCCTGGGCTTGAGGATGTGCAGCCGGTCGCGCAGGAAGGCCACAACAGAGTAGAGCAGGGACAGGCCGAAGCCGAGCGGCACGGCGACGCCGGTGTACCACTTGGGAATGCGCAGCGTGTCCGTGTAGGTGAGCTTCACCTTGCCCCAGGTGAATACCCCGTCCTTGATGGCGAACATGATGCCGCGCTTAAAGATCAGGTTCAGAACATACTGGGTGCTGATATAGGTCAGCAGCAGCAGAATGGCGATCTCGAGCAGCTCCACAATGACCTCGATCACCGTCTTGGCCGGGCCGTGGACAAGGTTCACCACGATGTCGACGCCCAGATGGGCCTTGCGGCGGTGAGCGTAGGCGCTGCCCATGAACACCGTCCACACGAAAAGACTCGTCACGACCTCGTCCGTCCACTTGATGGGGTTATTGAGGAAGTAACGGAAGATGACGTTCACATTGACCAGGATGACGCAGAGCGTCAGCGTGGTGCCGCAGATGATTGCGTCAAGGTTATGGATTATAAAAATTGGCGTGATTTTCTTTTTCATAGGCAAAATCCTTAAAAAAAGCTTGAACTGCCAATACCGTATAGACCGGACATGGACTGCCCGTTAGAAACAGGCAGTCCAGCCGTTATACAAGGTTTAATTGGTATGTGCAGCCGCGATTACTTGCTCGCGCGGAAGTTGTTGATGAGGTCAACCAGCTGCTGATGCAGCTCAGGATTGGCGCCGTACTCCTCCACGATCCAGTCGTAAACAGGAGCGCAGGCTTCGGTGAAGGCGTCGATATCGACTTCGTTCCAGGTGACGCCGGCTTCGTCCTTCATCTTCTGGATCTGGACGGCTTCGTCGTCAGCGCAGGAGGTCTGCTCCCACAGACCGCACTCAAGCGCGCACTCGTCGAGGATGTTGCGCCACTTCTCGGGCATCTCTTCATACACATCCTGCGCCATGAAGAGCCAACGGGTGGCGATGAAGTGGTTGGTCAGCGCGACCTTCTTTACCAGCTCATAGGGAGCGCCGGCACCCGCGAGGGTGGAGGTGGAGCCTTCAAAGCCGTCGACAAGGCCGGAGGAGATGGAGGAGAGGCATTCGGTGAAGCTCATGGGAACGGGAGTGGCACCCAGGCACTCGATGGTCTTGATGAACAGGGAGGCCGTGGTGGAGCGCAGCTTCACGCCCTTGAGATCCTCGGGCTTGGTGATGTCGAGGTTCGTGACGACGGAGCGGTAGCCGAAGGAGTAGTGGGTGTCGAGGATGTGGATGTTCTCCTCCGCCAGCTTCTCCTTCACGCCCTTGACGATGTCGGAATCCATGACGTAGTTGTATTCTTCGTCGTTGTTGTAGAGCATCGGTCCGACGAGGACGGCGCAGTCGCCGACCCAGTCAGCAAAGAGGGAGGGCTCCTCCAGACCGATCCACTTGTCGCCGTTGACGGCGTGGACGACGGAGTCACGGTAGCAGTCGAGCTCGTTGAGGCCGTGGAAGGTGACCTTTACGTGGCCTTCGGTCTTCTCGGTGACCATTTCGGCGAACTTCTCGGCGGCCTTGTAGTTCCATTCCTTGGGGTTGAAGACGTTGGAGTAGGTCAGCTCAATGTAATAATCGTCCGCGTCATCAGCGAAGGCGGCGGGGGAGAAGGCGCACAGCGCCATAAGCATGCTCAGCGTCAGGATCAGCGCGAGTACCTTTTTCATTCGGACTCGCCCCCTTTCATAAAGAAAGCGCACAGCGCCACGATCGCGGCCAGTGCCAGGATCAGCGGGATAAATTTCTTCATGTTGTCTTGCTCCTTTCATAACTTTTTGTACCGGTAAGGCTGTCCGGTGTCCGCATGCCGATCGGAAGGGGAACACCCTTCTTCATAAGCATTTCAGACCCGTGAACAAACCTTTTTGACAAGTATAACTTACACCAGTTTGCACATATCTGTCAACTCAAACGAATTTTTGAAGAGATTTTTTGGCATGATTCACAAAAAACAGACACACTTTTTGTGAACGATATTTCCTTGACACGCCTGCCCGGAGCCGTGACAGAGAAACGCGCCGCGGCTTGCACTTTCCTGTCGGACGTGATACAATTCAATATAAATAATGGGTCAGTGTTGGCCGGTGACGGGAGGCGAAGGGCAATGGAGGGCTTTGCGGTGGAGATGCGGCATGACCGGAAGACGCTGGTCGCCCTGTCCCACATGCAGTATGATCTCTTCTGCGGCCGAAACCGCGCGGCGCGCAGCCTCCTGAGTCTGCTGCTGATCGTCCTTGCCATCCTCTACGGCGGCGGGAGCGTCTGGAGCCTCCTGCTCATCGGCTACGGCTGCTATCTGATGACCTCTACCTACGCCGCCTCCAACCGCACGGCCCACAAAATCGCCGATCAGCTTGAGGCGGCGGGACAGCCCCTGCCCGCGTCCCGCTATGTCTTCGAGAAAAGCAAAATGCGCATTTTTAACCTCTCCGACGGGGAGGAGCTGGACGCCCTGCCGTACAGCGAGGTGCTGCGCATCGGGGAAGATATGGAAGCCTATTACCTCTTCCGCAGCGAATACGGCGGCTACCGCATCCCCAAGGAGCAGCTGGGGAAGCGGGAGGACGAATTTCGCCGCTTTATCCAGGACAGGACCGGCAAGCTCATCATGCGCCGCGTGACGCCGCTCAACCGCGTGCGCCAGTGGCTGCATTCCCGCAATCAGGAGCCCACGCACCTGTAACAGGAACCAATCCCGCCCTGTCGGCATAGACTGACAGAGGCCGCTGAAATAAGGTGAAACCATGAAAGAACCCGAAAAAAGATGCTGGGCTGAAATCAGCCCGGAGAATATCCTGCACAACGTCCGGGCGATCCGGGCGGCGCTGCCTGCGGGCTGCCGCTTTCTCGGCGTGGTGAAGGCCGACGCCTACGGCCACGGCGCGGTGGAGACGGCGAAGCTGCTGGAGGGCGCGGGCGCGGACTATCTTGCCGTGGCCTGCCTGGACGAGGCGCTGGAGCTTCGCGCGGCTGGGATCAGAATGCCGATCCTGATCCTCGGCCACACCCCGGCAAAATATACCGCCATGCTCTCAGAGCACAGGATCACCCAAGCCGTCACCGGGCTTGAGGAGGCCAGGGCCTTTTCCAAAGCGGCGCAGGCTGACGGCGGCGTTTTGAAGGTACATATGGCGGTGGACACCGGCATGTCCCGCCTCGGCTTTCTCTGCACCGGGGCGGATTTCGCCCGGGGCACGGCGGAGCTTGTCGAGGCCTGCAGACTGCCGGGCCTGGACCCGGAGGGCGTGTTCACCCACTTCGCCGTCTCTGACGAGGCGGGCGAGGAAAACGAGCGCTATACAAGAGAGCAGTTTGAATGCTTCCTTGCGGCGATCGACGCCGCGCGGGAGCAGGGCGTCCGCTTCGCGCTGCGCCACTGCGCAAACTCCGGCGCGGTGCTGCATGACATGCCGGAATTCGCCCTGGACATGGTGCGCCCGGGTCTGCTGCTCTACGGCTACGGGGACGAGGAAGGAAAACTCGGCCTCAGGCCCTGCATGCGCCTGATGACGCGGGTGCTCACCGTCAAGCGCTACGCCCCCGGCACCACGGTGAGCTACGGGCGGCGCTTTACCACCGAGCGGGAGACGCGCATGGGCGTGCTCGGCGTCGGCTATGCCGACGGACTGCCGCGCCTGAGCTCCAACCGCTGCGCCTACGCCGTCGGCGGGGGACTTGCGCCCCAGCGCGGGAGCATCTGCATGGACATGTGCATGGTCGATCTCACCGATCTGCCCGGGGTGCAGGCGGGGGACGAGGCGGAGATTTTCGGTGCGCGCGCCGACCTCAATCTTCTCTCGCAGGCGGCGCAGACCATCCCCTATGAGCTGCTGTGCGCGGTATCCAAGCGCGTGCCGCGGGTCATGAAAAACTTTTGAAAGGGCTTTTTCCTGTATGAAAATCGTTGTATTGGGCGGCGGCGTCAGCACGGAGCGGCAGGTGTCGCTCGTCACGGCGACCTCCGTCTGCAAGGCGTTGAGAAGTCTCGGCCATCAGGCGGTCTTTGTGGATCTCTATATGGGCCTTGAGGATTATCACGGCAGACTGGAGGACGCCTTCGACGCGCCCGACGGGCTGGTGGGCAAGGTCGCCATCGACAAGACGGCTCCGGACCTGAATAAGGCGAAGGCCGCCCGCAAGCTCAAAAGTCCCAGCCGCATCGGCAAGGATGTGCTGGCCCTGTGCCAGCTTGCCGACTGCGTGTTTCTCGGCCTGCACGGCGCGGACGGGGAGGACGGCAAGATCCAGGCTGCGCTCGATCTGCTGGGCGTACCCTATACCGGCTCCGGTCCGCTTGCCAGCGCCATGGCCATGGATAAGGCGGTGGCCAAAAAAATCATGGAGAGCGCCAGGGTGCGCACGCCCGCGTGGCGGGAGCTCAGCTATACCGAGGCGGATATCCCGCGTCTCGTCGAAGAGCTGCCCGTGCCCTGCGCGGTGAAGGTGGTCAACGGCGGCTCGTCCATCGGCGTAGCCCTGCCGGAGACGAAGGAGGAGCTGGAAAAAGCCCTCTGGGAGCTTTCCCGCTTCCATACCCGCGTGATCGTGGAGGAGAAGATCCGGGGCAGGGAGATCACCCAGCCCATACTGGACGGCCATTACATGTCCGCCATCGAGATCGTTCCGCCCGCGGGCACCTATTTTAACTACGTCGCCAAGTACCAGAGCGGCGCGGAGGGCGCGCAGGAGATCTGCCCCGCCCGCATCAGCGAAGCCGAGCAGAAGGCCGTCGGCGAGGCGGCCTTGCAGTTTCACAGGGCGCTGGGCCTCGCGGTCTATTCCCGCGTGGACTTCATCCTGGACGACAAGGGGCAGCCCTGGTGCCTCGAGGTCAACACCCTGCCGGGCATGACCCCGGCCTCGCTCATTCCGCGCGCGGCGGCGGCGGAGGGCATGAGCTACGCCGAGCTCTGTGAGAAGATCGTGCTTTTGTCCCTGGAGGAGAGAAAAAAGGAGGCCTGAGCGCCTGTGAAAAAAATCGTCGTTTTCGGCGGCGGAACCGGGCTTTCCTGCCTGCTGTCGGGCCTGAAGCTTTTCCCCGTGGACGTCACGACCGTCATCGCGGTCAGCGACAACGGCAGCAGCACCGGCGTACTGAAAAAGGAGCTGGACATTCCCGCCGTGGGCGATGTGGGCAAGGTGCTTATCTCCATGGCAAATGTGGATGAGGACTTCACTCGCCTGCTGCGCTATCGCTTCTCCCGGGACGGGAGCCTTTATAACCACCCCGTGCGCAACATCATGCTCGCCGCGCTCATCGACCTCAAGGGAAGCCTCACCGAGGCCACGCGCTACATGTGCTCCCTGCTCAACGTAAAGGGAACGGTACTCCCGCTGACCGAGGAAAAAGTGAAGCTGGTGGGGGAAAACGCCGATCACGAGCGGGAATTTTACGGCCAGGTGGAGGTAAGCCGCAATATCCGCAGTATCGCGCGGCTCAACTACGACCACGATGTGCATGTGGGGCAGGAGGTCGTCTCCCACATTCTGGACAGCGACCTCATCGTGTTCAGTCCCGGCAGCCTCTACACCAGCATCCTGCCGCACCTGCTTGCGGAGGAAGCTGTGCAGGCCATCGGGCAAAGCAGGGCGCCCATCCTCTATGTCTGCAACCTGGTCACGCAGCCGGGGGAGACGGATCACTACCAGGTGAGCAACCATCTGAAGGTGCTGAACCAGTATCTGGGCGAGCGGCGGGTGGACATTGTCCTCGCGAACAACGCCGAAATCGACCCCGCCGTCGCGGACGTCTATCTGACAAAAGAAAACAAAACCCCGGTCCTGCTGGACCGGGAAGAGATCGAGCCGCTCGGCGCGCAGATCGTGGAGGATGATCTTCTCAGCCTGGAAGACGGCAGCGTCCGCCACGACGCCATGAAAACGGCGTTTCTGATTTTCTCGTATCTCATGGGGAAATAACAGAATAAAAAGCAGGTGCACAGCGTCTTTTTCACTGTGCACCTGTTTTTTACGGCCTCGGACCGCCGCCGGACTGGGGGCCGGGACCCCCGCCGGGGCTGTGCTCCATACTGCCCGGCGCCGCGCCCTGATTCCAGGGGGCGGCGTTTTGCATTGTGCCGTCATCCCGTGCGTGCATGCCGCCGGGCTGCGGTTCCATGCCCGTCGGGGCGCTCTGTGGGCTGTGGCTGTCAGACATCGGGTTCCCGCCCGGAAGCTCCTGACGCTGCCCGTCCGTCTGCGAAAGCGCGGGCGCGCTCTCCGTGCCGAACTGCGGGCGGTCAAAACCGGGCTGCGTCTGCTGTGCGTCCATACCCGGTTCCCGGATCGGCGCGGGCGCGTCCGGTTGGAACGACGCCTGACCCTTGTCGCGGTCAAGCTGCTGCAGGATATCCCGGATGGGGCGGTCGGCCCAGTCCGCGGGGACGAAGTCCGCGCCCTCGCGCTCGCTGAGCTCGTGCAGCATGTGCCGCCTGCCGGCGCTCATGCCCTCTTCGCGGGCGGCGTCCAGCTCCTCGCGGCTCACGGTCAGGCCGCGCACCCCAAGGCCGTCGCGGTTCCGGCAGAGATCTGTTTCCAGCTCGCGGATGAGCCGTTCGGAATGCGCGTCCGCCCCGGTCCCGGCGGCAAGCACGATCTCGTCCGACTCCCCCCTGAGCCAGTTGCCCGCCTCCAGCTGTGTGACGGAGGCCTCGATCGCGTCGCCGATGCGGCGGTTGACGAGCTGTGTCTTGTCCATCCCGGCGAGCATTTCGCGCCCGTCCTCATTTACGCCCTCCACCGAGAGCACATAGTCAAAGCGATTGATGGTGTATTCCAGAGAAGGGTTCACGTCGAGACTCACCACCCCGTAGGGCGTAGCGTAGGCCACGCCGCCGCCGATGGCGGTCACCAGCACCGCCGCGGCCGCAACGGAGGAGATGAAGCGCAGCCACTTCGGCCTTCGGCGCTTCTGCGCGTGTACCTCCACGATCTGCCCGAGGGCGTAGCCCGCGTCCGCAAGCTTGACGACGCGCCCGTCGTCGCACAGCGCGGCGGCCTGACCGCCCACAAGATCCACGATCACTGCCTTCACGAAGCCGCCCCCTCCTTTACAAATTTCAGGTACTCCGCAAGCTGCGGATAATCGTCGCTGAGAATCAAAGCTGCCATGATGATATATTTCCGATAGCGGTCGAGCGTCTTGCGGGATACGCCGCTGAGACTGTGAAGCTGCGCCATGGGGAGCTTGCGGTTCTGCCGCAGGAGCGCCACCAGAAGGGGCGGGTCTTTCAGAAGCCCCCGGATGGCAGCGGCGCACTCGCGCCGCGTTTTCTCCTGCTGGGGCGAGCATTCCGTGAGATCGAAGAAACGGAAGCCATACTCGTTCAGCATCGCGTTTGCCGCCACAATTTCGTCGTGCAGGCTGCGGTCCGAAGCCTCCACGCTGTCGCGCACCACGGCGAGATAGACGTTCTCGTCGTCCTCGCCCGGCTCGGCGGAGCCGTCGAGCACATGCGGCGCGACGCTCAGCTCCCCGGCGCGGCGCGCCTCGCTGCGGTAGGCGTCCACCAGCTCCCGGCGGATCAGCATCTGCGCGAAGGGCAGAAAGTCCCCCTTCGTCTCGTCGTACAGGTCAACGGCCTGGGAAAAGGCGCACAGAGCCACAGACCATTCGTCGTCGCTCTTGCCGACGTAATGCCGGCATACCGTGGCGGCGGTTCTGAGAATGGTCTGCTCCTGCGCCTGTATCAGTTGTTCCCGCGCGCGCTCATCCTTCGATGCGCGCAGCGCCAGCGCATTGACTGACTGCTGCATAGACACTCCCTGCAATACGCGGGCCGGAACGGAAATCCCGGCCCGCGTTTTTTCAGATCAGGTATTGCTGTTGGTGCTGGTGGTATTGGTATTGCCGCTGCCGGTTTCGACTCTCTCCGGCGGGGTCATGCCGCGCCCGCCCTGCATGCCCTCGGGCGGGGTCATGTCGTTTTCACCGGCGGGCAGCTCCGGGGGCGTCATGCCGTTCTCGCCCTCGGGCAGCTCGGGAGGATTGACGTTTGCGATCTCGATCCCGGCCTTGGTCAGCGCCTCGTTCAGCGCGTCGCGGGCCTCCTTGACCGCGGCCTCCGCGTTCTCGCGGGAGTCCGTGTCGGCGTTTCTCAGCGCCTCCATGGCAGACTGCACGTTTTTAAGCAGCGTCTGAAGCTCGGTCTTGGTATCGCCGTCGTCCAGGGCGTCGATTGCCGCGCTGAGATCCCTGTCCATCGGGCCGAAGCCGCCGTGACCGCCAAAGCCGCCGCGACCGCCGAAGCCACCGCGACCGCCAAACTGACGGCCGCCGTCAGGAGCAGACTGCCCATCCGGGGGAGTCTGACCGTCAAAGCCGGACTGCCCGTCCGGGGGAGTCTGGCTGTCAAAGCCAAACTGTCCGCCGGGGCCGCCCGGTCCGGGGCCGAAGCCGTGCTGCCCGCCGTTGGGGCCGCCCATGCCCTCTGCCCGCGCGGCGCCAGTGCCGACGACGCAAAACCCAAGCGTCAGGATCACCAGCAGGATCCCGACAACTGCGCGCTTCATTTTGTATGTTTTCATTTCTTCTGTCTCCTTTCTTGCGGGGCTTTTGCCCCCTACACCTAAGAATACGAAAGGCGGGACGGAAAAAATGGGGTCGCGCGAAAAAATTTTTGAAAAAATCAATCGGAGGGCTGGTCGGGGTTTGCCGCGTCAATGCGCTCCTTGGCCTCGCGCCCTGCGCGCAGGAGCTTTTCGAGCGTGTCGTAATCCTCGTTTTCGATGGCCGTGCGAAGCTGGGTGATGTTTCGCACCAGGTCGTCGATCTCGGGCAGGAGCGCGTCCTTGTTCCAGATGAAAAGCTCCTTCCACACGCGCTCGTCCAGGCAGGCGATACGGGTCATGTCCTTGTAGCTGCCGCCGGAGAAGCCGACATAGTTGGTGGACACGGGGCTTTTGACATAGGAGTTGGAGACGATGTGCGCCAGCTGCGAGGTGTGGGCGATCATGTGATCCTGCACCTCGGCCCCGGCGACGGTGATGCGCCCGAAGCCGACGGAGCGGAAGAAGCTGCCGAGCTCATCGATATCGCCGGGCAGGGTGGCGGCGCTCGGAACCAGGATCATGCTGGCCCCCTTGTAGAGATCGCCGAAGGAGCGCTCATACCCCGCGTGGGCGAGACCCTGCATCGGGTGACCGCCGGTAAAGCGCACGCCGTATTCTTTCGCAAGCGGCCCGATGGAGTCCACGATGCGCGTCTTCACGCCGACCAGATCCACCGCGAGCGCCCCGCGCTTCATGAGCGGGATCTTCTCACGCAGGTACTTCTCCGTCGCCGCGGGATACATGCCGACGATCAGCAGGTCGCAGTCGGCAAAGTCCGCGTCCTCGGCAATGGCATCGATCGCGCCGTCCGCCACGGCCTTTTCCGCGACGGCGCGGGTGCGGTTCCAGCCCAGCACGCGGCAGTCGGTGTTCTTCTTGATGGCCTTGGCCATCGAGCCGCCGATCAGGCCGAGACCCGCCACAATGACGGTCTTGCTGATGAGGTGCATGGCTTTGATGAGCACGAACTCCGTCATGTTGCGGGAGTCGTCCTCCATGTTCTCCGCCACGAGATGCAGCCCGAACATCTCCCCGGCGTTGCGGCGGCACAGTACCGCCGTGGTCTCCGGCAGGCTCCCGTCCGCCAGCATGCGCGCGGCGAGGGCGGTGTCCTCCATCTCCAGGAGCTTGCAGTCGCCATAGTGGTTGCGCAGGTTGTTGCGGCACTGGCCGAGAGCCTGGATGTGGGAGGCGATGGTGTCAAACTTGCTGTCGGCGCTTTTGGAGAACAGACAGTGGTGGACGCTCAGCCACTGGGCGTCGATGACCCGGTGGTTCAGCGTGCTGAGGGCGTTGTCGGATTCCCCCACGGCCCCGGCCATGAGGTTTCTGGTCGCCATGACGCCGTAGTCGGCCTGCCCGGTTTTGAGCATGTCGATGACGCCCTGGGAGTGGACGGCGGGGATATATTCCGGGGCGATAAAGCCCTGGTTCTGGGCAAAGAGGACGCTGACAGCCTCGGAGTTGCTGCCGGGGATTCCCTGATACGCGATCTTCATGAGGAACACTCCATTCAAAAAATAAATATCGACGAAACTTTACCACTTTGCAGCGGTATTATCAAGCGTGAAAGACAGAATTCATGAAAGCGGGGCCATCTCAGCTTGAGACAGCCCCAAAATATTGGCAGAGTTTCAGAATACCACCTGTACCAAAATCATGTAAATCGCCGTGCCGCCGAGGATGCTGATAAGCGAGCTTCGCTTCCAGAGCTGGAGCCCCACGATGCAGAGGGCCGAAATCAGCTCCGGCATGCCGTAGGGCGCGGCGGTGAAGCGCACATCCTTAAAGCAGTAGATGACCAGCATCCCGATGAGCGCCGGGGGCAGGACGCGCCCCAGGTACGCAATATAGGGCGGCGTACTTTTGCGGAAGACCAGAAACGGCAGAAAGCGCAGCAGCGCCGTCACGGCGGCCATGGTCAGGATGATGCCCACTTCCTTCATACCTGCGCCTCCTCTCTCTTGCGAAGCAGCGTGAGGATCAGCGTCATGAGCACCAGCGCGGGGATCAGAAAGTTCTCCGACCCGAAAACGACAAGGCACAGGAGCGTGCTCAGAAGCCCCGTGATCGCGGGAACGTGGTCATGCATGGTGATCCACTGCTCGGTAAAGGACGCGACGAAGAGCGCCGTCATGGAAAATTCCAGACCCTTCGTGGAGAAGGGCAGCACCTCGCCCAGAAGATTGCCCAGCACGCAGCCCGTGATCCAGTAGCAGTGGTTAAAGAGCGTGACCAGAAAACGGTACTGCGGCTCGTCCTCCTTCGAGACGGGGAGATACTTGTCGCTCATGATCGAATAGGTCTCGTCCGTGAGGCCGTAGATCATATAGGGCTTGTATTTGCCCATGCCCTTGTATTTGTCCACCAGCGAGATGCTGTAGAAGAGGTGGCGCGCCTGCACCATCAGGGTGGTGAGCGCCGTGGTCAGGATCGAGGCCCCGCCCGCAAGCAGGCTCACGCCCACATACTGCATGGTGCCCGCGTAGATGATGACGGACATGAAGAGGGCCCAGCCGGGGCCGTAGCCGGCGTTGTGCAGCAGCAGGCCGAAGCCCATGCCCAGCACGATATATCCCGCCATCACGGGAATGGAGGTTTTGAATGCCAGTCTGATTACTTTCTTTTTCATGCGTTGCGCTGTTCTCCTTGCTGTGGGTGATGTGCGTTATTCGTGCAGCTCGAGCGGCAATCCGTCCGGATCGTGGAAGAAGGTCATTTTCCGCCCGGTGAAGCTGTCGGTGCGGATCGGCTCGCACGCGATGCCGCGCGCTTCCAGCGCCGTTACCGTCTCTTCGATGTTCTCCACGCGAAACGCCAGGTGCCGAAGCCCGCAGGCCTCGGGGTAGGAGGGGCGCTTCGGCGGATTTTCCGGCGCGAAGATTTCAAGCTCCGTCTCGTCGTTCAGACGCAGATCGAGCTTCCAGTCCTTTTTCTCGGGCCGGTAGTTTTCCCGCAAAACGGCAAAGCCGAGCTTGTCCACGTAAAACGCGCGGGCCGCCGCGTAATCCGAGACAATGATGGCGATATGATGAACGGCGGAGAGCTTCAAAGCGGAGCTTTCACAGGCGCGTCCGACGAAGCGTTTGATTTCCTGCGCCAGAAGGCGGAAGACGTTTGCCACCAGATAGCCGTCGGCGATCGCGTGGTTCAGACGCACGGTCACGGGCATGACAAGTCTACCGTTTTCTTCCCTGTATTTTCCCCAGTTGATGATCGGCGCAAAATACAGATAGCCGTCGGGCAGCTCAAGGTGCAGGGAATCATAAGAGAGCCACGAGATGTACGACGCCTCAAACCAGTTCGGGTGGTTTGCCGCGTCAAGGCCGTAGTCCCGCGTCTTCTTTGCCTTCTCGACATCCCGCAGGGCGGCGGCGTAGAACTTCTCGTAGTCCTCGTCGTATTCTGTATAGACGGGGGTGCAGGTTTCCGTATCCTCATGAAAGACATAGTGCGTGGGGTGGATCACGTCATAGCAGATCAGCTCGTCCGTCTGCCAGAGATAGCCCATCCTGTAGTCCTCGCGCGAGTTCAGCACCTTCGAGAGAATATACAGGAAGTTGAGATAAAACTTCGTCCCGGTTTTCCTCGAATAGGCGGCGAGCTCCGTGACGTCGATGCGCGCCGTCATGGAGACGGAACATTTGCAGTCCTCCGAAAAGTGGCGGAACACGCCCTTTCGATAGTAAGTCTCTTTGTCAATGATTTTATAGTTCATGCGCGTCGACCTCACAAATCCCGATCCGTTCCGATTTTGTCATAACGCCTGCCACAGGCGATTTTACCGCAAGAAACCGGATTCTTCAAGGGGAGCTTTCCAAAAGAGCGTACATCAAGGTAAAAATTCGGTCATATGAAAAGCGCCGCGGTCTGCGGCGCTTTTCTTCGTGAGAATGGAAAATTCCATGATGGCTTGGCATATTGGGACAGAAGCAAAGCTTTTCTCTTTCACTGTTCTATCCCATCAAAACCTCGACTTTGTTTCTCGTACCTGCGGCCTGGGGCGGGATCAGATTGCCCTCGAGGGGCCTGCCGTTGAGCGTGACGCTCTTCACCCCGTGCTGCACACCTGCGGGATTGTGCACGCGGATCTCGTATTCCGCGCCGCGGAAGAGGCGCGTCACGGTATAGTCCCTGCAGCCGGAGGGGACGCAGGGCGCGATCTCCAGCCCGTCGAGGGCCGGCTTCACGCCCAGAATGGCCTGGGAGATCGACAGGAAGGACCAGGCCGCCGTGCCGGTGAGCCAGGAATTCTTGGCCTCGCCAAAGCTGGGCGCGTCCTTGCCGGCCACCATCTGGCTGTAGACGTAGGGCTCGGTGCGGTGGATGTCGCTGATGTCCTCGATAAAGGCGGGGGCGGTGCGGCGATAGACCTCAAAAGCCCGGTCACCGTGGCCGAGCTCCGCCTCGGCGCACACGATCCAGGGGTTATTGTGGCAGAAAATGCCGGCGTTTTCCTTGTATCCGGGGGGATAGCTGGAAATTTCGCCGAGCTCCAGGTGGTAGCGGGTGTAGGGCGGGTTCAGGAGCACGATGCCGTACTTCGTGTCCAGGCGCTCCTCAACGCTCTTCATGGCCTTTTCCGCCTCGCCGCTCTCTTTACCGATCCCGGCCATGACGCACATGCCCTGGGGCTCGATAAAGATCTGGCCTTCCTCGCACTCTTTTCCGCCGACCACGTGACCGAAGGCGTCATAGGCGCGGCGGAACCACGCGCCGTCCCACCCGGCGTCGAGCACTGCCTTCTCCATTCTTTCAATGGCCGCGAGCGCCTCGCTCGCCTCGGCGTCCAGACCAAGATGGCGGCAGATCGCCGCCCAGGCGCGGCCGTATTTGACGAACATGCCCGCGATGAACACGCTCTCCGCCACGGGCCCTTCACTGGGGCCGGTGATCTGAAAGCTCTCACCCGGATGTTCAGAGAAGCAGTTGAGGTTCAGGCAGTCGTTCCAGTCGGCCCGGCCAATGAGCGGCAGACCGTGGGGGCCGAGATGGGCACAGGTATAGCGGAAGCTGCGGCGCAGATGCTCCAGCAGCGGTTGGGCAAGGCCGGGATCGTTGTCAAAATCCACCTGCTCGTCCAGAATGCTCCAGTCCCCGGTCTCGCGGAGATAGGCGTCCGTTCCGGCGATGAGCCAGAGGGGATCGTCGTTAAAGCCGCTGCCGACAGCGAGATTTCCCTTTTTCGTGAGGGGCTGGTACTGGTGATAGGCGCTGCCGTCCGGAAACTGGGTGGCGGCGATGTCCAGGATGCGCTCGCGCGCGCGCTCCGGGATCATGTGCACAAAGCCCAGCAGATCCTGGCAGGAATCGCGAAAGCCCATCCCGCGGCCCATGCCGCTCTCGTAGTAGCTGGCAGAGCGGCTCATATTGAAGGTGACCATGCACTGGTACTGGTTCCAGACATTCACCATGCGGTCCAGGCGCGCATCGCCCGTGACGACCCGGTATTGATTCAGAAGCTTCTCCCAGTAGGCGCGCAGCTTCTCCATCGCAGCATCAAAGGCGGCGCTGTCGGCATAGCGGGCCATCATGGCCTCGGCGCGGGTCTTGTTGATGACGCCGGGAGCCGCCCACTTCTCCGCCTGCGGGTTCTCGATGTAGCCGAGGCCCAGAAGCAGGCTGTCACTCTGGCCGGGCTGAAGACGAAGGTCAAACTGCTGGGCGGCGATGGGCTGCCAGCCGTGGGCGATGCTGCCGGTGCAGCCGTCGCCGAACACCGCCTCCGGCCTTGCGGGGCTCCCATAGAGGCCGAGAAAAGCCTCCCGCGCGGTGTCAAAGCCCGTTGGCGTGCGGTTTGCCCAGAAGACGGCATAGTGGTCCCGGCGCTCGCGGTACTCGGTCTTGTGGTAGATCGCGGCGTCCGTAACCTCCACCTCGCCGATAGAGTAGTTGCGCTGGAAGTTGGAGGAGTCGTCCATTGCATCCCAGAGACAGAACTCCACATAGGGGAAGAGCCGGATCGATTTCGCCTGCGCCCCGACGTTGCGCACGGTGACGCGCATGAGAAGGCAGTTGTCCCCCTGAGGCACCATCAGCTCCTGCGTGACCTTGACGCCGTTTTTGGCCCCCTCGATCACGGAGTAGCCCAGACCGTGGCGGCAGCAGTAGCTGTCAAGCTCCGCCTGTACCGGCTGCCAGCCGGGATTCCAGACGCACGCCCCGTCCTTTATATAAAGGTGGAAGCCCTCCTGATCCAGCGGCGCGTTGTTGTAGCGGTAGCGCGTGAGCCTGCGCAGGCGCGCGTCCCGATAGAAGCTGTACCCGCCGGCCGTGTTGGAAAACAGAGTAAAGAAATCCTCGCTCCCCAGATAATTGATCCAGGGCAGGGGAGTGCGCGGCGTGGTGATCACATATTCTCGCCGTGCGTCGTCAAAGTGTCCGTATTGCATATTTTGTCGCCTCCACTTAATCGTTTAAGCATATAAGAGAGTACCGCATTTTTTGGAAAAAAGCAAGTGCCTTTTTGAAAATCAGTAGTTTATTTATGAATTTTACGTAGAAATCCGTATTTTAAAAGCCCAACGTCATATCATGCGCTTCGCTTTTGGTGAGATTCTCCAAATGATTCGAGCCCGTTTTGTGGAAGTATGCCAATATTTTTGAAAACGAGGATTTTTCTTGAAAAAGGACTTGCAATTTTTGAAGAATTGAGTTACATTGAGATCACGAAAACGATTAAGTAAAAGGGGTTGGCCCCCATGGTATCGCTGAAGGATATTGCCCAACGCTGCGGCGTTTCGACGGCAACGGTCAGCAAGGCTCTCAATGGCCAGCCGGACATCGGGGAAGAGACCCGCTCCCGCATCCTGCGCATCGCGGATGAGTTGGGCTATATGGCTAACGCCTCAGCCCGGGCCTTGAAGACCAAGCGCAGCTACAATATCGGCGTCCTGTTCGTGGACCCCACGCACGGCGGCCTTGCGCATGAGTTCTTCTCCACTGTGCTCGACAGCATCCGCAGCGAGGCAGAGCGGCACGGATATGACATCACCTTCATCAACCGGGGCCTCGGTCAGCGCGAGACCAGTTATCTCCAGCACTGCCGCTACCGCGGAGTGGACGGCGTGGTGATCGCGTCGGCGGATTTCACGGATCCCATGGTGACAGAGCTGGTGCAGTCGGACCTGCCGGTGGCGACCATCGACCATGTGTTCAACGACCGCATCGCCGTTCTGTCCGACAACCTCAAGGGCATGGATGCGCTGGTGCGCTTCGTCGCGGCGAAGGGCCACCGCAAAATCGCCCTGATCCACGGGGAACCCACCAGTGTGACCGTGGGGCGGCTCACGGGCTTTCACCGAGCCTGTGAGGAGCTGGGCATTCAGATCCCGGACAAATGGATACGCCAGGGCGTGTTCCATGATCCGAAAAGCTGCAACGCCATTACGAGGGAGCTGCTGGAAGACCCCGACAGGCCGACCTGCATCTTCTTCCCGGACGACTACTCCTGCATCGGCGGGCTCAATGCGATCCACGATGCCGGCCTGCGGGTGCCGGAGGATATCTCCGCCGTGGGCTATGACGGCATCCCCCTCTCCCGGATCGTAAGTCCCGTGCTCGCAACCTGGCGGCAGGACACCGAAGCGCTCGGCACCCTGGCTACAGCCCGGCTCATCGAGCAGATCGAGCATCCGCGCACCGCGATCCTCGACCGCGTGATCGTGGAGGGCAGGCTGCAGGAGGGCGGCTCGGTCCGGCAAATCTGTTAATCAGCGGGCAGGAAACCCGCAAAAAATAAAGCCATATATTTAACAGGAGGAAAGATCATGAAAAAGCTTATCGCATCGCTTCTGGTTCTTGTCCTGGCATTCGCTCTCTGCGTCCCCGCCGCATACGCGGATGCTCCCGAGGGCAAAGTCTTCAACATCTACGCATGGAACGAAGAGTTCAAAGGCTTCTTTGAGAAGTACTACACCGTCCCCGAAGGCGTGACCGTCAACTGGGTCATCGTTCCCAGCGACAACGGCGCCTATCAGGACGCCCTCGACGCCGCCCTGCTCAACCAGGCGGACGCCAAGGACGACGACAAGATCGACCTGTTCCTGGCCGAGGCCGACTACATTCTCAAGTATGTCGATTCCGACTTCACCCAGGATATTCAGGCTCTGGGCGTGAACGACTTCTCCAACGCCTACAAGTACACCGTGCAGGCCGCGACCGACGCCAACGGCGTCGTCAAGGGCGTCTCCTTCCAGTGCTGCCCCTCCGCGCTGATCTATCGCCGCTCCATCGCCAAGGACGTGCTCGGCACCGATGATCCCGCCGAGGTACAGGCCGCTCTGTCCGATTGGGACAAGTTCAACGCTGTCGCCGCCGACGCCAAGGCCAAGGGCTACTACATGACCGCCTCCTTTGCCGAGACCTTCCGCCCCTTCTCCAACAACTGCACCATGCCTTGGGTCGACGCCGACAACAACCTCCAGATGGATCCGCAGATCGAAGCCTGGATGTCCCAGACCGATACGTTCATCAAGAACGGCTACACCCTGACTGCCGGCGTGTGGGACGATGAGAAGAACGTCCAGATGTTTGCCGACGGCAAGACCATGTGCTTCTTCGGCCCCGCCTGGTACTTCAACTTCTGCATGGGCAATGCCCAGGATCCTGAGAAGGGCTGCAGCGGCGACTGGGCCATCTGCGAAGGCCCCGCTGCCCACTTCTGGGGCGGCACCTGGCTGCTCGCGCCTGCCGGCACCGATAACCCCTCCATGCTCGCCGACGTGATGAACACCTTCATCAACAACGAGGACGTCTGCACCAAGCTTGTCGCAAACGAGGCCCAGTTCTCCAACAACATGGCCGTTAACGCCAAGTTTGCCGCTGACCCCAACTACGGCTCTGCCTTCCTCGGCGGCCAGAACGACGTCGCTGTCTTCTCCGAGATGGCCGACAACATCGTCTGGCAGAACCACACCATCTACGACCAGCTGCTCAACGAGGGCCTGCAGAACTCCCTCCAGGAGTACTACCGCGGCTCCGTCGATAAGGACACCGCTATGGAGAACTTCTACCTCTACGTCAACGAGAAGTACCCCACCATCGTGACTCCGTGATCTGAACTGAAATACAGCGACACCGGCAAACCTTACGGGGCGAGGCACAGGCCTCGCCCCGCCGTCATAAAGAGCGGATCGGAGCGTACAGACGCTGTGCGCCGCGATGCGTTCTTCATCTGCCAATCATTGAATGTTTCCGAGGGGGTATCATCCGTGAATGAAAAAGAGCTGCGCCGCAGTCAGAAGGGGGTCTCCTACGCCAAGTGGGGCTATCTGTTCATCCTGCCCTTCTTCCTTGCGTACTTCGTATTCACCTTTGCGCCGCAGGTGCTGACCATCTACAACAGCTTCTTTGAAAACTACCGCGAAGGCCTCAAGCAGGTCGGGCCCAATTTTGTGGGCTTCGGCAACTATGTCAAGCTCTTCACCCCGGATAAGTCCGGCACCATCAACATCCTCAAGTATGCCGGCAACACCCTGACCCTGTGGCTGCTGGGCGCGGTGCCGCAGATCCTGATCGCGCTGCTGCTGGCGATCTTCTTCACCAGCTACCGGCTGAACATCAAGGGCCAGCATTTTTTCAAGACGGTCATCTACATGCCGAACCTCATCATGGCCTCGGCCTTCTCGATGCTGTTCTTTACGCTCTTCTCCAATGTCGGCCCGGTCAATCAGCTCATCCAGGCCTGGGGCTGGAGTGATGTGCCCATCGATTTCTTTGCCTACAAGGGTACGGTGCGCGGTCTGATCAGCCTGATGAACTTTCTCATGTGGTTCGGCAACACCACGATCCTGCTGATGGCGGGCATCATGGGCATTGACCAGGATCTGTTTGAGGCGGCGAATCTGGACGGGGCGAGCTCCGTGCAGACCTTCTTCAAGATCACGCTGCCGCTGCTGATGCCGATCCTCGTCTACACGATCATCACCGCCATGATCGGCGGTCTGCAGATGTTTGATGTGCCTCAGGTCCTTACCAAGGGCAAGGGCATGCCGGACCGTACCTCCATGACGCTGGTCATGTATCTGAACAACTATCTCGGCGGCAGCAAGAACTACGGCATGTCCGGCGCCATCTCCGTGATCATCTTCATCATCACGGGCGTGCTGAGCCTGGTGGTCTTCCGCACGCTGAACAAGAAGGATTAAGGAGGGAGAAAGATGAATTCCGCCACACCGAAAGAGGCCAGACGGGCCGTGGCGCAGCTCACCGTGCTGCGCATCCTTGTCTACGCCATCCTGGTTTTCCTGTCGATCCTGTGCCTGTTCTCCTTCGTCATGCTGTTCATTAACGCCAGCCGTTCCAACGGCCAGCTCCAGGCCGGCTTCACGCTGATTCCCGGCGGGCACATGCTGGAAAACTTCCGAAACGCCTGGACGGACAGCTCCATCAATATTCCCCGCGGCCTTCTCAACAGCTTTATCGTCGCCGCCTGCACCGCCGTTTTGACCACCTACTTCTCCGCCCTCACGGCCTACGGCTTCCAGGCCTATGACTTCAAGGGCAAGAAGTTTCTCTTCGGCTTCATCATGGCCATCATGGTCATCCCCACCCAGGTGTCCGCCTCCGGCTTCGTGCAGATCTGCTACAAGTTCGGCCTGACCAACAACTACTGGGTGCTGATCCTGCCGGGCGTCGCGGCCCCCATTGTGTTCTTCTATATCAAGCAGTACATGGAGTCCAACCTCCCCATGGAGATCGTGGACGCGGCCCGCGTGGACGGCTGCGGGGAGTTTCGCACCTTCAACTTCATCATTCTCCCCATGCTCAAGCCGGCGCTCGCCGTGCAGCTCATCTTCTCCTTTGTCCAGTCCTGGAACAACTACTTTCTGCCATCCCTGCTGCTGACCAAGGCCGAGATGAAGACCGTACCCATCATGATCGCCCAGCTCCGCTCCGCCGACTACTCCAAGTTCGACATGGGCAAGGTTTACATGTTCATCCTGCTGGCCATCCTGCCGGTTCTCGTGGTGTACATCATCCTCTCCAAGTCCATCATCAAGGGCGTCACCGCAGGCTCCGTGAAGGGATGAGAAAGGAACAGGCTTATGCTGAAAGAACTGGGCATCAATAAGGGGGTAAACCTGGGCGGGTGGCTGTCCCAGTGCGATTACAGCGAGGAGCGCCTCAACACCTTCATCACAGAGGCGGATTTTCGTGAGATCGCGGCCCTCGGCTTTGACCATGTGCGCATCCCCGTGGACTACAACGTCATCCAGAACGAGGATGGCAGCATGAAGGAGGAGGGCCTGCGGCGCATTGACAAAGCGTTTGCCCTTTGCGACAAATACGGCCTCAGGGCAGTGCTGGATCTGCACAAGACCCCCGGCTTCTCCTTTGACGCGGGGGAGCATGAGGACGGCTTTTTTATAAACGAGGCGTATCAGGCGCGCTTTTATGCCATCTGGGAGACCTTTGCCGCCCGCTACGGAGACCGGCCTGACCGTATCGTCTTTGAACTTCTGAATGAGGTGACGCAGGCGGAATATCTCCCCGCCTGGAAGCGCATCTCCCGGGAGTGCGTGCGCCGCATCCGCGTCCACGCGCCCGAGACGCCGGTTCTGCTCGGCAGTTATCACTGGAACAGCGCCCGCACCCTGCCGGAGCTGGACGCGCCCTATGACGCGCATGTGCTCTACAATTTCCATTTTTATGAGCCGATGATCTTCACCCACCAGGGCGCTTACTGGAATCCCGACTACAGGGATGCCCGGAGCACGTATGCCGCATGCGGCGCCTCTCCCGCCTGGTTCGAGGATTTTCTCGCCCCGGCTGTCGAGAAGGCTGAGAAGGAGGGCACGGAGCTCTACTGCGGCGAGTTCGGCGTCATCGATGTGGTTCCGCCGGAGGAGGCGCTCAAGTGGTTCCGGGATCTGCACGAGGTCTTTGCCCGCCACGGCATCGCCCACAGCCTCTGGAGCTGGAAGCAGATGGACTTCGGCTTTATCGACCCGCGCATGGACGGCGTCCGCGATGAGCTGCTGAAGCTTCTGTAGAAAGAAAAATCCTCAATTCCGAAAGGAAATGAGGATTTTTTCTGCTCTTTTGCGCACGATTTTTTTAATCCATGCCGCTCTGTCCGGTCAGTCCCATATGGAGCCTGGCGAGCGTGAGCACGTTCTGCAGCAGCATGGCGCGCGTCATCGGGCCGACGCCTCCGGGCACGGGCGTAATGTGGGAGCACAGCTCCTTTACCTCGTCAAAGCACACATCGCCGGTAAAGCTTCCGGTCAGCGGGTCGCGGTTCATGGCGACGTCGATCACCACGGCCCCGGGCTTTACCATGTCGGCG
The DNA here is from genome assembly GCA_902786615.1 of Oscillospiraceae bacterium. The sequence continues at coordinate 50,613 of CADADE010000001.1, forward strand.
GTGATGAGTCCCGGACGGCCTGCCGAGACGATCAGAATGTCCGCCTGCCGTGTCATGGCGGCGAGATCTGCCGTATGGCGGTGACAGTAGACAACAGTGCCGTTGCGCTGCAGCAGAAGCAGCCCCATGGGCTTACCGACAATTTCACTTCGCCCGACAATAACGCAGGTTTTGCCGTCCACGCTGATGTGATAGGCGTCCAGCATTTCGGCGATCCCGGCCGGGGTGCACGGCCAGATCAGGGGATCCCCGTACACCATGCGCCCCACGTTGAGGGGATGAAAAGCGTCCACATCCTTTTCCGGGCTGATGGCCTCAATGATGCGGCGCTCGTTGATAGAGTCCGGGAGCGGGAGCTGCACCAGGATGCCGTCAATGGCGGCGTCGGCGTTGAGCTTGCCGATCGTACTGAGCAGTTCTTCCTCCGAGACCGAGGCGGGAAAGTCAATGCGGCGCGAAAGAAAATCGCATTCCGCACAATCCTTGCCCTTGTTTGCTACATAAAGCTGTGAGGCGGGATCATCTCCGACAAGGATCACAGCGATGCCGGGCCTGCGCGGCAGTCTGGCGGCTTCCCCCCGAATCCGCCGGCGGACCGAGGCTGCGAGCGTTTTACCGTCAAGAATCTTATCCATTTCCTATCTCCCTTCTGCGTGCCGTTTCACAGCCCGCACCGAAATGCCTGACAAAGGGAGTATAGCATAAATCCCGGCGGATTGCCATAGCGTGCGCGGAACAAACGCATCTGGACAATGAAAAAAGAATCGTGTATAATGTTACTTGCATATTTTGAGCATGATTCGATATGCGAACCGGGAATGACTCAATAAAACGGAAAGGAATACTGTACCATGAAAGAAAATGTTATCATCGTAAACTGCAAGGTGCCGAGCGAGGCTTACCAGATCCTGAGCATCCTGCGCCGGGATTTTGACAATGAAAGCTATACGATTTCCCAGGCGGCTGTTGTGAAAAAGGACACCGGCCACATTACCCTGGAAGACGGCTTTATCGCCGGCAACCCGGTTGAAGGCCGCGGCTGGACCGGCAGCCTGATCGGCAGCCTGGTGGGCATCCTCGGCGGCCCCCTGGGCGTTCTGTTCGGCGGCAGCGTCGGCGCGCTGATCGGCGATTCCATGGACGCAAAGGAGATGGAGGGCAAATCCGTGCTGCTGGAAAAGGCCGGCGAGTGCCTGACCGACGGCGAGACCGCCCTGCTGCTGATGGTCAAGGAGGAGGACGAGACCGCGCTGGCCGCGAAGCTGAAGGGCCTCCAGGTCTCCATCACCCGCATGGATGCTGCGGAGATCGCCGCCGAGATCGAGCACGCGGAAGAGCAGCAGCGCCTGAAAGAGGAAGAGCTTGCCCAGATTCCCGAGAAAGCCAACTCCGGCGACTGATCTATAGAACAGGCGCAGCCGCGCCATGAAAGGCAGGCACAGATATGGTCTCCGGAAGAATGGAGTTTCACGCGCAGACGATCATGCAGCACGCGGACTTTCGCTATGAAGAAGGCCCCGGCGGCCATTTCTGGAGCTTCTGGAACGAATATCTCCCGCGGGGCCTGGACTGGCTCCTGAGCAAATAATCGTCACGGGATATCATAAAAAGAGAAGTCATGCGGATCATGCGTCCGATGACTTCTTTTTTATATGGAATCAGTCTTTTGTGGTGCCGCCCGGCGCGTAGCGCACCGGCAGACATATATTGCGCGGGGCGGACGCGTCGACGTCGAGCAGCAGACGGACGGCGGTTTCCGCCATCTGCGCGATCGGCTGTACAATGGTGGAGCAGGCATGGCGGCCGGTAGCATAGTCGGTAATCCCGTCATATCCGATGAGCTGCACATCCTGCGGGATACGCACGCCGCGCTCCGCAAGAAAAGCCCGTATGCGGCAGACGAGCCTGTCCGTGTTGCAGAAGATCCCGTCAAAGTCCAGACGCCCATCGTGCAAATGCTCCTGCAGAAAGGCATAGAAGGGGGCTTCGCCGTCCGCGTCGCGAAGGATGATCCGCTCGTGTTCAATTTGCAGGCGGCGGCAGGCGGCCTCAAAGCCCACCCCGCGCTTATCCACTTCGCCGGGAACATCAGACGCCACCCCCATGAACAGCAGCCGCCTGCATCCGAGCTCGGCAAGCTTTTCCACGGCCATCTCCCCGCCGTGAAGGTTGTCGGAGGAGACACAGGGGATACTGTCGCCGCAGTGGCGGTCGATTGTCACCATGGGCGTTGAATCGTCGGGCTTCAGATCGGGGCTGTAGGTGAGCGCGATCACACCGTCGACTTTGTTCTCATGCCCGAGGATCAGGCACTTTTTTTCTGCCTCGGGATCGTAATTGGTGATCATCAGCATGCTGCGGTAGCTGTGCCGCATCAGGCAGGCGGTCAGCTCGTCCGTCAGGATGGCGAAAAAGGGATGATACAGCGACGGCATCAGCAGCGCCACGCAGTTCGTGCGGTTTGTTTTCAAGCCCCGGGCATAGCTGTTCACGCGGTAGCCGAGCTTTTCAATGGCGTCCTCCACGCGCAGACGATAGCTCTCGCCGACGGGAATGCCGTTGATGACCTTGGAAACGGTGCCGAGGGCGACACCGGCCTCTTTGGCCACATCCTTCATGGTGGGGTTGTTGGTTTTTTTCAAGCGGCACACAACCTTTTGCTTTCTATATGAATGAAATTATAGCAATGAAGTTCTCAAAAGAAAAGCCCATTTCCTGTTTCTGGGGAGGCGCGGGGAATCTTTCGTCGAGTTGCAAAAATGGGAGCGCTGCAATTGTTGCAGGTTTCCGAAAAAACAGACCGGATAACAAAATGCTTTGACATGAGCGCTTGACTGTGTTTTCTTTTTGTCGAGAAGATGTGTAACGTTTCACGAACACCGGGGGGCGCGGCCCTCACCGCCCTGTATGACGCCTGTATCCGCCTTGTGCGCGGAGAGGATAACGAGCTTGCGCGGGATTATTTTCGAGCCTTCAAAGCAAATTTCAAAAAAGCAACATTGGCCTGGCTGCTGTTTCTCGCGGCCGTTCTGCTCCACAGCGCCCATGAGATGAAAAACGAGGGCCTGGAGTTTCACCCCGGCGACGGCACAGTCTGCCACATCGGGCGCTATGATCGGGAAAACCGCCGCCTCTATGACGCTCTATACACCCCTGAGCGCCGACGGCATCCGCTTTTCCGCCGACGGCGCCGCACTCCATAAAAACCCATATCTGCCGCAAAAAACACATTGCAGGCCATTGACATTTTTAGAGCAGTTTATATAATAAAAACAACGCAGCTTGGCATAAAATGGCTGCCAGACTGACGAAACCCGCGTCAGGGCCTGTACACAGGCGCAAATCCTGCATATCAGGAGACCAAGGGAAAAAACAAAGGAGGCGTTTTTCGTTGAAAAAAACCATTGCAATTCTGCTTGCGATCGTATTGTGCATGTCGCTTTGCACGACTGCCTTCGCGGATGACGGCTGGACGATCTTCGTGTATTTGTGTGGATCGGATCTGGAAAGTGAAAACGGCTTCGCAAGCGAAAACATGAAGGAAATGATCGAAGCAAGCGCCGCTTCCGGCGTTCGCTTTATTGTGGAGACCGGCGGTGCGTCCGAATGGAAGAACGACGCGAATGCCGATGAGCTGGACCGCTATGAGATCGCCGGCGGGGTCAGCACGATTGTCGACCACCAGCCCACCGCCGATATGGGCAACGCGCAGACACTGGCGGATTTCCTCAGCTGGGGTCTTGCGGCTTATCCCGCGGCACATGTCGGCCTGGTACTGTGGGATCACGGCAGCGGCAGCATCAACGGCGTCTGCTTTGATGAGCTCAACGACCTTAACAGCCTCTCCCTGCGGGACATCGACACCGCACTCAGCGGCGTGAAGGACGCGCTGCCGAACGGTTTTGACTTCATCGGCTTCGACGCCTGCCTGATGGGCACCGTGGAAACCGCGGCCATGCTCGCCCCCTATGCAAAATACCTGATCGGCTCTCAGGAGCTGGAGCCCGGCACCGGCTGGGACTACAAGGTGTTCGGAAGCTGCCTTCAGGCGAACCCCTCCGCGGACACGGTTACGCTCGGAAAGGCGATTTGCGACGGCTTCTATCAGAACAGCGTCGCAGATGATCAGGGTGACAGTGCTACGCTCGCGCTGGTCGACCTCAGCAAAATCGACGCGTTTCGCACGGCCTTTGACCTCTATGCCCAGAATCTTTATGAGGCGACGGATAAGAGCGAGAACTTTGCCCCGATTTGCCGCGCCATCCGTTCTGCGGAAAACTACGGCGGCAATAACCGCAGCGAGGGTTATACGAACATGGTCGACCTTGGCGGTCTGATCGACGCCGGGGCCGAGTGGTCGTCCAACGCCCAGGCTGCCCGCGACGCGTTGAATGCCGTGATCGTCTACCAGACAGTGGGCGACGCACATAAGGATGCAAGCGGCCTTTCGGTCTATTTCCCACTCCAGGTCCAGGGCTCGAAGGAGCTTTCGATCTTCCGCGACGTCTGCGTCAGCACACATTACCTTGCGCTGGTTGACAAAATCGCCTACGGCTTTGCAAACGGCGGCAGCCTGGAAGGCTACAGCGAAAATACGCCCTGGGACTGGGACTCCATGGTGCCGGATAACGACGGGCAGAGCACCGCGATCACCTTCGACCAGGCGCCCGCGCTGGATGAAAACGGCAGCTATGGCTTCGTCCTCTCTCAGAAGGGTCTGGAAAACACCGCATCCGTGGACGCCATGGTCTATATGTATTCTCCTGATGGACAGGACTGCATTTCCATCGGCCTTACCAGCGACGTGATAGCCGACTGGAATACCGGCGCGGTGAGAGATAATTTCGACGGCTACTGGTTCTCCCTGCCCGACGGACAGAACCTCAGAGTGCAGCTTGTCGATGAGAATGAAAACGACTCCGTTTATACCGCCCCTGTCCAGGTCAACGACGACAGCACCAATCTCCGATTCTCCTGGGACGGCAGTACGGGTGAACTGCAGATTATCGGCGTCTGGGACGGCGTCGACAACAATGGTATTGCCGCTCGTGCCGGTGATACGCTGCAACCCGGCGACCGTATTGTCCCGCTGTATGACGCCTCTGACGTCGATACCGGCGAGGCGTCGGTGTATTCCGGTCAGGAGTATGTCTGGGGCGACGGCGACAAGCTTGCGTTCGGTCTGCTTTCGGACGGCGATTATCTGTATTCCTTCTACATCAATGATATCTTCGGCGGAAGCTATGTTACCGACAACGTCAAGTTCTCCGTTGATCAGGGCGGCGTTTCCTTCTACGCAGCCTGATATCGGATAAGATTTATCAGCGCAAAGCAAAAAAGCACTCACAGGAGGCGCGGCAGCGCCTCCTGTGAGTGCTTCTCTCTTTTGAAATGTTTGCTTAACCGTAAATGCCGCCGCCGATGAATTCGCGGATCAAAGCGTCGTCGGCTACGTCTTCCTCCGGAATGTGGCCGAACAGCTGCAGCGCAGGCAGGACTCTGCGCAGCTCCTCAAAGCGCTCGATACCCTCCGGCACAGACTTGAAAAGCTGCGTCGCCGTGTGGTTGAAGACCGGCAGCTCATACGCGAAGGAGGTGTCAAAACGGAAGTTTGCCTGGTCCTTGAAGGGGGATATGTAGCTCATTTCACCACGGCGGACGTTGGCCCACATACTCATGGTCTCCTGCGGATCGGAGCCGCGGAACTTGTAGTCGCGCACCATGCGCCGCACAAGGCGGAACCAGGTGCGCTTGAAGACCACGCGGCCCTGAAATTCCACGTCGCTGCGGGCGGAAATATAGAGCTTGAAGGCCTCGGGATGCACGTCGGTAATCATGGTGTTGAGCGCGTGGATGCCCTCAAAAACCACCATCTCGTCCTTGCCCAGCTTGATGGACTTGGAGGGCGTCTGAATCCGCATACGGCGGGAAAACTCAAACTTGGGAACGTAGATGCGCTCGCCCTTCGCAAGCTGATCAAAGTGCCTGTTTAAAAGCTCCATATCCAGGCACAGGGGCGATTCAAGGTCGAGCTCGCCCTCGGGAGTGCGGGGGGTCGTGCGATCGACGGTTTTAAAATAGTCGTCCATGCCGACGTAATGCGTGCGCACGCCGCGCTTTTCCAGAGCCTCGGCAATCTTCATCGAGGTCGTGGTTTTGCCCGAGCCGGAGGGACCGGACAGCAGAATGATGGGGCTCTTTTCCTTATTGTCAAGGATGCGGTCGACCGCCTCCTCCACGCGCTGCCTGTAAAGTGCGTCGCACTCCTCCATAAAGCCCTTGGGATCGCTGACAGTTCTCAGGTTGATGTCGTTAAGCTTGTATGCCATTTAGTTCGCTTCCTCCTTATCTGCTTGATAAAATGCCGAAATGCGTGTCTTCTCAGCGCATGTTCTGTCAATACTCTCTATGTATTCCAGCGGATATTTGGGCGCCATCAGGCGGATATTGCGCCCGCCGTCTGTGCGGATAAGCTTTGTGGAGCCGCCCCCGCCCATGGCCAGGATGCTCCGCAGCTCCTCCATAATGCAGATGTTGTACAGGTTTACGCGCCCGTCCCGTGCCCAGCCGACATTCTCGAAGCCGCCGGACATAAACTTCTGTCGATAGAGGTAATAGGGGACATAGCCCGCCGCGCTCAGGCGCTGCGAGGCGTAATCGAGCATGGAAGATACTTCCCGCGCACCGGGGATGGGCGTCTCCTCCAGCGTGATGCGGGAGCCCTTCTTGAGCGAAAGGGTGTGTACTGTGATATTCTCTGCGCCCAGAGCGAGTACCTTTTCAAGCGTGGAGCGGAAGCCCGCGACACTGTCGCCCGGCAGACCCGCGATGAGATCCATATTCACGTCAAAACCGCCGACAGCCCGCGCCTTTTCCAAAGCCGATACGATATCTGCCGCCGTATGCCTGCGCCCGATCAGCTCCAGCACCCGGTCGTCCATGGTCTGGGGATTGACGCTGATGCGGTCCACGCCGTGGCGGCGCAGAACCTGCAGCTTCTCTGTGGTGATGGTATCGGGCCGACCCGCCTCCACGGTGTATTCCCGCAGGGCGGAGAGATCAAACCGCTCAGCAAGTACCGTGCACAGCCGCTCAAGCTGCCCGGCGGAGAGCGTGGTGGGCGTGCCGCCGCCCATGTAGAGCGACACCGGTCTGAGCCCCAGCGCCTTCACCTGTGCCGCCGTGGCGGCGATTTCCTGTTCCAGCGCAAGCAGGAAGGGCTCGACAAGCTTCATGCTCTTTTCCACCGATTGACTGACGAAGCTGCAATAGGCGCAGCGCGTCGGGCAGAAGGGGATGCCCACATAAAGGCAGACGTCCTTCTCACTGAGCGAGGCTTCTGCTTTCAGCGTTTCCCGCGTGGTGATGAGACACAGCCCCGCGCGCTCGGCACTGACGTCGTACTCGTGGATGAAACGCCGCAGGGCGGTCTTTTCATCCAGACCGTCGCCGATGAGTCCCGCCAGCAGCTTTCCGGGCCGCACGCCGGTGAGCGCGCCCCAGGCAGGCTTCGAGACCCCTGCCTTCAGCGCCGCGCGGTACATGGCGTTTTTGACAAGGCGCTGGCAGATCCGGTCCCGCTGCAGCGGGTCGGTGAGCGCCTCGTTCCGGGCACGGGCGGCGCCGCGAAAAACGTTTTTTCCGCGGTAGTAGGCACAGCTTGCGCCGGTAATCTGTTCGCCGCGGCTGAGGCGGATTTCCATGCGATCCCCGGCAGGCGGCGCATCCGGGTATTCCGGCCGCTCCTCGGGGAACAGCGTGAGCAGCATTTGCTCCACCGCGTATTTATAATCATGGCCGTAAAGAACCAGCTTCATCGAATTCTCCGTTTGCCGCCCGACAGTAAGCCGCCGGGCAGAATAAGCACGTTTTTTTATCATTATAGCAGATACAGAAAAATATGACAATGACCAATATAACATTCAGGAGTAAGACAGTTGCTGGAAAAATAACCGCAAACCCGCATAACAGGCCGATAATTGAAAAAATTTTAGTAAAAAAAGACTGGCATTTTTCTCCGTTTTGTTGTATTATAAGTTTGTAGAATTGTTGACTTAGTGTGTGGGAGGGGTGAATGTATGTATTCGATCGGCGAAAAGATTATCTATGGGGAAAACGGCGTCTGCACCGTTTCCAAGGTCGCGCCGCTGGAATCCTCCGGGGCGCAGGACAAGCTGTTCTATCATCTGGAACCCCTGATCGGCACCGGCGTTTATTTTGCACCGGTGGATTCCGGCGCATATATGCGCCCGGTGATCAGCCGTGAGGAGGCGGAGGCTTTGATCGACGCGATTCCCACGATCGAACCCGCCATCTGCCGCGACAATCGTTTCAACCATGTGGACGCTTTTTATAAGGAGCTTTTCCGCCAGCACAGCTGTGAGGCGCTGGTCGCGATTGTCAAGGGCTTGCATCTGCGCATGAGTGAAAAAAAGACCAAGAGCAGCCGCGCGGAGACTACCATGAAACGCGCAAAGGATATCCTGCATGGAGAGCTCTCCATCGCCCTGGGCATGGACGTGGGAGAGGTTGAGTCCTATATCAGCGAGCGCCTGAAGGACGCATGAATACCGTATCTGACGGCAGCGTGAGCCCCCCGAACCATCCCGGTTCGGGGGGCTCACGCTGTCTGCTTAGATATTAAAGCGGAAGTTGGTGATGTCGCCGTCCTGCATGACGTAGTCCTTGCCCTCAAGACGGAAGAGCCCCTTCTCCTTGGCGGCGGCCATGCTGCCGCAGGCCTTGAGATCCTCAAAGGCGACGATCTCTGCCCGGATAAAGCCGCGCTCAATGTCCGTGTGAACCTTGCCGGCAGCCTTAGGAGCCTTGGTGCCGCGCACGATGGTCCAGGCGTGCACATCATCTTCGCCGGCGGTGAGGAAGGAGATATAGCCCAGCAGGTCATAGGAGGTCTTGATCAGGCGGTCGAGGCCCGTCTCGGTGAGGCCGAGATCCTCCATGAAGACCTTCGCTTCCTCGGGCTCCAGACCGGCGATATCCTCCTCAAACTTCGCCGCCACGGGCAGTACTGCCGCGCCGCGAGCTTCGGCAAAGGACTTAAGGGCCTGGAAGTTCTTGTCGTTTTCCACGTCGGCCATGCCGCTCTCGTCCAGGTTCGCCACATAAATGACGGGCTTGACGGACAGCAGGCCGCCGTCGACCAGAATATCCTTGTCCTCATCGGCAAAGGGAAATTCGCGCGCGGGCTTCTCGGCTTCGAGGTGCGCCATGAGCTGCTGGCACATCTCCACCTCACGCTTATATTTTTTGTCGCCGCTCTTGGCGTTCTTCTTTGCGCGCTCAAGACGGCGCTCCACGATCTCCAGATCCGCAAGGATCAGCTCCAGATCGAAGGACTCGGCGTCGCGCAGCGCGTCGGCTTCTTCGAGAAAGATGCTGTCGTCGTCGAAGCATCTCACCACTTCAACCAGCGCGTCCACCATGCGGATGGCCTGGAACACCTCGCGCCCCTTGCCGCCTGCGGCCACGCCGGGGACGTCCACAAATTCGATGGTGGCGGGGGTGTATTTTTTCGGATGGTAATAGTCGGCCAGCCAATCAAGCCGCTCGTCCGGAACCTTGGCGGTGCCAATGTTGGGCTTGGCCCCGGCGACGGTGTAGCTGCCGGTCTCCGCCTGAGAGCCCGTCAGCGCGTTAAACAGAGTTGTCTTTCCCACGTTGGGAAGTCCCACGATCCCTAATTTCATATACGTTTATCTCCTTAGAAAGCGGTTTTCCATACAGTAATGCGTATTATAGCATATTGCCCCTGTTTACTCAAGAGGCGTCGGGCGAAATGCGCGGGCTTACGAGGTCTGCGGCGGAGGGTCAGAGCGGAATTTCAACCTGCTCGGACAACTGCTTAAGCCGCTTTTCGATCTGATCGGATATCTCGAGGCAGAGCTTCCTGTTCAGGGCGATCAGATCGACGTTGTTCTTGTCGCGCAGCCGCTCCTCATAGCTCGCCTTTACCTTGTTGCGGATTGCCCGGATCCGCCGTTCCGAAACGGCGTTGTCGTCCGCCAGCACCACGTGCGGCAAAAGCTGTAGCTTTGCGGCCGTTTTCTCTTTCCCCTGGCCTTCGGTCTGAGAAGGCGATTGATCCGCCGTGTCGTTCGGCTTGACTTTTTTCAGCGGATTCGGAAGACTGAAGCCCGGCATCTCGATCTTGGGGATCGGCTTTGCAAACGCCATCCGTCGGACAAAGAGCGGGAGATCTGCGGTCATGATTTTCTGGTCGACGGCTTTCTTGCCCAGCGCATGCGCGACAACAAACAACACGCCGGAGGTAATTGCCCCGACGGCAATGCCGAGGGGACCCTCCATCAGCAGGACGACGCCGCTGCCGCCGCAGAGCATGCCGATCAGGACGGAGAGAATGGATTCCACAAAAACCGCCGCTCCGGTGAAGGTCTGTCCCGGGAACATGTCGGTCGTGTTGATCCTGCCCAGAATATATTGGAAATCATTGGCCGAGAGTTGGGAAGAGAGCCCGAGAGAACGGTCAGGGACATGGTACTTTCTGCAAATGACTGAGGTGTGCCGGTCCACGCGCTCCGACACCTGCCGGAGCCATTCCCGGACAGGCTCGAGCAGCAGCGCCTTCGCCTCGGCTGAGTAGAGATAGATGCGGATCTTCTCCTGCAGGGCGGGGCCGATCTTCTCAATGGTCTCGATCCTGCCCTCGCGCCAATCGATCAGAACAGGCTTGACCGCGTTGTCGATAATGGGGTCGAGCAGCTTGTCCAGCAGCGTCTGATACAGGTCAGGGAGAAGATCGGACACAATGTCTTCGATCACGGAGGAGTGGATCAGCCGGTCCACCTCGTCCCGAAATTGCCGCAGCTCGTTGTCCACGCGCCCGCACCAGGCAAGGCCGCGCGCCACGCTGAACTCCGGCTCGCTGTCGGAATAAATGAGAATATCCGGGAAAACCTCTCTGCACCAGTCGCTGACGGCGCGCATGCGGGAGACGCCGCCCGTGAGGAACAGAAGCTCCGGCTGCGCTTCGCCGATGCTGTCCTTGACGACACGGAGACTTGCGCAGAAGGCCTCATGGAAGGAGCGGCCCTGGAGCTGGCCGCAGGGCTTCTCCGTCAGCCGCTGCGCCGTCTGCGCGTCCATGAAAAGATCAAAAACCAGGGGCTCGTCATAGGTGATCAAAAGCGATTCCAGGCAGCGGCGCTGCTCCCAGTAATCCGCGTCATGGGAAAAATACCGCTCCTTCAAAGCTCTCGCGTGCAGCTCACAGTCCACGCGCCAGCTGTCGCAGTCGGCAAATATCTCCCGCAGCTCCTGCGCGTGGGGGGAAGCCGCAATGCACGCCTCCAACAGCAGCTCGTCCATGATGCCGCCGCCGAGGGCAACCTCGCCCCCGGTATGGATCTCATGCTCCTTCCCCTTGTTGACAAAGGCAAAGTCCGTTGTCGAGGAGCCCATGTCGATCACCAGCACAGACTTTGTGTTCAGATCCACATAGTCCCGCAGATAGTTTGACTGTATGGCGCCAACCAGCACTGCGCGGGACTCCGAAATGACCTGCGCGGCGGGAACGCCGAGGTTCTCAAAAATCGTCTGGTAGTATGCGCGGGTTTCCTTGTCCCAGCCGGCGGGGCAGCCGATGTAAAAGGAATTGCTCTTTTCGCCGCCCTTCAGCTCGCCGCTTTTTCGCAGCGACTCCAGGATCTTTGCGGCAAAATCGCGGATGAGCCCGCTGCTGTCCTGCGTCGGGTCAAGAAAGCGGCTTTTAAAACGGGCGGCGCTGCGTATCGCCGAGGACGCAGAGCGGGCCGCGTTTTCGCCGACGCGCACTTCGCCGTTTCGCATGACGGCCCAGGCGGTAATGACGATCTTTTTCCCATCGATCTCCACGATCTCCGGCAGACCGCGTCCGCTGTCCACACGGGCGATGGAGCTCTCGCCGTCGCCCAGATCAAATCCCCAGTAAAGCATACTTATCTCCTTGTTGTCTCTGTCTGCTCCCGCTTGGTCGCTTTCCCCATCATGAGAAGCTTTTCCTTCATCAGCATCGCCGGGCGCTGGGTCGCGCTTTCACGGCGAGTGGGGAAGCACTCGAAATAATGCTCCGTATCAGGGCCGTATTCGACCAGACTGACGCCCCGGCTCTCCATATAGTCGGGCAGCATACTGAGCTGACGCAGTGCGAATTCTCCGTTTTTCGCGTACAGTGCCTCCAGAAGCCCTGCGAACAGCTTGAGCTCCTCCGGACTGAATTCGCCGGTGACGCCGCTCTCGACCTTCGCCGTGTCGGACTCGACGCAGGCGCAAAGCTCCTGCAGCTTGCTGTCCATCGTCGCGACACTTTGCCGGAGCGTATGCCACAGCGCATCCGCATCCACGCTCGCCCGCACCGTGACCTCACCGTTTTTATACCAGATGCGCCCGGAAAGGTAGGCAAACAGCACCGCGGCAGCCATACAGCCGTAGCTTGCGAGGGCAATTTTCTGCGCCAGCAGCACAGCCACGGTACACAGGACCACGGCGCACAGAACCAGAAGGATCGCCGCACCCCCGATCTGCCGCGCGGCAGCGCTTTTTTCGGCACGGCCTGCCTTCACAAGCGCGGCCATGGAGCGCGCCGTCGCGGTCAGACTGTCCGCGGCCGCCTGACGGACATGGGCGTTTGCGCAGGAGGCGTTATAGCGCAGCAGAATCTCCGAGAGCGCCTTGTCCAGCGTTTCGGCGCAGGCGTCGCTGCTTTTGTCAAGACTTGCGTTGGCGCGCAGGGTGTTTCGCAGATCGTCCTCCCTGTCGGTCAACAGTTCCAGCAACGTGATGGTTTCCATATCTTCAACCTCGCCCTCTTTTTGTTGGGAAGCCGTCGTGCCCTCCCCGCTCCGGGCATGTATATCATATCAGCAAGCCGCCGTAAAGACAAGCTTCAAGTGTTAAAAAATGAGTCAAGCATTCGGCATACAAAAGGAAAAACCCTTGAAAACAAAGCGTTTTCAAGGGTTTTGGTGCTCCAGCGGGGACTCGAACCCCGGACACCCTGCTTAAAAGGCAAAGTCCCCTTTTCACACGGCCTGAGTTTTCAACACCTTCAACAGGTTTGCCACCAATTTACGCCGAAATTTACTCCGAAAATGCTTTCAGCACTTCGCTGTATAGATCTTCCGGCCGGTTCTCCATGAGGTGCGTGTAGATCTTCAAGGTCTGCACCGGGCTGGAGTGTCCGGCCAGGTACTGCACGCGCTTGACGGCCACGCCGGAGAGGATCAGCTCCGACACGTAGGTGTGCCGGAGCAGGTGCGGCGTCGTGTGGAAGTCCATGGAGATCTTCACCCCCGGATGGAACGGCACCTCATCCCCGATGCAGAGATCCCGCGTTTTCTTCTGCCCGTGCACGGTGTACGTGATTTGCCGCGCCTCGCGCAGCGTGACGGCGTCCCAGCGCCGTCTGAAGGATGAGGCGGACAGGAGCTCCCCCTCACCCCTGCTTATCACATAGGGCCCGTTTTTGGCGTCCTGGAGTTCGTGCAAGATTTGCACGAGCTGAGGCGGCAGCGGGATGGAGCGGTATGCCGCGTCGCTCTTGAGCAGCGGCGTGAGCGTCGCTTTGTTGTGCCCCTCCCAATTGCAGGCCGCCCGCACGTCGATGTAAGGCGCAGGATCGTCCAGGTGGACGTGGCGCCATTGCAGGCCCAAGGCTTCTTCCCGGCGCAGACCGGTGTACAGGCACAGCATCACAAACGGATAGATCGGCAGCCCCCTCACCGCCTCCTGCAGCGCCTGCTGCTGGGATCTGGTGAGGGCTTCTTTTTCGGGCGCGTCCTGCCCGCCCGGTTTCAGATCCGCGCACGGACTCTGGTCTATGAGTCTGTCCTTTTCAGCGGCGGCGAAGATCTTCCTCATGGCCGTGACCACTTTCTGCTGCAGGGACTTCGAGGAGGCGGAGATCGGCGCCATGACGCGCTTGACATCGCTGTAGGTGACATCCCGGAGCTGGATCTCTCCGATCACCGGGCAGATGTGATTGTTGATGGCGTTTCTGTAGTCATGCCGACGCTTTTCGCTATACTCCCCGGCATGCAGTTCGTACCACTGTTTGGCATAGACCCAGAGCGGCGGATTCTCCCGGAGATCCGCGCCGACGGCGAGCTCGGCCTCCCGCGCACGCGCCTTGCTGCGCGTTTCCGCCTGGGTGTGGCCATAGACGCAGATCCACTTGCCGGTCGAAGGATCCTTCACCTTTTTGCACCAGAGCTTCTTCTTTTCGTTGTAGGCCATTTCCGGCCGCTTGCCCTTGCTCATCCCAGAAACTCCCTTGCAGCCCTGTAAGCTTTTGTCGTGGTGGTAGGACTCCAGTATTCATAGGCCCGCCGGTCGGCAATGGACGCCAGCACATCCCCGTGCCGGCTTGCGTATTCCCCGAAGGCGCGGTACTTGAAATAATCCGGCGCGTGAAGGATGTTCCCCATGGTACGGCTATGCCGGGCGCAGTCCACGGCGTAGGCCCACATGACAGCGCGCTCTTTATCGTCGGCCATGTCGATCAGGACGCACTCCAGGGCATTGTTCCGCCCGGAATAGCGCGGATCATCCTGCCCCGTCTCTCTGAGATACTCAGCGAAGCCGGGCGGGATCGGCGGCTCATCCCAGCCGCTGCGCGGCGGTTCCTGCGTGTCCGCTGCCGGCCGGTTAGCCGTTTGACGCCGGGCCGGCTTATGCTCGCGCCCGCAGTTGAGACAGACGACCTTTATCTTTTTACTGCCGACGTTACCGATCACGAGGCCGATGGCCACGCCGACCAGAAAGCCGGGAACAGCGAACAGCCAGAAGTTGAAAAAGCCAAGCACAAGCGCCCAGAACAGGCCACGCCCAAGGCGGTATCCCCTTCTGCTCACCGAGAGCGAAGTGCTGCCGCAGTATGGACAGCAGGCCGCAGCGTTGTTATCCATCGCCACCATCCTCCCCGTGCCCGTAGTGGGCACGTTTTATTTGTCCAGGTAAATCACGCCGTTGACGACATGGTACCGCCTTTCCTGTAAGGCGCGAGGGCAGCGTCGACTATCGCCCGGATTTCCGGTGTGGCTGTATGGTATGCGTACAGGACGCTTGCATCATCATCGCTTATTACTACGTCCGGCGAACTGCTGCGCCCAAGTAAATAATCCGCCGTGCAGTCGAACAGGTCACAGAGCTGGCAGATCGTGTCAGGATCAAGCTGCCTACTGCCGCTTTCGTACATGGAAATCGCTGTATTCCCAACCTTGATTTTTTGCCCAAGCTGGGCTTGCGTCATCTTCGCGGCCTCTCGAAGTGCCTTTATCCGGTTCTTCATGCTCTCGCCTCCTGACCATTGTGTGGATTATACAATGGGAACCTGTTTTTTTTAAGCGATATTCACAAATTGAGAAATAAAAGTAAAGAAGCGCTTGACATTTCACGTTTCGAGAATTATTTTATAGACGAGCTTCACGAATCGTGAAGCTCCCCGCCCCGGCGGGAGATCACGAAGACAAACCAAGGAGGTGATTACTTGAAACACTTGCCAGGCATTGCGCTCGGCATCCTGATCGGCTGGAACTGGGACAGGATCGCTGCGCGGATAAAAAACAAGGCCGCCGCCCTTGTGGCTTCAACACAAGAGCGGCAGTCTGAGAACAAGCCGGGCTCTAACCCCAGCCCATGGCTTTAACTTTCACCGTCGGGCGAATCCGGCAATGTGCGGACTGCATCGTATGCGTCCTTCAGCATCCCGGCCAGCCTCTCAGCCGTGGGCTTCTTCGCGTCCGGCTGGGAGCTGCGGGCTCTGATATAGGCGCAAACGATCTCAACCGCCAGCTCTTTATCCGTTTTAGGCATTACGCTTTCACCTCCTTCCGCGCACAGTGTAACACGGGAGGAGGGCGAGGGCAAGATCACGAAGACAAAGGAGAACGCGACATGAGATTTGTAAAATTCACGGTTTGCCAGGGCGGCAAGCTCCTGGGCACCTGCCCCATCATGGAACAGGCCGTCGAGGCCGCCAAGGGCTACGCTGTCAAAACCGGCACACCTGTCCATGTGACCGGGTACCGGGACGACGGCCAGCAGAAGCAGGTGATCTACCACCCCGACGGCCGGATCGAGAAGATCTGGGAATTGTGCCAGAGTCAGCCCTTCCAGCCGACCGAGGGCGAGATCTACCGCAACGCCGGCGGCGGGTCCTACCTCTGCAAACGTGCCAGCGGCAGCGAGTCCGCCCGCATGGTCAACGTCAAGAGCGGCTGGGACTTCATCGCACACGGCCTGCGCCGCTACTTCGACGGCAGCATCGAGTGGGACTACTCCACAGGAGGCTGCTTCGGGGAGGTGTCGGCATGAAGGACTTCGATCTCAAGTCTGCATTGTTCGTCAGGGCGATGGAAGCCCTGACGGCCTACCAGGCGAGCATCAACACCAAGTATCCCTCCTCGGAGGCCGAGCACTGGCACGACCGTTTCCACGCGCTGTACCAGGTGATTCAGGATTGCCGCCTGGTCGAAGAGTTCGAGAACTGGAAGGAGGGCTGAGATGGCGGATCAGAAGAATGATCTCCTGCGCAAGCTCAAAGCCCTCGCCGAACACGGTGAGCCCGGAGAACGTGAAAACGCCAGGGCGATCCTTGCCGGGCTCATGGCAAAGTACGGCGTCGAGGAGGCCGATTTTCAGGACGACGCGCTGGACGAGCACCGCTTTGTCTCCCACGGTACCCGCGAGAGGAGCCTGCTGGTGCAGGTGATCTACAAGGTGACAGACGGCACCCGGCACGTCTACTCATACCGCAAGGGCCAGGGCTCCAAGAACACCATCTGCTGCAAATGCACCAAGGCCGAGGCAGCCCAGATCGGCATAGAGTTTGATTTCTACCGGCAGCTCTGGCAGCAGGAGCTGGATCTCTTTTACAAGGCTTTCATTTACAAGCATGAGATTTTTTCAAGCCAGCACACAAACGGTGAGAGTCCTAAGCTGAGCGACGAGGAGATCGCCCGCATCGCGCTCATGATGCACACGATGAGCGACAGATCCCCGCGTCCGGCGCTTGAGGAGGCGCTGCCGCAGTGATCGAGCTCGACCCCATCTGCAACAAGGAGGAGCTGCGCTGGCGTTGGAACCTGCTGCACATGGCGAAGGCTCTTGTGCCCACCGCGCCGATCACGGCGGCTATCAAGCGCAGCATCCGGGCGTATAGCGACGAACCGGCCAACGAGTGCCGGGAGATCTACGACGACGGCTGCAAGTACATCACCCTCAATCCGCTGCCGGAGGCAATCCAGACGGAGGCCGAGGCTGTGCAGTACGTCGGGGATCACATGTGGATCCACCGGCCCGCCTTCTGGAGGTGGCAGCCCGGCGACATCTACTCCACGCGCTACAAGCTCTGCCGGCGGCGCGGCCGCTGGTGGGTGTACCTCTACTATCTTGTCATCCAAGACTGACCACGGGCGGCGGACGCCGCCCACCTATACGCGGCACCAGGTGGCGTGAGGGACTTCTCACCCCTCACGGCAGGTTCAATCCCTGCACGCCGCACCAATGGGCGAGACATCATCCGGCGGCAGGCCCTCCAGATCACTGCCAGCACAGCTCCCTACGCGCCAAGTTCCGTGACGGTTACTTGGCAAACGCGGTCTGGCGGCAGTTTCCGGACTGACACCAAGGGAACCACCGCCGACCTCGCCCATACCAGTCCAGCCCCTGGCATTTCGCCCGCGCCCTGTTTTTCTGCTGTCTTTCCAGGGGGCACGGGCGTGGGGCTGGGCCTCCTTGACGCCCAAGGCCCGGCGGCAGAAGGGCTTCGGCTCCCGGTCTTCACTCATATCCGCCGGGGTTTAGCCGCAGCGGGACGGCGACCCGCTATACCCGCCGCCTGAGCTGTTCGGTTTTCCCGAACAGCTCAGGATCCCTTACAAGTTGGAGGTGATCACCATAGACGAACAAAAACAGGCGCCGGAGATCGGCACACCGGAAGCAGCAGTGCAGAGCTGTGTGAACCTGCTGGCGAAGGTGACCAACATCCCGGAAAGCAAACTCGCCTATTACCTGGACATGTACTACCAGCTGCGCGAGCAGGCCGAAGACACCCTTCTGCAAGCGTTCTGTCAGCCCCCCCCCCAACATACCTGGGTCCTCCGCGCACGATGAACGCACCGGCGCGCCGACGGCTGTCGATGAGGAACCCGAAGACACCCTTTCACCCGCCGAGGATGGACAAGAGGCGGAGGGTGAGCAGGATGCGCCGGAAACGGAAGACAAGCTCCCCGGCTTTGTGCCTGTAGAGGTCAAAACCGGCAGTCCGTCGGCCCAGGCTGCCGCCGAGAAGCGGCGGATCAAGGAGCGGCTGGACAGGCTGCGCGTCGCCGGCGTGAGCGTCAGGCGGATCGTGAAGGCCGCCAACGGCAACATCACGGAGGATCAGATCCGCGAGATCATTGACTGCAAGAAGATGCCCATTGCCGTCTATCGGGTGCTGGACTGCACGCTGGACACGCTGGAGGGCCCGGGCGTCCAAACAAGCCCGTAAGGTCAGGCCGCGCCGCGAGGCGGCACGACCTCGACCGACGGTCTTGTTTCTCCTTTCGGATGCAAACCCGCTTTGTTGGGCTTTGCATCCGGTACAGGAACATTTTACCCCGGAGGGAGCGTTTTTACCATGAACGACGATTACAGGACTATGTACGCCCGACACCGCAAGGCTGCCGGTTTGACGCAGGAAAAGGCAGCGGAGCTGCTGGGCGTGGCCGTACGCACTTTGGCCAACTGGGAGGCCGGGATCTACGTGCCGCCGGACGACAAGGTGGCGCTTATGTGCGACGCCTACCCAGCCCCGACGCTGGCACTGGAACACCTGCGCGCAAGCTCTGCACTCGCCGCCGGACTCATCCCGGAGGCCGCGCAGCTGCCGCTGGCACAGGCCGTGGCGCAGCTGCTGTACTGCATGCGGCAGTTCGAGCAGAAGCACCGGGCCGACGATCTGATCTGGATCAGCTCCAACGGCCAGGTTGACGAGGGCGAACAAACGGAGCGCTGGATTGAAATCAGCGAAGAGCTGCGCGATATCGTCAAGGCGGCCACGCAGCTGCGCTTTGCCCAGGGCGCTGTCGCCACGGCGTGGCGCGACTGAGGGAGGGCCAGACCATGAAGATCTACACGAGCATGCCCGGCATACGCACGCGACGGCGGGTGCTGGGACTGACCGCGACATCGCTTGCCGCCGAGCTCGACGTCACCAGGCAGGCGTGGAACCAGTGGGAGAGCGGCGCGACCATGCCGTCGGCCGGGTACCTGCCCGCCATTGCCGCGCTGCTGCAATGCGGGATCGAGGATCTGTACAAGGAGGGCGAGGATGGACAGGCTCTTGAATAAGGCCGAGGTCTGCGAGAGGCTGCAGATCTCCCGCGCCACTCTCGACCGGATCGTGGCCGCCGGTGAGCTGGAGTGCACGCGGATCGGGCGGCTGGTGCGCTTCGACGAGGAGGAGCTGGAGCGCTATCTCGACCGCTGCTGCCGGGCGCCGCGCGCCGGCACGAAAAAAGGGCCCGCCCGACCGGGCAGGCCCAAGGGGAGCAAGAACTACAAGCCGCAGCAGCTGCGCTATATCCCCGGCATGAAGGTGGTATGAAAAAAGCCCCGCCGGGCGCGACCCCGGCAGGGCTGTGACCATGGGCGCAAGGCCCTGACCACGAAGACGCTGCTATTATAGCACGGCCTTGCACCTTTTGACAAGGAGAAAATTATGGGCGTTATACGCGTACAACACAACGAGAACTACACCACCATGAGCAACTACCATCTGCGCGACAACCGGTTAAGCCTGCGTGCCATGGGGCTCATGAGCAAGATGTTGAGCCTGCCGGACGACTGGGACTACACCGTGGCCGGGCTTGCGGCGATCTGCAAGGAGGGCCGCGAGGCCGTGCGCAAGGTGCTGCAGGAGCTGGAGGAGGCGGGCTACATCGTCCGGGATCAGTCCCGCGAGGGCGGACGCTTTTCCGGCTATGATTACACCCTGTATGAGCAGCCGCGAGAAGCGGAGGATCCGCCGGACGAGGACACGACCCCCGAGCCGGAAGAGCCTTGCACACCTCCACCGTCGCCCAGGATTCCGGGCGACGGTGCGCCACCGTCGCCCAAAAAACCGTTGCCCAGAAAACCGTTGCCCGAAAATCCGCCACAACTAAATAACTATACAACTAAAGGACTAAAGAACAAATACACGCCGCCTCCATGGATGCCGCGCGATGTGTGGGACGCGATCACCGACTACTGCAGCGAGGATGAGGGCCTGTACTCGGCCTGGATGGACTACGCCGACATGCGGCGCAGGATGCGCCGGGCCGTGGCCACCGTGAACACCGTGACGCGCTGCTGCTCGACGCTGGATCAG
>CADADE010000002.1 GCA_902786615.1 Oscillospiraceae bacterium
GCCTCAGCAGCCATATGAAATCTGCGGGTACCACAGCACAGCTGTGCTGTGAACGATTATTTAATTATTTCACTGTCCTCTTGACGGGATGCAGTTCACTGTCAGCAAGCTGTGCTGACAGCCCGGGGTTCTCTTTTTTAATACCCGTAATCCTTGAACACGCGCCCGGCATGGCAGCGCTCACAGTAATTGAACACGGTGCCGATGGGCAGCTCCTTGCCGCAGGAGCGGCAGCGGCGGATATAATCGGCCTTGCTGTCCTTCATGAGCTCCGCGATCCTGTCGCAGATCGCCTTGCGCTGCTCTGAGCAGTCATCCTCCAGTCCGACGCGCCGCAGAAGCTGGTGGTGGATATCATACGCCTTGTATTGCAGCTCGCAGTCCTGCAGCGTTTCATCGCCGAAATAGGGTTCGGGCACATGCTTGTTTTTCAAAATGGCCCCGGCGCATCTCGACCAGTAGATGATCAGCTCCTCCGAGCGGGTATCCACCGGGCAGGTGATGAGGTCATAGACCAGCTCCCGGTTTTCCGGCGTGACCTTCTTTTGCAGGTTTCTCAGCAGGATTCGCGCGTCCTGCATACTCTCGCGTACAAATTCCTCGGTTCGCGGCATTTTGTCCCACGCCAGCAGCAGCAGATCCATGGGATAATCCGTCTTAAGCACCTCGCGCGGAAAGGCGATGCACGCCTGCCGAATAGCTCTTACACGGCGGCCCAGCTTCTCTTCGATCACCGGGTCGCTGCCGATGGACAGCACCTCCCCGTATTCATGGAGACCGAAGCGTCCGGCCCTGCCGCCGATTTGATTGACCTCGGCTGTCGTGAGCTGTCGGAATTCTTTCCCGTCAAATTTCTGCGTCTCGGCAAAAACGACGCGCTTGATGGGCAGCGAGATACCGAGGCCGATCGCGTCCGTCGCCACGACAATGTTATTCTCCCCGGACAGGTACTTTCTCACCTCGTTGCGTCTGGCTTCCGGGGGCAGGGCGCCGTAAATGACGCTTGCGTGAAAGCCGCGCTTTTCCAGAATTGCCGCAGTTGAGAGCACGTTTTTCCTGGAAAAGCAGATGATCGCGTCGTCCGGGCGAAAATCGCTGTAATCCCTGCACCGGCCCGCATAGCGCAACGGCGCGAGGCGCTCATGCTGCACGACATTGTAGGGATCGCCGAAGCTTGTGATAAGCTTTTCGATAAAGGGCAGCGCTTCGGGGGCCATACAGATATGCACCACCTCGGCATCCACCAGGCAGATCGCCTTCATCCAGGACGCGCCCCGCCCCATGTCCGCGATCAGCTGCGCCTCGTCGATCACGGCGGTTTTGTAATGCGCGTTATAATTGCAAAGCTCGATGGTGGAGGAGATGACCTGCGCCCCCTCGACCGGGATGGACTCCTCCCCTGTCAGCATGCTGCAGGGAACCCCGGCGTCGTTGAGCTTATCAAACATCTCCAGCGCAAGCAGACGAAGCGGGCCGAGGTACACGCCGGGCGTATGCTTTTTCAGATCCTCGATCGCGTTGTAGGTTTTACCGCTGTTGGTCGGGCCGACATGGAGGATAAAAATTCTTTGCAGTTTTCTGGCCCTCTCCACATAGGACTCCGGAGAAAAAGCTGCATAGAGCTCCGTAATCTCACTGAGCTGTCTGTCCCGCAGTTCCTTTTCGGCCCGCTCGCGGATCTGCTTCTGGATTTCCGGATGCAGGACGGCTTTCTCCACCGTCTCCTCCGGCCAGCCTTCCATCGTCCACCAGGAGCCGCCGCGCCCGCGTACCTTCATGATCTCAGGCTTCGGGAAGCAATCCATGATCAGTTTACGTGAAATGTGGTATTTTTCCATGATCTGCTGGCGGGTCAGCAGGTAAACCTTTTCTTTTTTTCGTTTTCCCATGTATTTTTGTTCCTTCATTCCCGAAAAATCATCTCAGCAGTACCAGCGCCATCGCCGACAGCAGCAGGAGAAACAGCAGGTTCATCAGCGTGAACACACTGAGAAAGCGGCCGGGTCTGGCATGCTCGGAATGCGAATAGAGCTTCAGGCTGATAAGGCTTGCAAGACTCGCAATCGGGGTCCCGAGCCCCCCGACATTCACCCCGAGCAGCAATGCGTGCGACTGATCGGTAAAGCCGGAGAGGAGGATCGCCGCCGGGACATTGCTGATCACCTGGCTTGCAAGCAGCGACGACAGGAACTCCCGCCCGCGCATCACGCTGCGGATGGCCTCCGCGACCCTTGTCATTCTGGCAAGATTGCCGGAGAAGACGAAGAACGCCACGAAGGTCAGCAGGAGCATGAAGTCCGCTTTTAAGAGTATCTTCCTGTCATAGAACAAAAGCGCCAGAACCACGACGCCCAGCATGTAATACCATTGGAATACACGCAGCACCACCAGCATACACACCAGCAGCAGCGCCGCATACACAAGCAGCGCGCGGCGATCCATCCCCGGCGCTTCGCCGAGAAACAGCTCCAGCCGCTCCGCCCGCAGATGCAGGCAGCACAGCAAAAGCAGCAGCAGCGCCGCCAGCCAGACCGGAAGGGTCACGGACAAAAACTCCCCGAAGCCCATCTCGTAGCAGGAGTACAGATAGAGATTCTGCGGATTTCCGACCGGGGTGAGCATGCTGCCCAGATTTGCGGCGATGGTCTGGAGGACGACGACATAGATGAGCTCCTCCCGATGGTGCGCCATCCCCATCACCACGACCGCAAAGGGTACAAAGGTCA
Source organism: Oscillospiraceae bacterium (assembly GCA_902786615.1). Next base: position 2,727 of record CADADE010000002.1, read on the forward strand.
AAAGGGCGACGTCGTTTGTGATGAGCATGGAGCTGAAAAAGCACAGAAGCACCAGCAGCACGCCGATCAGGCGGAGATTGCCGGCCTTTTCACACAGAATATGAGATAGATGGGCAAAAAGCCCCGCCTTGCGAAAGCCGCTGACAACAGTCATCAGGCAGAAAAGCAGTGACAATGTGCGAAAATCCAAATAAGAGAGATACTCAGCGTCCGGCGGGACGAAAAAGCAGGTGACAAAAGCGGCAAGGGCGGCGATCAGCAGCACCGGCTCTCGCCGCACGAAGGATCGAACAGCAGACATGTTTTCTGTACCTCAATACAATGGAAGATAAAACCGCAGCGCATGCGGGAAAACACATGCAGTATAAACGCTTTTTCCCGTCTTATCAAGCCCCTCTCTTTGGAAAAGGGCCGGTACATCGCCCAGGATGCACCGGCCCCCGTTTTCACCATTGTTCAGAAAATCTGGCCCGGCAGTCTCAGCTTCTCCTTCGGCGGAAAGTCCCTGTCAAAGTTCTCCACGTCCGCGTCGTCTACGTAATACCCCTGCGGCGTCTGGTAAACGCCGGTAACGCCGCTGAGATATCCGGGCTTCAGCTCCCGGCAGAGGAAGAAGGAATCGTCCGCCCCCTCCGGCAGATCATGGTAGCGAATGCCGAAGCTTCTGGCATAGCGAAAGCCGCTTTTGCCGTAGAAGCCGATGTTGCCTTCAAACAGCACGGCCCCGAAGTCCATGGCGGCAGCCTTCTCCAGCGAATAATCCAGCAGCTTTTTTCCGAAGCCGCGCCGCTTCAGTTCCGGTGTGATGCAGATCGGCCCCATGGTCAGCACCGGGATCACGCGCCCGTCATCGGCGTTGATGACCGTCCGCATGAACATATTCTGCCCGATCAGTCTGCCCTCGCGCTCCATGACGAAGTCCAGCTCCTTTACAAAAGCAGGATCATCCCTGAGCACATGGATCACAAAATGCTCGCTGCAGCCCGGGCGGTACACGTTCCAGAACGCCTCCCGGACGAGGTTTTCCACCTCTCTTTGCTCTTCCTTCTTTTCCAAACGGATGGTAAAGTCATTTTTATTCATTGTTTAACCTCCTGAAAATTGTTGACTTCAACTGCCCTTCGGCGGGAGGTCGGCCGCTGCGGCAAACCTCCCGGTTATGCCGCAGTCTCCAATGTGTTGCGCTTTTTCAAACAGTACGCTCCTAAAGAATAATCTATAATACGGTCCTGAGACCGGATTATGCACGCGTGCCTTATCCCTTGCGGATATTTTCGATGTTCTCCGTGGTTCCGCCGCCATGGTCGTCCGGCGCGCGGAACTCGCCCTTGTCCACCAGGCGCAGGAATGCGTCCACCACGTCGGAGGTAAGCTGGGTGCCGGAAACCTCTTTAATAATGGAGACGACCTTATCAAAGTTCATGCGGTTGCGGTAGGGGCGGTTGGAATACATGGCGTCAAAGCAGTCCGCCACGGCGATGATCTGCGCGACCCGCGGGATTTCTTCTCCCTTGAGATGATTGGGATAGCCCCTGCCGTCCGGCCGTTCGTGGTGAGCCTGCGCGCCGGTGGCAAGCTCGGGCATGATGCTGATATCCTTGAGCGTCTCATAGCCGAGCGTCGTGTGGGATTTGATGGTTTCAAACTCCTCATCCGTCAGCTTGCCGGGCTTGTTGAGCACCTCCGGCGGAATGCCGATCTTGCCGATATCGTGCAGCAGGGCAATGCGGTAGTATTTCTCCACCGTCTCGTCGTCGCAGCCCAGCTCCTTTGCCAGCATCGCCGTGTATTTTGCGACGCGCGTGGAGTGGCCGTTGGTGTATTTATCCTTCATATCAATGACCTTTGCAAAGGCTTCGGTGATCTCGCCGATCAGGGCCATTGTCTCCTTCTGCCGTTTCTCCAGGATGCGCGTCTTCCGCCGGACATAGAAGCGGACAGCCGCCGCGAGACCAGCCATCACCAGCAGTCCCGAGAGGATCATGAACCAGGTCTGCTCGTACAGCTTCTTCTCCTTGATGATCTGAACGGAAAACTCCTTGCTGCCGCGCCCCATGGAATCCTTCAATTGAAGCACAAAGCTGTAGCTGCCGCCGCGCAGGTTCGTGTAGTCGATAGGAGTCAGTTCACTGCGGCTGACGGTGGTGCTGTGGTCTTCAAAGCCGTCCAGCCGATAGCTCACCTGCGGATTGCTCAGGGAATAGTTGAGCACATAGCTCGGCACCGTCAGCTTCTGGGTGGCGGCCGGAACACGGAAGGAGCCATCCGCGTCCGGATAAATGGTGGCCTTATCCGCGATCACAAAAGGCACCACGACTTTCAGATCGTTGATATCTTCAAAGGTCTGCTCGATGTTGACCTTGCACACGCCCGTCCCTCCGGCGATGTACAGGTTGCCGTCCTGTGTCAGTTCGCTGTAGGAGTTTGCCGTGGTGATGCAGGGCAGGCCGCTGGCAATGCTGTAATAGATGGGATTGATCTCCCCATTCTCCAGAAGCTGCGCCGTCGGGGTCACATAGACGCCGTTGCTTGAGAGCACCCACATATCGTCCTTGCTGTTCCAGAAGAGGTCGAAGTTGTTGGCATAGGGGAACTTTTTCACCGTCGTCACCCGGTAATCGGGCGACAGGTAGGCGATGGCGCTGCTGGTAACGATCCAGATCACATCATGCTCCACGTCCCGCTTGAGGCGCAGCACGATATCCGAGGGAAGCCCCTCCTCCACATTGATATTCCGCACGCCGGATTCGTTGATGATATACAGGCCGCCGCCGTTGCTGCCAAGGACGATCTCGCCGTTTGCTCCTTCGTCCACTGTGAGGCTTTCGGTATTGAGGATACCGTCTTCCTTGCCCCAGGCCGCCACGACTTTGTCGCCCTCAATGACGTTCACGCCGCCTGTGACCGCGACAAGAATTCTGCCGTCCCGCCCCTCGCAGACTGCGCGCAGGTTGTTCGACAGAAGACCGTCCTCCTCGGTGAAGGCGGTCAGCTCCCCATGGTCATAGCGCAGCAGACCGTAGGCGCGCCAGGTAGAGATCCACAGCCGGTCGCGGCTGTCGCGGATCACAGAGCGGATGCGGCAGCCGTCAAGCAGCTTGATCAGGTCTTCCGCCTCCAGCTCAGCGCCGGAAGCGCTCTTTGCACTTTTCAGCGGAAGCGTCGGCACAATGCCGTTTTCATCCAGCACGACCAGTCCCGTGTCGGCCCCGATAAATAGCTGCCCGTCGCACAGGCACGTGGTATTGACCACCATTTCAGGCACATGAAAGCGCTCGAAGATGTCAAAAAACTGGTTTGGGACCACCTTCATCACGCCCTGCCGCGTCGAGGTGAACCAGAGGTTTCCGAGATAGTCGGTCATCACATGGCCGACATTGTTGTTCATCGGCAGGTTTTCCAGCACACGGAAGCCGTCCTCATCCAGAACGCCAATCCCGTTTCCTGCGCATATCCATAGCTTCCCGCCGATGTATTCCATATCCTTTACATAGCGGAGCGGCGAGATATCAATGCTTTCAAGAATCTCGAGCGTGCCGTCTCCCATGGTGACGCGGTAAACCGAGAAGTCCACCGCCTCCTGATAGAGCTTCCCCGGCTCGTTCGGGTCGGGAAAGATTGCCCCGGCGCCGTTGAGGGGGCTGTCCGCAGCGCTCAGGTAGCTGACAAGCTTGCCGTCCCGGATTGTCATCAGGTCGCCCGCATCGGTCGTGCCGTAGAGAAGTCCGTCTTTCCCAAGCCGGAGTTCGCGCATGTTCGCCTCGGCGATCTTCTCATCGTCAATGGCGCTCAGATTGTACTGGGAGTCGAACATCATGATGCCGCCGGACGTGGCCACATAGATCGTGCCCGTTGTATCCTCCGCGATCGCGCGGATATGGGCGGAGATCATCCCGTCCAGCTTACCCCACTTTTTCAGTTCACCGCGCTCCATGACCGCAACGCCGTTGTCGTTTGTTCCGATCCACAGGCGGTCGCGGCTGTCCACGAAGAGGCACTTGACGCTGGTGAGACCCTCGGTAGAGTCCATGCGTTCAAAGGTGTTTCCGTCGTAACGGATCAGGCCCGCATAGCTGCCGATCCAGATAAAACCGTCGCTCGTTTCCACGATGGCGTTTGCCTCTGAAGTCGGCAGGCCGTTGGCATTGTCATAGAGCACTGCGGAGAAGCCCTCGCTGCTCCCGGTGGGATCAACGGAAATCGTCGGGCTTTCGGCATTATCCGCGAAAGCCCCCTCGCCATACGCCGCAAGCGGCGCGGCAAGCAGGCAAATCAAGATTAATATACATGCGACAGCACGTTTCATACTGTTCCTCCCTGTCGTATAGTCCATTATAAAACGCTTCACTTCTGATCTTAAAACGATTTATTCATTATATCACAAGAATTCAGATCGCGCTACTATATTTTTAACAAAACAGGAGGACGCCGCAAACATTATTCCTGATACGCTTGCAAAACTGTGCTTCCCGCTCATGCGCGTATTCAAATTTTGCGTATTGTAAAAAAGCGAAGGGGCTGTGAAGTCCGGACAATCCTCAGATTGTCTTTTCTTCGCAGTCCCTCCGCATATCAATACAAGCGAGATAGGTCCGTAAGCTTCGATCAGATTTTGTTCCCCATCTGATATGCCTGCTTCAGTGCAGGATGCGCCGGGTTTTCCCCGGCCGCCGTGACGCCGCCCATGAAGACCTGTCCGGCAAGACGCGCCCGCTCAAAGCATTCGACCCAGCCCGCCAAACCGCTGGCGGCGCGCTGCGGGACATGCTCCTCATCCTCGGCGGCGGCAGTCAGCAGATATACATCGCGGAAAGCGTAATCGCTGGGAAAAAGCGGATTGAGCCGGTCGAGCAGGGTCTTGAGCTGGCCCGACATCTCATAGTAATAGATTGGCGTGGCGAAAACCAGCACGTCGGCACGCAGCGCCTTTTGGCAGATTTCGTCCGCATCGTCGCGGATCACGCAGCGCAGCTTTTCCTGGCACACAAAGCAGCCCCGACAGAAATTCACGGTTTTGCCGCGCAGGGAGATCACTTCCGTCTCATGACCGGCAGCCTGCGCTCCTTCGGCAAAGGCTTTTGCGAGCGCCTCCGAGTTGCTGTTCAGTCTGGGGCTTGTCGAAACGATCAATACCTTTTTCATTTTTCCTCCACTCTTTCTAAAGATGAAATTATGACAACACCGCCGTTTGCAGGAAGTTTTTCCATATCCTCTGCGGACATCGCGCATGTCTCTTTGCCGCTGTCCGGATTCGTCCTGCTGCCTCTACTCCTTGTGCGCAAGAATCTCCTGATATTTTTTACTTGCGGCTTTGCTTTCAGCCGCGCGGCGCTCGTTGATTTCGTCATAGTGTTCCAGGAGCAGGTCCGCAACGCTGCCTGACAGCAATCCCCTCTGCGCGTCTTCGCTGAGAATTGCGGCCACCCTGTCCTTTTCCATGCTCTTTCGGTAAGGGCGTTCTTCTGTAAGGGCAGAGAAAATATCGGCCACGGTCATGATGCGCGAGCCGAGAGACAATTCCCGCTCGCTCAGATGGAACGGGTAGCCGTTGCCATTCAGTTTTTCGTGATGGAAAGCTGCCCAGGCGCTGATTTGCTCAAAGCCGCCGACGTCCTTCAGAAGGATCCAGGTATAGTAGGCGTGCTCCTTCATGATGTTGAATTCTTCATCGGTCAGTTTGCCGGGCTTGTCCAGAATCTCATTTGGGATTTTCAGCTTTCCAAGGTCATGCAGATACCCGGCAATACGCATCATCTTACACTCATCCTCCGACATGCCGACAAGCTCCGCAAGAGCCACGGCGGTCGTGGCGACGCCGGCGGAGTGCATTGCGGTAAACGGACTGCGGAAGTCAATGATTTTGGACATGAATTCCGTCAGGATCACAGTCTCATCCAGCGATATCCATCGATTGTCCGTAATCAGATCCAGAAAGAACTGCGGCCTGTAAATCATATCCATCCAGACTGCTTCACGGGAACACAGCTTTTCAAAAGCGGCCAGCACCTCCGTGCTGAATTCCGATTCTTCCCCGGAGCGAATCATTTGCCGAACCTGGCCGATCTGATTCAGGACCGGGCTTTCATCATTGAGCAGCAGCGATACCGCATCCGCGAGATGCACGATCTGTCCGATCTGATGCGTGACCTTCAAATCCGCATGAATGCTCTTCAAGCGCTGCCACGGCGTCTGGCTTTCCCGGACAATACCCGCAAACGGAGACGTCAGCGGGAACGTATTCAGCAGAGAAGCTCCCACCGCGGCGACCTGCCCCGCGTTCATTTCGAGATCGGAAAGCGAGATGTTTCCCTGCTTCATAACGCCTCCGATGTCGTGGAGCAGCCCTCCGGCGAAAGCCATCATGCGGTGCTTTTCGTCCATGCCCAGCGTCTCCGCAAGACGATATGCGAGGTAGGAAACCTTCTCATGGTGGTCCTGCAGCTCCGGATTGACCAGGTTCATCGTATTGGCAAACGCGCTGATAATATCCCGTTTTGTTGTAAACTGTCGAATCATAGTACGCCGCCTCTCTGCGGTAATCTTATATGATTATGTTTTGTGCGAACTGCGCCGCCGCCCTGCAGTCTTCGTCATCCGGCTTGCCCTTGTGGATTCCTTTGAATTCACCCTTGCAGTGAAACTCCCGCTCATCGACGGGAATCCCGACCTTGTCCGCCTCCGCCTTCACTTTTTTATAAGTGGAGTTGAGCATGGCCGCCGAGCCGAAGTTGACGATCTTGCCTACCATCTTCTTATCCAGGGACGCAATAAACCTGCGCACCTCCGGGTCAATGCTGAAGGCATAGTAGGAGTTGCCCAGGAAGAGGATATCCACCGCTTCCGTGACAGGGGTGCTGATGGGCAGAGCCTCAGCGCCGACCGCTTTCGCGACCGCATCAGCCAGCCGCTTCGTGTTTCCGGTCTTCGTATAATAACGTACTGCGATTTTCATTGGAATGCCTCCATTCTCAAACGAGCTTTCCGTTTTTCCCCTTTTCTCCGTCAGGTCATCGTTCGAAATCCGAATCTGCCCGCTTCCGGCTTACCAGAGATCAATGCTTCCCGTTTCGTCGCCTCTGACCCAATAGGCCTTGTTATGATCGGCGCGGATATACACCGTGTCAGCCTCACCGATTCTGTCGCGAATCTCTTCCGGGGTGATTTCTCCGCCAAAGGGAGACTGGATCACAAGGACCATTTCCTTCTTCGCCGCGCGTTTGCGTGTTTTTTTCTCCTTGACTTCACGCGGCGCCGCAGCCGGTTTGACCGCCGCCTTAATCGCGCTCTTTTCCTCCTTCGCGCCGCCCGCTCTTGTTCCTTCTTTTCTTTCGGCGGGCTCAATCACTTCCCCATATACCTCCGCGATTTTATCCGAGAGCTTTTTGCTCAGCTTCATCCTCCCGGATTCGATCAGATAAATGGATTTTCCGCTTACGCCGAGGGGCTCTGCGAAGCCCGCCTGGGTAAGCTTATTCTTTTCACGCAGTTCTTTGAGATTCATCGGTGAGAGCTCCTTCCATTTTTATGCTTCCATAATACAAACAGAACGAAAATTTGTCAATTGCATAAGCGCGCGCCTTTCACAAATACGATTTATCTCCCTGGCAAGCTGAGCCGGTACGCAGATGCGCAAATCCTGTCACAATCGGGAGATTCATTCTTGACAGTCTTTTTCTAAAATTTTATAATATAATTGAGTCATTGGACTATATTCCGGGTACGGTTAAACTATCGGAATTATATGGCACAGTAAGAGAGATGTAATACATAACAGGAGGAGCATCTGATGACAAAAGACCAAAAAATCGCAAAGCTCGGCCGTGAAATCACAGACTACATGGCCACCAAGCTTGGGGCCAAGGCAATCACGCCGGATTCCCCCGAGTACCTCGGCATCAATTCCGCTTTGAAATTCACCGCAGTCAAGTATGACCAGAAAATGGCGGACGATATTCTGGACATCGCCCTGACCATGAAGCGCCGCGTCCCCATGACCTTTGAGCAGATTGCCAAGAAGAACCCGCAGTTTGACAGGGCATATCTGGAAAAGGCCCTCCAGGCCATCAGTGAGAGCGGCCTGGTGGAGTATCACTGGGAAAACCTGGACGGCAAAAACCCCAATCATGAGAAGCGTTGGGTTCTCGACATGTTTGTTCCCGGCAGCGCTGAGATCATGGTGATCCAGCCCGAGCAGGCGGACATGTTCCCCGAGACCGCCCACTTCTTCGAGCGCATGGCGTATCTGCCCCTCGCGGGTCTTACGGAGCTGGTGCCTCCCGGCGGCGCGGGCATCGGCATGCACGTCATCCCCGTGGAGAAGGCCATCCCTGCTCACTCTCAGTCCCTGCCCATTGAGCATCTGTCCCACTGGCTGAAAAAGTATGAAGGTCATATCGGCGTTTCCGTGTGCTCCTGCCGCAAGCAGATGCGTATTCTGGAGGAGGGCTCCGGCGATATTGAGGCCGACTGGTGCATCGGCGTCGGCGACTTCTCCGACTACTGCCGGGAAACCAATCACGGCCGCGACATCACCTATGAAGAGGCGATGGAGATCCTCCAGAAGGCCGAGGATCGCGGCTACGTCCACCAGATCACCAACATCGACGGTGAAAACAAGATCTTCGGTATCTGCAACTGCGCGGTCGGTGTCTGCAACGCGCTGCGCACCTCCCAGCTTTTCAACACCCCCAATCTCTCCGCCTCCGCCTATACCGCCGAGAGCGACCCCGAAAAGTGCGTGGCCTGCGGCAAGTGCGTGGAGACATGTCCCGCCGGCGCTGTGCGCCTGGGCCAGAAGCTCTGCACCAAGGACGGCCCCATCCAGTACCCGCGCCATGAGCTGCCCGACGACACCGCCTGGGGCGAGGATCACTGGAACAAGAACTACCGCAACGAAAACGGCTCCATTCAGACCTGGCCCACGGGCACCGCGCCCTGCAAGGTCGCCTGCCCCGCGCACATTGCGATCCAGGGCTACATCAAGATGGCTGCCGACGGGCGCTATGCCGACGCGCTCAAGCTCATCAAGAAGGATAACCCCTTCCCTGCCGTCTGCGGAAGCATCTGCCGCAAGTACTGCGAGGACGCCTGCACCCGCGGCACCGTCGATGAGCCGCTGGCCATCGACGAGATCAAGAAGTTTATTGCCGAGCAGGATATGAAGGCCGAGCACCGCTATATCCCGCCCATGAATTCCTGCACCCGCGCGAAGTTCGACCAGAAGGTCGCCATCATCGGCTCCGGCCCCGCCGGCATGTCCTGCGCCTACTTCCTCGCCATTGAGGGCTACAGCCCCGTGGTGTTTGAGAAGGAAGCGGCCCCCGGCGGCATGCTGACAAACGGCATCCCCAGCTTCCGTGTGGACAAGGCGGTCGTCAATTCCGAGATCGACGTGCTGCGCGAGATGGGCGTGGAGTTCCGCTGCGGCGTCGAGGTCGGCAAGGACATCACCATCCAGCAGCTGCGCGAGGAGGGCTTCAAGGCCTTCTACGTCGCTGTCGGCCTGCAGAAGGCATCGAAGCTGAACATCCCCGGCGAAGAGCTTATCGGCGTCTCCGGCGGCCTTGACTTCCTGCGCAAAGTCAACAGCGGCAGCCTCACGGCGCTTGAGGGCGACGTGGTGGTCATCGGCGGCGGCAACGCGGCCATCGACGTGGCCCGCGCGGCGCTGCGCCTCACCAACGGCAAGGTGGATATCTTCTGCCTCGAGAAGGACGAGGAAATGCCCACCGTCCCCGACGAGAAGGAAGCGGGCATCTCCGACGGCGTCGGCATCAACAATTCCTGGGCGCCCAAGGCCATCCTCGGCGAGGACGGCAAGGTGGCCGGTATCGAGCTGATGCGCTGCATCTCCGTGCGCGACGCGAACGGCCGCTTTGCCCCGGTCTATGACGAGACCGAGACGAAGATCGTCAAATGCAGCAATGTTCTGGTCGCCATCGGGCAGCGCTCCGATTACGGCGCTGTTCTGGCCGGTACGAAGGCCGAGACGCCCGACGGCAGACTCATCGGCCATGACAAGGTGACCTTCCAGACCGCAGAGCCCGACATCTTTGTCGGCGGCGACTGCGCCACCGGCCCCATGTACACCATCGACGCCATTGCCACCGGCCGCGAGGGCGCCGTGTCCATCCACCGCTATGTCAATGTCGGCCAGACCCTGACCATCCACCGCAACCTGCGCGAGTTCAAGGAGCTCGACAAGGAGAGCGTTGTTCTGCCCGCCGAGAAGATCCGCAAGCCTGCGCGCAGCGCCGTTGTCATCGACAAGGAAAAGATCCGCACCATGAAGGACGACCGCGTGACCTTCACCGAAGAGCAGATCAAGTCCGAGGCTTCCCGCTGCCTGAGCTGCGGGCGCAGCGTCGTCGATCCCAACAAGTGCATCGGCTGCGGCATCTGCACCACCAAGTGCGAGTTTGACGCGATCCATCTCAAGCGCGACCGGCCGCAGAACAGCAAGATGGTGCCCGCGGAAGACAAGTTCAAGATGATCGTCCCCTACGCCGCCAAGCGTGAGGTCAAGATCATCAAGAAAGCGCTGAGCGGAAAGTAATATGCACGAGCTTGGCATCGTTTCCTATGTCATTGACCAGTTGGCGGAGATCATGAAGAAGAACGATCTCACGGAGCTGGAATCGGTCACTCTGGAGTTTGGCGAGGTCTCCGGCATTGAGCCGGAGTACCTGGCCAACTGCTGGAAATGGTACGCGAAAAAAACGCCCATGATCGAGCATACCCGCTTTCTCTATGAGATCATTCCCGCCGTTACCTGGTGCAATGCCTGCAAAAAGACGTATTCGACGCTGCAATACGGCAAGACCTGTCCCTACTGCGGCAGCGGGGAAACCTGGCTGCAGCAGGGCAATGAAATGAACATCAAACAGATCGTGGCAGGATAGCCATAAACTACGGGAAGGGTAGACATACAATGAAAGATCTCAAATATTTGGCCTGGTTTGAGAATCTCCTGCAGGAGGCGAACAACGAGCTCGTTGCCGCTGCCAGAGAGCAGGGGAAAAAATGCGTCTCCTATATCTGTGAAAACTCGCCTGAGCCCCTCCTGAATCTCGACGGCTGCTTCTCGGTGCGCCTGCGCGCGCCGCGTACAGGCTCCATGGAGATGGCGACCTATTACATGACCAGCTTCCTCTGCGAATACAGCCGCGCCCTGCTGGAGCGCGCCATTGAGGGCGGCTATAATTTTTCAGACTGCCTCATCGCGCCGGACGGCTGCAGCATGATCAACCGCTGCGCGGAAAACATGGAGCTGCTGCACACCATGGAGAAAGGGAAAGAGCACTTCTTCTATGAGCACATGGAGATTCCCATGAAGGCGGACGACAACGGCCTGAACCTCTATGTGATCCAGTGCAAGAACCATATTCTCACCCCGCTGAAGGAAAACTTCGGCATTGACATTTCCGACGCCGCCATCCGCAAGGCCGTGGCGGAGCATAACCGCGTCTGTGAGCTGATCCGCGCCATCGGTGAATTTCGGAAGGGCGACAGGCCCGCTATCACCGGCTACGAGTTCAGCGTGATCACGACGGCCACCTATGCCGCGCCCAAGGACATGCTGATCGACAAGCTCGAGGAGACGCTGGAGGAACTCAAAACGCGCGAGCCGGACGCCAGGATCCCCTACCGCGTGCGCGTGGCCCTGGTCGGTTCGGAAATTGACGATCCTGATTTCATCAAGCTCGTGGAGGATACGGGCGCCTTTGTCTGTGTGGACCGCTATTGCTACGGCTCCTTCCCCGGCAGGGACCCCATTCTCCTCACGGAAGAGGAGGACGCGCTGACCCAGATCTGCCGCCAGTATATGTACCGCGGCCAGTGCCCGCGCTATATGAACACCGCAAAGCTCCTGGAGCGGCGCAGCTATGTGGACGAGCTTGCGAAGGAATACGCCGCCGACGGCATCCTGTATGAGCAGGTCAAGTTCTGCGACCCGTGGGCCTACGACAGAATGCTCGGTTCGCACATCATGCGCAACGAGTACGGCTATCCCGTGCTCTCCATCGACCGCCCGTACACTGTCTCCGGCATCGGCCAGCTGCGCACCCGTATCCAGGCCTTCATTGAGAGCGTGGAAATCAAGAAGATTCACGGAGGTTCACAATGAAAGACTTAAACAGAATCGGAACCCAGAATCTCGGCAGTCTTTATACGGACGGTCGGGTCAGGAGCCGCCGTGAATGGCGCGGCGTTGTGGACACGGCCTATGACTTTTCCCGCTGGCTGCACAACTGGATCACCATGTTCCGCGTCGTGCTGGTAAAGCCCCGGAATATCAAGGCCATGTTCCGTTACCGCTGGATGGCAAGCTATCTGGCTGTGCCGATGATGATCGACCGCCACACCCAGGGTCTTCGCAACGAGCATCTGCGTATCTGCCACGAAGAGCAGGATCTCATTGTGGAGGACGTGGCAAAGCTTCTGGACAAGCTGTTCCGCGGCGACCGCCGCATCGGCAACGACAGGGAATTTTCCAGCAAGGTCGTTCTTGTGGATGAAAACGAGATGCAGTCTGTCATGATGGGCTTTCCGACCGTCGTCCCTCTCAGCCGTGAGATCGCGTCCACCTATATCCCCGTGCTGCTCAACCAGCGCGCCGCCCTGCACTATATCGACGTGGCGCAGGAGTACGGCCTCGCGGGCGACGTATGCCCCATGCCTGAGGCGGAGGCCGGCGTGTCCATCGACGACGACGCGCCTGTTCTCGGCTGCTGCGCCGTGCAGTGCAACACCACCTGCGACGGCTCCCTGATGGGCAACAGCGTCATTTCCAAGCGCCTGGAGCTGGAGGACGGGATCCCGGTGTTCCAGCTTGCAACGCCCCTTCGCCACAGAGAGGACGACGTGCAGGAGTACGCGGCGCAGGAGATCCGCAACGCCATCGCCTTTATCGAGGAGCACACCGGCGAAAAGTGGGACTGGACGCATTATTTTGAGTGCGCAAAGCGCGTGAACTACGCCACGAAGTGCCGCCTCGAATGGCTGGAAATGAACCGCACGGACTATCCGCAGGTCTTCGGCTCCAACCTCGCCCTCTATACCGAGACGAACTATATGGCCATCAGCGGCCGTCTGAAGGTCTTTGAGGACGCCGACCGCAAGATCACCGCTCTCGCGGAAAAGGCGTTTCAAAAGAAAAGAATGGCCGCCAACGAATATCGCCACCGCGCCATTATCTGGGGCGTGCAGTCCCATTATTATATGGACTTTCTGGTCTGGCTGCTCAACTGCTGGGGCATCGTGCCGCTGACGGATATGCTCTCCATGGTCAACACCCGCATGATCGCCGAGACCGACACGCCGGAAAACCGCGAGCAGGCAATTTATGACATCGCGTGGCTTACGGAGAACATGATCATGCGCAACCGCACCCACGGCGGCTATAAGGTGCTGCTGGATGAGCTGTGGGAGTTTGTGGAGGAATTCAACGCCGATATGGTCATCCTCTGGGAACATATGAGCTGCAAGGCCCTCGACGGCATGCACGGCATGTTTGAGGAAAAGGCCCGCGAGAAAGGGATCCACCTTGTCTGGGTCTCCCATGACCTGTTTGATCCGCGCGTGATCTCCCGTCAGGGCGTCCGCGACCAGATCAACAGCTACATGCGGACAGTCATGAATGAGGAGCCTGTCGATCCCTCGCTTGAAATTCTCAACGATGTGGAGTCCTGGTAAGGAGGTTCGGAAATGACACTGATAAAAAAACTGCTGTCCTTTTTGCTGAAGCTCGTCCTTATTGCCGTTGCCGGCACGGCGCTTCTGTTCGTCGTCTATTTCTTTAACCTCGATATGAAGCTCACCGCGGCAATGGAGCCGCTGCTGACGTGGTTCTATGACAACAAGGTGAAGCGCGACCAGCACCTGTAAGCAGGAAACAAACCGTCAAAGTACCCGTTTCGTAGATCGACCCGAAGTCAACGCCATTTTTGAAGGCAAGGCGCTCCGCCGCTGCGGAGCGCCTTGCTGTTTGTATGTTGGAGTTCGTCCTTGACGGATCGATGTGCCGCCCGTATAATACTAGAAGTCAAATAAAAATACGGACAAAAAAGGAGTACAGTCTATGGAACAACAAACCCTGTCCACGTATGCGGAAAAGGGGCCCATCACCGACGAACTGCTCGGCCGAATGAACGCCTGGTTCCGCGCGGCAAACTATCTCTCGGCAGGACAGCTCTACCTGCTGGAGAATCCACTGCTCAAAAAACCTCTGACCTTGGACATGGTCAAGAAAAAGATCGTCGGTCATTGGGGCACGGTTCCCGGGCAGAACTTCGTTTTCGTCCATCTCAACCGCGTCATTAAGCGCTATGATTTGGATCTGATCCTTCTCTCCGGCCCCGGCCACGGCGGCAACTTCTATATCGCCAACGATTATCTGGACGGCACCTACAGCGAGGTCTATCCCAACATCTCACAGGATGAAGCGGGTATGCAGAAGCTGTTCAAGCAGTTCTCCTTCCCCGGCGGCATTCCCAGCCATTGCGCGCCCGAGACGCCGGGCTCGATCAATGAAGGCGGCGAGCTGGGGTATGGTATTGCCCATGCTTTCGGCGCCGTGTTCGACAATCCCGGTCTGATCGCGGCGGTCACCGTCGGCGACGGCGAGGCCGAAACCGGGCCGCTTGCCACCTCCTGGCAGTGCAACAAATTCCTCAACCCCATCACGGACGGCGCGGTTCTGCCCATCCTGCACCTGAACGGCTACAAGATCGCGAACCCCACCCTCTTTGCGCGTATGTCCCGCGAAGAGATCACGGATTTCTTCCACGGCTGCGGCTGGGAGCCCTGGTTCGTGGAGGGCGACGATCCCATGACCATGCACCGGCTGATGGCTGAAACGATGGACAAGGTCATTGAGAGCATTCAAGCCATTCAAAAGCACGCCCGTGAGACCGGCGACAGCAGCCGTCCCCGCTGGCCGATGATCGTGCTGCGCACCCCGAAGGGCTGGACCGGCCCGAAGGTGGTCGACGGCAAAAAGATCGAGAACTATTTTCTTGCCCATCAGGTGCCGATCTCCATGGAGAAAGGCGAGGAGCATCTGGCCCTGCTGGAGAAGTGGCTGCGCAGCTATCACCCCGAAGAGCTCTTTGACGAAAACGGACGCCTCCTGCCGGAGATCGCCTCCCTCGCGCCGGAGGGGAACGCCCGCATCGGTGCCAATCCCCATGGCAACGGCGGTCTGCTGCTGCGCGATCTGCGCATGCCGGACTTCCGCGATTACGCTTTTGAGGTTTCGGAGCACGGCGAACGCTTAGGCCAGGACACGACCGAGCTTGGCAAATTCGTGCGGGATATCCTCGCCCTCAATGCCGAAAGCCGCAATTTCCGCGTGTTCGGCCCGGACGAGATGAATTCCAACCGTCTCAACGCGGTGTTTGAGGTGGAAAACCGCACCTGGAACGCCGAGCGTTATGACACCGACGATCATCTGGCCGCAGACGGCCGCGTCATGGACTCGATGCTCTCCGAGCACATGTGCGAGGGCTGGCTCGAGGGCTATCTGCTCACCGGACGCCACGGCTTCTTTGCCACCTATGAGGCCTTCGCCCGCATCATCGACTCCATGGCCGCCCAGCACGCCAAGTGGCTCAAGGTCTGCAATCAGCTGCCCTGGCGCGAGGAGATCGCCTCCCTGAACCTGATCATGTGCTCCACGGTCTGGCAGCAGGATCACAACGGCTTCACCCACCAGGACCCCGGCTTCATGGACCATATCGCCAACAAGAAGGCCGACGTCGTCCGCCTGTATCTGCCGCCGGACGCCAACTGCCTGCTGAGCTGCTTTGACCATTGCATTCGCAGCCGCAACTATGTCAATGTCATCGTCGCAAGCAAGCATCCCCGCCCCCAGTGGCTGAGCATGCCCGAAGCGATCAAGCACTGCACCCAGGGCATCGGCATCTGGGACTGGGCCAGCAACGACCAGGGACAGGAGCCGGACATCGTCTTTGCCTGCGCCGGCGAGACCCCGACGCTGGAGGCTCTGGCCGCGGTCTCCATCCTCAACAAGGAGCTGCCGGAGGTGAAGATCCGTTTTATCAACGTGGTGGATCTGTTTAAGCTGCAGCCCGCCACAGAGCATCCCCACGGCCTGACGGATGCGGAATACGACATTCTCTTTACCCCGGACAAGCCTGTCCTTTTCAACTTCCACGGCTACGCCTCTCTGATACACGAGCTGACCTATCGCCGCCGCAACAATCGTCTCATGCACGTGCGCGGCTACAAGGAAGAGGGCACCATCACCACGCCCTTTGACGTGCGCGTACAGAACGATATCGATCGCTTTCATCTCGTACAGGAGGCAATCAAGTACCTGCCGCAGCTCGGCAATCGCGGCGCGTATCTGTACCAGAAGATGAGCGACAAGCTTGTGGAGCATAAGCAGTATATTCACGAGTACGGACAGGATCTGCCGGAAGTGTCCAACTGGAAATGGGAAAACTGAGCGGAGAAAGCGCTCTTCGCCGGGCGAAGGACGACAACGGGCGTTTTGTTCAATCCTTTTTCAGGCGCGCGCCCTGCACAAGTCCATCCCGCGCAAAGGCCCGGTTGATGGCATTCAAAACCTGCTTTTTGTCCGCGCTCCACTGAGGCGCGATCAGGCTTCGCTTTGCCCCGTCGCCGGTCAGGCGGTGAACCACCATGTCCGGCGGGATGCTCTCCATGCAGCTTTCCAGAATCTGAATGTATTCCTCCAGTGTGAGCGTCCGGAATTTTCCCGCGGCGTAATCCAGCGCAAGATCTGTGCCGTCCAGCACATGGAGAAGCTGAAACTTGATTCCCTTCGCCCCGCTCTTTCCGATATATTCCGCCGTCTGACGCATCATCTCCGGGCTTTCCCCCGGCAGGCCGAGGATCATGTGCACAATCACTGTGATCCCGGCGGCCAGCAGTCTTTTGACCGCATCGTCGAATACTTCCAGGGGATAGCCCCGCCGGATATACGCCGCTGTTTCCGGGTGTATCGTCTGCAAGCCCAGCTCGACCCAAACAGGCTTTATGCTGTTGAGCTCGGTCAGAAGCGCCGTCACTTCATCTCCAAGGCAGTCCGGCCTTGTGGCAATGGAAAGCGCGGCAATATCGCGCTCACAAATCGTCTGAGAATACAGGCGGCGCAGCCTTTCAAGCGGGGCATAGGTGCCGGTATAGCTTTGAAAATAGGCAATATATTTTTTCGCGCCCTTTCCGGCTACGACGGCCTTCGCCGTCTCGATGGCTTCCGCGACATCGTCTGCGACCGGGATGGAAAAGTCTCCGCTGCCCCCGGCGCAGAAGATGCAGCCGCGGCTTCCTTTCGTCCCGTCCCTGGTCGGGCAGCTAAACCCGCCGTCAAGCGCCAGCTTGTAGACCTTTTCTCCGAATCGTTCCCGGAGATAACTGTTCAGGCTCCTGTAATACGCCATATCCTTCTCCTGCAGAGGGGGCTGTCTCAAAACGAGACAGCCCCCTCACGCTTCAATATGTCCGCTCTGTGAGGACGATCCTTGTCCCGTCAGGCTTTCTGATAATACCCGCAGATTTTCTGCGGATCATCCCTTACGCTTTCCGCGGTCTTTTTTGCGCGGGCAAAGCGTTCGTCGATCTCCGCCTCCTGCTGCGCGTTGAGGTAAACGCCGAAGCGGAGACTGACTTTGTTTTCAAGCTCCTTCTGTCCGTAAACATCGGCAAGGAAGCCGCGCAGGAGCGTTTCATAATCCGCCTGGTGCGGACAGTACAGCAGAAAGCTGTCTCCGCCCTCCCGACAGCCAACGCCGCCGGTTTGCCGTGCCAGCTTTCGGAGATTGACGCCGATGCTGCGCAGCACAAGATCGCCGAATTGACGGCCGTACTGCTTGTTGATCATACGAAAACGGTTCACATCCAGGGCGATCGCATCCATGGGCATGTTCTCGTAAATCTGGTCAAGGCGGTTTACATAACGCCGGAAGTAATCCTTGTTCAAAAGCTCCGTCAGCTTATCGCGCTCAGTCTGGCTGATCAGATCGCGGTCTTCGGACAGCTCGATACACTTGGCAATGCGGGCCTTGACGATCTCAATGTTCGGGAAGGGCTTGGGGATAAAGTCCATCGCCCCGATTTTCAGGCAGTCAAGCTCCGCCTCCTGCTCGACCGTGAGAATGAGCACGGGGATCGACATCAGATCTTCATCGACCTGCATTTCCGCCAGCACTTCCCGCCCGTTCTTTTTCGGCATCTGCAGATCCAGAAGCACAAGATCGATCTCGTCCTTCCGGCTGTGCAGGAGCTCCAGCGCTTCCACACCGTCGGCGGCGTACAGAATATCGTAATCGTCTGCGAGCAGATCGCCCAGTATCTCACGGTTTATCTTGACGTCGTCCACGATCAGGATCGTCTTGCGCGTATTAAAAACCGGGATCTCCGAGGATTCCAAATGGATTTCGGGCGCAGCCTCTTCGGTCAGACAAGACTCCTTGAGCTGCTTTTTATTCTCATACATGGCCTTATCGGCCTCTTCAAGAATGCTTGCCAGAGAATAGTGCTGCTTTCTGTTGTAATCGGCGATGCCCGCCGCGATGGTTTCCCCGATCCTGATTTTTGCGCGGTCTGTCGGGAGTGCCGTAATCTGCTGCATAAGGCTCTCGCGCCGCTCAAAATCCTCCCCGGTGAGAAGGATCACAAACTCGTCGCCGCCGGTCCGGAATACCGGGCTGTGGCTGAATACGCCGCATATCCTGCGGCAGGCGTTTATGATGCAGCTGTCGCCCTCCTTGTGGCCGTAGAGGTCGTTGACAGCCTTGAGGTTATTGACGTCGCAGACCACGGCGGCGAAGGGACGCTGCCGCCCCGCTTTGATCTCCTCGTCGATTTTCTCTTCCCACTGGACATAGGCGTGTTTGTTTTTCACGCCGGTCAGAGAGTCCACCGTCGCCATTTTCTTTGCGATGGACAGATTGCGCGCGTACTCCTGCTCCTGGCGGATCTGCAAGTCCTCGTCCAGCAGGCCGATGATCAAAAGCTCCTTGCCGTCCTCCGTCACCCTGGCGGCCTTCAGGCGCACATAGATGGGAACGTCGCCGCGCAGCAGGCGGTAGGTCAGCACGAACATCCCGTCCCGCTCGATAGCGGCAAGGATATTTTCCTTTGTGACCTGGGAATGGAAAAGCGGAAGGTCTTCCGGGTGGATGGCCTTCAGGCTGTCGTGATAGGCGGCCTTGAAAAAGTCGCTGCCCTGCTTTGCAAGGCCGAGCTCGCTGTACTCCGCCGAGGCGCTGAACTGCGTGTAGGCGTTGGTCGCCGGGTCGACATAGAACAGCGCCATCAGGTTGCCGCTCAGGGCGCTGAGACGCCGATAGGATTTGGTCTCCTCCGCCGCGCGCTCCGCCGCCATGCGGTCGCGCACCTGCGTGTCCACATTGCTGATGCCGATGATGATATGCCTGTCGTCGCCGGGGATATGGGTCGCCTTCATGCGCACATAGGTCGGAACGTCGTTGATCAGCAGGCGGTAATAGATGATATAGACGCCGTGCCGCTCGATTTCACCGAGCAGCTTTTCCTTTTTGAGCGCCGCGATAAGCCGCTCCCGATCTTCTTCGAGAATATACTGTCTGGCTTTTTCCCTGCCTTCTTCGAAAAAGCTCTCGCCCTGTCTCTCGGTCGCCTTCTTCCCTTTTTCGTTCCAGGAGCCGTATTCGATAAACGCGCCCGTCTCGATATCCACATAATACAGATCGAAGAAATCCTGCACCAGCGCGCCGACGATATTCCCGTAGACGGCGCTTGTGGACAGAGCCTGCTGATAGGCGGCCTTTGTCTCGTCACTTTCTTTTCTGATGCGCTCCAGCTCCGTCACGTCCATACACATGCCGAGCAGGCACAGTCTGCCGCCGGAATCATGGAACTTCATCTTCGTCGTCCTGAACTGGCGCGGATTGCCCTGTGCGTCGGCCACGTCCTCAAAGAACACATAGGGCGTATCCATGGACAGCGCCTTCTTATCATCCTGCTCGAAGTGCTTTGCCGTGGCGGGATCGAAGAGCTCCGCATCCGTCAGGCCGATCACATCGGCGGGCGCGGCTTTGTTCGCGTATTCCGCAAAGCCCTGGTTGCAGTAGAGATATGCGCCGGTCATCGCGTCCTTGGAGAAATTCACCGCCGGCATGTTGTCCAGCAGGGCGCTCTGGGATTCCTTCTGCTGCTTGAGCTGTTCGGTCAGATGATGCAGATCGCTGATATAGCTTTTGAGATTTGCCGTCACGCGGCTGAAGGTGCGCGTCAGAATGCCGATCTCGTCGTCCTCGTCATAATCGAGGGTATGCTCATAGTTTCCCTCCCCGATCTGCTCTGCCACCTTTGTGAGCTCCCGCAGCGGCTTTGTGATTCTTCTGGTCAGGCGTGCGATGAAGGCGATGAACGCCGCCAGCAGGACGGCAAAGACGACGACGATCCTTTTGATCCAGCCCTGCCAGCCCGCGTTGATCTCCTGCACGGGAACCGACACGATCAGGCGATCCCCGTTGCAGAGGGTATGGCTGACCGCCATCTTTTCCACATTTTTGTATTGATAGCGGATGATTTCATCCTCGCTGGCAAGTCCCACCGGCGTCTCCGGAAGCGTTTCCATCGTGACGACGTCCATATGGGGATGATAGACCACGGCCCCCTTTCCGTCGTCCACAAAGGCATAGCCGTTTTCATACAGCGTGATGTTGTCCACCTGCTCGGCCATAAAGGAGTAATCCAGCTCAATACCGATCACGCCCACGAATTTACCGTCCAGATAAACCGGCGTGTTGTAGGAGATGACACGCGCGTCCAGATTGTCGGTGACGTAAGGGGGAAGCCAGACGGGTCTGCCCGTCGCTTTGGGTACGGTGAACCAGACAAGCTGCGAGGTGTCCGTCGTATCATAGCGCGTGATATCGGTCACCTCATGCTCCCGAAAGCCCTCGCCGTCGGTGTTGACGAACCAGAAGCCCTTCACCTTTGATGAAACGCTGGGGTCGATCCTGTAATAATAGGTCATGACGCCGTTTGTATTATACAGCACTTTTTTGAAAAAGTCGCTGACACGGTCCAGATGCGCCTGCAGCTTTTGATCCTCAAGCCCGTCCAGATCCGATTCGACATAGGCGGAGATCGTCTGCACATTCTGTTCGACGTCCTGCAGCCCCGCGTTCAGATTCTTCTGCCCCGCGTCACACAGCAGGCGCAGCATCTGCTCCGAGCTGTCCTGGCCGATATTTCTGATCGCAGCCACGCCGAATACGGCGGCGATGATCATGGTGAAGATGATCGCGCCTATCGTCGCAAGCGATATTTTTGTTCTGATTGAATGCATCGAACGATCCTTCTTTCTCTGAAATCGTCGGCTTGCAGTTCCAATGTCCCTAACAGCAGTCACAAATTTGAAATCACTTGATACTCATTTGTATATTATAAAGCAATCATCGAAAAAATACAAGGCCAAAGCGGCTATATTTCTGAAAACAGTGCAGCCGGTTTTCTGCGGTCCCGGCGGGCACGCAAAAAACCTCCTGCCGTAGATCTGACAGGAGGTTTCAAATTGTTCACTTGCAGGAGAAATCTTACTCCGCGTCTTCCCAGTTGTGCCAGACGTTCTGCACGTCGTCGTTATCCTCGAACATGTCGAGCATCTTCTGCATGTTCTTGATATCGTCCTCGTTCGTGAGCTTGATGTAGCCGTTCTGGGGCAGCATTTCGACCTGGGCGGAGAGCAGTTTGTAGCCCTTCGCGGTCAGGGCGTCGGCGACGGCGGCAAGATCGTCCTCGGTGGTGTAGACGGTCATGGTCTCGTCGCCCTCGTTTTCAAAGTCGGAGGCGCCCGCGTCCAGCGCGTCCATCGTCACGGTTTCCTCGTCCAGCTCGTCATCCTCGTTGTCGATGACGATCACGCCCTTGCGGTCGAAGGACCAGGACACGCAGTTGGCAGCGCCCATGTTTCCGCCATACTTGTCGAAGTAGTGGCGCATCTCGCCCGCGGTGCGGTTGCGATTGTCGGTCATGGTCTCCACGATGACGGCGACGCCCTGGGGGCCATAGCCTTCGTAGGTGATCTTTTCATAGTTTTCGGTGTTGCCTGCGCCGAGCGCCTTGTCGATGGTGCGCTTGATGTTGTCGTTCGGCATATTGGCCGCCTTTGCCTTGGCAATCACGGTGGCGAGCTTGGAGTTGCTGCGCGGATCACCGCCGCCGCCCTCCTTGACAGCGACGATCATTTCACGCGCGATCTTGGTGAACGCCTGCGCGCGCTTCGCGTCGGCCGCGCCCTTGGTCTTCTGTATATTATGCCACTTGGAATGTCCTGACATGGTATATTCTCTCCTTATCCTTACGAAGTGTAGACATATTCAACGGCAGATATTTTATCACATTGTATCTGCCCTGACAAGTATATCTTTTGCAAATCCGCGCCAGAATGGGCGGACGCGGCGTCTCAGCGGAGCTTGCTTCGGATGATCTTGCCGCTGGTGGTCTTGGGCAGCTCTTTTCTGAACTCCACGATACGGGGATACTTGTACGGCGCGGTACGCTTTTTGACGTAGTTCTGGATCTCCTTTTTGAGCTCCTCGCTTTCCTCTTTCCCGTTCACCAGCACGATGCTGGCCTTGACCACCTGGCCGCGAACCTCATCTGGCACGGCGCAGACGCCGCACTCAAGCACATAGGGAAGCTCCATGAGGACGCTCTCGATTTCAAAGGGCCCGATGCGGTAGCCGCTGGATTTGATGACGTCGTCGGCGCGGCCGACATACCAGAAGTATCCGTCCTCATCCTGCCAGGCGAGATCGCCCGTATGATAATAGTCGTCGTGCCAGCAGTCCCTTGTCTCCGTCTCGTTTTCAAAGTAGCCCGCGAAGAGGCCGCAGGGCGCGCCGTCGCCGGTGAAGATGCAGATTTCGCCGACCTCGCCTGCCGGGGCGGGCTTTCCGTCGGGCGCAATGAGCTCCACGTCGTACTGGGGGTTGGGCTTGCCCATGGAGCCGATCTTCGGCACCATGCCGACAAAGTTGCCGAGTACGACGCTGGTCTCCGTCTGACCGAAGCCCTCCATGATGGAAAGGCCCGTCGCTTCCCGGAAGCGGTTGAACACCTCGGGATTCATGGCCTCGCCGGCGGTGGAGGCGTGCTTGATGGAGCTGAGATCGTATTTGCTGAGATCCTGCTTGATGAAGAATCGGTACATGGTGGGCGGCGCACAGAAGGTCGTGACCTTGTATTTGGCAAAGAGCGGCAGGATGTCATCGGCGTTGAAGCGGTCAAAATCGTAGACGAAGACCGCCGCCTCACACAGCCACTGGCCGAAGATCTTGCCCCACATGGCCTTGGCCCAGCCGGTATCTGAAATGGTCAGGTGCAGCCCCTCCGGGTCGACACAGTGCCAGTAGCGCGCGGTGACGAAGTGGCCGAGCGGGTATTTGCAGTTATGGCAGGCAAGCTTCGGATAGCCCGTGGAGCCGGAGGTAAAAATCATCATCATGGGGTCGTCTCCGCAGATGCTGTCCTCCGTGCGGGCGAAGCGGCTGGAATACAGCTCGTACTCCGTATCGAAGCTGTGCCAGCCCTCGACCGTGCCGTTCGTGACGATCTTGTTGGTGATCTTGCCGTATTTCTCGATGGCTCCGGCGCACTGGCGGGTGCTCTCCCCGTCCGCCGTGCAGATGATGGCGCTGACATGGGCGGTCTCAAAGCGGTAGAGATAGTCCTTCTCGAGAAGCTGATCCACCGCCGGGATGGCGACGGCCCCCAGCTTTTCAAGGCCGATCAGGATGGGCCAGAACTGCCAGTTGCGCCGCAGCACCAGCATGACCTTGTCGCCCTTTTTGATGCCCAGCGCCTTGAAGTAATTGGCGGCGCGGGCGCTCATCTTCCGCATCTGGCCGAAGGTGATGCGCTTTTCATTTTTATTGCGGTCCACATGCAGCAGGGCGAGCTTGTCCGGCTGCTGTTCGCCGAGGGCGTCCACAATGTCAAAGGCGAAATTGAAGCGCTCCGCGTTTTCAAAGCGGATGGCGCGCAGCATGTCGCTGCCGTCCTCGATGGGGGTGATAAAGTCCTCATAGATGCGCATGCGCCCGGTCTCACGCATGGCGGTGATGGTCGGCTCCGCCGCGGGCTGGGGCTCAAGCTGTTCCTCCGGCGTGAGGACGATGGCGTAAAAGTCGCAGTCGCCGCCGTTCGTGGCGATCATGCCGTGGGGCGTGGTGGAGTCAAAGTAGATGGTATCACCGGGGCCGAGGATCTCCGTATGCCGCCCGAGCTGAATTTTCAGATAGCCGTTGATGACGATATCGAATTCCTGTCCTTCGTGGGTCGTGACCTCGATCGGGCGAAGCTGGGCCTGCTCGCTGAATACGCTGTGGACAAAGAGAGGCTCGGCAATGCGGCGTCTGAATTTGTAGGCCAGGTTATAATAGGTCATGCCGTGGGCCTGCTCCACACGGCGGCCCTCGCCGCTGCGGGTGAGAATATAGCTCGACAGGCGTGGCGTGACGCCCTCGATCAGTTCGGTAACGTCAACATTCAGGATCTGGGCGCAGGTATAGAGGAAGGCGAAGTTCAGCTCCTCCTCCCCCGCCTCATAGGCCTGATAGTCGTCGGTGCGCATGCCGAGGCGCGCGGCCATTTCTTCCTCCGAAATGCCCAGAATCGTGCGCAGCTCCCGAATACGGTCGGTGATCTCGTGGATCGTATATTCCAGCTCTGTATGCTTGGCCATGTTGCTCCTCCCCTGATCGGCAAAGATAAACGCCCCCGGAAGAGCTTCCGGAGACGATATGAAATAATATTGTGATTATAGTGTTAATTATTCACTTTGTCAAGAATTTTTATTGCTGTCTGTTAGCTCCGTGCGGTTTTCGCCGGATCGAAAGATTGACAAAGCGGAATATTCATAGTATTTTTAAGGATAACGGATTACCCGCCAAAAACGCCCGACCCGGCGGAGAGATTGAGGTTTGACTTTGGAGCTGAATGCGCTGACGGCCTATGCCAAGGAACAATATCATATGGAGGAGCAGCACAAATGGGCTGATTTTCCCGGTTTTTCCGTCCTGGCTGACCCCGCCACCGGGAAGTGGGTCGCGCTTCTCATGCGGCAGTGGGATCAGGAGAGCGGCGAAGAGCTTGAGCGCTGCGACATCAAGTGCGGGCAGCAGAGCCTGGTGGAATCGCCCGTACCCTGGCTCGGCCCTCCCTTTCGCATGAAGGGCAGAAAATGGGTCGGCGTCTGCTTCGATGACCGTACCGATCCCGCGCTCGTTTTCCGGCTCTTTGACCGGGCCGTGCATTCCGGCGAGCAGCGCGGATATACCATCGTGCTCGAGCAGCCGCCCATAGACGCGGCGGATGCTTATGCCGAGAGTCCCCTGCTCTCCTCCGGGGCGCTTTATATGGAGGACAGCGTCATTGATATCCCGCAGCGGATTCTGGACATGATGCGCCTTTACGAACCGGGCGACGGTTCTCTCGCCCAGAAGTGCCGGAACTTTTACCGGCAGGGCCGCTTCATGGAGGACTATGTGGATGATCTCCCCTGGCTCGGCGCGTTTGACCGCTATTTTCCGTGCTATCACGATCTGAATCTCCGGCAGCTCCGGGGATACTTTACCTGGCGCACGATGCTGCGGCAGGGACAGTACCGCCCCGCCGCGCTGTCCTTCGCTTATATTTATCTTTACGAGCTGCTCTGCGGTATCGGGACAACCTCCGCCGCGGACAGCCTGGAAAAGCTGCGGGAATTTGAGCGCTGCTTTCTCAGCGCAGGCTACGGGGACGACGCCATGCGCCGCAATCTCCGGCGCTGGATCTTTGAATTTGCCGTACTCCATGACTTCCCTGCCGATCAGATCCGGCAGCTTGCCGATCCCGACGTCTTGCGGCTGGACAACGCCCTCCTTATTCTGAAAACGCCCGCAGAGCACGGCGACGAGGAGGTCTTCTCCGCTCTCTCTGTTTTTGCGGGAGAGAAGCTGGAGCAGTCCCCCGTGGTGACGAAGGCGGGCGCGCGCGGAAAGGCGCTCTTTGCAGCGCTCTGGCGCAGCGCCCTCGCACAGTATGACGGCGACCTTTTTACCGCCTGCTTCGGGGAGCTTCGGCTTCACCCCTGGCAGCCGCTCTCGAACGCGCTGCACTGGGAGGAAACGCCCCATCCCCCGTCGCAGTTCACGCTGGACCCCTGTCGGCGCTATTTTTGTCGCGGCAGCGTCTGGGAGGTGGAGCGCTATGAAAAGCTCCGCTTTGACGAGGCGCGCTTTCAGGCGCTGCTGCACGAGGGGGATCGCTCCTTCCGAAAATACCTGAAAACGGGCCATACCCTGCGCGTCAAGGCGGGCGAGGCCTGGGCGGCCCCCTTTGCCGCGGCGGTGATTGCCGCGGATCAGGAGGCCATTCAAGAGGCGGCAAGACCGAAGGTCACGATCGACTTTTCCGGTCTGGAGAAGATCCGGCTGGACGCCGGATACACGCGGGATAGCCTTCTGAGCGAGGAGGAGCGGGAAGAATCGGAGGCTCCTGTTTTGCCGGTGAACACAGCCCCGCAGGCCGAGCCGAGTTCCGGTGAGGCAGAAACCGCCGACACGCTTTACGGTCTTGACGGACTGCACAGCGAGCTTCTGCGCGCGCTCTGCCGCGGAGACGAGCTGCGGGAAACCATACGAGAAAACCATCTGATGCCCTCTGTCGTCGTTGATACGATCAACGAAGCGCTGTTTGACGCGCTTGGCGACAGCGCCCTCAGCTTCGACGGTACGCAGATCCGCATTGTCGAGGATTACAGAGAGGAACTCAAGAAGATGCTGGGAGGATACAAGCAATGAACGACAGTGAAAGAAAAGTACCGAAGCGCATCGCGCAGACCGTGCTGAATTCCCTGAAGGGCGGCGTTGTCCCGCGCATCGGCCTGCCCTATATCGCGGTCGGCAGGAAAAATGAGATCGAAGCCCTGCTGCATGATGTGGATATTATCGCCGAGGGCGGCGCGTCTTTCCGTTTTATCGTGGGCCGCTACGGCTCCGGCAAGAGCTTTCTCATCCAGACCATCCGCAATTATGTGATGGATCGCGGCTTTGTTGTGGCAGACGCCGATCTCTCGCCGGAGCGGCGTCTGCAAGGTACGCGCGGGCAGGGACTTGCCACCTATCGGGAGCTGATCGGAAATCTCTCCACCAAAACGAAGCCGGAGGGCGGCGCGCTGACGCTGATACTGGATCGCTGGATCAACAACGTGCAGGGCGATGCGCTGCGGGAGACCGGGCTCACCCCCGGCGACCCGGCCCTGACCCGTGAAGTGGATAAAAAAATCTACGCCGTAAGCGCCGCCATCAGCGAGCTGGTGCACGGCTTTGAGTTTGCAAGGCTCCTGTCCCTGTACTATCACGCTTATCTCGAAGATGACGACGAGACAAAGCGCAAGGTCGTGCGCTGGTTTCGCGGGGAATACGCCCTCAAGCGGGAGGCGAAAGAGGAACTCGGCGTCAATATCATCATCACGGACGACGACTGGTATGAATATCTCAAGCTCTTTGCGGTTTTCTTCCGTCTGGCGGGCTATGCCGGGATGCTGATTATGATCGACGAGCTGGTAAACATCTATAAAATTCCGAACAGCATCACGCGCCAGTATAATTACGAGAAGATCCTGACGATGTATAACGACACCCTGCAGGGCAAGGCGCGCTATCTCGGCATCATCATGGGCTCGACCCCGCAGGCGATCGAGGACAAGCGCCGCGGCGTGTACAGCTATGAGGCGCTGCGCTCCCGGCTTGCCGAGGGCAAGTTCTCCCGTCCCGGCGCGCGCGATCTGCTGGCCCCGGTGATCCATCTTGAGCCGCTGACGCCGGAGGAAATGCTTGTCCTGTGTGAGAAGCTCTGCCGCATGCACGCCGACCTTTACGGCTATACTCCCCGTCTTGGGACGCAGGAGCTGGCCGACTTTATCAAGCTGGAGTATGGACGCATCGGCGCGGATCAGAACATCACGCCCCGTGAGGTCATCCGGGATTTTATCGAGCTGATGGATTTGCTTTACCAGAACCCGGCGCTCACCATGTCCGCGCTTCTGGATTCCGATGCGTTCAGCTATGCCAAGTCCGAAGCGGTCTCCGATCAGGCGGACGAGAGCTTTGCGGAGTTTGAGATATGAATGTGTTTTTGCGATACGCGCCGTTTATCCGGGATTATATCTACCGCGCCAACTGGCAGACGCTGCGCAGCGTACAGAATGCGGCCGGTGAGGCGATTTTCAACACGCAGGAGCATGTGCTGCTGACGGCGTCCACCGCCTCCGGCAAGACGGAGGCGGCCTTCTTTCCGATCCTGACCCTGCTGGACGAAGAGCCTGCGCAGAGCGTCGGCGTGCTGTATATTGCGCCCCTGAAAGCCCTCATCAACGACCAATTCGGGCGTCTCAATGAGCTGTGCGAGGAGGCGGGCATCCCCGTTTACCGCTGGCACGGGGACGTGCCCCAGACGCAAAAGCGAAAGCTGCTGCGAAAGCCCGCCGGGATTTTGCAGATCACGCCGGAGTCGCTGGAATCGCTGATGATCAACAAGCATATGGAGATTCCCTCTCTATTTTCCGATCTGCGCTTTATCGTCATTGACGAGATACACTCCCTGCTGCGCGGCGACCGGGGCATGCAGACCTTCTGCCTCATTGAACGGCTCTGCAGGCTGGCCGGCTGCAATCCACGGCGCATCGGCCTTTCCGCCACGATCGGCAATCCCGAAGCTGCGGGGCGCTTTCTCGCCGCCGGGAGCGGCCGCGGTACGGTGATCCCACGCCTGGAGGGCGCGCGTGAGGTATGGCGCCTCAGCATGGAGCATTTCTTCAACACCGCGCCCCAGGCGGACGAAGGGCGGCAGCCGCAGACCGACTCCCCCCTTTTGGAGGAGCCGACCGATACCGCGCCGACGGCTGCGGACCCCGGCGTTGGCTATATCTTTGAGCATACGCGCGGTAAAAAATGCCTTGTCTTCACCAATTCCCGCGAGGAGTGCGAGGCCGTTTGCCAGCAGCTCCGGCAATACTGTGAGGCACGGCATGAGCCGGACCGCTTTCTGATCCACCACGGCAATCTCTCCGCCTCCTACCGGGAGAGCGCCGAGGAGGAGATGAAGGACGATGATTCGCTTCTCTCCGTCTGCGCGACCGCCACGCTCGAGCTCGGCATTGACATCGGCAGGCTTGAGCGCGCCTTCCAGATCGACGCGCCCTTTACGGTGTCTGGCTTCCTGCAGCGCATGGGGCGGACCGGGCGGCGCGGCGATCCCTCCGAGATGTGGTTTGTCATGCGGGAGGAGCACCCGGAGGCGCGGGCCATGCTCCCGGACATGATCCCCTGGTATCTTATTCAGGGGATTGCGCTGGTGCAGTTATATATCGAAGAGCGTTTTGTGGAGCCGCCCCGGACGGAGCGCCTGCCCTACAGTCTGCTCTATCACCAGACCATGAGCACGCTTGCCTCCTGCGGCGAGATGACGGCCGCAGAGCTTGCCTCCCGTGTGCTGCCGCTCCACTGCTTTCACCGGATCGGGCAGGAGGATTACCGCTTGCTGCTGCGGCACCTGCTGGATTCCGACCATATCAGCCGCACGGAAAACGGCGGCCTGATCGTGGGTCTCACAGGAGAGCGCATCGTCAACAGCTATAAATTTTACGCGGTTTTTCAGGAAAACATCGAATACTCCGTGCGCTCCGGCTCCGAAGAACTCGGCACCATCGTAAAGCCGCCCCCAGTCGGAGACAAAATCGCCATCGCGGGCCGGGTCTGGGTCGTGGAGGAGGTAGACCACAAAAAGCGTGAGGTGTACTGCACCCTCGTGAAAGGGAATATCCCCGCCTACTTCGGGGATGTGGCCGGCGATATCCACACCCGCATTCTGGAGCGCATGTATGGAGTTTTGTCAGAAGAGAAAAGCTATCCCTATCTCATGCCGCACGCGGTCTGCCGTCTGCAGGACGCGCGGGAAGCCTTCCGCAAATCCGGGATGGCCGCCCGCCCGCTGGTCTCCCTCGGCGGCAAAATGTGGGCGCTGTTCCCATGGCTCGGAAGCTATGCCTTTCTCGCGCTGGAGCGCTTTCTGAAAATCCGCTGCGGGGAAAAGCTGGGCTTGCGGGGTCTGAGTCCCTCAAGGCCCTACTATCTGCAGTTTACCATGCAGGCGGGAGAAGAGGAGTTTTACCGGATCACAGCGGAGGAGG
This sequence comes from Oscillospiraceae bacterium, assembly GCA_902786615.1. The sequence goes on from CADADE010000002.1 coordinate 32,941, forward strand.
CTGCAAAGGACTTTGACCCGCTGGAGCTGGTCTACCCCGGCGAGGTTCCGGTTTTTGAAAAGTACGATGAGTATGTTCCGGAGGAGCTGGTGCGCAAGGGCTTTGCGCTGGGCGTGCTGGATGTGGAGGGCATGAAGCGCCGCGTCCTGAACTGGCCGAATATACTGTAGAAGCAATCACAGCCGTCCCTCGGGACGGCTGTGATTGCTTGCTATTTTGGTTTCAGAACTTGATTTTCAGCACCTGACCGGCAACGATCATGTTGGGATTCTTGATGTTGTTCCACGCCATGAGCTGCTCGCGGGTGCAGTGTTTGTCCTCCGCAATGGAATCCAGGGTTTCGCCGGCCTTTACCGTATAGGGGACCATCGAGCCGCCGCTGACCTGACAGAGATCATCGTCGTTGATCGCCATTTTCATCATTGTCATTTTCATTTCCTCCGTTTCATTTTTGATTGTGGTCACAGTATATCACAGCTTCTGTCACACAAGTGTCACACTTCTTTGTCAGGGCGCCCAGCCGCAGACGGGGCACTCAGTGAGGCCCGGAGAGAAGTGGTTGCCGCAGTTCGGGCAGGTGACGCGGTTATGCTCGTCCGCGACCGGAACATAGAGCGGGTTGTCATACGGATCGAGGTATGTCGGCTCGTCAATGATGACATAAGGCGGGTTCCAGTCGTCGGAGCCGTAGATATCCACCGAGTAGATGTTGTCGGAGCTGGGGTAATTCTGGTAATAAACCGTGCAGGAAGCCCCGTCATAGAATTTGCCGGACACGCTGCACTTCCAGCTGTCCACATACACCTGGGTGCCGTTGGAGAGGTCAATGGCATATCCGCCGCCGCCCTCATGGGCGCTGCCGCTCATGTTGCCGTAGATCGGGCCCACAATGGGATGCTCGTCACCGTAGATTTCCACCGAATAGATATTGTTGCTGTTCGGGTAGCCGGTATAGTAGACAACGCAGGGCGCACCGTCGTAGAAGCTGCCGGACACGCTGCACTTCCAGCCGTCCACATACACCTGGGTGCCGTTTACGAGGTTGATGGCGTATCCGCCGCCGCCCTCGCTGGCCGTGCCGCTCATGGAGCCGTACTCAGGCTGAGGCTGGATGTTGCCGTAGACATGGCAGTAGGTCACATTGCTGCCGTCCCAATACACAGTGGCGGAAGCGCCGTAAACCAGCTCGCCGTCAATGTCGCAGAGGCCGAAGGGAACAGTCACCGTGACCTTGCCCTCCACGTTGAGCGTCACGCTGCTGTAGTTCCAGCTCGTCACTGTTGCGTTGTAGGTGCCGACCGGGGCCTTCGGGTTCTGCTTCGGGCTGACAGATAGATAGGCTGTGGTGGTGCGCGCAGTCTGTCCCTTATAATAGAAGGTGCAGTAGGCGCCCCAGCCGCTCATGTCGGGGGCGACATTGCCGATGCTGAGCGTGGTGCTGTTCTGGCCGTTGACCGGCGCGTCAGCATACATGTAGGCAAAATTCTGGACAGAATACTCGCCGCCGTTGGGGGAAACAAAGGTCCAGGTCAGAGATTCGTAGGCGTTGGCGCAGGAGACGAAATAGGCTGTGTCTCCCTCTTTCCTGTTTTCGTTGGTCGGGTTTTTCGTGACCGTCAGGTAAACCACAGGCGCAGGCGCGGGCGTCGGAACAGGCGCAGACGTCGGAACAGGCGCGGGCGTTGCGGCGGGGGCTGCGGTCGCGGCAGGCGCGGGCGTTGCGCTGGGCTGTCCCGCGAGAGCTGCGGGCTTCGGAACCGGGAAGTCCTGGGCTGCGGATTTTGTGCCCATGAAGACCGCGAAGCTGTCGGTCAGCTTGGTGGGTTCCTTCAGATCCTCTTCCTTCAGCCACTCGAAGTTGGTGCTGCTGCGTTCGGTTCCGGCAAAGGCGTTGACGCCGGCGGCGTTGTACTGCTCACCGGAAATGGAAACACCGTTATTGTCCGTGTGCGTAACGCTGCGCTGACCGTCCTTCAGCTCCGTATGCTCAATGGCATAGGGGGTGTAGCTGATCACACCGTCTTTCATGTCGACGGCAGTCTTGATGGTGTAAACCTCCGCATCGGAGATCACAATGTTGTCATAGAACAGGTAGGACCAGGTGTCGCTGGCCTTGTTATGGAAGGTATCGGCGGCGTCCGTCATGATGTCCGGGAAGGACTCCTCCGGGTCCTTGTTGAGCTTGCACTCTGTGAGGCTCTTCCTGTCGTCGCTGACTTCCCACACGCGCAGATTCGTGGAGCGATCCAGCGGATGCAGCGAGGCCGCGACGAACTCAAGGCTCCCGTCGTGGTCAAGGTCGGTGACGGCATAGTACCAGGTGTTCTTGTCGCTGTTCTGCCTGAGACTGTCGATCTGGGTTGCGATGAAGCTTAACTGGTTGTCGATGTCGGTGGGCTCCATCGTGATCGTCGGCAGCTCTGCGGCATAAGCGGCTCCGCCGAATGCCGCGGCGGCGATCATCGTCCATGCAAGCAGCGATGCGGCAAGCCGTTTCAATGTCTTCGCATTCATATTCGTTCTCCTTTTGCATCACATTTTTAAACCTGTTATGCTGTATGTATCATAAACATTTACATAATAACTGTCAACGTTCTTTTTTTATATTTAAGAAAATTTAATTCCGGAATTTTTGAAAAAGACGCACAAGTCTTTTCAAAAGCAATTGCAGATTGCCGGGGGCCTGTGCTATAATAACAAAAAAGTGTATTTCTTTTTTGGCCGCTCTCCCTGCCCCCGCGGGGCAGCCGTAAAACGCGGCCTGTTATTCCAAAAGAACAGAATGCAGGAGGTTCAACAGATGCAACAGCAAGTGAGAAGGCTTGTTACGAGAAGCGATTTTGACGGTCTGGCCTGCGCCATGATGCTCAAGGAATTGAAGCTGATCGACGAAATCAAATTTGTTCATCCCAAGGATGTGCAGGACGGAAAGATCGAGCTGTCCAAAAACGATATCACCACTAACCTTCCCTATGATCCGCGGGTGTCCATTGCCTTTGACCATCATGAGTCTGAGGTGGACCGTCTGAAGGCCACCGAGACGAACGGCAAGCTCATTATCGATCCCACCGCCCGCAGCGCGGCCCGCGTGGTGTATGACTACTACGGCGGGAAGGAAGCCTTTCCCGGCATCTCCGACGACCTGATGGCCGCGGTGGACAAGGGCGACAGCGCCGACTTCACCCTGGATGAGATTCTGAACCCCTCCGGCTGGGTGCTGCTGCATTACCTGATGGACGCCCGCACCGGTCTCGGCCGCTTCCACGATTTCCGCATTTCAAACTATGATCTCATGATGGAGCTGATCGACTACTGCCTCAACCACAACATCGACGATATTCTGGAGCTGCCGGACGTGAAGGAGCGCGTCGACCTCTATTTCAAGGAGGCAGCGGCCTTCAAGGAACAGCTCAAGCGCATCGCCAAGGTCTATGACAAGGTCGTCGTCCTCGATCTGCGCAATGAGGAGATCATCCACGCCGGCAACCGCTTCATGATCTACGCCCTCTATCCCGAGACGCAGATCTCCGTCCATGTTGCCTGGGGCTTCCGCAGGCAGAACACAGCCGTCATGATCGGCAAATCCATCATCAACCGCGGCTCCACGGTCGATATCGGCGAGCTCTGCCTCAAGTACGGCGGCGGCGGCCACCATAACGCCGGCACCTGCCAGCTCGACAACGACGTGGTCGACGAGAAGCTGCCCGAGATCATCCGCGCCCTCAACGCCTGATTGCGCAGGCCGACTCCCCTGTAAGCAAAAAAGCATCCGCTTTTTGGAACATAGAATACGATTTAGAAAGGGAGCGTGACATTATGGTTATTCCGACGATTCATTTCCACAGTGAGTACAGCCGCATTCCCCTGCGTATCGCAAAGGGTCACTTTGCCACCAACCACAGCCATATCAATTACTACATCGACATGACCTATACCAAGCACCGTCTTGCGGAGGCGCGTCAGGCGGCGCAGGAGCTGGTCATGAAGCTGAATCATTCCCTGATCATTGACACAGTGCTCTGTCTGGACGGGACCGAGGTTCTGGGCGCGTGCCTTGCCGAAGAAATGACCACCGCCGGGATCCGAACCACGAACGAGCACAACACCATGTATGTCGTGACGCCGGAATACACCTCCGCCGGTCAGATGATCTTCCGTGAGAATACCGCCCACCTCATCCGCAACCGCCGCGTTCTCATCCTGGCCGCCTCCGTCACCACCGGCGGCACCGTGCTGAGCGCGATCCAGACGATTCACTATTACGGCGGCGCCTGCCTCGGCGCGTGCAGCATCTTCTCCTGCCTGGAGGAGTGCGCAGGGATCCCCATTACCACGATTTTCCGCTCCGAACAGCTCGAAGGGTATCTCTGCCTGCCGGCAAACCAGTGCCCCCTCTGCAAATCCGGCGTCAAGCTGGACGCGCTGGTCAACAGCTTCGGCATTTCGAGCTTCTGATTTTTCAAACCGTATCAGGCGGCCTTGCCTGAAGAATTCTTAATCCCATTCCGATCATCTGGACATTTGGGGCGGCGGTATGATATACTTCCATCAGCCTCAAAAGAGGATTGATAAGATAAGGAGGACATCAACATGAGTGAAATGAAAAAGCTGACGGACGACGCGCTGCTTGCAGTCGCCGGCGGACGCCAGGATGATATCGCTGTTGCATACGCTGTCATCGACGGCAGATACGGCAACGGTCAGGATCGCATCAACAGACTGCGCGCTGCTGGCTATGACCCCTATGCCATCCAGCAGGTCGTCAATTACATTCTCAGCCAGCCCAGATATCTCCAGTACGATCCCCCCTTCAGCAAGGATCCCTATCTCGGCTGATTATCCGTGCAGAGATCGATAAAGCGGCACAGGCCATTTGCCTGTGCCGCTTATCCGTTATGGCATTATCAGATCTCGGTAATGACCGGCAGGATCATGGGGCTTCTGCGGGTCGCTTTATAGAGATAGCCGGAGATGTTGTTCTTGACCTTGTTCTTGATGGCGGTCCAGTCGTTGATGTTCTGGGCGGCGCAGGCGTCCGCGGACTCAATGGCGACACGCTTGAGCTCTTCCATCAGCTCCTCCGCCTCTTTGACATAGATAAAGCCGCGCGTGATGATCTGCGGATCGGAGATCAGGCGATGATCGTAGGTGGAATACGGCAGAACCACGACCACCATACCGTCCTCCGCCAGTTTATGCCGGTCGCGCAGGACCACGCTGCCGACCTCCCCGACGCCGCTGCCGTCAACCAGGATGGCGCCTGCGGGTACGCTTGCCTCGCATTTGATGCTCTTTTTGGTGATCTCGATCACGCCGCCGTTTTCGGCGACGACGATATTCTTCGGGGCAACGCCCATACGCTTGGCAAGCTCGGCATGCTTGACGAGCATGCGGTGCTCGCCATGGATGGGGACAAAAAACTTCGGCTTTGTCAGCGCCAGCATCATCTTCATCTCTTCCTGGCAGGCATGCCCCGTCACATGCAGATCGGTGTGCCGGTCATAGATCACCTCAGCACCCTTATGGAAAAGCTCGTCAATCACGCGGCTGATCATGGTCTCATTGCCGGGAATGGCGGAGGCGGAGATGATGACCCTGTCCCCGGCGTCCACATTGATCTGCTTATGCTCGGAAAAGGCCATGCGGTAGAGGGCGGACATGGTCTCCCCCTGACTGCCGGTGGAAATGATCACCGTCTGATTGCGCGGCAGCTTGTTGATTTTCTCAATGTCCACCATGACATTTTCCGGGATATCCATGTAGCCGAGAACGCTTGCCACATGCAGCACGTTTTCCATACTGCGCCCGGTAATGCCGACCTTGCGCTTGTACTTGGCGGCCACATTGATGATCTGCTGCAGGCGGTGCACATTGGAGGCAAAGGTCGTGATAATGATGCGCTTGTCGCAGCCCATGAAGAGCTTGTCGAAGCTCTCGCCGACCTTGCTCTCGGAATCGGAGTGACCGCGCACCTCCACATTGGTGGACTCGCCCATCAGGGCCAGTACGCCCTCGTTCCCAAGCTGGCCGAAGCGGACAAGGTCGATCATTTTCCCGGAGATCGGCGTCACGTCGATCTTATAGTCGCCGGTATGGATCACGGTTCCGATGGGCGTGGTGATCGCGACGGCGGTTGAATCGGGGATAGAGTGATTGACATGGATAAACTCCACGGTAAAGCAGCCGAGCCGGAAGCTCGAGCCGGTTTTCTTGGTAAAAATCTGCGTATTGTAAAGCAGATCATGCTCTTCAAGCTTCAGCTCGATGAGCGCGGCGGTCAGCGGCAGCGTGTAGATCGGCACGTCCAGCTCCCGCAGCACATAGGGGATGGCGCCGATATGATCCTCATGCCCGTGGGTGAGGATAATACCGCGCAGCTTTTCCTGGTTGGCCCGCAGGTAGGAAATATCGGGAAAGACGCTGTCGATCCCGTACATATCCTCATCCGGGAAGCCCATGCCGCAGTCGACCACGATGATATCATTGCCGAACTCATAGGCGTACATGTTCTTTCCGATTTCGCCAAGTCCGCCGAGGGGTATCACTTTTAACTTTGAAACCATATTTTCTCCAATCAATATTAATAATCAGTATGTATTGTTTACAACAAGCAAGTATTGCCGCGCAGGACGAAAACTAATCAGATTTCCGTGCGCCCTTCCATGGCGCGGTTGAGCGTGGCGTCGTCCGTAAATTCGAGGTTTGAGCCCACCGGGATGCCGTAGGCAAGGCGTGTTGTCTTCACGCCGAAGGGTTTTAACAGGCGGGAGATGTACATGGCCGTGGCCTCCCCCTCCGTGTCGGGATTGGTGGCCATGATCACCTCGTCCACATCGTTTTCCGCAACGCGCACCAGAAGCTCCTTGATGCGGATATCGTCCGGCCCCACATGCCCCATCGGGCTGAGTACGCCGTGCAGCACATGATAGGTTCCGTTATACTCTCTGCCGCGCTCGATGCTGAGCACATCCCGCGGCTCCGATACGACGCAGATCGTGCCCTTGTCCCGGGTGGCGCTTGCGCAGATAGAGCAGACATCCCCGTCTGTCAGATTCTGGCAGATGCGGCAGCAGTGCACATTGCTTTTCGCGTCAAGGATGGCGTCGGCAAAGGCTTTCGCTTCGGCGTCCGGGAGGGACAGCACATAAAAGGCCAGACGCTGCGCGCTCTTTCTGCCTATCCCCGGCAGGGAGGCAAAACGGTCGACAAGGTTTTCAAGTGATGCAGGAAAAAAAGGCATGTCATGCTCCTCAAGTCTTATTGCAGTTATTCCGGATGGCACGAATCGCGGCGGCCCGGTCCGCTTTTCCGAAGACCGCGCTGCCCGCCACAAGAACCTGCGCCCCCGCCTTTACGCACAGCGGAGCGGTATCCGCGTCCACGCCGCCGTCCACTTCCAGCAGGCAATCTCCGTCCGCTTCATCCAGCATCGCGCGCACACGGCTGAGCTTCGGAAGCTGATCCGCCATAAAACGCTGCCCGCCGAATCCGGGCTCCACGGTCATGACAAGAACGAGATCCACCCCGTCCAGAAACGGAATGATCGCCTCCGCCGCAGTGCCGGGCTTGATGGTAACGCCCGCCATTTTCCCGTTTTTCTTGATGATCTCGATCGCCTTGCGGATATTCTCCTCCGTATCGGCTTCGACATGGACGTTCACAAGGTCTGCGCCGCAGTCGCAGAAGCGCTGGACATAGCGCAGGGGCCTGTCGATCATCAGATGTACGTCAAGAAACATATCTGTCGCCTGCCGCAGGGATTTGAGCACCGGCAGGCCGATGGAGATGTTCGGAACGAACAGTCCGTCCATGACGTCGACATGCAGCCAATCTCCTCCGGCTGCCTTGATTTCAGCCGCTTCGGAACCCAGTTTGCAAAAATCCGCGGATAAAATGGAAGGCGCAATTCTAATCATGACGACGAACCTTTCTATATATAGCATAAACTAAGTTATTATACTTCGATTTCCAATTCTTTGCAAGGGCTTTTCCGCAAATGCGAAGCATTGTTTTCATTGAATTCACAAGTTTCCGTTTTATCGCCGCAAGTTCTGGCTCAGGCCGTTTTAAGCACTTGACGCGCTCAGGAAATAGCGATAAAATACAATGAAAGAATTTGAACGGAGGGTGCTCTGCTTTGAAGGACAAAGGAAACTCCTATCTGCGGTGGGCAATCGGCTTCGGCGCGTATGTCGGTCTTTGGGTCCTGGCCGCGCTCATGGGCTGGACAAGCGTCATCAACATCTTAATCGTGCTTACCGCCGCCGCTGCGGCAACCGGTATCGCAGCCTGGTTTTTGAAGGCCCGAGCAAGGCGGAAGGCAAAGAAGCTTGAGCGTGAGCAGAAGGAGCAGGAGAAGAAAAATCCCGGTTCCAGAACTGCCGCCGCCGCGAAGAAGAGCTATGGTCCGGAGATCGACCCCATCATTCAGGAGGGCAACCGCGCGCTCAGCGAGATGGGGCGGCTCTACATGTCCATCAAGGACCCGGTCGTGCGCCAGAAGATCAACGAAATCATGCGCATTACCGACAAGATCACGCAGGACGCTATTCAGGACCCCTCCGATATCCCCCAGATCCGGAAATTCATGAACTACTATCTCCCCACCACCATTAAGCTTCTGAACGCCTATGACCGTATGAGCTCACAGGAGATCGGCGGGGAGAACCTGGACAAGAGCATGAAGAACATCAACGAGATGCTCGACGCGGCGATTGTGGCTTATAAAAAACGTCTGGACTCGCTGTTTGAGAACCAGGCCCTGGATATTGAGACGGACATTGAAGTAATGAACACGATGCTTGCCAGAGAAGGTCTCTCCGGCAATAAGGATTTTGATATCGTACAAGAAAGGAAGCTTGCAGAATGAGCGAAGAAAAGACCATTCCCTCCCTGACGCTGGATCCCGCGCCCACTGAGGCGGCTGTTGCCGTTCAGGAAGCCCCTGTGGCAGAAGCGGAAGAGAAAAAGGAAGAGATCACCACAAAGGAATATGATCTTGCCAGCCTCTCCCCTGCCGAACAGGCCGCCGTCCGCAATTTCTCTGAGAAAATCGACGTCATGAATACCGAACAGGTCATGCACTACGGCAGCAATGCCCAGAAGAATATCTCTGAATTCTCTGGCGCCGCTCTCGGCACAGTGCGCACCAAGGATCTGGGCGAGGTCGGCAATATGCTCGGTGACCTTGTGGTCGAGCTCAAGGGTCTGAACTTTGACGGGGAACAGAAAAAGGGCCTGTTTGGCCTCTTCAAGAAATCCTCTCAGAGCATTGCCGAGCTGAAGGCCTCCTACGACAAGGCCGAGGTCAACGTGGACAAGATCGTGGATTCCCTGGAAAAGCATGAGATCACGCTGATGAAGGACATCAGCATGATGGACAAGATGTACGACAAAAACCAGGAGTATCTCAAAGAGCTGACCATGTACATCCTTGCCGGAAAGCTGCGCATCGAGCAGCTTCGCAATGAGGAGCTGCCGAGGTACAAGGCCAAGGCGCTCGAAACCGGTCTGCCGGAGGACGCTCAGGCGGCGAACGACTTTTCCAACATGATCGGCCGCTTCGAGAAGAAGATCCATGATCTGGAGCTGACGCGCACCATCTCCGTCCAGATGGCCCCGCAGATCCGTATGATCCAGAACAACGACAGCCTCATGGCCGAGAAGATCCGCTCCTCCATCATGAACACCATTCCCCTTTGGAAGAGCCAGATGGTTCTCGCTCTTGCCCAGTATCACTCTGACCAGGCCATGAAAGCCCAGCGGGAGGTGACCGACGTGACCAATTCCCTGCTCATGAAGAACGCCGAAGCCCTGCATCAGGGCAGCGTCAACATTGCCAAGGAATCCGAGCGCGGCATTGTGGATATCGAGACGCTCAAGAAGACCAACCTTGAACTTATCCAGACGCTGGACGAGGTGCGCCAGATTCAGGACGAGGGCCGCGCCAAACGCATGCAGGCCGAGCAGGAGCTTGCCCAGATCGAGGGCGAGCTGAAATCCAAGCTGTTGTCCATGAAAGGTTAATCCATCACGCATTGAACACGAAACGCCTTCGGGCCCGGATCAAATGATCCGGGCCCGTTTTCTGTCAGTCGATATGGATGATCTTTTTTGTGAGATCCGCCGCCTTTATATGGGGATTCGGAAAGCGCTCTCTCTTTTCCGTGATTTTCCCGACATTGATGGCCTGCTTGGGGCAAAACTGGACACAGCTCAGGCAGCCGATGCAGTCTGTGCCAAACGTGGGGCGCTTGTCCTTAAGCGTAATGTTGGCGCGGGGACAGATTTTGGCGCAGGTGCCGCAGCCGATGCAGTCGTCGTTTACCCAGAACTTTTTGACGCGCTTGGGGTGCATCTTGGAGAACAGCTTATCCTCCAGCGCGAAGAGCGCCTTTTCCGGCGGCTTCTTTTCGCTGCGCTTCATCGCCTTGGCCGCCGCCGCGACCTCCATTGCCTTGCGGTCGAGCCTGCCCTGCGCGTCCTCCTTGGAGGTGGGCGGGACGCTGAGCCCGTGCGGCATCAGCCAGATGCAGGTGGAGTGATTGGAAATCTTGTTCCAGTAATCCAGACCCACGATTTCATCAATCTTATGCAGTCCGCAGCCCATATAGCCGGCATACTGCTCAACCGCGAATTTATAAGCGTCGGGCGCAATTTTGATGACTTTCAGATATTCTTCCACAAAGCCGGGCAGACCGCCGCCGTAGCACGGGAAAACGAAGCCGACGCGCTTGGCCTCGGTCGCGTCCGTCTTCTCCGGGAAGGAGCGCATCAGCACGATATCCGTATCCCCCAGGCGTGCGGCGATGCTCTTGGCCATGTCCAGGCAGTGGCCGGAGCCGGAATAGCAGTAAATGATATTTTCACTCATGGTAATTTCCTCCTGCATTCTCAGATTATTTCAGAAAAGCAACTCGTCTTTATCACTATAGCGAAAGCGCTTCTTCTTGTCAAGTTCCGAACAAATTGACATCTGTAGATAATGCGTTTATAATCACGCATGCAGCGCAATGTCTGTGCGCAGACATTGCAGAAACGGAGGGTTGAAGGACGATGATCTGCTTTGGGACGATTGTCAACAGCGCCTGTATTGTGTTTGGCGGCGTTGCAGGCCTGCTCTTCGGGCGTTTTTTGAAGGAGCGCTTTCAGGAAAGCCTGAACATGGCCTGCGGCGTCAGCGTGCTGTTTATCGGCTTTGCCGGCGCTATGGAGGGTATGCTCCAAATACAGGACGGGTCGCTCAAAAGCGGTCAGGCCCTGATGGTTGTCCTCTGCCTTGCGCTGGGCGCGCTGATCGGAGAGGCAATTGACATCGAATCCCGTTTTGAGTCGTTCGGTGAATGGCTCAAGCATAAGACGGGAAACGCGAAGGACAGGAACTTTGTCGACGGCTTTGTGACAGCTTCCCTGACGGTCTCCATCGGCGCCATGGCTATTGTCGGCGCCATTCAGGACGGTATCAATCACGATTGGTCGATCCTCGCCACGAAGGGCATCCTGGACTTTGTGATCATTCTGGTAATGACCTGCTCGTTTGGAAAAGGCTGTATGTTCTCGGCGATCCCGGTTTTTGTCTTTGAGGGAGCCATGACCCTGCTTGCCGCGCTGATCCGGCCATTCATGACGGAAGCGGCGCTTTCCAATATCTCGCTGATCGGCTCCATCCTGATCTTCTGCGTGGGTCTCAATCTCGTCTGGGGAAAGAAGATCCGTGTGGCAAATCTTCTGCCTGCCATTGTCCTTGCCGTCCTTGCGGCGCTGCTTTGAAACGTCACACAGATTATAATGAAACGGCTCTCCGCCCGGAGAGCCGTTTCGCATCTCTTTTATACAGATTATTCCTCGTAACAGTCCGACTTCAGGATAACGCGTACGATCCGCTCAACACAGGCGCGCAGCTGCTCTTCTTTCAGCGTGCCTGCCTCAAGCGCCTGGCGGATGTTCTCGTGATCGCTGAACTGTCCCGGCATAACCAGGTCATTTCCCGCGGCGATGCAGCCGGCGGCTGTACAGTCGTCTCCCTGCTCCGTGGTGGTCCAGTCCGTCATGATGAAGCCGTCGAAGCCGAACTCCTCTCTGGCGAGGCGGGTACAGAGGTCGAAGCAGTTTGCCGTATGGACGCCGTTGAGAAGATTATAGCTTGTCATGATAGCCCAGGGATGGGCGTCCGCAATGGCGATCTCAAAGCCCTTGAGATAGATTTCCCGCAGCGCCCGCTCGGTCACGACGCTGTCCCGCCCGGTGCGGTTATCCTCCTGGTTGTTGCAGCAGAAATGTTTGATCGTCGTACCGCAGCCCGGCACAGACTGCACGCCTCCGGTAATGGCTGCCGCCATATGACCGCTGAGAAGCGGGTCTTCCGAATAATACTCAAAGTTTCTGCCGCAGAGGGGGTCTCTGTGGATGTTCATGCCCGGCGCAAGCCAGAGAGTAACGCCAAAACGCCGCATCTCCTCCCCGATCGCCGCGCCGACCTCACGAAGCAGCGCCTCATCCCAGGACTGCGCGAGCAGCGTCCCGACCGGCATCGCGGTACAGAACTGATAGCGCGCTTTCCCTTCGTTCCCCGTGTCCTCATAGAAAAAACCACGCTCCACGCTGGCCTCAAAAGGCATCAGCACCGCTTTGCCGTCCCGCACATCGTACTTCTGATTCAGGCGCAGACCCGCAGGCCCGTCCGCGAGAACAATATTGGCGATTCCCTGTCCAAGCGCGCAGGAGCTTGTCTCTCCCGCTGCGCCGGGAACCGAGATGCTTTCAGCGCCCAAGGCGTTCCCGTGTCCCCTCACGGGGTCTCCGGTCACCATGGCAATCAGCTGCTCCCTGCCGAGCGTCGCCGTCAGTGCCGCCGCTTCATCGTCTATAGCGGGAAGGCACTCACCGATCGTCCTTGTCTCAAGCGCGGAGAGATCGTATGAAATCATCTTGATTCCGTTCGGGATGCTCTCCTCCTCCGGGGCGCGCGTAAGCTGTTCCATTTCCTCCCGGAGCGGACAGGCGGGCCTTGTCCTGCAAAGCACCTTCTCCTCCCGCAGGGAGAGCACGGCGCAGAGCTCGCTGCCTGTAAGGGAATTACCCACAAAGAGGCTATACGCTCCCGGCTCAAGAATCCATGCGCTTCGCCCTTCATCGTAAGAGCTCAGGTTCCTTGCCGGGAAGGAAAGCGTCAGGCGCTGGCACTCCCCCGGCGCGATTAAATCTGTCTTTGCAAATGCCGTGAGTCTCCGCCGTTCTTTCTCCAGCTTTCCGGCCGGAAGCGCGGCATAGACCTGCACGACTTCACGCCCGGCATATGCTCCGCCGACGTTTCGCACCTTGACGCTCAGTTTAACTGTTCCATCGCGCCCAACGCTGATCTCGTCCGTTTGGATGGAAAACGACGTATAGGAAAGGCCGAAGCCAAAGGAATACCGCGCAGGGACATGGAAGCTGTCAAAATAACGATAGCCGACATAGATGCCCTCACGATAGTATGCCTTTGTCTTGTTCTCTGCCATTTCCGCGAAGGAGGCTGCCGTCGGATAATCCGCATAGCGGAAGGCCCAGGTATCCGTCAGCTTGCCGCTGGGATTCGTCTTTCCGCTGATAACATCGGCTGCGGCATTGCCGCCTTCCATTCCCGGCTGGGAAATAAGCAGCACAGCTTCGATCTTCGGAAATTCATCCAGAAAGCTTAAATCCACGACGCCGCCGGTGTTGATCAGCAGGATCACATGCTGATACAGGGAACAGATTTCTGTGAGAAGCCGATGCTCCTCAGAGCGCAGAAGATAATCCCCCTCTGTACATGTGCGATCCGCGTTTTCTCCCGCGACTCTGCTGAGAACGTAGATGGCTGTGGAGGCTTCCGTCGCTGTCGCGTGATCTCCTGTCGGCAGATAAAAGGGCGTAGTCGAATAGGCGGTGAAAAAGTCCGCAGCCTCCCCCGCCGCTTCAAGCTTTCGGATGACCTCCGACTTCCAGGATTGCCGCGCTTCGTCATACAGCTGCGCGTAGGCTTCGATCCAGCTCTCATCGGCGATACGGAAGCCCGCGCTTTTCAGTCCCTCATAGACAGACACGCTGTATCGCTCGTTCACATCGCCGGAGCCGGTGCCGCCTTTTACCGTCATAAGCGCGCCTGCTCCATAGAGCGCAACGGCACAGCCCTCTTTCAGCGGCAGCAGATGGTTTTCATTTTTCAGCAGCACAAAGCCCTCTGCCGCTGCCCGCTGGGCAAGCTTTGCGTGTTCGGTTTCATAAGCCTGCACTTCCGGCGTCTCAGCTCCCGGAAGCGTTCGGGTACGAATTTTCTTCATTTTTGTTTTCCACAGCTCCATTCAATTTGCAAACAGTCTTCGACCGGTGTTATTTTATCACAGGGTCAAAATACTTGTCTATGGATTTCTGAATGTCCGCCGGTTTTTTCTGCATCTTTCATTTTCGCGCAGCCGCGGTATTTCAAGTCAGAATCTTGCATTGTCGGGCAGGAATCTGCTATACTGTATGCAGCGCGACAAACAATACACAATCAGAAAGGATGACAAACATGAAAGCGTCAACGGGTAAAAAAGTTTTCGCCTCCCTGCTCATGCTGACGTTGCTGCTGTCCGCGGCAGCCTTCGGCGGCGTGGCCGCGTATGCCGACGGACTGCCCGAAATCAGCATGGACCTGTCCGATGAGGACCAGCAGTTGTCAATGATTTCCTCCAGGCTCTCCGAATTGAAGCAGCCGGAGGATGAACACCCCTGGTACTATACCGTGACCGACCTGAACCATGACGGCAGACTCGAATTCATCGCAGCCTCCCAGCATCCCGAGAAGCGCGACACCAATCTGCGCATCTGGGAAGTTGGGGATGACCGTAGCTCTCTGAACGAGTGCTCCCTCGTCAAAGACGCAGAGGAGTCCTTCCCCGACATCCTGACCGAGGCCGCCGACACCTATTACAATGCGGCGACCGACACCTGGTATTACCAGTTCTACGACAACATCGTTCTCTCCGATACGGAGGTCTATACCATCAAAACCGCCGTCTGGCTGAAGGACGGCAAGCTCAGCTACGAAGCCTATGCGCTTGAACACAGCACGGTCAGCGGCGGCGTGCGCAGCGTTTCCCACACGGACGCAAACGGCGCGACAATCTCTCCGGAGCAGTACAACGCCGCCGGCAGCAACGCCATGGCCGGTCTTTCCCGCACCAGCACCAACTTTGAGTGGCTCAAGGCGGCCGAGGTTGACAGTCTCACGCTCCTTACAGACAGCTTCTCCGTCTTCATGGGCCAGAAGAAGCCGATTGAAAGCTTCCCGGTTCCGAAGCCGGCTGCCCTGCAGGTGCCCGAGGCTTCGCCGAGTCCGACGAGCACACCGAGGCCGACGAGCGCGCCGACACCGACGCCTGTGCCCCCTGCTCCGCAGCCTCAGACCTGGCTGACCATCACCAAGAACCCCACCAACGAGAACCACACCGAGGGCGAAACCGCTTATTTCGTCTCCGGCGCCAACGCCTATGAGTCGGTGAGCTGGACCTTTGTCTCCCCCGACGGCGGCGAATACGCGGCCCAGAGCATGCTGAACAGATGGGCAGGCCTCGGCGGCATCAACAGCACTACGCTCTCCATTGAGAATGTCAGCGTCGATATGAACGGCTGGGGAGCCTACTGCACCTTCTTCTACAAGGGGCAGACCGCCCGCACAGCCACCGCCTGGCTTTACGTTGCCGCCAAGCCCCAGCCCCCGGCTCCCCCGGTCGGCGTCTATCACGGCACTGTCACCGACTGGAATTACGCCAGCGTGACCCTCGATGTGCAGGGCGTGAGCGCAACTGTCTCCCGCGATATCTGCGACATTGACGGCGATCTCGCCAGCGGCGCTGCCGCCGACGTGTACTGGGACGGACAGAGCATCTACTACTGCAAGATTTACGGCGAGCAGCCGACGCCCCCTGTGCCGGTCTACGGCTCCATGAGCGGCACGGCCCATGAGGGCGGCGCTGGATACGCCATCGACCTGGAAAACGGCGACCAGGTTTTCGTTGACAGCTGGATCTGCAAGGTGGAGGGGCAGTTCTACGACGGCTGCGACGCCGTGGTGTACTACACCGACTATCCCAGCAACGAGAATATTTACAAGGTGGACATCTACGGCAATCAGGGTCTCATTATCCCGCCCGATCCCGGCGAGCACGCCACCGGCTTTGATCCCGATCTTCGTCCGAGCAACGACGAGCACGCCACCGGCCTCATCATCCCGTCGATGAACGGCTGAGCGCGCAAAACAAAGTTTATAAGCATGGAAACGCCCGGCAGGCCTTCGCGGTCTGTCGGGCGCTTGCATGGTATGAGATTGTTTGAGCGAAATCAGCTGTCGCTGTCAAAGGCGGGATTTACCGCGTAAAAGTTCCTCTCGTTCATTTTCTCCGCGGCCAGGCGCAGCGCTTCGCCAAAGCGCTGATAGTGCACCACTTCCCTTTCCCGCAGATACCGCATGACGTTATTCACATCAGGATCGTCCGACAGGCGCAGGATATTGTCGTAGGTCACGCGGGCCTTCTGCTCTGCGGCCAGATCTTCGTTCAGATCCGCGATCACGTCCCCCTTGACCGCCATGGACGCCGCGCTCCACGGAAAACCGGAGGCTGCGGCAGGATAAACACCGGCCGTGTGATCCACAAAATAGGCATCGAACCCGGCCTTTTTGATTTCGTCGATAGAGAGCTCCCGCGTCAGCTGGTGCACGACCGCGCCGATCATCTCCAGATGGCCCAGCTCCTCTGTACCTACCGAAGCATCTGTGATGATCCCTTCCATGGTGTATTTCTTTTCCTCACCGTTTCTTTTTCAATCCGGCCGGGCGTTTATCTGCTCAGGATGTCGATGATCCCTTCTACGATTTCGGGGTCAGGATAGCCCTGATGATCGGGACCGTCCATCCCATAGACCACGGCGAAGCTGAAGTTGTCCGCCATGCATTCCTCCGGGTCGATCACATAGCCCGTATTCCTGCCGAAGACCTCGTCAAAGTTCGAGACCTGATCCTTGGGATAGAACACATCCGAGCCGTCGACCGGCACGAGGGCGGTCGTCCCGAAATCAAAGAAGCGCTCGCCTGCTTTCTCAAAATGCTTTGTGGTCACGAAGGCGGTAAAGCAGTCCGTTTCCTTCCCGTCGATCACAAAGCTCGCCCAGGAGTTGTGATGCTCCACATCGGGATTGGCAATGTAGTATTCCCACACGGAAGGCGGCAGCTCATAGTCCTTCTCCGCCACGGTGAAGTGAATAATCCTGTACATCTCCGCCCGGAAATCGGGATTGCAGCGGGTCAGGCAGTGGAAAAGCTCATGCGCCAGCAGCGTCCGGAAGCTGTCGGGAAGCTTTCCGTCCGCAAAGTCCCCGGGCGCATAGGCGGACAGAAAATCAAAGAGATAAATCTGTGTCCCGTGGGTGTAGCCGGCTACATCGTTTTCCTCCCGCATGGTTGTCTTGATAAACACAATGGTGTCCAGAGGCGGAAGCTTCCAGCCGCGGGAATTAAAGCTGTCCTCGATCTCCTTCATGCCCCGGGTGATGATGTCCTTCTCCTCATCCGTCCAGTCGAGAACCTGTTCCTTTGCAAAGGCGAGGTATTCCTCCATCTCGGCGCCGGTCTTCTGCATCACATAGTCGAGCTTGTTGGGGCTGAACTTGGCATAGTATTCCCTGTTCGCCAGCAGCAGCTCCGTTCCCTCCTCCTTCGAAGCGAAGCGGAAGGGGATGGCGTTCTCCGGCGTATCAGCCACGGCACAGGGTACCATGCACAGAAGCATCGCCAGCGTTAAAAGAATGCTGAACATTTTTTTCATGTTTTTCTTCCTTTCTCTCCCTGCGGGAGTATTCCTCCCTGCGGGAGTATTCGAGCGATTTTGCAGCGTCTTCCTTGTTTGAATATAGCGGGCTTTCGCTCTCTTGTCAACATCGGATCTTTGACACTGCCGGGATTATACAGTAAGCCTCCCGTATCATGCGCAAGGCGTGAAGCCATACTCATGATACGGGAGGCTCTAATTTTGCAAAAATCAAATTATCTTGTCTTTGCGCCCATGTCTTTCAGTTCTTTTTTCCGGACATACATCTTCTGGTCTGCCCGTTCAAAAACGTCGTGCAGGCGCTGATCTTTCTCTTCCAAAGCCGAACCGCCGACGGCCACGACCACCGCGTTTTCCTTGATGTTCGCTTCGGCCCTGCGATTGATCGCGCTTATGACGTCATTCATTGAATCGCAGGCGTCTCCCTGCAAAATGACCACGAACTCATCGCCGCCGGTTCTGAAGACCGCGCCGTGCGCAAAATATTCGCAGATCAAGGCACAAGCCTCTTTGATCAGCTGATCCCCGGCCGTGTGCCCGCGGGTATCATTGACCTGCTTAAGCCCGTTGATATCGCACACCGCAACCGCCAGCTTCTGAATTTCCCTGTTTTTGATCTTCTCGTTCAGGGCTGCTTCCGTTTCGGAATAGGAATACTTGTTTCTGACGCCTGTCAGGGCGTCCGTGATCGCCATGTCATGGAAAGTCTTGCTCGTCTCTTTTTCCGCTTCAAGCTCCCCTTTGGAAAGGGATCTCAGCTGCCGCAGAAGGATGAACGAGAGCAGAAATACCGCAACCAGTGTAAAGGTAATCTGATTTCGGCTGATTGCAAGGTTTTTTTCACTGATGCCGCGGATCTGATCCAAAATCACGCTCTCATGGATCAACACCGCAAGCTCCCACTCCGTGCCCTGGATCGGGACATAGCTCAGCGTTTCTCTGACCCCCTGAAAAGAAAACGTCATATCTCCCCTTTCTTCCCGCGCAAAATGGTCGACGTTTTCTTTCCATACCTCTTCCGAGACAAGCTCTTTTGTCGCTTCAAAGAAGTTGCGGTTTGTAATCGCGGGTCCGAGTTCGGTGCCGGACAGATTGCCTCCCTTTTTCGAGTAAATGGCAAAATACGTTCCGCCCTGATCGTCAAGCGCCAGCAGGTCCGCGATATCCTTGATGTCAATCTGCACGAAGCAGGCTTTGAACGGCTTTCCCATGATCGTGAGCCCCGGCGTCGGGATTGCCAGGCAAAGCTGTTTGGATGAGCCGTAAAGCGATACCGTGCTGATGATGCGCCCGTCCAGTTTGCCTTCGGACAGGAACTTGTGACGGCTGCCGCCGGTATAGGTGGTGTACTCCGTATATACGATATTGTCTTCATCCGCCAGCGCGAAGCCATTGAGGGCCAGCAGGTCTTTGATCTTGCCGAGCGTTCTCCGAAGATCCTCCTGCGATTCGATCTCCTCCTCTTCGATAAAAGCCAGCGCCGTCTCCATATGTTCAAAATTGAGATTGATCTGGTTTGTGACCATCCGCGCGCCGCCCCGCCATGGTTTCCAGATAAAAAGAGCTTACCGTGGAAACGGCTTCATCGGCGGCGGACAGCGTCTGCCTTGCAGACCATATGGAACTGACCGTCACCATTGCCATGACGATCAGGCTCCCTATGACGGCTGTCAGTAAAAACGTCCTGTATTTGTTTGTCGTATTCTTTGTCATGAAATATCACCATACAGCAGCTCAAGCATGAAAGCCGCGTCGTTTTGATAAATGACCGTGGTTATCTCATTTGTCTTTTCCGGGAACAGAACGCCGGGCAGATTACCGTCCGCAATTTTCACGGCGATCTGGAGCGTGTCAAAACCGATGGAATAGCAGTCCTGCACGCCGAGACAATAGATCACGCCGTCATTCAGATAGCGCAGCGCTTCCTGATCGTGGTCCATCCCAACGATAACCGCGCCGCTCTTCTTTTCGGTGATCGCTCTGGCGGCGCCGACCGGATTGCTCATATTGCAGCAGATGATCCCATCCAGATCCGGGCAGTCCTTCAGGATCTTCAACGTAAGATCATAGGCAAGATCGACGGAATCCATATCGTATTCGACGGCCACGATCTCCATATCCCTGTATTTGGCGATGGTATCCCTGGCTCCCCGCGCCCGGTCCTCATGGCAGGGCGCGCCGACGCTGCCGACAAGAATGGCAACCTTTCCTTTATAATCCAGCTTTTCGCAGAGCGCCTCCGTCAGATCCGCGCCGTCCTGATAATTGTGCGTATTTCCGACATAAGCAATTCTTTTGCAGCCTTGAGCGGCATCCGAGCTGGAAAACGTCATGACTTTCGTCCCGGCGTCCACCATCCGGTCAAGAATCGGGGAAATGATCGCTTCATCCGCAACATCAACGCCAATGACGTCATAATCCTTTTGCTCCGCCATGTGAAGTCTCTTTGCCTGATCTTCGGCGGAGGCCCCCTGCGGAGCCATGTATTCGTAAGTGACGACTATCCCCTTCTCCAGGAACTGCCTCTGCGCTTCCTCCATCCCCAGCGCGACCGCGTCCCACCAGGAGTGCACCATTTTATAGGTGAAATAGAAATTATACCGGTCTTTCTTCGGCACATACGAATCCAGCTCATGGTCAAAATCCACCGCAGTCTGCACAGATTCTGCCGATCTTGTCACCGCTTCCGCTTCATTTGAAGCCGCGCCGACCATAGCCCCGGATTCCGCCGCAGGCAAAATCTCAGCGGATTTCTCCGGGGGGGCCGCAGATGCACCGGCACCGAAAAGCAGCGCCGCCGCCAATATTATGATAAAAAAGCCGGTTTTCTTCCCGATATTCCGCATTTTTTCTCCCTCTGAATGGCTCTATCTCGAATCACCCTATATTAAACACGAACCGTTTTTATTAGTATAGCACATCTTCAAATTTATGCCATCCCAAAAATGAAAAATTTCCAATTTCACCGATCGCGCGTTCTCGATTTCTGATGATTTAGATGATTGCAAGCGGACGACAGTTTTGGTATAATAATACAGTCTAATATACTGAGAAGTATGTCTTAGAGGAAGCTTGCACCCACGGGATGCGCATTATCCCGGATACAAGCAGAGGCGCGGAATTCACCTTATAGGCACTGTATAGATTCCGACTTCGATTGCAAAATGAAAGGGATCGATATCATGATGGCAAACATGAATAATACATCCGTCATTGAACGGGCAAATCAAACAGAACTTGCGTTCCCCTTTGTTCCGGTGTCCGAGCAGATCCATGCTCACGCTCTTCGCTTCCCCGATCAAACGGCCGTGATCTGCAAGGGAAAGGCGCTCAGCTACGGCGAGCTCGAAGCTCTCTCCAACCGCGTGGCCAATTATCTGATCAAAAAAGGCGTCGGCCGCGACGTTCTGGTCGGCGTTCTGCTGGAGCGTACAGAATTGGCTTATGTGGCAGAGCAGGGCGTGTTGAAGGCGCACGGCGCTTTCCTCCCCTTTACCGTCTCCTACCCGGATGAGCGGATCCTGTTCAGCATGGAGGACGCCTCCGCCATGCTTCTGCTGACAAACAGACAGCTGCGCGAGGATCGGCCCGCGCTGTCTGCGGGCGGCTTCGAAGTTCTGGCGCTGGAAGACATCCTTGAAACGCAGACCAACGACGCCTATCCCCCGGCAGAGGGGATCGCGTCCGGCGATCTGGCCTACTGCATCTATACCTCCGGTTCTACCGGGCGTCCC
Organism: Oscillospiraceae bacterium; assembly: GCA_902786615.1. The sequence goes on from CADADE010000002.1 coordinate 54,500, forward strand.
AAGGGCGTTATGATCGAGCAGGGAAATCTTGTCAATTATGTGAATAGAAACGAAAAGTCCATTGAAATCATGCACTACGCCAGGCCCGGGCGTATCGCCCTGGCTATGGCCGCATTCTCTTTCGATGTTTCGATCGTGGAGCAATTTGTTCCGCTGTGCAACGGGAACACCGTCTGCCTTGCAACAACGGAGGAAATCCATGATCCTTTCCTTCTGGCAAAGACGATCGTCGACAGCCGCGTCAACAGCCTTACCTGCACGCCCACGTTTTTGTCCAACATCGTTGGGATTCCCGCATGCGCGGAAGCTCTCAGGCAGATTGATTATTATGACATCGGCTCCGAGGCTTTCCCGAAGAATCTATACCTGAAGCTGCGCGCTCTGCGGGAAGACAGCGTGATTATCAACGCATACGGGCCGACCGAGTGCACCATGGGCTGTGCGGCGACTGTGATGGGGCCGGAAGAGGAAGTTACTGTCGGCGGGCCTATCGTCAACACGAAATTCTTTGTCATGGACGCCGAGGGAAACAGCCTGGGCGTCGGCGAGAAGGGCGAACTGATTATCTGCGGAGCCGGTGTCGGGCGTGGTTATGTAAACCTGCCGGAAAAGACTGCCGCGGCCTTCTTTACCTATCAGGGGATGCGCGCCTACCACAGCGGGGATCTTGCCTCCTGGACGGAGGACGGCCGGATCTGCATCTGGGGCCGGATCGACAATCAGGTTAAGCTGAGGGGCTTTCGTATCGAGCTTGACGAGATTGAGCGCGTCATGGGCAGTTACCCCGATATCAAGGGCAGCGCCGTCAAGCTCTGCCATGGCGACACGGATTATCTCGCGGGATATATCACCTCCGCGGACGAGGTTGATCTGGATGCGCTGCGCGCCTTTATGGGCAAACGGCTGCCGGATTACATGATCCCCTCGGTGATCATTCGGATGGATAGCCTGCCGGAGACCGTCAACGGCAAGGTGGACAGAAAATCTCTCCCCGATCCGAAGCCCGTTCGACACGAACGCATTGTGACCGCTCCGAGAAATGAGGCGGAGACCTGGCTGCGGGACGCGTTTGCCGAGGTGCTGAATCTGAAAGAGGATCAGATCAGCGTGGAAGACGATTTCTTTGAGCTGGGCGGAGATTCGCTGAGAAGCATGGTGTTGACCTCAAAGCTGATGGATCACGGCGTGACCAGCGCGGACATCTATCAGCTGCGGAGCATCGAACGCATCGCCGCTATGCTTCAAAGGAGAGAACAGGGATTGTCTCTGGATGAGATTGAGGCGCGGGAGCGGAAAAAGCCCCACTATCTCAGCGACATGCAGACAAAGCTGATCGATTATCAGTTTGCAAAGGCCAATTCCACCATGTGGAACAATATGTACTATCTGCTCCGTTTTAACAAGAAGACCGATCCGGAGCGCCTGCGGAAAGCGGTCAACGAGGCTATTCACCATCATCCCGCGCTGTCGATGAAAATTGGGTTTAACGAGCGCGGAAAACCGATCCAGACCTACTGCCCGGAGCTGCTCCCAGAAGTTCAGTTTGAAAAGTGCAGCGATATGGACGTTATCCGCATGAAGGACGAGCTGGTGAAGCCCTTCCCCATGTTCAACTCGCCCCTGCTGCGGGTGCGCATGTTCCTCACCAAGCGATACACCTATCTCTTTTTTGATGTTCACCACCTGGCAATGGACGGGGCCTGCATCAGCCTTGTCATGACAAGCATCGTTAAGGCTTATCACGGAGAGTCGCTTCCCCCCGACTATTACTGCGCATACCTTGCCAATGAGGATCGTATCCGCAGCTCGCCCCAGCATCTGGAGGACAAGGCCTATTTTGAAAAAAAGTACGGCGGCTTCGACTGGTGCTGGATCCCCGAGCCGGATCGGGAGGAAGCCGTTCCGACAGCTGCGGGACGCGTGGTCCGTTTCCCGTTCGACGCTTCCGATCTGGAGGCGGCGGAAAAGCGCCTGAACACCACCCGGAGCGTCATTGCCATTGCCGCGGCCATCCTGACCCTGTATGAGACCAGCGGCAAAAACGACATCATGACCAACTGGATCTTCAACAATCGCCTGGGAAGCTTTGCATCCAATTCCGTAGGGATGCTGATCAAGAATTTGCCGGTGGGCATCCATATGGATCAGATCCACAGCCTGGACGAACTGATCGCCGAGATCAAACGGCAGGTTGCGGACGGGATATCCCACTGCAGCTATGACTATTTTTCCGCGCAGGATTCCGCTTTTTACAACGATCCAATGGAGGTCAACTACCAGCAGAATATGAACGCCGACGAGCTTGCGCCTCTGCATCCCCTGCAGATCGCGCTGGAAAACCACTACCACGCCCCCGGCGCGCGTTTGGAACTGGAATTTCTGGAGAACGACGATAACAGCGGCTTGTTCGACTCTGAGATGGAATGGGCTTCCAACTGCTTCTCGGAAGAAAGAATCCATGCTTTTCATACGCTGTATATTGACCGTTTTGAACGCATTGTGCTGGAGGATCCGTACGATCCGGAGGAGATAGATGAAAGAGATTAAACTGTCGGACCATTTTACATATAAAAAACTGTTGCTCTTTGCCATGCCGACCATCGGCATGATCATGATCTCCATCACCTATGATGTGGTTGACGGTTATTTTGTCTCAAACTACATCGGCAAGACGGCCTTTTCCGCCGTGAATGTCATCTATCCCTTTCAGCTGCTTTTGTCCATGGTCGGCTATATGTTCGGTTCCGGGGGAAGCGCGCTGATCGCGGCGGAGCTGGGCAACGGAAATATATTAAACGCCAGGCGCTTTTTCACCGCAATCATCAAGACGGCAGTCGTAAGCGGCATTGTGCTGGCCGTGGTCGGCATTCTGTTTTTGCGTCCGGTGGCGGTGATGATCGGCGCAACGCCCGAGATTTTGGAATACGGGCTTCCCTATGGTCACACCCTCTTCCTGTTTCTGCCGATCATGATTCTGGGCTATACCTTCCAGAGCATTTTGATCACGGCGGAAAAACCGAAGCTCGGCCTTTACATGTCTATCGGGAACCTGCTCAGCAATACGTTTCTCGACTGGCTGTTTGTCGCCGTTTTCAAATGGGGCATGGTGGGCGCCGCCGCGGCCACCGGAATCGGAGCCTGCCTGAACGGCCTTGTCCCTGTGGTCTACTTTGCACGGCCGAATTCGAGTCCGCTTTGCTTCTGCCGGGGAAAGGTTGAGCTTAAACCGATTCTGAAGGCCTGCGGAAACGGTGCCTCCGAGATGGTGAACGACATGTCGACGTCGTTGATCTTTGTCCTGTATAATTTTCAGCTTCTAAGGATGCTGGGCGAAGACGGCGTTGCGGCTTACGGCGTGACGGTCTTTGTGGAGGGAATTTTCGCCTCTGCGTTTTACGGTCTGGCAATGCAGGCTACCTCTATTGTGGGTTATCAATTTGGCGCAAAGAACTACCCGGAGCTGAAAAATCTGCTGAAAAAGGGCATCGTACTGAACTTGATTTTCGGTATCTTGATGTTTGTCCTGGCGCAGGTCAGCGCGCCGCTGATTTCCAGGATTTACGTAGGCTATGATGAGACGGTCTATCATTTGTCGATCCACGCGATGCGGCTTTACGCGCTCGCCTTTCTGCTTCAGGGCTTCAACGAGTATTCCTCCGCATATTTCACCGGGCTCAATAACGGTATCGTCTCCGGCATTCTGGCTTTTACAAGAACCTTTCTCATTCAGACGGTGATGATTCTCGTTCTGCCCCTGTTTCTCGGCACCGACGGCCTTTGGCTCGCGCAGGCGGCTACCGAGGTTCTCGCCGCCCTGGTTGCGATTGCTTACTTCATCAGGTGTAAGAAAGAATACTGCGGCTCATAAGAGCCGGTGAGAAAACGCCAGCGATTTGCGGGGCGGAATTGCGTTACGCAGGGCCGATCAAAGCCCTGGCGCAATTCCGCCCGCAATTCATATCAGGCCTCCTGTGCTTCATATATTCTTTACAGCAGGAGGTGTTGCGTGTTGAAATCCGCAGAGTACCTGTCCATTGGGGAGCCTGTTCCCGCATGTTCCGAAAAGGAGCATGCAGGCTTTCTTTTGCTCTATCAAAAGGCGATCCTGTATGCGCTCGAGAAAAGAGGATATCTTACAAAGGATCAGCTGGAGCGCTGTGTGACGGAACTTGAACGACAAATGCAAAGGAAATCCGCGTCAAGCCAGGCTTGACGTTTTTCTTTTCCCCAGGATTTGCGCGATTAATACTGTTTCCTATTTTGCTATATGCGTATCAGGTTAACTCAGCAAGCCCTGAATTTGACCTCCCTTTGGAAAAAGGGAGGTGGCCGAAGGCCGGAGGGATCGAAACAGAATCTGCGCAAGGCTCTGTTTAAGCTTTATGCAGCCCGGCCGATCCCGCAAAGGGAGCTTAGAATCTGCGTTAAGCCGATACGCATATTTTGCTATATTGTCAAGGGGGCGTATTTTGAACAGGTATGAAATTCTGAATCAGGAGCGTCAAGTGATCCGCGCGAAAAAAAGGGTCGCCGCATACTGCCGGGTCTCAACCGATCACGAAGATCAGGCAAATTCCTTTGAAAGCCAGCAGCGCTATTTTCGACAGTATATAGAGCATCATCCGGATTGGGAGCTCTATGAAATTTTTGCGGACGAAGGCCTTTCAGGCACCAGCACAAGAAAACGAAAAGCATTCAAACGCATGATCGAAAGCGCTGAGCAGGGCGCTTTTGATCTGATCCTTACAAAGGAGATTTCCAGGTTTGCCCGGAACACCCTCGACAGCATTTATTACACACGCGAGCTGAAACGCTTCGGCGTCGGCGTCATTTTTATGAATGACGGAATCAACACCCTGGACGGAGACGCCGAGCTTCGCCTCGCCATCATGTCGTCCATCGCGCAGGAGGAAAGCCGAAAGACCTCCGAGCGGGTCAAGTGGGGTCAGAAACGGCAGATGGAGCAGGGCGTTGTGTTCGGTCGAAGCATGCTTGGCTATGACGTGAAAAACGGAAGGATGACGATGAATGAAGAAGGCGCCAGGCTTGTCCGGCACATTTTCCACAAATTTGTAAACGAGGGGAAAGGTACTCACGTCATTGCAAGAGAACTCCGGGAGGAAGGCTTTGCGCCAATGCGGGGAAAAGCGTGGAGCAACACCGTCATTCTCCGGCTTCTGCGCAATGAGAAATACTGCGGTGACCTTGTACAAAAGAAAACCTACACGCCCGATTTTCTTTCCCATGAAAAAAAGTACAATCGTGGTCAGGAAGAATTTGTTATTTTAAAAGATCATCACGAGCCGATCGTCTCCCGTGAGATTTTTGACGCGGCAAATCGTATTCTCGATTCCAGAGCCTTGTCCCCCGCAGGGCAGGCAAAGCACTCCAATCGTTACGCGTTTTCCGGCAAAATCAAATGCGGCTGCTGCGGGTCAAGCTATGTAGCCCGCCATAAAACGCGGAAGGACGGCTCGCAATACAAAGCCTGGCGCTGCTATGAAGCCTCCAGAAACGGCATGGCGCATATCGACTGCCGGGGTAACAAGGTCGGTTGTTCCGCTCACAGCATACGCGATGAAGATATTCTGCGCATCATGCAGCTGGTATGCAGGGAGCTGAGAATAAACAGGGAAATGATTACCCGCAGGATCGTATCCATCGCAGAGTCCGTGATCGCGGCGGATGAGAATACTGTCCATGCAGAGCGTTTGGAGGAACGGCTCAGGCTTGCAGACGAAAAGCAGTCACAGCTTCTTGATCTCTATATGTCCGCCGATATTACGAAACAGGAATGGATGGAAGCGAGAGCGCGATGCGAGCGGGAGATCCGGGATTTGCAAATCTCGATCGAAAGGCTTGAAAAGCACCGGGAACTGATCCTGGATATCAAAGCCGCCACAGAGCAGCTTACGGGCGGTCTGTCCGACGATGAAGATTTTTACGGACGTATCCTCGACAAAATCATTGTCAGGGATGACAAGCGCGTCGAAGTCCGACTGAACATGCTGCCTTTCCGCTGGTGTTTTGCGGCCTCGCAAGCGGCCCGGCTGCCATCCTGGAGCATACCCGATGCGTCAGTACCGATATCCGTCAGCAGCCCCTTGAGTTCGGGATAAGGCATGGAGTAGCGCTGGCTCAGATAACGCAGGGAAGCTCCGAGCTCGCCGTCCGGGCCGCCGTACTGGCTGATGATGAACTTCGCCAGGGCGGGGTTGGTGTTTCGGATTCTCACCGGGTATTGCAGCTTCTTTTCATAAACAAACATCTTCAGCGCTCCCTCCTGTTCTGAAACTCCCAGGGCCACGGGTCTTTCAGCCAGGTGTAGCTCTCGCTTCCCAGCTGGTCGCACTGGGTAATGGGACCGAAGCGGGCGGTGTAGCGCTCCCGCGCTTCCGCGCGCAGGGCAAGGAAGCTCTGGTACAGGGCGAAGGCCTCTTCATCCTCCTCATGCGTATCCAGATACAGCTCCAGTTCATCCGTCACAAAGTCAATGGCCATCAGCTCCGCGGTCGGAACGTCCGGAGCCTTTTCGTTGACGATATTCATAAACGGAAGATCCAGCCCGGGGAAGAGCGTTCCGCGTGCCAGAGCCTCGGGCGCGTCATAGTTCGGCGCGGCGGAAGCCTGCATTGGCACATAGGCCATGGCGAGGGGCGCATAAGGGCCCGGCAGACTACCGCTGCGGAAGGATTGATCAGGTTTGTTGCAGCTCAATTGAATTCCTCCTTGAGCAATTTGCTCGCCTTATCCTATGCGGGCATAAGAAAAAAGTGCAAAGCGGCGGCTGTCCATCGTAACGCCGTCGCTTTGCACTTTTGCTGTTTCCCTGTTCTTTATCCGAAAACGCGCCGCAGCAGCCCGTCGAACTCCGCAAGCGCCCGGATCTCATAGTCGGGCTTGATCGGCCCGGTATTCTCCCTGCCCTGCGGGTTATACCAGCAGCTCAGGATCCCGGCATTGACGCCCCCACGGATATCGGACGTCAGGCTGTCTCCCAGTATGATCGTGCGGGAACGGTCAAAGCCCGGGATCTCGCGGAAGCATTGGTCGAAGAAACGCGCCTCCGGCTTATTGCCGTCCATATGCTCAGAGATAAAAATCTTTTCAAAATACGGCGCAATTCCGGCGCTGCGGATCCGCCCGTCCTGTACGCACTGCGTACCGTTGGAGCAGATAAAAAGGCGGTATTTTCCCGCGAGCGTTCTGAGCATCTCCTCCGCGCCGGGTATGAACCAGTGTCCCTCCGAGAGATAGCCTTCATAGAGCGCCTGGGTTTTTTTCGCGTCCCCATGCACGCCGAGCGCGCGAAAAAGCGCCTCATAGCGCTGCACCAGGACCTGCTCGCGGGTCAGGATTCCATTCTCCAGCATTTCCCAGTGGCGGTTGTTGATTTCATGGTAAAGGGCCGCGATCTCGTCATTGAAAGGCAGGCCCTGGGCCTTGAGCGCCAAACCGAGGGCGCGATGCTCCGCCTTGTTGAAATCCAGGATCGTATTGTCCAGATCCAATAAAACAATCGGTTTTTCTCTGTCTATCACGATGCTCACTCCAGCTTAAGCTCCTTCACGGCGTCGGCAGCGGGACTGATGCGCATGCCGAGGGATGCTTTTACAAGCACCGTGTCCCCTTTTTGCAGCAGGGTCGGAAGGGCCGCGATCAGGCTTTCCCGGTCTTCAAAATATCTCCCGGCTTCCGCCGCGCCCTCCGCGATTTTCCTGCCGTTGGGGCCGTAGGCCGCCACCAGCGCGACGCCCTTTTCCCTGGCATATTCGCCGAGCCTTCTGTGCATCGCGGGTGAATCCGCCCCCAGCTCCAGCATATCCGCAAAGAGGCAGACATGCCTTCCGGGGGTCTGGGTCAGGGAATCCACCGCGCAGCGCATCGAGTCCGGGTTTGCGTTGTAGCTGTCGTCAATGACGGTGACGCTGTCGGTGACTGTGACCGCGCTGCGCCGTCCCACATTGGAGAAATCCGCAATGCCCGCCTCGATCTCCCGGTCAGATAAGCCCATGGCGATACCGACGGCGGCGCCCTCCAGCGCGGCATAGATCATCTGCCTGCCGAAGGCCGGGATCTCCGCCCGGATGACCCGATCGCCGTACACGATGCGGCAGCGGGTACAGCCGTCGGGCAAAAGCTCTGTCTCATCGGCCCGGACCTCGCAGTCCTCCCCCGTTCCGAAGCGCAGCAGGCGCTGGGGGCATTGCAGGCTTTTCAGGAGCGCGTCATCCCCGTTGCAGATCACGACGCCGTCCTCCGGAAGGAAAGCCAGCATCTCCGTTTTCGCGCGCAGCACCCCCTGCAGATCATGCAGGAATTCAAGATGCGCATGCCCGATCACCGTAAAAACGGCGATGGTCGGCCTTGCAATGCGCGCAAGCGCCGTCATTTCTCCGAAGCCGGAGATGCCCATTTCCACGACGGCGGCCTCATGCTCCTGCTCGATGCGTGAAATGGTCATTGGGACGCCGATCTGGTTATTCAGATTCCCCTCCGTTTTCAAAACGCGATAGCGTTGGGAGAGGACAGCGGCGATCATTTCCTTGGCTGTGGTCTTGCCGACGCTGCCCGTAATGCCGATGATCGGTATGTGAAGCGTCTCACGATAGGCCGCGCAGATTTGCTCCAGCGCGCGCTGTACATCCTTCACCAGAAGGACGGGTCCTGTCACGCCCGCCGGCAGATATTCCGCCAGGGCGCAGACAGCCCCCTTTTGAAGCGCTGTTTCAATATATTGATGTCCGTCCGTCTTCTCCCCGCGATAGGCCGCGAAGAGGTCCCCTTGCTGTATCTTTCTGCTGTCGATGGCAACCTGCCCGATGCTCTGCTCAGGATCGGCACAGCCGATCAGTTCTCCCGCGCATGCGGCGGCTGCGGCGCGCAGCGTCATAGTCTTCATCATCGCTCATCTCCTCTGCTGCGCACAGTATAACACAGACATTTGCCCGAGGCAAAAGAATTCTGTAAAAAAAGTAGTGCACAGCGGGAAAAGATATGCTATAATAAGCAAGCTTATTACATTTACAAAAGGACTATTGCTATGAACTATGTTGTGGTGGATCTGGAATGGAATCAGGCGATGAGTTCCAAGTCCTCCGTATTTAACAAGCTCCCCATCCATCTGGGCGGCGAAATAATCGAAATCGGCGCTGTCAAGCTCACGGAAGATATGAAGCCGGGCGAAGAATTCACAATTGACGTCAAGCCTGTCTATTTCCGCCGCATGCACTACAAGGTCAAGAAGATCACGGGCTTTGACAAGGAGCGCCTGTCCCACGGCCATTCCTTCCCCGAGGCGATGGAGCGCTTTCGCGCCTGGTGCGGGGATGACGTGACCTTTATCACCTGGGGCTGCGATGATCAGCGGATCATGGAGCAGAACATCATTATCCACGATCTGGACTGGGACTGGATTCACGAGTGGGTCAACCTGCAGCTCATTTATAACCTCCAGACCGGCGGCGACAAGAACCAGAAGTCCCTTGCCAGCGCCATGGAGCATTTTGAAATTGAGCAGACCCGCGTTGCCCATGACGCCCTCGGAGACGCCTACAACACCGCGCTGGTGGCTTCCCACCTCGATATGACGGAGGGTCTCAGCATGTACGACGACGCCGCACGCATTCTGGCCGCGCGGATGCCGAACTACAAGCCCCCCGCAGAGGCCGAAGGGCCGGACACGCTCAGTCACGAGTGCTTTGACGGATTTACCAGCAAGGCGGACGCCTTTGCGGACGAACGCCTGCGCTCCCTGACCTGCCCCTTCTGCGGTTCGGAAACCGCTCCGCTCAAGTGGATCAATCAGGGCGATCAGCGTTATATGAACATCTACTCCTGCGAAGAGCACGGCAATTTCCTTGTGCGCGCCAAATTCCGCAAGAGCAAAGAAAATGGAAGCTGGCTCGCCAATCGTCTGGTGTATGAGGCGGATGAGGATATGCTCGGTTTCTACAAATCCAAAGCCAGCCAGTCCAGGCGGCGCAGCCGCGGTCACGGACAGCGCAGGAGCCGCAGCGGCGGGAAACAATAAGAGACAATAAGAAGATTCAAAAAGACTGCCCCGGGCTGTTAAACCCAAGGCAGTCTTTTTTGTATTCTTTTATGACAAATCAGCGAAGCTCAAAGCTCAGGATCTCACCCGTATGGGCTTCGATCTGATAGTCGAAGCGATGATCCGCGATTCTGAATTCCACCGTGTAACGGGCGGGGACGGTCTTTTCATCAAGCTGCACAGCGGAGCGCAGTACATCTTCTTTCTTCACGCCGGTATGTTGAAGGGCGATCTCCATTGCGCGCTCTTCGCCGATCATTTCCGACGCGGCAGCGGCAGCCTGAGCCTCCGTCTGGTCGTTGCCGGAGAAGGTCGATGCAAAGGTGGCGTCATTGGAATAGGACAGACCGGACATCATCCAGCTCAGGATCTCACCGCTCACAGCGTCGATCGTATAATTCCGGGCGACCTCCCCGGCGCTGAAGACGACCTCGTAAACAGGCGTTCCGTCGTCATCCTTCGTGCGGTACACGCTGCTGACTTCGGCCTCATTCCGATTAAGCTCCGCATGCGCAAGGGCAATATCAAGCGCCGCGTCCACGCCGATATATTTGGGAGCCGGCGCAGGAGCAGCCGCGGCAGAACTCGTTTCATTCACCGTGCTTTGAACCTCCGTCATCCAGGTCGGTACAGGCGTCTCCGCCGGGATCTCCGGAATTTCGGGAGCCGCCGTCACCGCAGGCTCAGGTACGACTTCGGGCTGCGCTGCGGCTGCGGGCTCAGGCGTCAGCTCAGGAGCCGGTGTTTCGACGGGCGCAGGGGCAAGCTCAGGAGCCGGTGTCTCGACAGGCGCGGGCGTTTCAAGAGGCTCTGCGGTCGGAGCCGGGGTTTCGACTGGCTGGGGCTCGGGCGTGTGCGTCGCTGTGCCGCCGGGGATGTAGGATTCCAGAACCGGATAGATCTTATCCTTGACCTCCGTCGGCAGCGGCATGGTGTTGAGCTTCAGGCCCGCAATCACGCCGCCGGCAAAAGCGGCGAGGATCAGGATGAGCCAGAGCCACCAGAAGGAATGCCGTTTCTTCGCGGGTTTGACGCCGCTGTCTGCGTTTTGATTATTGCTCATGTTTTTCTCCTCTCTGCATCAAGGCATGTCATTTTTCATATTTCCGAAATAGGCCCGTGCTTCATCGGCGTCCTGTCGGATTTGTTCGGAAAGCGCCTCGTAATCGGGAAACTTCCGTTCCGGACGCAGGAAGCGGTAAAACTCCACGCGCGCCTGCCGCCCGTAGAGATTGCCGGAGAATTCGATCAAATGCGTCTCCACATTGACGCTCTGATCCTCGCTCACGGTCGGACGAACCCCGATATTTGCCACCGCGATATGCTCGGACCCGTCCTCCAGATATACCTTGGCTGCGTAGACGCCGTGTCTGGGAACGATCACGCCCTCCGGGAAACGCATGTTGATTGTCGGCGCGCCGAGCTTCGTCCCCAGGTGATAGCCGGAATGAACCGTATCCTGCAGGGTATGGGGATGGCCGAGATAGCGGGCCGCCTGCTCCATATCGCCGTCCGCGATCAGGGTGCGGATATAGGTGGAGCTCACGATCCGCCCGTCCAGACATACAGGCTTGATAATATCGCAGCCGATTTTTCTTTCCGCACAGTAGTCTCTGAGCTTTTCCGCCGTCCCTTCGCCCCGGTATCCGAAGCAGAAATCATGACCGACCACGATCCACACAAGCCCAAGCTGGGTGATGATATTGTCAGCGAATTCCTGCCAGGGCATCTGCATGGTCTGACGGCTGAAATGGATAAACACCACATCGTTGATCCCATAGCAGCGGCGGATGATCTCCTCCCGCCCGAGGGCGCTGTTGATAAGCGGCACGTCTTTTCCGAAGACGAGCGTATCCGGGTGAACGTCAAAGGACAAGACAGAAGGCTCTGCGCCCATCTCCCGTGCACGCTGCTTTGTCTTGTTGAGCAGTGCGCCGTGTCCGATATGAACCCCGTCAAAGAAGCCGAGTGCAATGGCGCGCTTCAATTGTGCCATAAGCAGTCATACCTCAAAGAAATTTTTTATTGTTTTCATGACGCCCGCCTCCGCTCTGCCGAGCATGAGAAAGGCCCCGTTTTGATCATATACGCGATAAACGCCGTCAGGCAGCTCGGTGGGATACGCCGAGCCGCAGCGTATGCGCTTTGCCTGATTTTCCGTTGCCGTGCAGGCCATTTCCCGGGAAAAGAGGGTGTCCGTCGGGAGCAGGCGCCCCTCGATCTCTCCCGCGTCCCGCAGCCGCTGTACTTCCGCGATAGTGACGGCGTCACGGACAGAAAACGCGCCCGCCTCCGTCCGCCGCAGCGCGCTCATGCAGCCTCCGCAGCCGAGCGCCGCCCCGATATCGTGGCAGAGCGTCCGGATATAGGTGCCCTTGGAGCATTTTACGTCCAGGAGCCAGTCTTCCCCCTCTCTTCCGATCAGGCGAAGCTCATGGATGGTGATGAGGCGCGCGGGGCGCTCTACCTCGCCCCCTCTTCGGGCGATATCGTAGAGGCGCTTGCCCCCGATACGGATCGCCGAATACATGGGCGGGATCTGCCGCTGCTCACCGCGAAAGCGTTCAAGCACGGCTTCCAGCTCCCGCGCGTCTACGCAAGCATCCTTCTGTTCCAGAATGTTCCCGGTGATATCCTGCGTATCGGTGCTGATCCCGAGACGCAGGGAAGCGAGATAGCGTTTGGCATCGTGCTCGGCAAACTCCACGGCGCGCGTCGCCCTTCCGACAAACACGGTGAGCAGGCCGGTGGCCATGGGATCGAGCGTGCCGGCATGACCGATGCGCCGCTCATGCAGAACGCCCTTGAGCTTCACGACCACATCGCTGCTGGTCCATCCGGGCTCCTTGTCGATAAGCAGGATACCGTTCACTTCCAGACCTCTTCCACGACATGCACGAGCAGATCCCGCACATGCTCCGGCGTGCCGGGGACCGTACAGCCTGCCGCCATCGCGTGTCCACCGCCGCCGAACACGGCGCAGATTTCGCTGCTGTTGACCTCCTTAAAGGAGCGAACCGAGACGCGGCAGTTTCCGTCCTCTTTCTCGCGGATCGTGATGTTGACAAGGCTCCCCTCGCAGCGTCCGGCAAGCGCGGCCAGATCGTCCAGATCATCCTCGACCGCGCCGGTTTTTTTCAGCATATCCAGCGTGACGGTCGCCACGGTGATCGTTCCGTCCCGGTAAAAGCGCATGCCGTCATAGATCATGCTCTCCAGCTTGAGCCGGGCCGGCGACACCTTGCGGAAGAAAACCGTGTTGACGGTCATATTGTCGGCTCCGCAGCGCAGAAGCTCAGCCGCCGCGCGAAAGGCCGCCGCGTCCGTATTGCCGTACATGAAGCAGCCTGTATCGGTGGAGAGGCCGACATAAAGACTCGTTGCCTCTTCCGGGGTGAGGTCCGCGTTCATGGCCAGGATGAGCTCCATCACGATCTCGGCGCAGGAGGCTTTTTCTCCCTTGACAAAGCTTTCTTTGGCAAAAAGCGTGTTGGACGGGTGATGGTCGATGCAAAGATCCACCTTCCCCTCAAAGCCGAGACAGAGGAGCTTTTCGTCCGCCACGTCAACGGAGACCACATATTTTGCCTTGAAGTCCTCAGGCGCAAAGAATTTTTCGCAATAGGGCCGCAGCTTTCTGCCCATCTGCGTGTTGGGAAATACACAGGCTCTGCGTCCCCCGCGGCGAAGCGCGCTGCAGAGGGCAGCGGCGCACGCTGTCGTATCCCCATCCGGATTTCTGTGCGTGACGATCAGGATGTCTTCATGTGTCAGCAGACGCTTTGCACAGTCTTTATATGTCATCATCCGCATCCACGTCCTGTTTGATATCCAGAGAATTGATTACCTCATTGATATGCGCGCCGTATTCGATGCTGTGATCCAGCTCAAATACGAGCTCCGGCGTGTAGCGCAGATTCAGCACGGAGCCCAGCTCACGGCGCAGCCAGCCGCCCGCGGACCGGATGCCGCGGCGAAATTCCTTTTCATCCTTCAGGCCCATCACGGAAAGCCATATTTTGCTGTAGCGCAAATCGCCCGTCGTCTCCACGCGCGTGACGCTGATCATCCCCTGCTGTACGCGGGGATCCTTGATATCGCGGAGCTTTGCCGAAATGACGCGCTGAATATCATCGTTGATTCTTGCGATTTTATTGGATGACATGGTTTTCTCCCTGTAATAACGCTCCCGGATCTCCCTGCATTTTTCCAAAAACTGCGCTTTCTGCCACAGAAATGCAGGAATGGAGCCGGATTTATGTTGTTTCTAATCCTGTATAACAAGATACAGACGGTATTATATCATCAGCCTTTCTATTTTGCAAGCAGACAAGCACACTTACAAAAGAATACGCGGGAGATTGCATTTCAGGCAAAGGTCTATTATAATGTGGCACAGAAAATTCTGACGGGAGAAGTGTTCACCATGAAGAAGCTTATCTCTCATCCCTTTCCGCCCCTCTATGACGAAAACTCCCGGATTTTGATTCTGGGCTCCTTTCCCTCGGTAAAATCACGGGAGCAGCGCTTTTTCTACGGGCATCCGCAGAATCGCTTCTGGCGCGTCCTGGCCGACGTTTTGGGCGCTCCTGTCCCGGAAAGTATTCCGGAAAAGAAGGACATGCTCCTGACACATGGGATCGCCCTGTGGGATTCGATCGCCCGCTGCGAAATTGAGGGCTCCTCCGACGCCAGCATCGACCATGTGGTCCCGAACGACCTTCAGCCGATTTTTGACGCGGCCGACATCCGCCAGGTCTTTTGCAACGGGAAAAAGTCCTGGGAAATGTACCATAAATACAGCGAAGCGCGCAGCAATCGCCCTGCCGTCTGCCTGCCCTCAAGCAGTCCCGCCAACGCTTCCTGGTCTTTTGAGCGGCTCAGAGAGGCCTGGGCGGCAAAAATCACGCCATATCTGTAAGAGCCTTCTTTGAAAGGACTCAAAATATTGGGTAAAAGTGAAAAAAAGACTTGAAATGTCCCGTACTCTGTGTTATACTTCAAAAGCTGTTTAGTTTACAATATTCGAAAGGATCGAGATACATGTCTTCTCTTACTATCGTCTTTACCATTCTTCAGGTTCTCTCCGGTCTGGCTGTGACTGTGATCGTTCTTATGCAGAGCGGTAAGAGCGCCGGCCTTTCCGGCTCCATCTCCGGCGGCGCCGAGACCTTCCTCTCCAAGGGCCAGGCCAAGACGCTGGACGCCAAGCTTGCCAAGGCGACGAAGTGGTTTGCTCTCGCTTTCGTTCTCTTCACCCTGATCCTGAACCTGATCTGATTTGTATCCTAATAAAAAAGACGCTCGATGGAGCGTCTTTTTTATTTCCAGTCCTTCCAGATATCCGGGCAGTAGCCGACCGTCGCCTGCTTTCCGTTTCTCACGATGGGCGTTTTGAGCAGATACGGCACTTCAAAGAGCTTGTCCAGCTTTGCCTCCGTTGTGGCGAGATACTGAAAGAGCGGATAATCCTGGTCATCCGGATCGACCATGTTTTCAAGTCCCACCACATTTTTAACAGAGCTTAACTCTCCCCGGCTCATACCGTATTTTAGAATATCCACATACTGGTATTTGATCCGGCGTTCCTTGAACCAGCGTTCTGCTTTCTTCGTCTCGAAGCACTTGCTTTTGCCGAATATTTGAATGTTCATCTCATATCACCCCGTAAGTGTTGGTATTCCTCGGTTTTGGGTGTTAAGCTCACTTACCTGTCTCAGCATAGATATCCATAGCAGTCCCTGCAGTGAAATGCATTACATCACTCCACTGATTGTAGAATGCTCGAATTCCAGTCGATCTGATCGAAGCAAGCTTTCTCTCGCCAAGAGAAAGAGAGCTCGATTGAATTTAGTATATTCAATCAGGCTCTCACTGTCAAATATTTCTTTATGCGTTCCCAGCAGTTTCACGCTGGTATAAATCTTTATGCTTTTCGAGCTATGCCTGAAACGTTTCCCGTTTTATAAGCCTTTTGGTGCCACAAAGCAGTACATACGGCAATTTCTTCCATTGGTCGGCTCTTTTATCTTCTTTTCACCAATATTGAAGTGCGCTGTTGCTTCCCTGAGCGTCAAGTTCGCTTTTTGAGCAATTGGCACTTCATAATGCTTGCAAGTTTCGTCCCTTTTTTTCTGCTTATCAGTTAACATTATTACATGATATGATATCTACAAGCGAAAGACTATATGAGTATTTGGGTATTGTTTTATGAGGTATTGAGATGAATAGCGGTTTTCTTGAAATAGATGTCCATGGGATGACAAAGGCTCAAGCCTTAACGGCAATCGACGCCAAATTGCGCCGGGCTGATCATTCTGTTTATCGGCTTAGAGTCATACATGGATATCACGGCGGAACCATTCTTCGCGAAGCTGTCCGGGCCCATTACAGGAATCATCCTAAGGTCATTCGGATTGAGTTGGGGCTAAACCCCGGTGAGACTGATTTGATTCTCCGAGAGCTCTAACTGGCTTACTTGATTCTGCAGCTTACCTTTTTCCCGCGGCTTCTGCGCGCTCACGGCATATTTCTTCCCAGCTCTTATGACTTGACATGAGTTTATCCAGGCGGCTCATCTGCTCAGGCACGTCGATTTTCTGCGGACATGCATTGCTGCACTGTCCGCAGCCGATGCATGCCCCTGCCTGTTTTCCGGCACCGAGCGCTGAATATCGTGAAACTGTATTAAAGCTGTCAGAAACAGCCATATCGTTCGCCATACTCAAAAGCAGCGGGATATCCAGCTCCATCGGACAGCCTGCGCAGCAATATCGGCAAGCTGTGCACGGAATCTGACGAGCTATTCTCGCAGAAATCTCATCGAGAATCTGCAGCTCTTCTTCGCTCAGCTTTTCATCGCTTGAAAACGTGCGGAGGTTATCTTCCATTTGCGCAAGATTTGACATCCCGCTCAAAATCATTGTCGGCTGCGGCACGGTCCGGAGCCAGCGAAAGGCCCACGCCGGAATGCTGTCGCACGGACGCATACTGCGCAGCTTGTCTTCTGTTTCAGCGTCAAATGACGCAAGCTTGCCGCCGCGTACCGGCTCCATCACCCAGACCGGGATTCCCGCTTCCCGCAGGATCTCTGCCTTTCGTTTTGCATCCTGCAGCGTCCAGTCGATATAATTGAGCTGGATCTGGCAAAACTCCATGTGTTCGCCATAAAGCGCAAGGAACTGCTCAAGCCCCGGAGGCGCGGCATGGCAGGAGAAGCCCAGATGACGGATTCTCCCCTTCTCCTTTTGTTCCAGAAAATATTCAAGAAAACGATTCTCTGGATTGCCATAGTAGCAAGCGAGGGAGTTCTCGTTGACGTTGTGGAGAAGATAAAAGTCAAAATAATCCACGCCGCAGCGCTTCAGCTGTTCCTCAAAAATCTCTTCCGGTGTCACGGGGCGCACGCCTTTTACATTCTGGTGGCCGGGGAATTTATCCGCCAGATTCCATTTCTCACGCGGATAGCGCCGAAGGGAACGACCGAGAGCTCCTTCGGATTTTCCGCCATGATATGGATGCGCCGTATCGAAATAATTCACGCCGGCGGCAATTGCCGCGTCAACCATTCTGTCAAGCTCCGCCTGATCGATACAGCCATCATCCAAAAGCGGCAGCCGCATTGCGCCGAATCCAAGTGCCGATAGCTTTTCATTCTGAAAATCGTTGAAAAACATAGAATCACACCTTCTCATCAGATTACTGTCATTATAGTTCGGCAATCCGGTTGTGACAAGACAGAATTCAGCAATAGCTGTCATTTCTTCCTGCCTGATGATTATCGCAACGCGTCCTTCATGGCTTTCACGTACTCCCCGACATACGGCGCCGCGTCCCGGCCGTATTTTTCCAGCAGCTTGATGATGGCCGAGCCCACGATCGCCCCGTCTGAGAGAGCTGCCATTGTCTTTGCCTGTTCGGGCGTGGAGATCCCGAAGCCGATGGCGCACGGAATATCGGTATTTTCGCGCACCAGTTTGACCATGGCTCCCAGATCTGTGGTGATCTCCGTGCGGGTGCCGGTCACGCCGAGGCTCGACACAAGATACAGAAAGCCCTCCGCCTCCCGCGCGATCATGGCAATCCGGTTCTCCGAGGTCGGCGCAATGAGGGAGATCAGATCCACCCCGCAGGCCCGGCAGATGGGCAAGAACTCCTCCTTCTCCTCAAAGGGCAGATCCGGCAGGATCAGCCCGTCGATGCCGACATCCCGGC
The DNA here is from genome assembly GCA_902786615.1 of Oscillospiraceae bacterium. The sequence continues at coordinate 72,768 of CADADE010000002.1, forward strand.
ACAGGGACAGAAAGCGCTCCGCCCCGTAGGAGAAAACGACGTTTGCATACGTCATGAACACCATTGGGACAGTAACATCTTCGCGCAGCTTCCGCACAAAGTCAAATACTCTGTCGGTAGTGATACCGCCGCGAAGTGCGCGCAGATTGGCTCCCTGAATCACCGGGCCTTCCGCGGTGGGATCGGAGAACGGGATTCCGAGCTCGATCAGGTCGGCCCCGTTTTCGACCGCCGCCCGCACGACGGCGCCCGTCGTCTCCAGATCGGGGTCACCGCAGGTTATAAAGGCGATAAATGCCTTTCCGTTCACAAATGCATCCGGTATCCTACTCATAGATATTCTCTCCCCTGTAACGTGCGATCGCGGCACAGTCCTTGTCGCCGCGGCCCGAAATCGTAATGACCAGGATTTGCTCCTTTCCCATCGCGGGTGCCAGCTTCTGCGCGTATGCCACAGCGTGGGCTGATTCGATGGCAGGGATGATCCCCTCCGTTTTCGAGAGATACTCGAAGGCGCACACCGCTTCCTCATCCGTGACAGGGACATACTCCGCCCTGCCGATGTCGTGCAGCCAGGCGTGCTCCGGTCCGACGCCCGGGTAATCCAGGCCCGCGGAGATCGAATATACCGGCGCGATCTGTCCGTATTCATCCTGGCAGAAATAGGATTTCATGCCGTGAAAAATGCCGACGCGCCCGGTGTTGATCGTCGCCGCGGTCTCAAAGCCGTCGATTCCCTTCCCCGCCGCCTCGCAGCCGATCAGCCGCACGGACTTGTCTTCGATGAAGTGATAAAAGCTGCCGATTGCGTTGGAGCCGCCGCCGACGCAGGCCAGCACCGCGTCCGGCAGGCGTCCCTCCTTTTCCAGGAGCTGCTGCCTGATTTCCCGGGAGATCACAGCCTGGAAATCCCGGACGATCGTCGGGAACGGGTGCGGCCCCATCACCGAACCGAGACAATAGTGCGTATCGTCGATGCGGCTTGTCCATTCCCGCATGGCTTCCGAGACCGCGTCCTTGAGCGTCGCGGTGCCGGTTTTCACGGGAATGACCTCAGCCCCCAAAAGGCGCATGCGATAGACGTTCAAGGCCTGTCGTATCGTATCCTCCTCGCCCATGAAGACGACGCACTCCATATCCAGCAGCGCCGCCGCGGTCGCCGTGGCGACGCCGTGCTGCCCGGCTCCCGTCTCCGCGATGAGGCGGGTCTTGCCCATCTTTTTGGCAAGCAGCGCCTGCCCCAGCACGTTGTTGATCTTGTGCGCGCCTGTGTGATTCAGGTCCTCCCGTTTGAGGTAGATTTTCGCGCCGCCCAGATCCCGCGTCATCTTCTCCGCGTAATACAGGCGCGAGGGTCGGCCCGCATAGTCATTCAGCAGCGCGGTCAGCTCCCGGTTAAAGTCCGGGTCCGCCTTGAAATGATTGTAGGCCTGTTCCAGTTCAATGACGGCGTTCATCAGGGTTTCCGGGATGTACTGTCCGCCGTGAATGCCAAAGCGTCCGTTTGGGTTTGTCATGGTATAGCCTCCTGCCTGTCCGCCTCCCGCACGGCGCGGACAAATTTTTCCATCTTTTTGGGGTCTTTTCTCCCCGCGGTTTCGATCCCGGAGCTCACATCCAGGCCGAAGGGGTGCAGCGCGGCTATCGCGGCGGCGGCGTTTTCCGGGTTCAGCCCGCCCGCAAGCAGATAGGGCCGCGCGTGAAAACCCCGCAGCAGCGCCCAGTCAAAGGCCTCCCCCGTCCCGCCGGGGCCGTTGTCCAGCAAAACAAGATCGGCGCTTGACGCGGCAGCCGCCGCAAGATCTTCGGGCGCGGTGATCTTGAATGCTTTCCAGATCGTCCGATCCGTCAGACCGCGAAGCGCATGGATATATGCCTCGTCTTCCTGTCCGTGGAGCTGGGCGATCTGGATCGTTCCCCTTTCCAGCAGCTCCGCCACCCGCTCTGGCGGCGCGTCGACGAACACGCCTGCCGCCGGGATTTCGGGGTTCAGGCGCTCCCGCAGCTCGGCCGCGATCTCGGGCGAAACATAGCGCCTGCTCTTTTCCGCGAAAACAAAGCCGACAAAGACCGGCATGAGGGCGTTCACCGCTTCGATATCCTCCGGTCTTGTCAGGCCGCAGAGCTTGATTTTTGTCATGTTTCGCCTCTCAGTTCCCGCAACTTTGCCGCCTTGTCCTCCGCGCGCATCAGGGTCTCGCCCACGAGCGCCGCGTCCGCCCCGATCTCCCGCAGGCGCTGCACATCCTCCGCATTTTTCACGCCGCTCTCCGACACAAACAGGATATCGGACGGGATAAGCCGACGCAGACGGCGGCTGTTTTCGGCGTCCACCGTGAAATCGTGCAGATTCCGGTTGTTTACGCCGATGATCTCCGCCCCGGCGCGCAGGGCTGTTTCGATCTCCGCTTCCTTGTGTGCTTCCACCAGAGCGGAGAGGCCTAGCTCCCGGCAAAGCGTCAAATAATCCATAAGCTGCTTTTCATCCAGGATAGAGACGATCAGCAGCACCGCCGCCGCGCCCAGCGCTTTCGCCTCATAGATCATGTAGGCATCCACGGTAAAATCCTTGCGCAGGCAGGGCAGTTTTACGGTGGAGGCGATTTTGCGCAGCTGTTCTTCCGAGCCGAGAAAACGGGTCGGTTCGGTGAGAACGGAGATCGCGTCGGCCCCCGCCGCCTCATAGGCTTGCGCAATTGCAAGATACGGATACGATTGGGCGATGAGGCCCTTGGAGGGCGACGCCTTTTTGCATTCGCAGATGAAGGCAAGCTCCGGACCGGACAACGCTTTGCGAAAGGGGGCGTCCCCTTTTGGCATCGCTTCCGCCGCTTGTCGCAGACCTTCAAGCGGCAGGCTCTTTTTTGCCTTCTCCACACGAAGGCGCGCAGCGTCGGCAAGCTCATCCAGGATCGTCATGTCTCTTCCTCCGGTCGGTTGCTCACCTCGATCAGCCGCTCCAGCACACGCATGGCAGCGCCGCTATCAATGAGCTCCGCCGCCAGGCTGACCCCCTCCTTGAAGCCGGGCGCCCTCCCGGCGATATAGAGCGCCGCTCCCGCGTTGAGCAGCACCGCGTCCCGCTTCGGCCCCTTCTCTCCGGCAAGTATGGCGCGCGTGATCGCCGCGTTTTCCGCCGGCTCTCCGCCGGTCAGATCTGTCTTCTTGCAGCGCCGCAGGCCGAAATCCTCCGGCGTGATCACATAGGACTTGAACCAGCCGTCCTTAAACTCGCATACTGTGGTCGGTGCGCTCAGGGATATTTCATCCAGCTTATCCTGACCGTAGACCACCATCCCGCGTTTTACGCCGAGCGAGATCAAGACCTGGGCAAGCGGCGCGACAAGATACTCGTCATAGACGCCCAACAGCTGATACTTTGGGCTGCCGGGATTGGTCAGCGGGCCGAGAATGTTGAACACAGTGCGAAAGCCCAGCTCTTTGCGGATCGCGCCGACATATTTCATGGAGCTATGGTATTTCTGGGCAAAGAAGAAACACATGCCAACCTCGTTGAGCAGCTCCCTGCATCGGTCTGGGCTCTGGCAGATATTGACGCCCAGCGCCTCCAGACAATCCGCCGTACCGCTGTTGGAGGAGGCCGCGCGGTTTCCATGCTTTGCGACCTTGGCCCCGCCCGCCGCCGCGACCAATGCGGCCGTTGTGGAGATATTGAAGCTGTGCGCGCCGTCGCCGCCAGTGCCGACGATCTCCAGCAAGTCCATCCCGGTTTCCACGCGGGTGGCGTGATCCCGCATGGCCGCGGCGCAGCCTGCGATCTCATCGGTTGTTTCCGCTCTGGCGCTCTTTGTGGAAAGCGCGGCGAGGAATGCCGCATTCTGCGTGGCGCTTGTTTCGCCGCTCATGATCTCGTTCATGATTGTGTACGCCTCATCAAAGCTCAGGTCCTGTTTGTTTACAATTTTTACGATGCCGTCTTTGATCATGAATGTCATCCCTTTCAATAAAAAACGTCCTTGACAGATACTGTTCTGTCAAGGACGAATAATACAAATTATCCGCGGTGCCACCTTGCATTCATGGGCTTCCCCATGCACTTTAACAGGATACCGACATATCCCCGGCAACTGACGTATGCCTGCACGTTGCATTCTACTCGGCAGCGTTTCGCCTTTCGATGCACCCTCAGCGGCCCATTTGACGATCTGTTTCTGACCTGGCTCCCACCTTCCCAGGCTCTCTGTACAGGCATAGTCGCCGTTACTCCCGCTTCAACGGTTTGTTGATTTAATTGGCTGAATTATACTCCCTGTTCGGTCAGTTGTCAAGCCCCTGCATGTAGTCAGTAGTTTCCTTGTCGAACTCAGTATGATTGTTATTTGACTTCAATGAGTTCAATGCGGAAATTCAATTCTTTTCCGGCCATCTCATGGTTTGCATCAAAGGTGATTGTACTCTCATCCTTCGCCGCAACAGTCACCGGGATAGGCCGGCCGTATTGATCCTGCAGGTAAACACGCTGTCCGGCCGTGAGCTCCTCGGCGCCGGGAAGGCGGGCGATCTCCACGGTAAAGATTGCGGCGGGATCGACCTCTCCATATGCCTCATCCGGCATCAGGTGGATATCCACGACCTGACCGACATCCATATCCGCGACGGCAGCGTCAAAGCCCTTGATCATCGTACCTGCGCCGCATACGAACTCCAGCGGCTCTCCGCGATCATACGAGGAGTCAAACTGTGTGCCGTCGTTAAAGGTGCCGCGGTAATGCGTCCTGCAGGTTTTGCCGATATTCTTTCCTTTTGGTTCTGCGCGGCAGTCTCCGTGTCCGCAGTCATGCTCGCCGCAGCCGTGTTCATGGCAGCTGTGTCCTTCTCCATGGTGATTGCAGTTTGCCCCGGTATTGACGAGCTCACCGCTCAAATACGCTTCCACCGCCTGGTCCGCATCCCCTTCGGCTCCCGCGCAGAGCTCGATCCCTCGTTCTGCAAGCGCCGCCTGCGCACCGCCGCCGATACCTCCGCATATCAGGACATCGATTTTTCGCTCATCCAAAAGCGCCGCTAGAGCGCTGTGGCCGCTGCCGTTTGAACCGATGATCTCCGTGCCTGTCACTTTTCCATCTTCGACCTCATAGATTTTGAATTCCTCGGTGTGACCAAAATGCTGGAATACCTGTCCGTTTTCATAGATTACTGCAATTCTCATATTCTGTCTCCTTCATTATTGATTTTACTCGAATACTGAAAACCGGGTCTGAAAAAAACTGTCGGGAAGAGTGCTTCGGTAAATATCTGTATAAGCGACGCATATATCCCCGGCCGCATGCGGAACGCCGTTGGAAGCTTCCAATAATCGGTATGCTGTCCCGAAGAGCAGCGAATGGCGGCTGTGTTTTCTTTCCGACCCCGGTCTCAAGGCAGTATCTCTCCTGCTCGAAGACCGCTGAGTCAGATTGTATTATTTCATTTCTATCTTGTTCCCGCGCCAGACACGTTATATAATATAGCTGATCAATCAGATTTTTTATGAGGAGTGAAGACAATGACGTTTATGGAATTGGCACGCAATCGTTATTCGGAAAGGCATTTCGATTCGCGGCCAATAGAAGATGAAAAGCTTCAGTTGATTTTGGAGGCGGGACGTATCGCACCGACGGCATGCAACTATCAGCCACAGCACATTTATGTCCTGAAAAGCCCAGCTGCATTGGAAAAGGCATGTATAACAAAGGCCTCACTCTATTCATGCCCGCTCGCACTTCTTGTCTGCTATGACAGTGAAACAGTTTGGAAAAATCCCGGTGATCGCTGTTATGAGCTATATAACGCCGGTGAGCAGGACGCGAGCATCGTCGCGGCAAGCATGATGTTCGAAGCTGAGGAACTTGGCATACACAGTTTGTGGATCCGTGGCTTTGACTCCAAAACCGTAATTGACGCCTTTGGTCTGCCCGCCAATCATATTCCTGTTATGATGCTGGCATTGGGATATCCCAGTGAAGGCAGCCGCCCTGCTCATCTGCATTCCAAGCGCAAATCGCTGAATGAAACCGTTACTATCCTTTAATCGCGCCCACTGGATCTTATATTGACCGCCCAAAACGGTCTCAGCAAAAAAGGTCGCTGCGCTAAAAAGCAAAACCCTGTGATCGTCTGAATCACAGGGTTTTTTGCTGGAGCTGGTAATGTGACTCGAACACACGACCTGCTGATTACGAATCAGCTGCTCTACCGACTGAGCTATACCAGCTTATTGCTTCACAGCGAGGGATAGTTTACCATAGTTTTTCCTTGAAGTCAAGTTTTTTTCCTTCTCCGGCTGTAAATGATCGATCGGACGATGTCAGTGAATTACATTTTGTATTATTTTGTCACTTTCAAGGCTTTCGTCAGTATTGGAGTCTCGAATAAATATCTTGCAAATTGCTCGCTATTTAGCTTTTTCGCAGGAATATTTGTCCTTATGCCGAGATCTATTTATCGGAAACAAATGTTTACATAAATAATCCGCCGAAAAATATAGCAAATAGTTATCAACATTTTCAACAGCTTTTTCAACAAGCGAAAAAGCCGATAAGCGTGGGAAAAAGCGCGCAAACAGCGCGATTCTGTCGAAACCGCAAAGCGTATTGAGTGACAATTCAGAAACAACAAACAGTGAACATAATTCAACATTGATAAAGGCTCATCATCCCGGAGTCCGCGATGGAAATATAATCCTCATCCGCGACAATGATATGATCCTCAAGACGGATGCCCACGGTATCCAGCGCGTTATACAGACATCGTGTGAAAATATCGTCCTCTCTGGACGGGATCGCGATCCCGTCCGGGTGGTTATGCGCAATGATGACGGAGCATGCCTTTACCTTGAGCGCCTTTTCCACCATGCGGCGGATATTGGCGTCCACGGTATTCACAACGCCTCTGCCCATCTCGGCGCAGCAGATCACCGCGCGCTTGGAATCCAGGCAGAGCATATACACGACCTCGTCCTGCTCGTTCATAAAATACGGCAGAAGGTATTCTCCCGCGTCCGATGAGCTTCTGATCTGCCTGATTTCCCGGGACTTGGACAGGCTGCTCTTTTTCATGATTTCGGGGACCAGCGCAATCAGCGCGGCGGCGTAGTCGCCGATGCCGTCTACCTCGCGCAGATCCTCAATCGGCGCGGAGAATACGCCGTGCAGGCTCCCGAAGCGTTCCAGCAGGAGATGGGCGGTCTCGTTGGTATCCCGGCGCGGCAGGGCGTAAAAGAGCAGTAGCTCCAGCGCGTTAATGTCATTCATGCTCTGCAGCCCGTGTTCAAGAAAGCTCTGCCTGAGGCGAGCCCGGTGTCCGTCGTGTACGCCCATATGCCTGTCACCTCTGTCAAAAAGATCAGATTTCCATTGTCGCGTAAGCGTTCAAATCGCTGCCGGCCCGCACGCCGGCCAGATATTCGTAATAGCCCTGCGCGCCTACCATGGCGCCGTTGTCTCCGCAGAGCTTCAGCGGCGGGATAAAGAGCTTTCTGTCCTCTTTTTCCGCCTCACGCTTAAAGTCCGCGCGGATGCGGGCGTTGGCGGCAACGCCGCCTGCGACCACAATTTTGTCATAGCCCAGCTCTTTCGCCGCCTGCATGGTGCGCGGGACGAGGCTGTCGCTCACCGCTTTTGTAAAGGAGGCCGCGAGGGAAGCGCGGTCGATCTCCTCCCCCTTCTGCTCGGCATTGTGGACAAGATTGATGACCGCGGTCTTGAGGCCGGAGAAGCTCATGTCATAGGGATGCCCCTCCACATGCGCCGTCGGGAAAACATATTTGGTATCGTCTCCGCCCTTACTCAGCTCCTCGATCGGTCTTCCGCCGGGATAGGGCAGGCCCAGCACACGGGCGGTCTTGTCAAAGCACTCCCCTGCCGCGTCGTCGCGCGTGCAGCCGAGGATCTTCATATCCGTGTAATCCCGCACATCCACCAGCAGGGAGTTGCCGCCGGAGATGGCCAGGCAGAGAAACGGCGGCTCCAGCTCGGGATAGGCGAGGTAATTTGCCGCGATATGGCCGCGGATGTGGTGCACCGGGATCAGCGGCACGTGCAGCGCCGAGGCGCAGGCCTTGGCAAAGTTGACCCCCACCAGCACCGCGCCGATCAGGCCCGGAGCATAGGAGACCGCGACGGCGTCAATATCCTTTTTTTCGATCCCGGCCGCCTCAATCGCCCGCTGAGCCAGAATGGAGATGGCCTCCACATGGCAGCGGGAGGCGATCTCCGGCACGACGCCGCCGTAGACGGCATGCAGCGACGCCTGGGAGAGGATTTGATCGGTGAGGATTTTTCTGCCGTCTTCCACGACCGCCACGGCAGTCTCGTCACAGGTAGATTCAAATGCAAGTATTTTCAAGCGTATTGCCTCGATTCCAGAATTTTGTCATGATGAGCGCGTCCTCACGCGGGCGCTCATAGTAGTTTTTGCGAAGTCCGACGCGGCGAAAGCCGTGCTTTTCATACAGCGCAATGGCAGGCGCGTTCCCCGCGCGCACCTCCAGACTCACAAACGAGAGGGCGAGCATTCCGCAGATTTCCTCGAGCCTTGCAATCAGCGCATCCGCGATTCCCTGCCGCCGCGCTTCCGGCGCGACCGCCACGTTGGAGATGTAGCCCTCATCCAGAACATACATCATTCCCACATAGCCGAGGACTTTTCCCCCGGCGTTCAGGGCGGCGATAAACTCATGCTGCTGATCCTTCAGCTGGCTCCTGAGCAGCTCCGCCGACCACGGCATGGAAAAGCAGCGTTTTTCCAGCTCCTCGATCTGTGGGATATGCTCCGTGCGCACGTCACAGACGCTATATTCCATCAGTGCGCCTCCGCCCAGCTGTGCCCGATATGCGCCTCGGCAACGAGAGGCACGGAATACTGCACCGCGTTTTCCATCTCCTCTTCCAGAAGCTTCCGCACCAGCTCCGCTTCCGCCCGGGGGCATTCGACGATCAGCTCGTCATGTACCTGGAGGATCAGTCTCGCCCGCAGCTTTTCTTCCTGAAGTCTGCGATGGACGTTCACCATGGCAAGCTTGATGACGTCCGCGGCCGTCCCCTGCACCGGCATATTCAGCGCCACGCGCTCCCCGAAGGAGCGGACGTTGAAGTTCGCGCTCTTGAGCTCCGGCAGATAGCGGCGGCGGTGGAAAAGCGTCTCCACATACCCGTCCGCCTTTGCCTGGGTTTTGATCTTCTCCATATAGTCGCGCACGCCGTGGTATTTGCTGAGGTAGGCGTCCATATAGGCCTTGGCCTCATTGGGGAAAACGCCGATGTCCTGCGCCAGGGAGAAGGCCGAAATGCCATACACGATGCCGAAGTTGACCGCCTTGGCGCGGCTGCGGAGTGTGGGCGTGACCTCTTCTATGGGAACGCCGAATACCTTGGACGCCGTGACGGTATGAAAGTCCTCCCCGCTCAGGAAGGCCTCGCGCATGGCGGCGTCCCCGGAGATATGGGCCAGCAGCCGCAGCTCGATCTGACTGTAATCCGCGTCCACCAGCACCATGTCCGGCCCCGCGACAAACATCCTGCGGATCTGGGCGCCGAGCTTTTTGCGCACCGGGATGTTCTGCAGGTTCGGCTCCGTGGACGAAAGCCGCCCCGTCGCCGTGACCGTCATCTGGAAGCTTGAGCGGATGCGCCCGTCCTCCTCGATGACCTTCAAAAGCCCGTCGGCATAAGTGGATTTGAGCTTGGTGAGCGTGCGGTATTCCAGCACCTCATCCACAATGGGATGCTTGCCCCGCAGCTTCTCCATCACGTCCACATTGGTGCTCCATCCGGTCTTGGTTTTCTTGCCGGAGGGGAGCATCAGTTCTTCAAACAAAACCTCGCCGAGCTGTTTGGGCGAGTTGATGTTGAATTCGTGTCCCGCGTGCTGCCAGATGCTGTTCTGCAATCTTTCGATATCGCCGTTCAGACTCTCGCCGAACTCATAGAGCGCCTGACGGTCCACGCAGAAGCCCGCCTGCTCCATATCCGATAGAACTCTGCAAAGCGGCAGCTCGATCTCATAATAGAGCTTTTCCATGTTAAGTTCTTTGAGCTTCTCATTCAGCGCCGGATAGAGCCGCCAGATTGCCTCGCTCCCGCCGTACTCCTGTCCGAGCCAGCGCGCGGACACACGGTTCAGGGGATAGTCCCCCTCATTCGCGTCCAGCAGATAGGCAGCCAGCGCGGTGTCGAAGACAAAGCCCTCCCGGCTCAGCCCCTCGCGCTCCAGCACGTTCATCAGCTCCTTGACGTGGTGGCCTGTTTTTTTCTTTCCCGGGTCAAACACAGCCTTTAACAGGGAATTATACCCCTCCCCGCAGGTATTCCACGCGGCGGTGTAAACCGCCGTTCCGTCGCAAAGCTCGAGGGAATCCAGGCTCTCCGCAAAATCGACCGCGAGAAGCTCCGCCGCTTTCACGGCTTTCAGCAGCGCCGGGAGCGCCGCTTCCTCTTCGATCCGAACCTGCGGCAGGCGCTCGCCCTGCTCCTGAACGGGAGCCTCCGTGTTCTCCCGAATGCCCCATTTTTCGATAAACTTCTGAAAGCCCAGGCGCTTGAAGAGCGGATAGAGCGCCGGGGTATAATCCCGGTTCCAGCGGTTTTCCGCAGGGTCGAAATCCATGGGGACCTCTTTCAGGATCGTCGCCAGCCAGTAGGACATGCGGGCGCTCTGCTCCCCGGCGGCAAGCTTTTTGCGCACGCCCTCCTTCACATCGAGGGCCGCGAGATCTGCATAGATGTTCTCAATCGTGCCATATTTTCTGACAAGCTCCATTGCGGTCTTCTCGCCGACGCCGGGCACGCCCGGGATATTGTCGGAGCTGTCGCCCATCAGGGCCTTGAGGTCGACCATCAGGGGCGGGTCAAAGCCGTATTCCTCGCGGAACACATCGGGCGTATAGTTGATGGTCTCAGTCGCGCCCATGCGGGTCTTGACGTTGCAGACCGTCGTGGTATCGGTAACGAGCTGGAGACTGTCCTTGTCGCCGGTGACGACGACGCAGTCCCAGCCCTTTTGCGCGCATTTGACGGAGACGGTGCCGAGGATATCGTCCGCCTCGTAGCCCGAAAGCTCGTAGCGGCGGATGCCCATGGCGTCCAGCGTTTCTTTCAGAAGCGGCATCTGCTGGGCAAGCTCCTCCGGCATGCCCTTGCGCTGCGCCTTGTAGCCTTCATACGCCTTGTGGCGGAAGGTGGGCTCGCGCCGGTCAAAGCTCACGCAGACAGCGTCCGGCTTCTGCTCGTCCAGCATGCGCTGCAGGATATTCAGAAAGCCAAAAATGGCGTTTGTGGGCGTACCGTCCGGTGCGTTGAGCGTCCGTACCCCGAAGAAGGCGCGGTTGACAATGCTGTTCCCGTCCAGGATCATGAGTTTCATGTGTGTTCTCCCCTTCACGCTTCGCCTCTGAGGCGGATGATCTCATCACGAAGCTGCGCGGCGATCTCGTATTCGAGCATCTTGGCCGCCTTCTTCATCTGCGTCTCAAGCGAGGCGATCAGTTCCTTGCGTTCGCGCTCCGTCATCTTGACACCCTTGGCCTTGAGCTTGGGGGCTGCGTCCGTGGAGATTTCCAGCAGCTCCCGCACGCTCTTGACGATGGTCTTCGGGACAATGCCGTTTGCCTCGTTATAGGCCATCTGCTTGGCGCGGCGGCGCTCCGTCTCGGTGATACAGGCGCGCATGGAGGGCGTGATGGTATCGGCGTACATGATGACAAAGCTCTCGGCGTTGCGCGCGGCGCGCCCGACGGTCTGGATCAGACTCGTCTCGCTTCTGAGGAAGCCCTCTTTATCGGCGTCCAGAATGGCGACAAGCCCCACTTCTGGGATATCCAGGCCTTCGCGGAGAAGGTTGATCCCCACCAGCACGTCAAATTCGCCCAATCGGAGGTCACGGATGATTTCCATGCGCTCGATGGTGCTGATGTCATGGTGCATATAACGGCAGCGGATGCCCGCCCCGGTCAGGTAGGCGGACAGATCCTCCGCCATTTTCTTTGTGAGAGTTGTGACCAGCGTGCGCTGGCCTTTTTCGATTTTGGCGTTGATCTCCCCGATCAGATCGTCGATCTGCCCCTCCACGGGGCGGACAAAAATCTCCGGGTCCAGAAGCCCGGTGGGGCGGATGATCTGCTCGGCGATCTGCCCGGCGCGCTCGCGCTCGTAATCCCCGGGCGTGGCGGAAACATAGACCCGCTGGTGGATGCGCTGGGTAAACTCGTCAAATTTCAGCGGGCGGTTATCAAAGGCGGAGGGCAGGCGGAAGCCGAAGTCCACCAGGGACTCCTTCCTTGCCCGGTCGCCCCGGTACATGGCCCGCACCTGCGGCAGGGTCACGTGGCTTTCGTCCACAAAGAGCAGGAAATCCTTGGGGAAATAATCCAGCAGCGTCATGGGCGGGCTGCCGGGCGCACGATTGGAGATGACGCGGGAATAGTTCTCGATGCCGGTGCAGTAGCCCAGCTCCTGCATCATCTCGATATCATAATCGGTGCGCTGTTTGATGCGCTGCGCTTCCAGCAGCTTCCCGTTATCGGTGAAGAATTTCACCCGCTCGTCGCATTCCGTGCGAATGCGCTCGATGGCGCTTGCCATTTTCTCCTTGGTGGTGACGTAGTGGCTGGCGGGATAGATGGCGGCGTGGTTGAGATAGCGGGTCGCCGTGCCGGTGACGACGTTGATCTCGCTGATCCGATCTATCTCGTCCCCAAAAAACTCCACCCGGATGGCCTTGTCGTTGGAGTAGGCCGGGAAGATTTCCAGCGTATCGCCCCGGACGCGGAATTTGTTGCGCTCGAAGGCGATATCGTTGCGCTCATAGCGGATCTCGACCAGCTTTTTGAGAAGCTCGTCCAAGTCCCGTGTCTGTCCGGGCCGCAGGGAGATCACCATGTTCGCGTAGTCGATGGGGTCGCCGAGGCCGTAGATGCAGGACACGGAGGCCACCACGATCACGTCCCGCCGCTCGAAGAGGCTGGAGGTCGCGCTGTGGCGCAGGCGCTCGATCTCGTCATTTATGGAGGCGTCCTTTTCGATATAGGTATCCGTGTGGGGAATGTAGGCCTCCGGCTGATAATAGTCGTAGTAGGAGACAAAATACTCCACGGCGTTTTCCGGGAAGAACTCCTTGAATTCGCTGCAAAGCTGCGCGGCGAGCGTCTTGTTATGGGCAAGCACCAGGGTCGGCCGATTGAGCCTTGCGATGACGTTCGCCATGGTGAAGGTTTTGCCCGAGCCGGTCACGCCCAGCAAAACCTGCTCGTCAATGCCGTTTTCAATGCCGCTGACGAGCGTGTCAATGGCCTCGGGCTGATCCCCGGTGGGTTTATAATCTGAGACAAGCTTGAATCCGTCCATACGCGCTCCCCTTTCATACGGCAAATAACTGTAATATTATAGCATATCTCCCGGCTTATCACAAGCGTCATGACCTGTTTTTCTGCTGAAAACAGGTCAAACGGGGCGGTGTTTCCTACACGCGCCCCGCTTGTCGTCATGTTTCAATGCGGATCAGTCCTGTCGCCTCCTGGGACACGTTGCCCGCGTCGTCGATCACCCGGAAGCCGAAATAGTCCCGGCCTTTTCTGTTCGGCCGCGGCGTATAGAGAAAGCTGCCGTCCTCCGTGAGGATCAGCTCACCCTTTCTCGGCTTCGTTGTGAGCTCAAAGCGCTTTACATCGTTGTCCGCGTCCCGCGCCCGCAGCCGCCCTGCCGTCGGGGCGTTTCTCTTCGTGCTGAACTCGATATTCTCCGCGATCGGCACGCTGCCTTCGGCGCTTGCCTCCGCGGCGAGCGTAAAGCTGAACAGCAGCATCAGCATGATGGCCGCCAGGGAAATGGATACTCTCTTCAAAGTCACCCCTCCGTTTCGTAGTGACCTTAGCTTTTGCGCGATCGCATTCTTTATGCAAATAAAGCTTTCCTTTCGTCCGCGCTTGTGTTAAGATAAGAGTATCATCGAATAAACAGAGGTGCCGATATGGAATTAAGCGCTCCCGCACTCTGGATCAACCAGACCTTCAACAGCTTCGATGTGGGCATCACCACCTTCGTCCACAAGCTGCAGGAGCTGGCAGGTCCCTTCTTTACTCCCTTCTTTGAATGCGTGTCCATTCTCGGAAAGGGCGGAATCTTTCTGATTCTCCTTTCGCTGCTGCTCATGTTCTTCCATCCTACCCGGCGCTTCGGCACGGCCATGCTGCTGGGTCTTGCGCTCGGGGCAATTGTCACGAACCTGATTTTGAAGCCCTGGATCGCCCGCCCGCGCCCCTATGCGGATCAGGCGAGCGTCTATTATCAGTATTGGCTGACCGTCGGGCAGAATGTGGAGAGCGACAAGAGCTTTCCCTCCGGCCACACCACAGCCGCCTTTGACAGCATGGTGCCTGTCTGTCTGATTTCAAAGAAAAAGCGCCTCAAGGCCATTGCGATCTGCTTTATGATCCTGATGGGCATTGCGCGCATTTACCTCTGCGTCCACTTCCCCAGCGACGTGCTGGGCGGCGCGATCGTCGGCATAGCGGCCGGTTGCCTCGGCACCGTGATCGCAAAAAAGCTGCCGCGCAAGTGGTACAGCTGGGACGCGCTGGAAAAACGCCATACAAAACAACAGACCGGCAAACACGAAATCGTCAAATAAAATTGTAAGGGGTATAGCAAACGGATGCTATACCCCTCATTTATTGCATCGGATTTATACGCGAAGCTTCTTTACCAGTTCCTCGTCGCTCTGGACGAGGAGCGTTTTATAATCGGTGTATATGACCTTGCCGGGCAGCGAGCCGGAGGGCTTGCGCACGTTTTTGAGCATGGTGTAGTCCACCGGGATCTTGCCGCCGTCGCGCCCCTGCGAGTAATACGCCGCGATACACGCGGCCTGCTCGATGCTTTTCTCGCTCGGCTCCTCCCCCTCGCAGCGGATCAGGACATGGCTGCCGTGGATTTTCTGGGTGTGCAGCCAATAGTCCGTCCTGCGCCCGAGCTTGGTGGTCAGCTCGTCATTTTGCAGGTTGCTGCGCCCGACAAGGATCTCGTTCCCGTCCGTGGAGCGGAAGCGCAGCGGGGCCTGGGCTCTCCCCTTCTCCTGCTTTCTGCTGCCGGAGGGCTTCAGATAGCCGGTTTCCATCAGCTCCCGCCGCAGATCGGACAGATCCTTTTCGCTCTCCGCCGCGCCGATCAGCTCCAATACGCTGTTGAGGTATTCGAGCTTTGCATCCCCCTCCGCAATCAGCTTTGTGAGATGCTCGGACGCCGCTTTCCGCTTGTTGTATTCCTTGAACATGGCCGCCGCGTTCTGCTGCGGGGTCTTGAGCGGGTCAAGCGCGATTTCGATTTCCGGGCAGTCCTCCAGATAGTAGCCCTGGCAGACAAGCTTCGTATCGCCTTTTTTGAGCCGGTACAGATTGGCCGTGATCAGCTCCGCCGTTTTGCGCAGGCTCTCCCGATCCTCGCTCTTTTCCAGCTCTGAGCGCTGGGTGATCAGCTTTCGCTGCTGGCGGTCGCGGATGGTTCGCACCGTCTTTGTCAGCTCGTGGCTGCGTCGGCGCTGCTGCTCGATCTTGTCGCGCCCGGCGTAAAAGCTGTCGAGCATGGCGGAAAAGCTCGCGGCCTGCTCGCACTGCAGCGCGTCCCCGTACTGGGTCAGGCGCATGAAGCTGAAATCCACGGGCTTCTTCCCGTCATAATACAGGAAGGGGCGCAGCTCCCCGGCCCGAACGCTCTCGATAAAGGCGTCCAGCAGCGCGGGCAGCAGCGTCCAGTCGCCCCCGCAGCGAAAGGCAAGCTCCCGGCAGACGAGCGGCGAAAGCCCCGCGAAGCTCTCGAGCAGCCACTTGTCGATGGGTCTTCCCTTGTCGGCGGCGGCGATCATCCCCTGCCGCTCCTCCTCGGTAGTATCCAGCAGCGCGGGCTTCTCCTGGGGCGGCGGGTCGCGGTAGAACATGCCGGGCAGCATGTGCCGCAGGGCGTCCCCGCCGAAATCCATGCGGCGCATACAGTCCACGATGCGCCCGTCCCCGTCCGTCAGGACAAGATTGGCGCTGCGGCCGATCAGCTCCGCGATCAGGGTCTTTCTCCCGGTAAGATCCAGCTCGTCGCGCGTCTCAAGCTCCAGCTTCAAAACGCGCTCATGCGCGGGCTGGGTGACGGTCAGGATGCGCGCGCCGGTGAGGTGCTTTCGCAGGAGCATGCAGAACATGGGCGGCTCCGCGGGGTTTTCAAAGGACGCCTGTGTGAGGTGCACCCTTGCGTTTCCCGTTCCGGCCGCGAGCAGCAGCTTCTGCTTTCCCACTCTCCCGTGCAGGGAGAAGAGGATCATATCCCGTTCCGGCTGCTGGATTTTGTCGATTTTTGCCCCCTCCAGCTTTTTCGACAGCTCGCAAGCCAGGGCTGAAAGGGTAATGGCGTCAAGCGGCATGATTCATTCCTCCGTAATCGCGCTGAAAAGCTCGCCCACCCGTTCGGTCTTCCCTTGCAGGTAGAGCCAGCCGAAGAGCGCCTCCAGGCCGGTGGCGGCGTGATACTGGGCAATATCGGCGTGGTGCGGGGCGGAGTTCACCTTCGTGTTGCGCCCGCGCTTGTAGACAGCCAGCTCCTCTTCACTGAGTATCGGGAGCAGCTTCTCCGCCGCCTCCGCCTGCGCCTCCGCCCGCACCTTCTGCACCGTCAGGCGGTGAAGCTGCATCACGGGGGCGCGCCTCTCACTGCAGAGCATGCCGCGCACAAGCAGCTCATACACGGCGTCGCCCACATGGGCCAGCGCCAGCATGTTCATCTGATTGACTTCCTTCAGCGAAAGCTTTGGGTAAAGCCCGTCCATATGTGATCCTCCATAAGAAAAGGGCGTCGGCACGCCCTTTTCTCTTTCTTATTCGCTCAGATAATCCGCCGGTTCATCCTCGGTCATCTCGGCAGCCAGGGCCATATCGTCCCCGCCCAGACCGTACTGCGCGCGGATCTGGTTCCAGCCGTCCCGGTCCACAATGACGGCGCGCGGCTTTGCCCCCTCGTAGGGGCCGACGACGCCCAGCTCCTCCATCTGGTCGACGATGCGCGCGGCGCGGGAATAGCCGAGCTTGATGCGCCGCTGCAGCATGGAGACGGAGCAGGACTTGGTCTCAAGGACCACCTCCACCGCCTGGGGCAGCATTTCATCGTAGCCGGAGCCGCCGCCCTTTTCCTCCTTGGAGGCGGAAGCGGAATCGCCGCTGTTTTTATCCTCGGCCGCTTTGTTCATGAATTCCTCGATCTCGGTGTTGCGCTGGCTCTCCCCCGTGTTCTCCTTGATGAACTGGATGATTTCCTCGCGCTCCTCGTCCGAGACATAGGCGCCCTGAATGCGGATGGGCTTGCCGATGCCGACCGGGGAGAAGAGCATATCGCCCATGCCGATCAGCTTCTCCGCGCCGCCCTGATCTAGGATGATGCGGCTTTCAAGCGTGGAGGAGACGGCGAAGGCAATGCGGGACGGGATATTGGCCTTCATAAGGCCGGTAATCACGTCGGCGGACGGTCTCTGCGTCGCGATGACGAGGTGCATGCCCGCGGCGCGGCCCATCTGGGCGACGCGGCAGATGCTCTCCTCCACGTCCTTGGAGGCGATCATCATCAAATCCGCAAGCTCGTCGATCACGATGACGACCTGCGGCAGCGTGGGCTGGCCGGAGGCGCGGCAATGCTTGTTGTAGTTTTCGAGATCTCTCACGCCGATCTCGGAGAAGAGACGGTAGCGCTTGAGCATCTCCACAACGGACCACTGCAGCGCGCCCGCCGCCTTTTTCGGATCGGTGACGACCGGCACATACAGGTGCGGGATGCCGTTATAGATGCCGAGCTCGACCATCTTCGGGTCGATCATGATGAGCTTTACCTCATCCGGCCTCGCTTTATAGAGCAGCGACAGGATGAGCGAGTTCATGCAGACCGATTTGCCGGAGCCCGTCGTACCGGCAATGAGCATATGGGGAAGCTTGGCAATGTTGCCGATGATCCCCTCGCCGCTGATATCCTTGCCGATGGCGAAGCTGAGTTTGGACTTGGCGGAGGCGAATTTCGGCGTGTCGATGATATCGCGCAGGCAGACGGTGCTGACGATCTTGTTCGGAACCTCAATGCCGACGGTGGAAATCTTGTCGGGGATGGGCGCGATGCGCACGTTCACGACGCCGAGGGCCAGCGCGAGGTCGCCCGCAAGATTGGTCACACGGGAGAGCTTCACGCCCTGCTCCAGCTCGATATCATAGCGGGTGACGGTGGGGCCGCGGGTCACGCCCACGATATTGGCCGCAATGCCGAAGCTGTGCAGCGCGCCCTCCAGCCGCTCCTTGTTGACCATGATCTCCTCCCGGCTGTCGCCGGAGGCCGCCGTGCCGCTTCTCAGCAGCTCAACGGGCGGGAAAACATAGTCCGGCGCATCCTCGGTGGCGTTGATGGCGGAGGCCACCGCCTGGGTCTCGGCATTCAGCTCGTCCCGGCTGAGGCGCTGGATTTTCGGGGGATCGGAAATTTCCGCGGACACGGTCGTGCCGCGGGCGGCGGGCTTCACGCTGACGCTCTTTTCCGGCTTTTTCGGCTTAGGAGGCTCCGGTTTTGGCTCGTCAAAGCTTTTCAGGTCCACGCCCGCGATGGCGGCGGCCTCCTCGGCGCTGAGGGGAGCCACGTCCGCCGTGGGTCTCTCGCTGATGACGGTGATCTTCGGCTTGCGGCGGGGCTTCGCTTCCTCCTGCTCCGAGGCCGGGTCTGTGCCCTTTGGCAGAAGGCTCATGGCGTCGTCATCCTCACCGAGCGGGATATCCGGGTCGTAGGCCCCGCGCTGAACGCGCTCGATCTTTCTGGTTTTGCCCCCAAGGCCCCCCGTCACCGCGGTGATGGGAGAGAGGGAGTTTTCGTACATGCTCGGGTCATACTGTCCCTGCACCTGGATCTTTACCTTGTCGGCGGCCTTCTTCATGCTGCCGCTGCAGGCATAGACGCCGCAGACCAGCGTCAGGACGATCAGGACGGGCAGCGCCCCGTAAATGCTCAGCGCGCTCTCCAGTCCGTGGGCGAGAAGCCCGCCGAATACGCCCGCGCTCTCCAGCGTTTGACCGTAATCAAACAGCATATCCGCCATCTCCGCAATGTTGGCGTGGGAGAAATCAAAGGGGTTGGCAAAGAGGCTCACGATCGCGGCCACGAAAATCGGCACCATGAAGGCGCAGAAGCAGCGCAGGGCGACGGGTCTTCCCCGATGGAAGAAGAGAATATAGGCCATGAGCAGGAACACCGGCGCAGTCAGCCAGTAGCCCCAGCCCTCGAAGCCCTTGATCAGGCTGGAAAAGAACTGGACGAAGGCCCCTTCGTCCTTGAAATAGCTGATGACGATGACCAGCGCAAGAAACAGGAAGAACACGCCCCCCAGCTCCCGCCGGATGGGCGCGACCGGCTCCGGCGGCGTCAGGGGAGCGGCGGCGCGGCTTGTCTTTTTCGGGGCCGCGCTTTTCGTTTTGCTGGTTTTTGATGGTGCTTTTTTCGTTGTGCTTTTACTTTGTGCCATGGGATACTGTCCTTTCCGGGGTTCAGAAAATCAGATGCAGGATGATCAGCAGCACGCCGACGACCCAGCAATAATAGGAGAAACCGCCGAATTTGCTCTTTCTGCTTATGTAGCGCATAATGTGGATGGAGGCAACGCCGCTGAGCATGGCCGCTGCCGTGCCGACCAGATAGGCCGGGACATAAGACCAATCGATCCCGGCTTTCAGCGCGTCGATCAGCGACAGGATCGCGGCGCCCAGTACGGCCGGGATACTCAGCAGGAAGGAGAAATTCACCGCAAAGCTCCGCCGCAGCCCGGTCGCCACCCCCGCCGAAATCGTCACGGCGGTGCGGGAAAGCCCGGGAATCGTCGCCACACTCTGGCACAGGCCGATGATCAGCGCGTCAAACACCGTCATGCTGTTCTGATTCTTTCTGCCGGGAATCATCTTGTCCGAAACGTAAAGAAGACAGCCCGTCAGGATCAGCATGACGCCGATGAAAATATTTCTGCCGTTCAAAAGCTCGATCCGGCTGTTGAAGGGCAGCGCCAGAAACAGCGGCAGCGTTGCGACCGCCAGCATGAAAAAGCAGCGCGCCGCGCCGTAGTGCCCTCTCTCCTCTCCGGCGAGCGGCCCCGTCCCCGCGAGGGCGAGCAGCTCATAGTACATGGCGCGAAGCTCCGGCCAGTAGACGAGGCAGACGGAAAGCATCGTGGACAGGTACAGCAGCGCCTCAAACAGCGCATGCCCCTCCGAGAGATTGGAGAGCTTGAACAGATTGTTGACAATGGCAAGATGTCCCGAACTGGAAATCGGCAAAATCTCCGCGATTCCCTGTATCAGGCCCAGCAGCATCGCGTTCCAAATGGTCATTGTCTAGACCCCCATAATTATCATAAAGCGTATAATAACATAAAACCGCGGCAAAAACAAGGCTTTCCCCGCCGCATTTTCGCGCGGCGTAAAAAAGCCCCGGAACGCCGAAGCGTCCCGGAGCGGGCGGAGACCGAAGCGCTGAGCGCGGGGCGGGTTATGAGAGCGCCCGGCCGCCGCCTTCATGCGCGATCTCTCTGATCGTTTTACAGCAGCTTCTGATTTCCTCCGGCTGCACAAAGGGCGAGAGGCTGAGGCGAACGGTCCCGGTTTCCAGCGTCCCGGCGCTCCGGTGCGCAAGGGGGGCGCAGTGCAGGCCGCTGCGCACACAGATCCCCCGCTCCGAAAGGCGCGCCGCGGCCTCCTCGCAGTCAAGGCCGCGCACCCGCAGCGACAGCACCCCGCTCTGGCTTCCCTCCGCGCCGACAAAGAGTTCAAACCTGTCATCGTCCCGAAGACGCGCGATCAGGTCGGAGAGAAGTGCCTGCTCTTTCTCCAGGATCTTTGCGGGGCCGCGAGTGCGCACATAGTCAATGCCCGCCGCAAGTCCGGCGATACCCGGGACGTTGTGCGTCCCGGCCTCCAGACGATCCGGCAGATAGTCCGGCATTTCCTGCAGGAGACTGTCCGAGCCTGAGCCGCCCGCAAGCAGCGGCTCTCCCCTCTCCCCGCACAGGAGGATCCCCGTCCCCTGCGGGCCGAAAAGGCCCTTGTGCCCCGGCATGCAGATAAACGAGGCTCCCAGCCCTTCAAAGTCGATATCCAGCACACCCGCCGCCTGGGAGGCGTCCACGATCAGCGGCACCTGCTTTTGGCGGCAAAGCCTTGCGATCTGCCCGATCGGAAGAATGAAGCCGAAGACATTGGAGACCATGGTGCATACCACAAGCTCGGCCTCCGTGATTTTCTGTTCAAAGGCCCGGAGGCAGGCTTCCCGGTCAAAAAGCGGGGACTCGGCGACCAGGAGCTCGGCACCCAGCTTTTTGAGCGGGCGCGTGACGGCGTTGTGCTCATAACCTGAGATCAGGACCTTCGAGCCGGGGTGAGCCAGAGAGCAGATCGCAATGTTCAGGGCGTGCGTGGCGTTCATCGTGAAAACGACGCGCTCCGGTTCGGAAACATGAAAGAGCGCCGCCGCGGACTCCCGGCAGCGAAAAACCGTCTCCGCCGCCAGCATGGCCGCGCGGTGAGCGCCGCGCCCCGGACTTGCGCAGCTTTGCAGGGCATGGAGCATCGCGCCTGAAATGGTGAGCGGCTTTATGAGCGTGGTCGCCGCGTTATCAAGATAGATCATGCTCCCCGACCTCCAGATACTCTCCGCCTTCACTCCGGTAATAGATCTTCCCGCTCAGAAGCCCGCTGTCTCTCAGGATCGCAGCAGCCTCCTGCAATCTCCTGAACAGGCTGATCGCGTATCCGCATCCGTTGCCGCGCAGGTTCTGCGGGGCCTTAACAACGGACGCGCTGATCCCGCGCCGCTCCAGCAGAAGAACGCCCCGCTGCGCATTGGTCAGGGACTTGCACATGATGAGAACTTTCATGAGTCTTAACCTCCAAAAAGTAAAACAGCGATCTTTTCCGCGCAGAAGATCCTGCGGAAAAAATCGCTGTATTCACCGAAAAATCACACAGGACAGTACCATCCTATGCTGCGGAGGCGCTTTCTGTTATCTGTTCTTCTCGATCAGGGCGACGGCATGCGCCGCGATCCCAAGTCCCTCTCCCGTGAAGCCGAGTCCTTCCTCCGTGGTGGCCTTGACGCTGACGCAGCCGACCTCGAGCCCCATCGCTTCCGCCAGGTTTTCGCGCATACGGGGAATAAACGGCGCAAGCTTCGGGCGCTGCGCAAGCACCGTGCAATCGACGTTTCCGACGCGATACCCGGCCTCCGTGAGCACACGGTGAACCTCGCGCAGAAGCATGACGCTGTCCGCCCCGGCATAGCGCGGGTCGTTGTCCGGGAAAAGCTTGCCGATGTCCCCGAGCGCCGCCGCGCCGAGCAGGGCGTCCATCAGCGCGTGGGTCAGGACGTCCGCGTCGGAATGGCCCAAGAGCCCTTTCTCATAGGGGATCTCCACCCCGCCGAGGATCAGCTTTCTCCCCTCGACCAGCCTGTGCACATCATACCCATGTCCGATTCGCATTTTCGTCCCCCCTGCTCTCGATGATCGCGTTGGCCGCGACAAGATCGTCCGGCGTCGTGATCTTGATATTGTCCGCCGAACCCTCGACGACCTTGGTCTTTACGCCCATCATATCCATGGCGGCACAGTCGTCCGTCAGATTCAGGCCGCGCTCGACCGCGCGGGTCAGCGCGCCCTTGATAAGATCAGCTTCAAAGATCTGCGGCGTCTGGATGCGCACCGTCGTGGCGCGGTCGACCGTGCCGACAACGAAGCCCTCTTCATCCACGCACTTGAGCGTGTCGATACTGGCAAGTCCCGGAGCTGCTGCCCGGTACTTTTTGGCCGCCTCCACCGTCCGCGTGATCAGCTCCTGGGAAACCAGGGGTCTGGCCCCGTCATGTATGGCGATCAGCTCCGCGTCATGCCGTGCGGCAAGTACGCCCGCCAGCGCGGACTCCATGCGCGTCGCCCCGCCGCTGACAACCTGCTTCACCTTATGCAGGCCGTTTTTGTAGCACATATCCGAGAACTCTCCAAGCCTTTCCGTCTTTGTCACCAGGATGATCTCGTCAACATATTCGTTGTTTTCAAAAGCAAGGATCGCTCTGGCAAGGACCGGCATGGCGCCAAGCTTCATCATGATCTTGTCGGCGCCCATGCGCTGGGAGCTGCCCGCCGCGACGATGACCACGGAACAGTGCGGCTTCTCTTCTTTTTTCTTTTTTAGCGGACACTGGAACATGCGCTTACCCCCTGTCGATTCATTATCCCTTCAGTTGGCGTTTGCGATAGAAATTCATCATGCCGTCCTGCAGCATATCCAGATGCATCAGCATCTTACCCGCGCCGTAAGCCGCGCAGGAGACCGCGTCGTCCACCACCAGGGTGCGGATGCCGGTGCTGCGCTCGATCAGTCTGTCGATGCCGTAAATCAGGCTGCCGCCGCCGGACATGATAATGCCGTTTTTGTCCAGATCCCCGACGAGCTGGGGCGGCGTGCTCTCCAGCACGATATGAATGGTCTCCAGAATGCGGTTCATCGGCTCGACAAAGGCCTCGATCAGCTCCGTAGAGCTGACGCGCACCGTCTTCGGCAGGCCGTTGGAGAGATCCCGGCCCTTGACCTCCTCATAGCTGATATCCGGGCGCTGGATCACGCAGCCGATGCTGCGCTTGAGCTCCTCCGCCGTGCTCAGGCCGATCAGCAGATCATACTTGCGGCGGATGAATTTGACGATGGATTCATCGAAGCTGGTGCCCGCCACCTTGATGGACTGGCACTCCACCACCCCGCCGCCGGAGACGACCGCCACCTCCGTGGTGCCGCCGCCAATGTCGATGACCATATGGCCGTCAGCCTTGGAGATGTCCACGCCGGCGCCCATGGCAGTTGCGACGGCAGTCTCGAGAAGATAGACCTTGCGCGCGCCCGCCTCGATGGCGGCGTCGATCATGGCGCGCTCTTCCACGCCGGTGATGGAGCTCGGCACGCAGGCCAGCACACAGGGCTTAAAGAGGCTGAAGGAGGTAATGCGGCTCACAAGCTCGCGCAGCATCTGGGCCGTGATCTCATAGTCCGAAATCACGCCGGCGTTGACCGGGTGTATCGCCACGATATTGGCGGGCGTCCTGCCCAGCATTTTCTGCGCGTCCTGACCGATTTTCAGGATCTTTCCGCTGAATTTGTCCACCGCGACAACGGTGGGTTCTCTGGCGACGACCCCCTTGCCCTGCTCGAAAAGCAGCGTGGAGGATGTGCCGAGATCAACGGCTATATCTCTTTCAAACAGATTCATTCTATATCTCCTTATTGCCTTGAAGCAGCCGCTGCGGCAAAGACTTCGGCGCAGCCAGCCTTTTTCAGCGTCAAAGCGCATTCCGAAAGGGTTGCGCCGGTCGTGACGATATCGTCGATCAGCAGCACCCTTTTGCCGCCGAGCTTTTCGGGTGCGCAGCAGGCATAAACGCCCTTTGCGTTGCTTTTTCTCTTTTGCGCGTCCCCGATCCCCGACTGCGGTCTGGTATCGACCCGCTTCTCCAGCAGCCTTTCACAGGGAAGGCCCAGTCTTTTTGCCGTCTCCTCCGCCAGAATGCGGGCCTGATCGTAGCCCCTTTGGCGCAGGCGGCGTCGACTCAAGGGTACCCATGTGATACTATCGCAGGAAATTCCCGTTTCGTCAATACATTTTGCGAGATATTCCGCATAAACGGCCCCATAGCCGGTCACGCCATGGAATTTATAGCGCAGAAGCGAATCGCGCACCACGCCTTCGTAACGAAAAGCCGCAACACAGGCGACGATATGCTCAAGCTCCCGCTCGATGCGCGCGCCGTTATAGCGCTTTTTGCAGAAGCGGCAGACGCCGTTTTCCTCATCGGTCAGAAACCTCCGGCAAAAAGCGCAGCGCGGCGGATACAGGAGGTCGAGGATTTTGTCCTGGATGCCCTTCATACGCCGCAGAGCTTGCGCAGCCTCACCCGCAGCGCCGTATAGCGGCGGGACTGGCGGAAATTGTCGATCATCTGGTGGGCGATCTGATCGTCCCCCACAAGGATCAAAAGCTCCTTTGCCCTGGTTACGGCGGTGTACAGGACGCCCCGCGTCATCAGAAGCTGGGAGCTTCCGCCGAGGGCGAGGATCACCGCGCGGTATTCGCTGCCCTGCGCCTTATGTACCGTGATGGCCCAGGCATGCTCCAGCTCCGTCAGCGCATCAAAGCCATAGCTTGCGATGCGCCCGTCAAAGTCAATCGTTATGGTCTCGTTTTCCGGGTCGATGGAACGGAGAATGCCCATATCGCCGTTATAGATGCCCATGCCCGCCTCGGTATTCTCCGCGTTTTTCCAGAGAATATCATAGTTGTTGCGGACCTGCATCACGCGGTCGCCCTCCCGGAAGATCACATCGCCGAAGGGCTTTTCCTTCTTCTCGGGTTTCGGCGGATTCAGGGCGGCCTGGAGCCTTTTGTTGAGGCTCGCCGTGCCGGTCTCTCCCTTTCGAGTGGGAGAGAGCACCTGGATCTCCTCGGGCGGGATGTGCATTTTGCCGGGCAGACGCACAGCGCAGAGCTCTGTGATCGTCTCCGCCGTGCTCCCGCCCTGCAAGCGCTTGAGCCGGAAAAAGTCCCCGGCATTTTCGGAGAGATCGGGATGCTCTCCCCGGTTGATCATGTGGGCGTTGCGGATGATGCGGCTGCCCTCGTTCTGGCGGAAGATCTCCGTGAGGCGCACAGCCGCGACCACCTGACTTCTCAGCAGGGCGGAGAATACGTTTCCCGGCCCGACGGACGGAAGCTGATCGGCGTCGCCCACCAGCACAAGTCTCGCGTCGGGGGGCAGGGCGCGCAGCAGCGCGTCCATGAGCTGGATATCCACCATGGAGCATTCGTCCAGAATGACGGCGTCGCAGTCCAGGCGCTCGCCCTCGTCCTTGGTGAAGACGACGCGGTCGCCCTCCTCGTCGAACTTTGCGCCCAGGAGACGGTGAACCGTGGCGGCCTCCCGCCCGGTCAGCTCCGTCATGCGCTTGGCGGCGCGCCCGGTCGGGGCGCAGAGCAGGGTCTTGAGTCCAAGCTCGTCAAACATAGCGAGGATAGCGCGGATCGAAGTCGTTTTCCCCGTTCCGGGGCCGCCGGTGAGGACAAGAAGCTGGTTTTTCAGGGCCAGCTCCAGAGTCTGCCGCTGCATGGGCGCATATTGGATTCCCTGTTGCAGCTCCAGCTTGCGAAGAAGCTTTTCCGTATCGAAGCGATCACGAAACTGCCGCCTGCACATGCGGGCGAAGTTCTCGGCGGCGTTGGTTTCGGCCTCGTACAGCTCCGGCAGATAGCAGGCCCGCACCCCGGCGATCTCCTCATAGCGAAGGCGCTGATCCTCAATCATCTCGCCGATGCAGGCGTCGGCTTCCCCGGCCTCTACGCCGATCAGCTCCGCCGTCACGGCGGCAAGCTTTTCCCGGGGAATAAAGCAATGGCCGTTGCCGGTATTGTGGACCAGCTCAAACAGGACGGCCGCGGCAATGCGGTTTTTGCTGTTTTCCCCCATGCCAAGGCCCATCGCCATCTCGTCCGCTTCCCGGAAGCTGCCGCCGATGAGCGCGCCGCACAGCAGGTACGGATTTTCCCGCAGCGCTTCCAGCGCCTTGTCGCCGTAGTATTTGTAGGTGCGAAGCGCCAGAATGGGCCGCAGACCGAAGGAGCAGACAAATTCCATCAGCATGCGCATCCCGGCCTGCTGTCGGAAGCTCTTGGAGATCTGCTGAGCCTTGGCGGAGCTGATGCCCCGGATCTCAGCCAGTTCCTGCCACTTGTTCAGGATCACGTCCAGGGTCTTGTCCCCGAAGCGGTCCACGATCAGCGAAGCTGTCGCGGGGCCCACGCCCTTTACGGAGCCGCCCGCGAGAAACTGATAGATCGCGGGGGCCGAGCTCGGCAGAAAGCGCTGGGCGTTTTCCGCTTTGAACTGTCTGCCGTGGACATTGTGCGTCATCCATTCGCCGCTGAGGATCATCGACTCCCCGGGCGCGGCAAAGGGAAAGCAGCCGACGACCGTAACCGTCTCGCCGCTGTCGTTTCTGAGTCTGAGAACAGTATAACCGTTTTCCTCGTTCTTAAAGATGACCGCCTCAACGGTCCCGGAGAGCTCCTGGTAATCCAGTTCCTGATCCATGGGACACCTCAATGTCAAGTATCATGATGGGCAAGCGCGGAATATACCGGGACGTCGGGATTTATTCGGCACTTCCCTCAAAATAGGGCCGCAGAAATCGGCCTGTAAAGCTTGCCTCGCATTTGGCGCAATCCTCGGGCGTACCGGTAAAGACCAGATTGCCGCCCAGATCGCCGCCCTCGGGGCCGAGGTCGATGACCGTGTCGGCCACCTTGATAACGTCGAGATTATGCTCGATCACGACGACGGTATTGCCCGCGTCCACAAGCTTATCCAGAATGTTGATGAGCCGGTGCACATCCGCGATATGCAGCCCCGTGGTCGGTTCATCCAGCACATACACGGTAGCGCCCGTGCTGCGCTTGGCAAGCTCGGTGGCAAGCTTGACGCGCTGCGCCTCGCCGCCGGAGAGCGTCGTGCTGGACTGGCCCAGCTTCACATAGCCGAGTCCGACCTCATAGAGCGTTTCGATCTTGCGCAGGATTTTCTGCTGGTTTGCAAAGAAAGCGCAGGCCTCCTCCACGGTCATGTCCAGCACGTCGGCAATGCTTTTGCCCTTGTATTTGACCTCCAGCGTTTCGCGGTTATAGCGCTTGCCGCCGCACACGTCGCAGGGCACGAACACGTCGGGTAGAAAGTGCATCTCAACCTTAATGAGTCCGTCGCCGCTGCAGGCCTCGCAGCGCCCGCCCTTGACGTTGAAGGAAAAGCGCCCCTGTCCGTAGCCGCGCAGCTTCGCGTCTTGGGTGGAGGCGAAAAGATCGCGGATATCGTTGAAAACGCCGGTATAGGTGGCGGGATTGGAGCGCGGGGTGCGCCCGATGGGACTCTGATCCAGAGCGATGACCTTGTCCACAAAGTCAAGGCCCTCGATCCCGTCACTCTTGCCGGGGCGCACCTTGACGCGGTTTTTGACCGCGGCGAGCGTTTTATACAGCACCTCGTTGATGAGGGAGGATTTGCCGCTGCCGGACACGCCGGTCACGCAGACAAACTGCCCCAGCGGGACCTCCACGTCGATGTTTTTGAGGTTATTCTCTTTTGCGCCGCGGATCAGAAGGCTCTGTCCGTTCCCCTTTCGGCGCTGTGTCGGGATGGGGATGGATTTCTTCCCGCTCAGGTACTGACCCGTGACCGATTCCGGGCAGGCGCAGAGATCCTCGACCGTGCCCGCAGCCACGACGGTGCCGCCGTTGACGCCGGCCCCGGGGCCGATGTCAATGATATGATCGGCAGCGCGCATGGTCTCCTCGTCATGCTCCACGACGATCAGGGTATTGCCGATATCCCGAAGCTGGCACAGTGTTTTGAGCAGCTTTTCGTTGTCCCGCTGGTGCAGGCCGATGCTGGGCTCGTCCAGGATATACAGGACCCCCATCAGGCTTGAGCCGATCTGCGTGGCAAGGCGGATGCGCTGGGTCTCGCCGCCGGAGAGGGTGGCAGCAGAACGGGACAGGGTGAGATAGCCGAGGCCGACGCTTGTGAGAAAGCCGAGTCTCGCCCGGATCTCCTTCAAAATCCGCTCGGCGATCATGCTGTCCTTCTCGCTGAGCGTGAGATGATCGATAAAGTCCAGGGCTTTCACGACCGACAGATCCGCGAAGTCCGCGATGCTCATGCCGCCGACCGTGACGGCAAGGGCGGTCTTTTTCAGGCGGCGTCCGTGACATTCGGGACACTCGACCTCCGCCATGCACTCTTCGATATCCGCGCGCATGGACTGGCTCTGCGTTTCGCGGTAGCGGCGCTCGAGATTGTTGACGATCCCCTCAAACTCGCGCTTGATGACGCCGTAGCCCTCATTCCTCTCATAGCGCAGCTGAAGCGGCTCCCCCTTCGTGCCGTAGAGGATGGCGTCCATGGCCTCCTTCGTGAGATCCTTCAGGGGCTCCGTGAGCTTGAAATGATAGCGCTTGGAGAGGGCTTCAAAGTACATCTTGGAGATGGAATCGCCCTTGATGTTGTTCCAGCCCGAGGCCACGATGCCGCCGTCCATGACGGAGAGATTGGGATTGGGCATGATAAGCTCCGGGTCCACCAGAAGCTGCACGCCGAGGCCGGTGCAGGTCGGGCAGGCGCCGTTGGGATTGTTGAAGGAAAAGAGGCGCGGCGTCAGCTCCTCGATGGAGATGCCGCAGTCCTCACAGGCGTAGTTCTGGGAAAAGCTCAAAAGCTCGTCCTGCCCCGCGTCCACATACAGGATGCCGCCGGAGAGGGCCAGCGCGGTCTCCGCCGAGTCGGTCAGGCGGCGCACGATCTCCGGCTTGAGGATCAGGCGGTCCACGATGATTTCGATATTGTGCTTTTTATTCTTTTCCAGCCGGATCTCTTCCCCGAGGTCGTAGACGATCCCGTCGATGCGCGCGCGCACATAGCCGGATTTCTTCGCGTCCTCCAGGACCTTGACATGCTCGCCCTTCTTCCCGCGGATGACCGGGGAGAGAAGCTGCAGCCTTGTCCCCTCGGGCAGGGCCATGATGCGGTCGACGATCTGGTCAATGGACTGCTGGCGGATCTCCTTTCCGCACTTCGGGCAGTGCGGCACGCCGACACGCGCCCAGAGAAGGCGCATATAGTCATATATTTCCGTCACCGTGCCGACGGTGGAACGGGGGTTTTTGGAGGTGGTCTTCTGGTCGATGGAGATGGCCGGGGAAAGCCCTTCGATATAGTCCACATCCGGCTTGTCCATCTGCCCGAGAAACATCCGCGCATAGGAGCTCAGGCTCTCCACATAGCGGCGCTGGCCCTCGGCATAGATGGTGTCGAAGGCGAGGCTGGATTTTCCGCTGCCGGAGAGACCGGTGATGACCACAAGCTTATCGCGCGGGATCTCCACGTCGATGTTTTTCAGATTGTTCTCGCGGGCGCCTTTGATAAAAATGCTGTTTTGCAGCATGGTACAATTCTCCTAAACGATCAAGTCTGCGGTTTTGCCGCGTGTAAACCGAATCAGCGCGTCCGGCGCAAGCTCCACCTGCGCGCCGATCTTTCCGGCGCTGACCGCCATGCTTGCAAGCGCCTCACAGCTGTTGTGATAAAAGGTTTCAAACTGCTTCTTCATCCCGATCGGCGAGCAGCCGCCGCGCACATAACCCGTCAGGGCGTTGATTTCGCTGACATGGATCATGGCGATGGACTTCTCCCCCGCCGCCTTTGCGGCTTTTTTGAGGTCGAGTTCCTCCGCCACGGGGATCACAAAGACATAGTTCTTTTTGCTGGCCCCACGGGTCACCAGGGTTTTGAAAACGCAGGCGGGATCGAGGCCTGTCAGCCTTGCGACCGTCACCCCGTCCACCGCTTCCTCTCCATGGGGATAGCTGTGCGCCGTATATGGGATTTTTTTCTGCTCCAATACGCGCATGACATTGGTTTTTGTATCTGCCATACGGACGCCCCCTTTCACCACGCTGTAAGCCGCGTATTCTGTAACTGTTTGATTATAGCGCATTTTCTGTCTGCTTTCAACTATAACGCGCCTTTTGTTTGATAAAAAATTAAAAAAGAAAACCAGGCCCGCTCCGGAGCCCGGTTGCCTGAAAGAACGCCGTCAATCCTTTTGAAAGCGCTCCATGATGTTTTCAATGCTGTTGTCGAGAACCTTCAGCACTTTCTCCGTGGTGATCTCACGCGGAAGCTGCATGCCCTGATCCATCCACTGGGCGATGAGCCCCACCACGATATGAGAATAGAACTCCACAATGAATTCAAAATCCTGGCAGTCAATGGAACGATCCTCCGCCACGATCTCGGCAAAGCTGCGGATACACTCGCGCAGTCTGCCGCGGATGTAGCGCAGCATATACAGGCGGCTGTTGGAATTATAGACGTTCAGCGCGAAGCTTGCATTGTCATAGAGATACTGAAACCAGAGCGTCACGTCCCTCTTCCAGTTATCATAGACCACCTCGCTCGGGAGATTGGCGTTGGCGTCCTCTTCGAAGACCCATTCCAGCAGATCATAAACATCGTCAAAATGGTAGTAAAAGGTCTGCCTGCTGACGCCGCAGGTCTCCACAAGATCATTGACCGTGATCCTGTCAATGGGCTTTACCGCCATTGTTTTTTTCAGGGCGTCGGCAAGGGCTTTTTTGGTAGATGTCGCCATAATGTGCCTCCTGGTTATCGCGGAAATACATGTGCGCATTATAGCACAGCGCCTTTTGAATTGGAATAGTTTTTTCACATTTCGCTATTTATGTAAATACAGTTTTCTTTATTGTCCAAATCATCTTTCACGCAATATGACGCGAAAAGCAGAGGCTTTCACGGCCTCTGCTTTTCTTTTTCCGCCGCCTGGGGCAGTTCCCCCGCGGCAAGCCGCTCCTTTTCCATCTGGATAATGGCGGCGCCCATGCTTTTCTCGGCTTTCAGATATTCGCTGCCGGCGGCGGATTCCTCCGCGAAGGAGTCAAAGATATCCTGCTTCTCCCGCAGAAGCTCCACAATGCGCTCATCGACCGTGTTGTCGGCGAGCAGGCGGTACACCAGAACAGAGCGAAGCTGCCCCATGCGGTAAGCGCGGGAGATGGCCTGCTTTTCGACGGAGGGCTTGATCTGCGGCTCACAGAAGAGGATGACGCTTGCCGCCTGGATATTGAGCCCCGTCCCCCCGGCCTGCACCTGACACACGAGGACCCGGCTGTCCTCAGCCGCCGTAAACTCGTCCACGATCGCCTGACGCCTTGCCGGTGAGACCTCCCCTGTGATCGGCTCCAGCGCGCGCTTGCCGAGAAGCGAGCAGACGGCCCTGATCGTATCCCGGAAATAGGAGAAAACGATGACCTTTCTTCCGTCCTCCGCCGCCTCCTCGCAAAGCTCCGCAAGACGCCGCGCCTTGGAGGATTTTTTCAGGTCTCCCACATCCCAGGAAACCTGGCGCATGGCCATGAAGTTTTCCGCGGAAACCGAAAGCAGATACTGTCTCCATTCCTCCGCGCCAAGCTCGCACCACTGCTCTTCCTCGATCAGCTCCGGCAGCTCCTGCAGGACGTTCTCCCTGGTGCGGCGCAGATACACCGGGGCCAGCTTTTCCCGAAACTGCGGCGCTGAGGAAATATATTTCATTTTGCGCAGCTCTCCCGCAATATCCGCACGCAGGCAGGACACGAGAAAGCACATCTCGTCCACCCGGTTTTCCAGGGGTGTGCCCGTCATGAAAAGGAGCCGCTCCGCCTTGCGCCTCAGGAGCAGCAGCGCCTGCGTCCGCCGCGCGGCGGGGTTTTTCACATAGTGCGCCTCATCCGCGATCAGCATGGAGAAACGAAACGCCTCCGGCAGGGCGAAGCGGCTGATGGATTCATACGTTGTTACCGCCGCGCCGCCGGTCTCGACCCAGCGCAGCGCCGCCGTCTGATCCCCGCCCCGGATCACCGTCACCGTGAGATCGCTGAACGCTTTGATCTCGCGCGTCCAGTTTACCAGCACGCTCGCCGGACACACCACCATGAAGTGGGTTGCCCCCAGCGCGCTCAGCGATACCATCGCCGCAATGGCCTGTACGGTTTTTCCGAGGCCCATTTCATCCCCCAGCAGAGCGCTGCCCTGGCGCAGGATATAGCGCACGCCGAATTCCTGATAGCTGCGAAGCGCGGTATGGAGTCCGTCCACATAGATGGGCTCCATTTCCACCGCGCGCACCAGCTCCTCCGGCAGGCCGCTGTAGCTGTTGTCGATGCGGGTGTTGAGAGCGCGGGCGAATTCGTCGAGCCTTGCAAAATAGGCGGGGCTGCTTCTCTTGAAATCCTCCCAGACGCTGTTTTCATCCGGGATTTCCAGCGCGTCATAGGCTTTTAAGAGCGCACGAACGCGCTCCCCGTACTCCCCCGCTAGCAGCTCATAGAGATACTGCGCCGCGTCCAGTGCCTTCCGTTTCTTCTCCGCCGACAAAAACAGCCAGCCGAGGCTGCCGGCAGCGGGCTTTGCGTCCTGATACGCCGCCGCCATGGCCTCATGATACCCGCCGTAGAGCGCCTCGGCCTCCCGCACGGCGGCCTCCGTCAGCATCGCGCTCTTTGCAGCACACAGGAGCTTCGACGCGTCCGCGTTTCTGTCATCCAGGCTCAGGCGCAGCTTCAGCCCCGTCTCCGCCTCCCGGCGGACCCGGCCCGCCATGGTGAAAATCAGCCAGGCCGCCTCGTCCCCGATGCCCTTTATGGCGTTGATCTGGTCAGCTGTGAGGGAACAGAGCTGTTCCATGTTCTCGATACCGGCGGCGCGGAGAGAGGCCACCCGTATCCCCAGCTTTTCCCGGTTGATGTTCTCGACGTCCATCCCGCGAAGGATACCGGAGAGCTCCTTTTCCCGGAGACTCGCCATCGCCTCGGCCGCGTCAGCCTGCCGCTGTTCTTTCTGGGACGCGATTTCCGCCACATCCGCATCGAACTGTTCGATCAGCGACAGAATATCCCGGATCTGTTTTTTATCTCGCCTGCCTGCCATTGCTCCCCTCCTTACCGAAATGCGAAAAGCCGCAAACCTGCGGCTTTTCGCAGCTTGTCAACTCTTATTCCACCGCCAGCACGCGCAGCTGCTCCACGCCGGGGATCTCCCCGAGGCAGGCGACAAAGCTCTCCATGCTGCCGTCCACCTCGCTCACATCGAGAGAGATGGTCACGCTGGCCTTGTCCCGGATCGGAAGGCTCTGCGTAATGGTCAGCACATTGGCCCGGGCCTCCGAGATGCGGCTGAGAAGAGCGCTCAGTATCCCCTGCTCATGGTTGAGCATCATGGACAGCACCGCCTTGCGCCCGCCGGAAATCTCCGTCGGCTCCAGGATGAAGTCCTTATATTTATAGTAGGTGCTGCGCGATATGCCGACCTGCCGGACCGCCTGGCTCACATCCTTGATTTTGCCGTCGTCCAGCAGCCGCCGCGCCTCGATCACCTTTTCGTAGTATTCGGGCAGAATGCTCTTGTGAATGATGAGATACTGGTCAAGCATATACGCCCCTCCTTTATCTCTTTCAGGATGATTCTATCATAAACCGTCCGCGTCAAAAAGACAAGTGTGTTTTATTACAGACTTTTGTTAAATACTGTCACAATTCTTATTACACTTCACGGGAAAGTGTATAACATGTCGGAATCCGGTGAAATTTTGTTGAAATATAGGCGTTTGTATGATAATCTTAATATAAGCGATATATTGTTTACACGTATATGAGCGCAAGAATCTGAAAGGAGACAAGATATGGCAAGAGAGATTCTGTTCGACCTCGGCAAAATGATCACGGATCGCCTTCCGTACAAATTCGGCGTAAAGAGGCTGACCGAGACAGATCCCGAATACATCATCCTTGACCGCGCATGCTCCAGCGACGAGATCGCGGAGGTCATGCTGAAGATGGGGCTGAGAAAGCCGAAGACCACCGCGGAGATCGCAAAGCTCACCGGCAAATCCGAGGAGCGCATTGTGGAGCTGCTCACCGACGCCGCCAATCACGGCATTGTCGAATACAACTGGGAGAACCCTCAGCATGAGAAGCAGTGGTATGTGCAGCTCTTTGTCCCCGGCATTGCGGAGATGACCAACATGGTGCTCTGGCAGGTGGAGAAGTATCCGGAGCTTGCCGATTCCTTCGACAAGATGACCTTCCTGCCCCTGGAGGGCAAGACCCACCTGATCCCTCCCGGCGGCGACGGTATCGGCATGCACGTGATCCCCGTGGAGAGCGCCATCCCCACCAAGAGCGTTTCCGCATCCATTGAGCATATTTCCCACTGGCTGGACAAGTACGACGGGCAGCTCTCCGTCGGCTACTGCTCCTGCCGCAACGCCCGCCGCCTGTACGGCGAGGGCTCCGGCGAGATTCAGGACGACTGCTGCATCGGCCTCGGCGACTTTGCCACCTACCTGATCGAGACCGGCAAGGGCCGCCCCATCACGAAGGAAGAGGCGCTCGATATCTGCAAGCGCGCGGAGGAGAACGGCTACGTCCACCAGACCACCAACATTGACGGCTCGGATAAGATCTTCGGTCTCTGCAACTGCGACGTGGGCGTCTGCTTTGCCCTGCGCACCAGCCAGTACTTCAACACCCCGAACCTCTCCGCCTCGGCCTACCGCGCCCATGTGGACAAGGACAACTGCGTGGCCTGCGGCAAGTGCGTCGAGGTATGTCCCGCCGGCGCCGTCAAGCTCGGCCAGAAGCTCTGCACCAAGGAAGGCGAGGTACAGTATCCCAGGCAGGAGCTGCCCTCCGGCCTCAAATGGGGCAAGGACAAGTGGAACCCCAACTATGTGGTGGATAACCGCAAGAACTGCCACGAGTCCGGCACCGCGCCCTGCAAGAGCGCCTGCCCGGCGCACATCGCCATCCAGGGCTATATCAAGCTCGCCAAAGAGGGGCGCTATCTTGACGCGCTCAAGCTCATCAAGCAGGACAACCCCTTCCCCTCCGTCTGCGGCTATGTGTGCAACCGCCGCTGCGAGGACGCCTGCACCCGCGGCAAGCTCGACAAGGCCGTCGCCATCGACGAAATCAAAAAGTTCATCGCCGAGCAGGATCTCAAGAGCGATGCGCCCTATATTCCCGAACCCCTTTACCGCCGTCCCATCGACAAGCCCTATGAGGAAAAGGTCGCCATCATCGGCGCGGGCCCCGCAGGTCTGAGCTGCGCCTACTATCTCGCGCGCATGGGTTATCTGAACGTCACGGTCTTCGACCGCAACAGGGAGCCGGGCGGCATGCTCGTCATGGGCATCCCCAGCTATCGTCTCGACCGCAGCGCCCTCAAGGGCGAAATCGCGGTACTGGAAAAGATGGGCGTTCACTTCCAAATGAATACCGAGGTCGGGAAGGACGTCACCATCGAGGAGCTTCGCCAACAGGGCTTCAAGGGCTTCTACGTCGCCATCGGCGCGCAGAAGAGCTCCAGGCTCAGCATCCCCGGCGAAGAGCTCCTGGGTGTTTACGGCGGCGTTGACTTCCTGCGCGAGGTCAATCTGGGCAGCAAGCCCGAGATCGGCAAAAAGGTCGCCGTCATCGGCGGCGGCAACGTGGCCATGGACGTCTGCCGCACGGCAGTGCGTCTCGGCGCGGAGACCTATGTGGTCTATCGCCGCAGCGAGGCGGAAATGCCCGCCGACAAGGAAGAGATCGCCGAGGCCAGGGCCGAGGGCGTGAAGTTCTGCTTCCTCAATGCGCCCGTTGAGATTCTCGGCAAAGACGGCAGGGTCTGCGGACTCAAGGTGGAGATCATGGAGCTCGGC
Source organism: Oscillospiraceae bacterium (assembly GCA_902786615.1). Next base: position 109,147 of record CADADE010000002.1, read on the forward strand.
GAGCCCGACGAGAAGGGCAAGCGCGCCCCTGTCGGGACCGGAAAGTTTGAGACCATCGAGGTCGACGCCGTTCTCTCCGCCGTCGGCCAGACGATCGACTGGGGCGGACTTGACGTCGGCGCGCTCAAGACCGACAAAAAGGGCTGCGCCATTGCCGACGCCGTCACCTATCAGACCGAGCAGAAGGACATCTTCGTCGGCGGCGACGTTTACACCGGGCCGAAGTTCGCCATCGACGCCATTGCCGCCGGACGTGAGGGTGCGGAGTCCCTGCACCGCTTCGTACAGGATGGGCAGAGCCTCACCCGCGGGCGCAACCTGCGCGAGTTCTATGAGCTCAACAAGGACGAGATCGTCCTCGGCGTGGACAGCTTCGACCGTCCCGCCCGCCAGGCGATCCTCCACGATCCCGCCAAGGCCAGAAGCTTTGAGCATGACCGCCTCACCTTTACGGAAGAGCAGATCAAGGCCGAGACCAGCCGCTGCCTGGGCTGCGGCGTGACGATCGTGGACCGCAACCGCTGCATCGGCTGCGGCCTGTGTACGACGCGCTGCATGTTTGACGCCATCCATCTCCAGCGCGACGTGCCCGAGGCCTCCAATCTGGTGCGCTGCGAGGACAAGGTCGTTCCGATGCTCAAGCACGCGGCAAAGCAGGCTGTGCGCATCGTTCGCAAGGGATAAGTATGCACGAATTAGGTACGATCTATTACGTCATCGACACCGTGGAAAAGCTGATGGTGGAGAACGATCTCAAGAAGGTCGGCTCCATCACCCTGGAGGTGGGTGAGGTCAGCGGCATCATCCCCATGTACCTTCAGGAATTCTGGGAGTATGCCCGCGCCAAGACCGAGCATTTTCAGGATACCGAGCTGAAGATCGAGGAGCTCAAGGCCGTCACCTACTGCCAGGACTGCAAGCAGACCTATCCCACGATGACCTACGGCAAGGAATGCCCCTATTGCCACAGCCCCAACACGTTTCTGGTAACCGGCAACGAATATAATATTAAAGAGATTGAAGCCCTGTAGCCCCAATCTCCCGTAAGCCCGAAAAGCCCCCTTGTTTTCAAGCAGCGAAAACAAGGGGGTTTTCATGCGGGCTGTCTTCGGTTTTCTTTACCAGAGATCAATGGAGCCGCTCTCTTCTCCTTTGACCCAATAGGCCTTGTTCTGGTCTACGCGGACATAAACGGCGTCGACGTCGCCGATGCGGGCGAGGATTTCGGCGTCCGTGATCTCACCGCCGTAGGGGGATTGAATCACAACGCTGGGCGACTTTTTGACTGCGGCGGCGGCTTTCTTTTCCGCTGTTTTGCGGACCTTTCTCGCTTTCTTCTCCACCGCTGCGGCAGCCGCCTCGACAGGAGCCGCGACGGCCTCGGCGACCGCTTCCACGGCAGGCTTATCCGCCTTTGCTCTGGATCTTGCCGCTCTCTTTTTCTTTTCAGCCTTTTTCTCGGTGTTCAGCACCGCCTGCGCCGTATCCTCCGCGAGCTTCTCAGCCTCTGCGGCGACAGCCGCTTCCACTTTCTTTTCCGCCGCCTTCACTCTCTTTCCGGCAGCGCGCGCTTTTTTCTCGACCTTGGCGGCCGTTTTTTTAATCGCCTTTTCAAGCTCTGCGCCCGCCGGCTGCTCGACTGCTTCTCCGTAAATCTCTTTGACCTTGGAGGCCATCTTCTCGCTGAGTTTCAGTCGGCCGCTTTCGATCGCGGAAATGGCGTTGCTGCTCACACCGAGGGATTTGGCAAATGCGACCTGGGTGAGTTTGTTCTTTTCCCGAAGTTCTCTGATTGTCAAGGAAATCATCTCCTTTTCCTGTATTGAAGATATTCTACACCGTTTATGTTCATACGTCTACTGTTTTTTTACAAGATCACTGCTGTATCAGCGCATGACAAAAGCATATCCCGGCTTTTTTTCTGTTAAACACAGACTATTACCCTTGCAGGACTCCCGGCAGTCGTGTATAATCATGTTATAAACGTGAGATTATGGGCTTCTGGCTGTGCGGCTGAACGGCTGCACGGCATTCGATATGAAAATTATTATTGGGAGGAACAGCATCATGCAGCATCGAATTTCTGATCTGGACATTTATCTCTTCGGAAGAGGAACGCACTACACCATCTACGAAAAGCTCGGCGCGCATCGCGCATCGGAAAACGGGCAGGACGGCGTTTATTTTGCCGTGTGGGCTCCGAACGCCCGTTCGGTGAGCGTCGTGGGCGACTTTAACGGCTGGCAGGCCGGCAGGGACCGGATGAGTCTGCTTGCGGATTCGGGGATCTATGATCTCTTCATTCCGGGGCTCGGAACCCATGCGCTCTACAAATTCGCCGTGGAAACCCAGAAGGGCGACATACTCTTCAAGGCCGACCCTTACGGGAATCAGAGTCAACTCCGTCCGGAGACCGCATCCATCGTGACGGACCTGTCCAACTACACCTGGAAGGATGAGGCGTGGATGTCCTCCCGCCGGGATCAGGACCCGAAAAAGCGCCCCATGTCTATCTATGAGGTTCACCTTGGCTCCTGGAAAAAGGATGAGAGCGGGGCAAACTGCGGCTTCCGCAAGTACCGCGACCTTGCGCCGGAGCTGGCGGAATACGTGAACTACATGGGCTATACCCATGTGGAGCTGATGGGCATTGCCGAGCATCCCTTCGACGGCTCCTGGGGCTACCAGGTCACCAACTATTACGCTCCTACCGCGCGCTACGGAAACGCGGAGGATTTTATGTATCTGGTGGATTATCTGCATGAGCGCGGCATCGGCGTCATTCTGGACTGGGTGCCGGCCCATTTCCCGCGGGACGCTTACGGTCTGGCCCGCTTTGACGGCTTTGCCGAGTATGAGCATGCCGATCCCCGTCAGGGAGAGCATCCCGACTGGGGCACCTATATCTTCAATTACAGACGTCCGCAGGTGAAAAACTTCCTGATCGCAAACGCCCTGTTCTGGCTGGAGAAGTTCCATGTGGACGGGCTGCGTGTCGACGCCGTGGCCTCCATGCTGTACCTGGACTACGGCAAGAAGGACGGCGAGTGGATCGCAAACGACGAAGGCACCAACATCAATTTTGACGCCATTGAATTTCTCAAGCACCTCAACTCCATCGTCGGGCAGCGCGTACCGGGCGCCATGGTCATTGCGGAGGAATCGACCGCATTCCCGCTGGTGTCCAGACCGCCGGAGGACGGCGGCCTCGGCTTCACCTTCAAGTGGAACATGGGCTGGATGCACGATGTGCTGGAATACATGAAGGCCGATCCCTACATGCGTCAGTTTGTGCACAACAATGTCACCTTCAGCTTTACCTACGCATTCAGCGAAAACTATGTCCTCCCCTTCTCCCATGACGAAGTGGTGCACATGAAGGGCTCCATGATCAACAAGATGCCCGGCAGTATGGAGGACAAGTTCGGCAACCTCCGCCTGGCCTACGGCCTCATGATGGCGCACCCCGGGAAGAAGCTCCTCTTTATGGGGCAGGACTTTGCGCAGCTTCGGGAGTGGAGCGAGGAGCGCAGCCTTGACTGGTATCTGCTGGATCAGGAGCCGGCGCACCGCGCCTTGAACAATTATGTGCGCGCCCTGCTGAACATGTACCGCGACTATCCCTCCCTCTTTGAAACCGACTGCGACGCGAGCGGCTTTGAATGGATCAACGGCTCGGATAACACGCACAACATGCTCAGCTTCTGCCGCATCAGCAGCGACAGGAAAAACTGCCTGCTCTTCCATTTCAACTTCTCCCCCGTCGCCTATCCGAACCACCGCATCGGCGCGCTGTGCAAGGGGAACTACAAGCAGGTCCTGAACAGCGACGACGCACTCTTCGGCGGCAGCGGGAACTATCCCGCCCAGACGATCAAGGCCGAGCCCATCCCCTGGGACGGCAAGGAGTACTCCGTCGCGTTTGACGTGCCGCCTTACTCCGTTTCGGCTTTTGCTTTTAAGTATGTCCACCCTGCCAAGAAAGCCGAAAAGGAGCCCAGGAAGCTCACCCGGCAGGAAGCGGCGCTTCTCAAGGCGGTTAAGGAAAGCGGCAAATCCTTCGACGAGGTCATGGAATTTTTGAAGAAGTAATTTCCCATATAAAACAGTTGGGGGTGCGGCATTCTCCTGCCGCGCCCCCTTGTTTTCTTTCAGTTTTCCGCGCCCTGTTCGGTTTCCGGCTGAGGCCAGGAGAGCGTACAGCTTTGCTCCGAAACCTCTATTTTTGCCGTCGCCCCCATCAGGAGCGGATAATTGGTTTCCCCGTGCCCGCCCGGAAAGCCGAACATGACCGGCACATCCACCCCGTCAAGAAACTGCCTGGAAATCATATCCGCTACCGATTCAAAGAGCCCTCCCCTGGCTTCTCCGTAGTTGCCGCGTCCGTCAGCCGGGAGCTCCGTCCATTCTCCGAAGACAAGCCCGGCGGCCTTGTCCAGAATTCCCTTGTGCTTCAGGATGGTGAGATAGCGGTGAATATGCTGCATGTTTTCCCCCACCTCTTCCAGAAAGAGGATGAAGGGCTGATCCAGCTTCGTGCAGTCATAGGCGGTGTCAAGGCATGCCGTAAGCGTGGAAAGATTGCCGCCGATGAGGATTCCCTCCGCCGTGCCTTGCTTGCAGCCGGGCCTGGCTTCGCATCGGTAAGTGGGGATCTCCCCTTTCATCATGTTCTGCTCCGCCTCGGCGCACGCTTCCGGGAAATCATCAAAGGCCGCGCTCATGCTGGCATGGATGGAGGGCAGGCCAGCACAGGTCCATGCGCCGTGAAAAGCGGTGATATCGCTGTAGCCGATGATCGGCTTCCCCGCGCCGGCGATCAGATCGTCCCCAAGCGCGTCCATGACCTCCGTCGCGCCATAGCCGCCCCGGACGCAGAAGATTGCCTTGATCTCGGGGTCCGCAAGCGCCTCGCGGAAGTCCTCCAGGCATTCCTCAAGGGTGCTCACCTGCCCATAGGCATGCTTTCCCAGCACCGGCTCAAAGCCCCAGCTTCTGAGACCCTCCGCCGTCTTCTCCGCCTGCTCCCTGCCGGGCAGGGCCGAGGGCGAGAGCACGGCGATCTTGTCCCCGGCGGAGAGAAAATAAGGCGATGAGCTGCCGCTGTATTTTGTATAGCCGTCTATCTTGATCCCGGTGTCCGGGCCCTCATCAAAGGTCTCGACTCCGATTTCCGTAATAGGCTCTGCTTCTTCCTCTGTCGGAATTGTTGGCGGCATCGTCTCACTCTCCTCCTTTTTGTAAATCTGGATCAGGGCGGCCTGGCCAAGCCCCGGCCCGCCCGCGGGGTCGCCCCGGCCCTGTCTGTATAATTCACAGCGGCCGTCGCGTATGATATACTGCTTGTATGTATCGTCGTCGAAGCAATATAGAATCGTTGCGTCCGGCTCCCCATCTCCGCTCTCGTCGGGTAAGCCGCTTATGTCCGCTGCGGCGTAGACCGCAACAATCTCGGGCGTGTCCGCGAAGGCGGAGGGGAACAGAAGGCTCAGCAGCGCGCCGATCAGGATACAGGCAATTATTCTCTTCAACGCATTTCCTCCCTCAACGAATGATCGCAGCGTTTATCCGCGTACGCTTGTTCTCGGAATGCGGGGGTCTTCCCGCTCAGCCGAAACGTTCACGGGCTTTTTTATTCTAACTCATTTTTGGACCGTTTACAACGCTCTTTTCTTTCCTTCGATAAAAGCCGAGGCTAACATCAATTTGGGATTGATACTCGGCAGAATGTTGTGATACAATTGGATTATTCTAAGAGAGAAGGATGACCATCATGAAAGAGAAAATCTGCCCGCGCTGCCGGACCAAGCTTCCCCAGGATTCCGCAGTATGCCCGAAATGCGGCTTTTCTTATAAGCCTGACAAAGAACGCATCTTTACCATTGCCGGGATTTGTCTCATCTGTGTGGCTTTTGCCGGCGGTATCCTGTTCAACATGAAATCCGAGGCCCGTATTCCGGAGCCTACTCCCACCATTGAAGTCATTGAATTTTTCGAGACGCCCGCTCCCCCTCCGACGCCGACCCCCACGCCGAGCGTGGAGTCGATCGAGGTTTATGCCTTTGGGCGAAAGCTGGATGCGGACGGCTTTACGGCTTATGTCGGTGACAAGCCCTTCACCCTGTCCGCCTATCCCCAGCCCAACCTTCCCCGCCCGGAGGTGACCTGGTCCGTCGGCGACAGCGCTTCGCTGTCGGTGAGCGGCGATACGCTGACCTGTGAATTCACAGCCCTGAAGCCCAGCGGGAAAAACGAGCTGATCGTGCGCTGCTACGGGGCGGAAACCACGATCCCGGTCTATCTTTGGGAAAAATAAGTCCGCTGCTGAGCGCTGTCCGAACGCAGATCCCTGTCGACGCAGCGTATCGGATATGCCCGTGATATCGCGGATGCCGCTTGATTGACAGACTCAATTGATTGAAGGAGGGAGAAACAGCCATGGGTTCGCTGGACCGGCTATGGGCAAAGCGCCTGTTCGACCACATATCGCGCGGTCTGATCGCCATGCATGTGCTTTTTGCGCTTTATTATGCATCAGATTCTTTATTGCTGCTGTTTCTGGTAAACCTGGCTTGCGCTCTCTCCGCCGCGGTCTGTCTGCACCTGCTCAAGAAGGGGCTGATGCGCGCCTACATTCTGACGCTCTATCTCCCGGAGCTGATCCAGCTGACCGTGTCCGCGATCTTCGTGGGATGGAGCGCGGGCTTCCAGCTTCCGCTGATCGGGCTGACCGGTTTTATCTTTCTCAGTGAATTTCTGGGCCGTTCGCTGAAGCTGCCGTATTTCCCGTCGCTGCCCCTGGGGCTTCTCAGCTTCGGCGTCTATCTGCTGGCCTATCCGCGCTTCTTCTACGGTCCCGGCCTCTACGGTCTTTCGCAGTCGTCGGTGTTTACCCTGCAGTTTCTATGGAGCACCGGGATCTTTGCGCTGCTTCTGTGGGGGCTTGTTTCGGCTGTAAACCTGTCCTCCTTCTCAGAACACCGCCTTACCAACAAGGCCGAAACCGATGAACTCACAGGGCTTTTGAACCGCGCCGGCTATGACCGGCTTCTGGAGGAGCTGGACCCGGAGGACACGACGCTTCTGCTTGTGGACACCGATAAATTCAAAGGGATCAATGACCGCTTCGGCCATGAGACGGGCGATCAGGTGCTCCGGAAAATTGCGAGATCCCTGCTGGCAAATTTCCGCCAGAATGATTATGTATGCCGCATCGGCGGAGATGAATTTGCCGTTTTGATGATGAACGCCGGGGCGCTGGAGGATGAGAAGCTGCGCGACAAGATCCGTTTCATTAATCGTGAGCTTGCCGCGACGGCGGCGGATGAGCTGCCTACTGTCTCCGTAAGCGTCGGCGTTGCCCGCGGCGCGGGCGCCGAGAACTGGACGGAGCTGTTCAAGCAGGCGGACTCCGCCCTGTATCAGGTCAAGAAGGAAGGCGGACGAAACTGCCGCATTTATACCGCATAATACAGCAACACCGAGGGTCGCGCTTTTGCAGCCCTCGGTGTTGTTTTTATTTGCCTTCGGCAAGCTTTTCGTTCAAAACCGCTCCCTTCGGCACAGGCGCCGTCGGGACGGCTGTAAAGTCCGCGGTATTGTTCACAAAGCAGTACATGGGGATGCCGAAAGCGCCGTCGTCGCCGATATTCTCAAAGAGGGTGCGGATAAAAAACTTGACCCATTCATCGGACGGCCGCTGCGCATTGGGCGCCTGATAACGCCCCCAGACGCTGCTCTCCAGCGTTTTCTTTTTCGTATCCACGACAATGCCGAGCGTGACATTGCAAAAGTCAAAGCTGATTTCAAAGGCGGTCAGATTTTCCCGGTCCCTGCGCTTCACCTCAATACTCTCCGGGATGTCCGTCAGCGTGATCATCGCACGACCGAGAATTTTTCCATGCTCGTCCTCAAACGCCTTGATCGTTCCCATCGCTTTCAGACCGGTTTCCACATTTTTGAATAATGCAGGATTCTTCAGCATACGACGTCTCCTCCGTTTCTGCCTCTGACTTGACACTGGCCGCGGTATCTGTTCCCGGTGAGCCCCGATATCTTCTCCCGCTCACTTTACCATGTTTTTCCCGCTTATTCAATAGTAAACGGTCGACGACTGCTTCACACTTATGAAAGCCCAAGGGTGTATCCCTTGAGCAGCGGGCTCACGTTGTCCAGCAGCTCCTTCAGCCACCAGCCGTATGCATAGCCCTCGGCACAGCGGAAGAAGGGCTCATACCCGGGCAGGGCTTTCATCTCCTCCCGGCGGTCATAAAGCTCGCCCCGCCAGAAAGCGTCCATCACGGTATAGAAAAACACCGCCGCCTGCTCCTGCTCTCTTTTCCCGATGGGGTTTCGCCGTGACATGTATTGCACGTTTTCGTCGGCATAGCTTCGAAGCTGCTCCTGCTGCCATGCGGCATAGTCCAGCAGGACGGGGTCCTGCCGCCCGCTCTGCCTTGCCCAGGCGCCGACGTCCACCCGCCGCGGCAGACAGCGGAGCTTGTCGGCCGTCAGGTCCAGTATGCTGTAGCCTGTGGGATAGGACAAAAGATATTCCGTCACCTGTTCGGTCAGCCCCCGCTCGCGATACACGGCGCGCACATGGGTGTGCCCGCTTAAAAAGAGCGGCACCTTGTACTGTTGAAGAAGCGAGGCAAAGCGCTCCCCGTTTTCCACATGGTAGCCGTCGGCCTCCGGGTTCCGGCTCTCCTCCGAGAGGAGGTTAAAATGCCCGGCGCATAATACCGGAAGCTTTCGCTTCTGTGCCTCCTGCAGCATGGTCTCCGCCCAGCGAAGCGTCTTTTCAGAGAGAAAGGCTTCGTTATTTCTGCGTTTACCGGCTCCCGGCAGATCAATCGCCTCGGCGCTGTAGCCGCCCATATCCATCATCAGCAGCGCGGCGTCCTCCCGCAGGACGCAATAGCTCAGGGATGCTTCATCCCGGCTGAACGCCTCGTCATAGCCGAAATCCGCGTAGTACGCGGCAAATCCCTCTTGTCCGACCGGGGCGAGGTCGTGGTTTCCCGGAAGGACATAAACAGGCAGTCCCCCGTCCTCCGCCTGCCGCAGCTTCTCGGCCAGAGCTTCGTGCCGATAGGGTCTTCCGCCGTTGACCAGATCGCCGGTGAGCAGGATAAAAGCCGCGCCCTGCTCGCGGGCATCCCACAGGAGGGCGTCGACCAGCTCCATATTATAGCCTGCCGCAGAGAGCGCCGCGCCGTTTTTATTGGTATTGTCCGGGTCCAGATGCAGATCCGAGGCCACCGCGGCGCGAAGCTCCCATGCCTCCGGCAGCGGGCTGGATACGGGCGATTCAAACGCCGCGGCCTGTCCGGCGCAGCCGGGAAGCAGCAGGGCCAGCGTCAGGAGCAGCGTCGTCAGTCTGATTTTCTTTTTCACTCTTTCCCTGCCCTTTGTCCGTCGATCCATCGAAGGATCGCATCCACCGTAATCTGCTGCTGTTCTTCCCGGCCGATCGCCGCCTCCCCGTCGCCGGACTGCCGCCCGTAGCTGCCGAACTGCGCATGATTGCCGCCGGGGATCACAAGCTCCCGCGCATTCCGGGGCCAATAAGCGCGCTTCGCTTCATAGCGCTCAAAATTCAGCACGCCGTCTCTGTCTCCATAGACGGAGAGGAAGGCCAGATTGTCGTCAAGCTTTTCCGTTGGGTACGCTGCCAGGAGCGCCAGCCCCTCGATTTTTTCCGCATGGGCGGCGGCATAGTCTGAGGCCATCGCGCCGCCGAGAGAGTGTCCAGCGAGAATCCAGCTTTCATACCGGTAAGACCCGATCAGCCGATCTGCCGCCTGCTTATTAAAAAAGGCAATGTTGAAGGGCATTTTCACAAGAAAGGCGTCCACGCCGCCTTCCGCAAGGCGAAAGAGCAGCGGCGCATAGGCCGCGGCCTCAACCTTTGCCCCGGGATAGAAAATCAGCGCCGCAGCTTCTCCCGGCCCGTCAAAGCGCCAGCCGTTCGCGCTGCGCTCTACTGTTACGCCGCCTGTGGAAACCAGGTATTGTCCGGCATCAGAGTCTGCGCGATAGAAGTCGGAGAGCCAGGCGAAGAAGAAGGCCGCAAGCAGAAGAAGGAGCGCGGCAGCTGGCAGCGCCGCCTTCCACCGCGCCGGTGCCTTTCCCTTTCTCCACGCGAAAAAGCAGGCAGCCGCAAGCGCGATGCATGAGAGCGCATAGAACAGTGAAATCATCTCCAATAGTGGGGTCTTATTCCTTCAGCACAATGCAGTTCATTTTTTTGCTGTACGCCGTGCAGGCGTCGATGGCGATGATGCCCGGGGCGACGTAGGGGCTGAAATCCGCGTCAGGTCCGAACTCCGCGCCCTTGTTCTCATAGCGGGCATGCCCGTAGGAGCAGTGGAAATGGCCGCAGACCACGGTCTTCTCCTCCGGCCGCGCCGTGCGCACCGCATCCATGGGATTTGTCCAGCGGGCCTCACGCCAGGCAGCGGCGTCGGCGCTGCGCCATTCCGCGTCATAGACCAGACCGCCGTAAAACAGCTCGCAGGGAATCCAGGCATGGGTAAAAATATAGTTTCTCGTCTCATAATAATCCAGCATGGCCGGGATGATCGTGGAAAACAGCGGCGTCTCCTGCCCTGCTCTGGCAAGGCGCATGTTTGCGTTCCAGCTGTAGCCGGCGCTGAGCCCGGTGAGCTGCTCGAGCGTGTCGTAGGTGCCGTTTTGCAGGTGATGGCGCAGGGGTCTGCCACGGTCGGACGTTACAAGCTCCTGAAAAAGGTCCTCATGGTTGCCCTTGATGAGGATCACCCGATCCTCCTCCATCAGCTCCAGGATATAGTCCTGAAGCTCCGCCGCTTCTTTTCCCCGGTCGAAGAGATCGCCCAGCACCAGGATCTTCTTTTCCTCGGGATCGTCAAAATACCCGCTCTCCAGCAGGGTCCTTTGAAACAGGGTGCAAAAGCCGTGGATATCCGATAAAACATAATATTTCATAGTATTATTCAAGGCCGCCGAAAATCATCTCATTTTACAGCGGCCTTCTTTTCTTTATTTTGAAGCGTCAGTTATACGTAACTCTCGAGCTTTCGATGCTGGGGACGATGCTGACATTCTTGATGCCGGCAGCCGCATCCAGAATGCTGTCCCAGGCGGGAGGCTCCGGCTCCTCAGGCTCCGGCGGAAGCTCCACCTCTCCGTTGCGGCTGGTGACGACCGGATTGGCCGGGTCATAGTCGGGGTTTTCCGGCAGGACGCCGAAGCCGATGATGGCGTAATCATCCTTCGTCAGGGTGAAATGCTCCACATAGTCAAAGCGGTTCCCCTCGATGGTATAAATCCATCCGCGCTCCTCGTCAATATCGCGGATGATCCCCACATGCTCGGCATGCTCATCCATGTCGAAATCGAAGAAGATAAAGTCGCCGCGCTTCGGCGTGTAGCCTTCATCCCAGTGCCTGTACAGTCCACGGTCTCTCAGCTCCCTGACCCATTCGGAACAGTAGCAGTTATACGGTACGACGGATTCCGGGATGTTGGCGTAATACAGGCAGAAAGAGATGAACATGGCGCACCAGTCCCCATAGGGGATGCCGTACCAAGCGCCGTAGCGGGTATAGCCCTTGGGATGCTGCGGGTCCTCGGCCGAATAGTTCAGCTCACTCTCGGTATAGCCGAGCTGGCTTTCGGCGATCATCAGCAGGTCCTCCGCCCAATTGCCGCTCAGCTCCATATCCATGAACATCCGCCACCAGTCCGTCTCATCCTCGAGATCGGCAGTCGGATCACTCACTCCGGCAAAGCTCAGTTCTCTTTCCCATTGCAGATAGGATGTGATCCCGTCGCCGGGATTCATAACGGGCTCTTCCGTCTGAACCGGGTTTTCTTCCGCTTCGGGCAGCTCATTTTCCAGGACCACGTCCTCTGTCTGCACGGGATTCGTTTCCTCCTGCCCGCAGATCAGGATCCGCTCCGCCTCATAGCAATCCTCCGTATGCGTATGGGCGCCATCGCCCTCGTTCAGTCCGCAGCCAAGCTCCACAGACCATTCATAGCACTCGTCGCCGTGAATATGATGGATCGTATTGTCCGTGCACAAGAGCGCGCCGCGAACACGTTCATAACAGTCGTCGCTGTGCCGGTGGCCCTCGCTTTCCTCCAGGCCGCAGACAAGATGATTGCCCGTGCTGTAGCAGCTGTCCGTATGGACATGGCCGCCTTCCTCCGTGATTTGAAGCTCCTCATTCGCAAAAGCAGGCCCGGTCGGTGTGCAGCAAAGCAGCGACGCCGCGCACAACAGGCTCAAAAAGCGGCGTCCGGGAAATCTGCCGTATTGATTTTGTTCGTTATTACGTCTCATTTTCTTTACCGCAGTATATTGTTTCTCTCCTGGTACTGTTAGTCTGTGAGTATCTTTATAAGTTTATATGCGTATCGGCTTACGTCAGCAAGCCCCAAATCTGACCTCCCTTTGGAAAAAGGGAGGTGGCCGAAGGCCGGAGGGATCGAAACAGAATCTAAGCAAGGCTCTGTGAATCTAAGCAAGGCTCTGTTTAAGCTTTGCACAACTCGGCCGATCCCTCAGTCACAGCCTCGCGGGAGATCGGCTGTGACAGCTCCCTTTCGCAAAGGGAGCTTAGAAGCGGATGAAACCCGATACCCATTTAAGGTTATATATACTCATAACAGATTATAAGTTTTCCTGCGGCTTCATGCAATCACACGCCGGTTACAATTCAACAAAAAAACAACAACAGCGGAGCTTTCCGCTGTTGCTGTTCTCGTCAGACTGTTCCCAGCACCTTGTAATCCTGGGCTTCGACCGCGGCCTTCATGGTCTCAAAATCGGCCGAGCCGGTGACGACGGCTGTGCCTGCTTCATGGCTTACGACGGCGCTCTCAACACCTTCCAGGCTCTCCAGCGCCTTCTTGACGCGGGCTTCGCAGTGGGGACACATCATTCCCTCGATTTTCAGGGTCGTTGTCATGGGGTTTTCCTCCTTAACATTTTGATTTATTTCGATTTCTCTGTCTATCTGATTTCTCCCCGGCTTGTCGTGGGAGGCATCATGCGGATTAAAAAGATTCAGCCGCAGGGCGTTTGTCACAACGCAGAAGCTGGAAAGGCTCATGGCGGCCGCGCCCCACATGGGGTTCAGGGTCAGGCCCGCCCAGACGAAAGCGCCGGCGGCGACGGGAATGCAGACGGCGTTGTAGAAAAACGCCCAGAACAGGTTTTCATGAATATTGCGCAAGGTTGCGCGGCTGAGCCGGATCGCCGCAGAGACGTCCCGCAGGCTGCCGTGCATGAGCACCACGTCCGCCGCGTCCACCGCGATGTCCGCGCCCGCCCCGATGGCGATGCCGATATCCGCGCGGGTCAGCGCAGGCGCGTCATTGATGCCGTCGCCCACCATGGCGACCTTGCCGTATTCCCGAAGCGTGCGGATCACGCTCTCCTTTCCGTCCGGCAGAACGCCCGCGATCACGGTATCGACGCCCGCCTCACGCCCGATGGCGTCGGCGGTGCGCTGATTGTCGCCGGTTAACATAACAACTTTTATACCGAGCTTTTTCAGTTCCTGTATTGCCCGGGCGCTGTCCGGCTTCATCACATCCGCGACCGCGATGATGCCGAGAAGCTTACCGTCATGGGCAAAGAACAGCGGGGTCTTTCCCTGAGAGGCCAGCGCCTCGCTTTTTTGAAGCAAGTCGCCGGGGATTTTGACGCGCTTTTTCATAAAGCTGCCGCTGCCGCCGACGAGTTCTTTCCCGTCCAGCTTTGCCGTCAGGCCGTTGCCGGGAAGCGCGGCGAAGTCTTTTACCTCTGCCGGTGTGACGCTCTTTTCCGCCGCATACTCCATCACGGCGACGGCAAGGGGATGCTCGCTCCTGGCCTCCAGGGAAGCCACGGCTTTCAGAAACGCCGCCTCGTCCGTCCCCTCCGCCGGGATAAGCTCCGTCACGCGCGGCTTGCCCGCCGTAATGGTGCCGGTCTTGTCGAGCGCCACAATGTTCACGCGCCCGGTCTCTTCCAGGGAGGCGGCGGTTTTGAACAGGATGCCCTGCTTTGCGCCGACGCCGTTGCCCACCATGATGGCCACCGGCGTGGCAAGGCCGAGGGCGCAGGGGCAGCTGATCACCAGCACGGAGATCCCGCGCGCGAGGGCGAAGCCAAACTCACGCCCCAGAAGCAGCCAGACAAGCGTCGTAATGACGGCAATGCCGATGACAACCGGCACGAACACGCCCGAAACCCTGTCCGCGATCTTGGCGATGGGAGCCTTGGTGGCAGCCGCGTCGGAGACCATGCGGATGATCTGGCTGAGCGTGGTATCCTCGCCCACGCGGGCAGCCTCGCAGCGGATATAGCCCGCCTGGTTGACCGTGGCGGCAGAGACGGTATCGCCCGGCGCTTTTTCCACTGGGATGCTCTCACCCGTGAGGGCGGATTCATCCACGGCGCTGCTGCCCTCTTTCACAATGCCGTCCACCGGGATATTTTCGCCGGGGCGCACCACAAAAATATCGCCCTTCCTGACCGTCTCGATGGGTACGGTTTTCTCTTTCCCGTTCTCCACGATCGTCGCGGTTTTGGGCGCGATCTTCATAAGCCCCTTGAGGGCGTCCGTGGTCTTGCCCTTGGAGCGCGCCTCCAGCATCTTGCCGACGGTAATGAGCGTCAGGATCATGGCGGCCGACTCAAAATAGAATTCATGCATCCAGACCATGGCAGCCTCAGCGCCGCCCTCAAGCTGAGCCTGGGTCATGCGAAAGAGCGCATATGTGCTGTACGCGAAGGACGCGCCGGAGCCCAGCGCCACCAGCGTATCCATATTGGGGGCGCGGTGCATCAGGCCGCGAAAGCCGCTGATAAAAAACTTCTGATTGATGACCATGACCGCGATGGCCAGCAGCATCTGGGCAAGCCCCATCGCGACATGGTTGCCGTCCAGAAAGCGCGGCAGCGGCCAGCCCCACATCATGTGCCCCATGGAGATATACATGAGCGCCAGCAAAAACCCCAGGGAAGAGAGCAGGCGGCGCTTCAAAACCGGCGTCTCCCGGTCGCGCAAGGCATCCTCCTCCGCAGACTGCGCGGCCTTCTCCGCGCCCTTCGGGCTCGCGCCGTAGCCCGCCGCCTCGACCGCGGCAATGATGCTCCGCTCGTCCGCCGTGCCTTCCACGCCCATGGAATTGGTCAGAAGGCTGACCGAACAGCTCTCCACGCCGGGCACGGCACTGACCGCCTTCTCCACTCTGGCGGAACAGGCCGCGCAGCTCATGCCGCTGACGTTATATTGTTTCATCGTCTCACATCCCTTATCATTTCATCAGTTTCTGCAGGGTGTCCAGCAGCTCGTCCACGATCTCATCATTCCCGGCGCGCACATCGTTTACCACGCAGGAGCGAATATGGTTGGACAAAAGCTCCCGGCTGAAGGCGTTGAGCGCCGCATTGGCGGCGGCGGCCTGCGCCAGAATATCGGGACAATAGGCGTCGCGCTCGAGCATGCCGCGAATGCCGCGGATCTGCCCCTCGATGCGGTTCAGACGGTTTACCAGCCGCCTGTACTCTTCCTCCGAACGTTCTTTCTTCTTATGACAGCAGCAGGCGCCCTGCTGCTCTTCCGTTTTTTCCGACACGGCACATCACCTCTTCACATGCCGGAGTATATACCCCCCATGGGTATTTGTCAAGGAGAAAAACGGCGCGGATAAAAGCATCCGCGCCGTAAAGCCATATCGCTCAGGGATAGTAAATTTCAATATCGCTCAGGGATAGTAAATTTCAAAGGCGTGCTCGATCAGGACCGTTTCTCCGCTGCTGTAGGAGTTGTTTTCCGCAATGGCCGAGACTATATAGGTATAGTGTCCGGGCTCCAGCATGCCGAAGATCAAATTGGAGTTGACCGTACCGCCCAGGCTGAAATACTGCGCATACGGGTAATACATGCAAATCTGCTCGTTCTGTCCGGAATCGTTGTTGTAGATCCGTCCGCATACCTGGGCGATCACGCCCTTATCCGTATAGATTTCACCAAGGAGATCGGCCACGCCGTACTGCGCCATACTCTCCGGATAGGTGGCATTTTCGATGTACAGATGCGGAATGTCGGGGTTTTCAGGCACAGGTTCCGGCGTCGGCATCGGCGTCGGCGTCGGCGTCGGCGTCTCAAACGGCATCGGAACCGGCGTCGCAAACGGCGTGGGAGGCGGAGTCTCAGGCTTCGGGAAAAACATCTGCGGAGTCGAAGAGATCTCCGGCGCTGCCGTCGCAAGCACTTCCGCCGTCGGCACCGGCTCCGCCTTTTTGGGCGTCGGGATCGGCGGCAGCTTGATACTGGCAACACGGGAGCAGGCTGTGAGAATGCACAGCATGGCTGTCAGCAGGAGCGCGCATAGTATTCTTTTCCGTATAAGCTTGTTTCTTTTCATAGCATAACCACCGGAAGCTGCAATTGATTTTTAAGCTCCGCCCGAAAGCGGCAGAGCATTTATCCTGTATGGTATTATAATGGCATCAGAAGCAAAAATCAACCGAAAAAACGGGCCTTCTCAAGAAAGCCCGTTTTTTTAGGATTGATATGACTTTACACGACCGGAATCAGCAGACGATCCCCCGCCGAAAGCCGGGTCAGATCTCTCCAGCCGTTGAAGCACTCCAGAATCGTATAGTAGCGGTTATAGTTGATCCCGAAGTCAAAGAAAACATCATAAGCGCTTTCGCCGTAGCGCATGACATGGTTGATCACCGTGACATAAAAGCTGTTGGGATCGAAATTTCCCCAGGTGGTGGGCAGATAATAGGTCGCGCCGACGACGAGCGAATCGAGATTTTCCACGCCGTTCAGGCTGCGGATCATCGCGGCATAGTTCTCATAGCGCAGACCCCAGCGGTTATAGATGCTCTGGATCGAATCGCCGTAGCGAATGACGTAAGGCACCACATAGCACAGCACCGAATCCTCCGGAGTCTCATAGACAGGCTGTACATAGACGGGATTGGCGTAATAGGTCTGATTCACATAGACAGGGTCAACGTAGACAGGATCGACATAAAAAGCGGGCGCAGAGTAATCGACGGGAATCAGAATGGTGTTTCCGGGGTACAGGGCCCCCAGCTTCCACTCCTCATCAATGCCGTTCAGCTGCATGATGAAGTCCTTGACTTCATAGTAATTCATTCCATAGCTCTGACAGATGTCGTACACTGTGTCTCCCGGTTCCAGCGTAACAGCGACAATTCCGTCCCAGGCCATTGCCGCTGCAGGTACGAGAAGAACAAAGAGAGCAAGACAGAGAACAAGCGATAAAACACGCTTCATAATAGCAGCAGCTCCTTTCCTTTTCTTTAGACAAATAATAACATAATCTGACACCCCTGTAAAGGGAATTGTAAAATTTGTGTAAATGCGCCAATTCGCCGGGAATTTTCTTATTCATCCTGTGTAAACATTTCAAACTGTATTTTGCTTGTTTCGTCTTCCAGATTGATATTTTAGTACAATATATGGTGTTTCATGCTTTTTGCATCCCTCCTCTTGCCCGCTTGTGCCTGCCAATTTTGAGTTACATTCTGTTAACATTTGCCGCTGTTTTATTACAATTTCAGAGTGAAAGCGTCCAACACCTTGTAGCCTGTCTCTGTTTTCCGCTCACCATCTTGTGGTCATTTTTTGCTGCCGCCGTCTCTGAAATCAGTTTATGCGTCGGCATGATAGATAGACCTCTTTCGTTTCAGATTTAAATGAACGAAGGAACAACTGTAATTTCCGCCTTCTGTGGAACGCGAAGACGTGATTTGTCAATTAGTCAAAAGCTATAATTTTTTTAACTATGCTTCGTACAAAACGCCCAGATTCGTCGGAACCCACAAAAATGATTGATTTTGCACGGGCAAAATGTTAGAATCAATCAAGCAGGCGGGCAGTCCCGCCGACAAAAAATCTATATGAAAAGAGGAACCAAGTATGAAGAAGTTTTTAGCAAGCTTCCTGGTGCTGATGATGTTCGTCGCACTGCTGCCCTCGGCCGCTTTCGCCGACGGGATCCGTCTCTTCAACGGCAAAATTGAGATTGCAGAGCCCCTGAACCACGCAGCCAAGGCCTATGAGGAAGCCACCGGCAAGCATGTCGAGGTCGAGTCTCTCGGCGGCGGCGTTGACCTGCAGGCCACGCTGAAGCAGTACTATCAGGCCGGCAACATGCCCGAGATCTTTGTTTTCGAGGGCGCTCCCGACCTGGCCAACTGGACCGGCATGGTCGTTGACATGTCCGACCAGGCATGGGCGAAGGATACCGACGCCGGCTTCGTTGACGAAAGCGGCGCGCTCGTCGGCTTCCCCTACACCACCGAGGCCATCGGCCTTGCCTACAACAAGTCCATCCTGGAGAAGGCCGGGGTCGATCCCAAGAGCATCACCGGTCCCGAGTCCATGAAGGCTGCCTTTGAAGCCATCGACGCCAAGAAGGACGAGCTCGGCATCACCGCCGTCATCGGCTACTGCGCCAACGCCACCGAGCTTTACTGGTCCACCGGCCAGCACCTGTTCGGCCAGTACCTCGACGCAGGCCTCGCCCGTGACGACACCACCTACTTCGACCTGCTCATGCAGGGCAAGCTCGATCAGGAGCGCTTCACCAAGTTCGCCGAGATGGTCGATCTCTTCAACAAGTACTCCGACCCCGCCCTCCTCGTCTCCGGCAACTATGATATGCAGGTCTCCGGCTTTGCCGCAGGCAAGTATGCCTTCGTGACCCAGGGCTCCTGGATCGGCTCCTCCCTGACCAACCAGTACAAGGATCAGTACGCCGCTGCCGGCAACTTCGAGTGCGGCTACGTCCCCTACGCCTTCATCGAGGGCATCGACACCATTCTGACCAACGCTCCTTCCCACTGGGCAGTCTACAAGGACGGCAACGTCGCTGAGGCGGAAGAGTTCCTCAACTGGCTCGCCGGTCCCGACGGCCAGCAGATCATGGTTCAGGAAGCCGGCTGCGTCAGCCCCTTCAAGAGCTGCACCGTCGTCGCCAATGACCCGTTTGCGGGCCCCGTCTCCGAGTATGCTGCTGCCGGCAAGACCTCTTCCTGGCACTGGATGGGCCAGCCCTCCAACCTCGCGCAGGACTTCACCGGCGCTATCTTCCAGGACTTCGCCATGGGTGTTGAGGACGTTCCGAGCTTCGTCGAGGCTATGACCGACATCATCGCCGACAACATCAAGTAATCGTTCCGCAGCAAGTTAATTTAAGAAGGGCGGCGGCGCTGCCTCCGCCCTTCTTCCATATTTATAGGAGAAAAGTTATTGGAAAGGGAGCGTTCTGAGATATGAATGAAAACACCTCCAACAAGAAAATGCTGTCGACGACTCTCCTGGGTGTGGGTACGATTCTGCTGATTGCTGCGCTGTACATGGACTTTTCCAAGAACTATGCAAAGCTCGGCAATTTTGAGCTCCGCGGCGCGTTCCTGATCCTGGGCGCGCTCTGCGTACTGGCAGGCGTCTATTTTATCCCCACGATCCTGCACCACCGGACGATCATCAACATCATTTTCCTGTTTCCCCTGCTCTTTACCTTTGCCGTAACCGTCATCATCCCCATGTTTGTCGGTTTCTTCTACTCCTTTACGGACTGGAACGGCGTTTCCTTTACAAAAATGGTCGGCTTTGAAAACTATGCCGCCATGTTCAAAGAGCCCGCGTTTATCTGGTCGCTGCTGCTCACCGTGCTGTTCGTGATCGTGAACATGATCCTGGTGAACCTTGTGGCCTTCCTGCTGGCCCTGCTGTGCACCACCAAGCTCAAGGGCGTCGGCTTCTTCCGCGCGGCCTACTTCCTCCCGAACCTGATCGGCGGTATCGTTCTCGGCTATATCTGGCAGTTCATCTTCTCCAACGTGCTCACGAAGATCCTCAACTCTCCGTACTCCGCGCTGGCCAGGACGAACACCGCCTTTATGGCCATCATCGTCGTGTATATCTGGCAGTACGCCGGCTACATCATGCTGATCTACATCAACGGTCTCGCCACCGTGCCCAAGGACGTGCTGGAGGCTGCGCAGATCGACGGCGCAAGCGACATCATGACCCTCTTCAAGATCAAGATCCCCATGATCGCGGCCACCTTCACCATCTGCACCTTCCTGACCCTGACCTCCGCGTTCAAGCAGTTCGACGTGAACCTTGCCTTGACCAACGGCGTCGGCACCGTGCGAAAGTTTATGGGCACGCGCCTGTCGAACGGCACGCAGATGATCGCGCTGAATATCTACAACACCGCTTTTGCACGTGACCAGTACGGCTATGCCCAGGCCAAGGCGATCCTGTTCTTCATCATTCTGGCCTGCGTGTCGCTGCTGCAGGTTCGTATCTCCAATAAGAGGGAGGTCGAAATGTAATGAAAATGAAGACGTCCAGGGCGGTCATCCTGACGATCATCGCCGTTCTTCTTGCAATCTACATTCTGTTCCCCTTCGCGCTGGTGGTCCTGAACTCCTTTAAGACCCAGGCCGCCATCGTCAACGACCCGATCTCCGCCGCGGGCGCAAGCTTCAAACAGTTTGCCTCCAACCTGAGCGCGGTCGTGAACAACAAGAACTTCGTGTTCTGGCGCGCTTTCGGCTCCTCCGCCGTTGTAACCATCATCTCTCTGGTTCTGCTGGCGGTGTTCGGCGGCATGTCCGCATGGGTCATCTGCCGCAACAAGACCAAGTGGTCCACCGTTATTTACATGACCTTCATCTCCTCCATGATCATCCCCTTCCAGGTGGTTATGCTCCCGCTGATCGCCACCTTCCGTGAAGTGGGCAAGTTCGTGGGTCTGGGCATGAACGGCTACTGCGGCTTCGGCGGCGCCATGACGGTGTTCATCCTCACCGGCTTCATCAAGGGCATCCCCTACGAGCTGGAGGAGGCTGCGGCCATTGACGGCTGCTCTCCCGAGGGCACCTTCTTCCGCATCATCTTCCCCCTGCTCAAGCCCACGATCGTGACCGTCACCATCCTCAACGGCATGTGGATCTGGAACGACTACCTGCTCCCCTCCATCCTGCTGGGGCAGTCGAATCCGAACAAGACCCTGCCCGTCGCGGTGCAGGCCTTCGTCGGCTCCTTCGTGAAGTCCTGGGACATGATCCTGACAGCGGCGCTGCTCGCCATGATCCCCATGATCGTCATCTTCCTGATTGCGCAGAAGCACATCATGGACGGTATGGTTCAGGGCGCTATCAAGTAATTTTTCCCTAACAAAGTCAATGGGGCGCCGGACCTCGGCGCCCCACAATTCTTTTCTGTGTATGGAGGTCGGCTATCAATGAAACTTTTTGACGCGGACGGACCGCTGATGACTGCCCTGAGCCGTTTTGCGGATATCGTGATCTGCAACCTGATGTTTGTCCTTTTCTCCCTGCCCGTCTTTACGATCGGTGCCTCTCTTGCGGCGCTTTATACCTGCACACTGCAGTTTGTGTACGAGGAGGACAAGGATACGGGGCTGGTTTTTCGGGACTTCTGGCTGGCCTTCAAGCGGAATTTCAAGCAGGCGACCGCCCTCTGGCTGATCTGTCTGCTGATCCTCCTGTTTCTCGGCGCGTATTACTGGGTCACGCAGAGCCTGTCCGGCGCTTACGGGAAGGTCTATCAGGTGACCTTCTACGTTCTGGCGCTTGTCTTTCTGTTCGGCTTTGTCTATATCTTCCCTCTCCAGGCAAGGTATGAAAACAGCGTACTGAATACGCTCCGAAACGCGTGGCTTCTCAGCGTCGCGGCTCTGCCCTGGACGGTGCTCTGCATCCTGCTCGTCGCGGCGGCGTTCTATATCAGCTTTGTCATGAACCCCCGGGCCGTGAATCTCTTCACCTATCTCTGGGCGGTGTGCGGCTTCGGCGTGATCGCCTATCTGCAGAGCTTTTTCTTCCGTAAAGCCTTTGCCAAGATCAGCCCGGAGACGATGAAGCTGAAAGCATCCGTTCAGGCCGAGGGTTCCGTCTTTACCGACGAGGAACACCGGGCAGACGATCTCATGGTGCAGGAGAGCAGCTACTCCAACCCGAACTGGAACCGGCGTGACGACATTGTGGGGCCTGAAAAGCCGCAGAGGAAGGGCAGGAAACGCCGTTAGACATCAAAAAAAGAAGGAACCGGGGGAGCCGTTTTACAGCTCCCCCGGTGCTTTTGCGTTATTCTGTTGCTCAGCGGATGCGGATCACAGCGCCGGCGCTGATTTTGTCGGGATTCCAGATGCTGGGATTGAGCTGGAGGATCTGGTTCATGGGAACCTGGGCGCGCATTGCGATCTCGGACAGGGTATCGCCGGGAACGATGCGGTAGTAGATTGCCGCGCCTTCCTGCCAGAAGGTGCCGTTGGCGCCGCCGCCGGCCACGTTTGCGGTTTCGTTTTCGTTGAGGATTTTCTTTTCGTCAGACATTGTAATAATCTCCTTTTCTATTTTTTGTTTTCCTTGTTTCTTGTTTTCTTCCCTGCTTGCGAGATCATCATAACACAGCTTCTGTCACAGAAGTGTCACACTTTTTTCTTTTTCTGTGAAAGAGCGGCGATCACACCGTGGCCATGCCGTTGGCGTAGATGCTGCCGATTGGAACGCCGCCATAGGTGCCGTTGAAGTGCCAGACCGCGGTGATGGACACATTCCCGTAGACATTGGGAATGGTGAAGGTCGCGAGGGTATTGGTGCTAACGCCGCCGCCATAATAGTTGATGGGATTGTTGCTTGCGGCATAGCTCATGCCATTGACGCTTACCTCGACGCCGTTCAGGAGCGAGCCCGCCGTCAGGTTGCCGGAGGTAGCGCTCACGACGATCATCAGGCCGCGATTGCCATAGATGTCAATGCCCGCATACCAGTTGACGATAATGTTCAGGCTGGTGCCGGTGTTGGACATAAAGCTGCCGGAGCCGGTGAGCGTAACGCCGTCAACGCCGCCCGCGACATTCTCCAGGGCGTCGTCCTCCAGGGCGGCCATGCCTTTCTTTTCGATGCCATTTTTGCGCATATTGTTCTCTCCCCCTTCAATTGAAATCAAACCGATACAGGTGTTTGTTACTTTTATTTTTACCATGTTTTTACTCAAATTGCAAGGGGGATGCGGCAGAATGTCACATTCATCACGCTCGCGCATTCAGCCTTGGCGCTGTTATTCGAGCGGAAGGATCTCATGAATGTCATAGTTATCAAAGTAAATATTGTAGGCGGTTTCCTTGTCCCCGAGCAGTTCGATCAGCGCGCCCGCCTGAAACATCGGTGAAAGCGTGCCGGAAGGGGCCTTCCAAGCCGCGTTTGAGACGACCTCAAGCTCCGGCTCATCCCGCAAAATGGCCTCCGCCTGAAACAGCAGCGTGCCGGTCGCAATGTGATAATCGCTGGAGATAATTGCAAGCTTTTTCACCTGCGGGAACTCTTTTTTCAGGATATTCAGGGTATAGCCTGCATTCTGCGCCGTGGTCTGGGACAGATTCTCCACGATGATGCGAGAGGACCGGACGCCATGCTCCCGCAGCCATTTTGCCATCTCCCCCGCTTCCGTGGCGTCGGGATTGTCCTTCGCAGTACCGCCGCCGGTACACACGATCATGGCATTCGGGTACTTTTCGGCGCAGCGTTGCAGGGTTTCAAGGCGATGGATAAGCTCGTCCTTCATACTGCCGTCCGGATTGAGCTGGAAGCCCAGCGCGACCAGGCAGAGCTCATCCGTATCCGGAAGCCCGTCGGGAAGAACATCCTCATGGATGGTCAGCTCCTTGTCGGCCCAGCGCCACATGATCTTTGCCCATTTTTCCGCGGCAGGAGCGTCGACCGTCTCCAATTCCTCCAGCAGCCGCACGATTTCGTCAGCGGCCGCCTCTCCGTTTGCGCCGTAAAGCACAACGATTTTTTCTATGATTTCCCATGACGCCGGCTTCTCAGCCGCGGCCCCCGCCCCAACGGCCGCAAAGAGCGCCGCGGCAAGGAGCCATGCCACTATTCTTTTCATGTTGACCTCCCGGTAAATCAAAATGATCCAGTTTACCAAAAAGATTATACTACACCCTTTTTTGAGGCGCAATAAAAAAGCCGCTTCAAGTTCCGGCTTGTCAGGGAATCCGCCCCTGTGGTACAATGCTGCAAAACGAAGCATTTCCCTTTTTGCTTTTAAGCCTCGAGCGGGCCGGGAAGGCGCCGCTCCAAATTGAATTTTGGATTGACGGCAGTATGGACAGAACGATAAAAATAGTTACGGCGGACGTCCGCTCGCTTACGGACGCCCGGCGCTTTCGGCAGCTCTATGACCGGGTATCCCCGGTGCGGCGGTCAAAAGTGGACCGTATGCGATTTCAAAAGGACAAATGCCTTTCACTCGGCGCGGGAGCGCTGCTGGAAGCGGCGCTCGCAGCCGAAGGCGTATCCGATTTCACGATGACAGTTTCACATGATGGCAAGCCGCGTCTTGCGCATGACAAAAACGTGCATTTCAACCTCTCCCATTCAGGGACAAAGGTGATGTGCGCGCTTTCCGATTCCGAAATCGGCTGTGACGTGGAGCAGATCAAAGAGAGCGACATGAAAATCGCCAAGCGCTTCTTCCATCCCGCGGAGTATGAGGCGCTCATGCAATGCGGCGACACGGAGCGAAACGGGCTCTTTTTTCGCTATTGGACGCTCAAGGAGAGCTTCATGAAAGCAACCGGCCTCGGTTTACAGCTTCCGCTTGATGCGTTCTGCATCGTTCTGGACAGCCGTACGATCAGGGTGGAACAAAGCGTCGATGCGCGCTCTTACGATTTCAGGGAATTGGACTTTAACGACGGGTACAGATACGCGGTATGCAGCGTGGACAAGCCGCTCGATCAGTTTCAGATATTGCCGCCTTCCGACGCTCTCCTTGCCGCGGCAATGACCTGATCCATGTCGTAGTATTTGTGCCCGCCAGAGACTGCACGCCGCTCCCGACCCGCCAGGGCTTTGTACCCTGGGCTGATCCGCCTGCCGCAGCCGATTCCGGTTTTGGAACAACAGCACAGCCAGAAGCAGCAATCCCGCTCAGATATACAAATATCCGGGCGGGATATTTTCATGAAAAGGGCAATCATTCCAGCTGCCGGACGCACTTGTCCGCAAGCCCTGCCAGCACCCAGAAGAGAGGCGATACGACTGCAATTGAGAAAACGAAAAAGGAATAGGCCAGGTATCCCGCCATGCCGCCGAGAAAAATCAGCAGCACCGGGCAGCGGTATGCCGCACGGATACAGCGCACAGCCAGTGTAATCAGAAACGCCAGATACAGCGCAAGGCCCACCAGCCCCGTGCAGGCCGCAACGGAGAGGAAATCATTGTGCGGGAAGTCAACGGTGGCCTCACCGCGCAGGAGCGCCTCATAGCCGGGATTATACGGCTCAAAAAGGCTCAAAAAGGAGCCGGGACCGCCGCCGAATATGGGATGCTCTCCAATGATCTTCCAGGTACATTTCCAGATATAGCCGCGAAGGGAACCGGCCTCATCACTCAGATTTCCGTGAAGCAGCTCTGAGGCCTCGCGCAAAAGACGGTTGCCCCCTTGATAGCGGTACAGGACAGCCAGCACAACGATCAGCAGCAGCGCCATGACGACATAAGCGGTCCGGCGGATCACCGCCGGGGCTGCGGACCAGGTCCGCTTCCTTTTGCTCATGGTCCAGGCCGCGAGCCCCAGCGCTGCCGCAGCCAGCAGAAAAGCCAGCGCAAGGGCACCCGGTTGAAAGCTGCGGTTTCGGTGGTAACTGAAGCCGAGAGCGGCGCCCAGCAGGATCGGGATCAGGCCGACAAGCAGATTCCGCAGGCGCTCCCGGCTCTCAATCAGACAGGGCAGCAGCACAATCGTGGCCGCAAAGCCGAGCTTTGCGGTGTCCACATCGGTATAAACGGTGAGATAGGCCATGAGAAACAGCGCCGGCACGCCCAGCCACCGCCAGCGGCTTTTCAGAATGACAAAACCGCACAGCTGCGTCGGGATCAGGATGTTGATGAGACAGGCGACGCAGTCCTCGTGCCCGATGGTGGTGAGAAAGGAGGTATTCCAATAGTTGTAGCCTCTGAGAAAAAAAATCGGAACGCCGAAGGTTTGAATCATGGCGATGCATCCGGCTGCGGTTCCCATGAGGCCGAGGCCGTATGTATATGCATCGGTGTACTCTCCCCAAAAGGACAAAAGCAGGAACACCGAAGCATACAGCAGGATCGAGAGCAAGCCCTCATGCCGGCTCTGGCCAGCCCATAATCCCGAATAGGACGAATGCCACGCGGAAATAACAGCCCAGAGAACATAGACGAGCAGCATGATCTGCGGGACGGTCATGCGCAGTTTTTCAGGGCTTCTCCTCACGTCCCGGTTCTGACTGTCTGGATAAAAGGCGTCAATCAGAAGGCAGAGGATGAAATACGCACCGGCTGCTATAGAAAAAAGCCGGAACTTGAAGAGCGTTAAGTCCGCGTACAAATTGCGGCCGAGCAGAAGCGGGAACAGCGTCAGCATAAACAGGGCAAAGCTCTGGCTGAGTCTTTCACACAGGGGATTGCCCTCCCGCCAGCGCAAAGGCGCCCCTGTGCTGTTAAGGCGAAAGAAAGTCTGTAGTTTTTTTGTCAGTTTTTCAGTAATCATACGCTCATTTCCGCACAATCATTTTGTCGCCCCGGTTCACCGCGTTTTTCCATGCTCCGGCGGCTGTGCCTGAGCGCCGAAGGACGCTTTGCGGGAAAGCTTCTCGTCGTTTATAAAGCGCCCGCGCAACAGCGTTTCCAGCAGGATTTGGATATCCAGCAAGAAGCTCCAGTTTTCTATATACCAGATATCGTGCTCCACGCGCTCCTTGATGGGAGTGTCGCCGCGGAAGCCATGGATCTGCGCCCAGCCGGTGATGCCGGGGCGCACCTGATGGCGCACCATGTAAAGCGGTATTTCCTCCTTGAAACGGTTCACAAATGCCGGGAGCTCCGGCCGCGGGCCGACGAGACTCATATCCCCGCGCAGGACGTTGAAAAGCTGCGGAAGCTCATCCAGAGAGAAGTGCCGTATCCACGCCCCAAAGTAGGTCCTGCGCGCGTCAGTCTTCTGCGACCATGCCGTGTCAGACGAGGCATTCACAACCAGGGAGCGAAACTTGTACATGGTAAAGAGTCTCTCTCCCTTTCCGACCCGCTGCTGCCTGAAAAGCACCGGGCCGGGAGAGGACAGCCTCACGCCGACGGCACACAGCAGCATAAGCGGTGAGAGCACGAGGAGCATGGCAAGCGACACGATGATATCCGTTGCCCGCTTTAGAATGGCGTTTGCGTAATTCTCCAGCGGGATCCGGCGGATATTCAGAAGCGGGATGCCGTCGAGATCGTCATACTGGGGATGTGTCGGCATATATTCGGCATAAAAGGGAATGATGGAGAGCTTCACGCCGGCCTTCTCGCAGCAGGCGATAATGCGCGGCGTGCGCCCATCGTCTTCCAGCTCAATGGCCGATACGACCTCATCCGGCTGCTGCCTTTTGAGCACGTCTTCGAGGGCCTCATATCCGCCGAGGTACGGGATGGCGAGTCCGCCCTCCTGCCCGGCGATGTAGCCGATCGCATCAAAGCCGATCTCCCGGTTGCGCCGGATCGTAGCCAGGTATCGGACGGCGTTTTTCCCGCTGCCCACTATCAGGACATGCTTGAGATTTTTGCCCGCCTTTCTGAGCGCACGCAGGCTTTTGCGTATCATGACGTGTTTACAGATGACGCTCCCTGTGCTTAGAAGGAAGAAGAACCCCAGCAGCAGACGGGAATACTGTTCCCCATGATAGAGAAAGAGCCCGCCAAACAGAAGCAGCATGATTAAAAGGCTTGCTTCCAGGAGCTTGACCACCTCTATACGAATGCTCATTACACGAGTTGTCTGATAGATGCCCCGTGCGGCGAAAGCAAAAAGCATCGCCAGTGTAATAAATATGCCGAGCCACAGATAGCTTGCAAGCGCAATTGCCTCTGTGCCTTGCAGCACACGAAAGCGCAGCCAGTAGGCTACCGGGATCATGACGTAGATCAGGGCGGCGTCGCTAAGAACATTGAAACGATTTAATAGCTTCTGGTTTTCCCGGATCATGCCTGTATTTTCTCCCTTTTATGCTCCGTCGGTACACGCCCGTCTGTATTCTCTATGGAAACCCTAAGGAAAACAGTGCGTTTGAGGGAAAGCGTATCAGCCGGGATTGTATAGGCCGGACGCATTTCCGCATTTTTGTGAATTATACCACTATGGTTTGTTCTTTGCAATAAAAAATGCCCCGCCAGAGGTCATGCTGCGAAATCAGCCTGATTCTATTACAATCGTTTAAACCAAACCGGAGCCCCACGTGAGACCTCCGGTTAAACCAAAACGGGAGTCCCCTGTGAGACTCCCGTTCAAACCGAAACGGGAGTCCCACGTGAGACCTCCGTTCAAACCGAAACGGGAGTCCCCCGTGAGACTCCCGTTTCGGAAAGGAAGAAGGACGCAGTGGATGCGCAGTTTTCGCGGCTCTTACGCAAACCGGGGAGACGGAATGGAGCATGCTTCTCCCCCGTTTAAACCAAACCGGAGCCCCACGTGAGACCTCTGGTTAAACCAAACCGGAGCCCCCCGCGAGACCTCCGTTTAAACCGAAACGGGAGTCCCCCGTGAGACTCCCGTTTCGGAAAGGAAGAAGGACGCAGTGGATGCGCAGTTTTCGCGGCTCTTATGGAAACCGCGGAAACGGAGTGGAGCATGCTTCTCCCCCGTTTAAACCGAAACGGGAGTCCCCCGCGAGACTCCCGTTTCGGAAAGGAAGAAGGAGACTGCGGATGTGGAGCTTTCCCGGCTCTTACGCAAACCGGGGAAGCGGAACGCAGCAGGCTTCTTCTGACGGCACGAGAACCTAAATCTCGCATGTCTGCCAATTCCATCATACCCGCACATAAAGAAACAGCCCATTGCATGAGCAATGGGCTTTTGGAGCGGCTTACGAGGCTCGAACTCGCTACCTCCACCTTGGCAAGGTGGCGCTCTACCGGATGAGCTAAAGCCGCATCAATTAACAACACTGTGGATTATACCACATTTTTGAATTCTGTCAAGTCTTTTTTTCGATCCCGGGCGTATAAAAACGCCCGGGATCGTTTTATCATCTGTCATTTTCCGGCGACTGTGAGGGATTCCACCGTCGTGGGCGGGAAGAAATCAAAGAAGCCCTTGGTTCCCACGCACTTTGGATAGGCTGCCACATCCCAGCGATAGATCCCCCAGAAGTTCTCGTCGTTCTGCATGAAGCCCAGGGCTGGGCCGCCCTTGGCGCACTGGGTGATATCCACGTGATAATAGCTGTCATCCATGCGCACAATGTTCCAGCAGTGCTCCTTCCAGTCCCGCTGTCCGTAGACGATGCGGCAGTCCACGCCGAGCTGTCGGCAGAGCTCCACATAGGCAAAGGCTACGCCTTCGCTGTTGGCTGATTTCTTGATGAGCGCGGAATAGGCGCTGTTCTCTTCCGGGTTGTCGGTGATTTCACAGTTTTCAACCAGATAGCGGCAGGCCGCGTAGGCTCGCTCCACCTCGCTGAGAGAGGACTTGTCCAAACCCGCAAAGGGCTTGTAGATTTCCAGCTCCATCCGGCACTGCCACAGCATGGCAGTAGACAGACCGTAATCAATATGGATCTCATAGAGCCGCTGCGCCCCGGCGCCGCTGAATACGTTTACCGCCGCCTCCGGCTTTTTCGGGATCACGGTGGGATTGTCCCGATAGGTCTTCACGACCTGCGCCGCCATATCCTCCGCCGAAAAGCCGCTGCGCCCGACAAGCAGCGTCAATGTCCGCGTCCCCTTCTCAAAGGCGCTCAGGATCGCCGACTCCGCCTCAGAGGAAAAGCCCAGATGCACAATTTGCTTCGGGCTCTCACTCACCTTGGAATAGCTGAAGGTGACGTTTGCCTCGTTCATCGTGACGATCTTGTTGAATTCATAGGATATGTTTTCCACGCAGTAAGCGCAGAGCGCGTCCTCCGTCCGCAGGATGCGGCAGGCGCGCTCCAGATCCTCTCCCGCGTCGCCCTGATAGGCGGGATCGAACACGACGCTGCCCTCCGTCCTGCCCTCGTAGGCCATACCGAGAAGCGCCGAAACCAGCGCGTTGAAGCTGTGCACCGTGATACGGTTGCCTGTGATGCTCTTTTCCTCTTCCGAGGCCACATAGTCGTGAATGGAAACATATTCCTTATCAAGCCACGAGCAGCCGCACAGGAGCGACGCGGCCGTCAGGCACCACAGCAGGCTGTATAGTAATTTCTTCACTGTCAGCGCACCTCGGTAATACTCTCAAATCCGTTGCCGAAAACATTCTTGGCATTTGTTACGATGAAGAACGCTTTCTCGTCCACATTCTTTACCAGCCACTTGAGCTGGCCGATCTGCTGGCGTTTGATAACGCACATCATCACATCCCGGTGTGAGCCGGAATAAGCGCCCCTGCCCTCCAGCAGCGTCACGCCGCGGTGGAGCGGCCCCGAGACGATCTCCTTTGTGATCTCCTCGGTAGCGTCGCTGATGATATAGCAGAGGCAGGCATTGTCGATACCGTAGAGCACAAGGTCGACCACCTTGGTGGTGACGTACATGGCGATGAGAGAATACATCGCGCTCTCATACCGGCCCAGCACCATCGCATAAACCGCGATGATGATGGTATCCAGCGCCAGCATGATGGTGCCGAAATTGACGGAGGCGAGCTTCATGCGGAGAATTTTGACGACGATATCCATGCCGCCGGTGGTGGCGCCGACATAGTAGATCATGCCGAGGCCCATCCCCTTGACGACGCCGCCGATGACCGCCGCCAGCATGGGATCGTTCGTCAGGACCAGATTGAAGCCCGCAAAAAGGTCTACCAGCACGGAGCTCAGCCCCATGCCGACCAGAGAGCCGATCATAAAGTCCAGTCCGAAGTGGCGCCATGCGACGATAAACAGCGGCACATTCAAAAGAATGGTCATCACGCCGACCGGGAAGCCCGTGAGCTGGTTGATGATCATGGAAGTACCGACGACGCCGCCCGAGGTGATGTTGTTCGGATAAAGGAAAAACTGAAAGGCCACGGCATAAATCGCAGAGCCGATGGCGATAACCAGATAATTCCGAAGAAGGTGCGGAAAACGGGACTCCTTCTGCTGCGTCATAACGGTGTTCCTCCCCTGCTTATTCGTCCAGCAGCGACATCTGCTGCTCGCTGGTATCCTCCGGTTTGAGAAGCGCGCCCGCCCCGGGCAGGCTTCTGATCCTGTAGCGGGCGGGATTGATGATATTGGTCTCGCTGAGAAGCCGGGCCGTGGTGAGGGTGCGTTTGGGTTTCAGACTCATGACGTTGACGCCCTGGGTCGTGCGGCTGGTTTTCGGCTGGAGCTGGGCGCTGTTGAAAATGAGGACCCGCCCGTCGCTCGAATAACAGGCGATCTCCTTCTCCTCATCCAGGAGGAACACGGCCGCCACCGGGCTTTTGTCCGAACAGGCGTTGACAAGCTTGCGGCGGTTTGTCTTTGTCTCATAGGCCGAAAGCTCGATGCGCGCCGCCTTGCCGTTTTCAAAGATCAGCAGCAGATGCTTCGTATAATCTCCCGGCAGCAGCATGGCAAGCACGCTCTCCCCCTCGTCCATCTGGAGCTTGGTGGGCAGATAAAGGCCCAATTGAGAGGCCTTGCCGTCCTCAAAGTCCGAGGCCCTGACCTTGTACATCTGCTGTTTATTTGTGAGGAAGAGGATCTCCGCGCGGTTCGTGGTCTCATAGCTCACCCGAAGCGCGTCGCCCTCTTTATACTTCTGCTCCCCGCTCATGCGGAGAGACTGGGCTGTGATCTTCTTGAAATAGCCCTCGTTGGAGAGGAAGAGCGTGACGGGATAGTCCTCCACGGTCTCCTCCTCGGTATATTCTTCGATCTCGTTTGCGTAGACGATGCCGGTTTTACGCGCTGCGCCGTACTTTTTGGAAATGGCCTTCAGCTCGTCGATGATGATGGTTTTGAGCTTGCGGCGGTTATTCAGGATGCTCTCCAGCTCCTCGATCTCCCGCTCCAGCTCCTCGATCTCGGCGGTGCGCTTGAGGATGTATTCGCGGTTGATGTTGCGCAGCTTGATCTCCGCCACATACTCCGCCTGCACCTGGTCGATGCCGAAGCCCAGCATCAGGTTCGGCACCACATCCGCCTCCAGCTCGGTATGGCGGATGATCTCGATGGCCTTGTCGATATCCAGCAGAATGCTCTCCAGGCCCTTTAAGAGGTGCAGCTTTTCCTTCTTCTTGTTCAGATCGAAGTAGACGCGGCGCCTTACGCAGTCCATGCGCCAGGCCGTCCACTCCTCCAGGATCTCCCCCACGCCCATGACGCGGGGATTGCCCGCCACCAGGATATTGAAGTTGCACGGGAAGGAATCCATCAGCGGAGTCATTTTGAAAAGCTTCTGCATGAGCTTGTCCGGGTCGACGCCGCGCTTTAAGTCGATGGCGAGGCGCAGACCGCTGAGATCGGTCTCGTCGCGCATATCGTTGATCTCGCGGATCTTTCCGGCGGTGATCAGCTCGCGCACCTTGTCGATGATGGCCTCGGAGGTGGTGGTGTAGGGGATCTCGTAGATCTCGATGATGTTCTCTTTTTCCACGAAGCGCCAGCGTGCGCGCAGCTTGAAGCTGCCGCGGCCGGTGCGGTAGATGCTCTCCATCTGGGCGCGGTCATAGATGATTTCCCCGCCCGTGGGGAAGTCCGGCGCGGGCATGGTGCTCAAAAGATCATGCTCCGCATCGCGCAGCCACGCCACGGTGGTATCGCAGACCTCGGAGAGGTTAAAGCCGCAGATCTGGCTTGCCATGCCGACGGCGATGCCGAGGTTGGAGGAGACCAGCACATTGGGAAAGGCCGTGGGCAGAAGCGTCGGCTCCTTCATGCTGCCGTCGTAGTTATCCGCGAAGTCCACGGTATCCTTGTCGATGTCCCGGAAAAGCTCGGCGCAGATAGCGGAGAGCTTCGCCTCGGTATAACGGGGCGCGGCATAGGACATGTCCCGGGAAAAGACCTTGCCGAAGTTGCCCTTGGAATCCACGAAGGGCGTGAGCAGCGCCTGATAGCCCGCCGAGAGGCGTACCATCGTCTCATAGATGGCGGCGTCGCCGTGGGGGTTGAGCTTCATGGTCTGGCCGACGATGTTGGCGCTCTTGGTGCGCGCGCCGGTGAGAAGCCCCATCTTCAGCATGGTATAGAGGAGCTTGCGGTGGGAGGGCTTGAAGCCGTCGATCTCCGGGATGGCGCGGGAGACAATGACGCTCATGGCGTAAGGCATGTAGTTTGTCTCCAGCGTCTCGGTGATGGGCTGCTCCAGGATCTCCGCCCGGAGGCCGACGACATTGGGATTATCGTATTTTTTCTTTTCTTCCTGCTTTTTTCTTGCCATAGTTTTTTACTCAACTTTAACTTGAATTTTTGCACTGTGCCACTTGGCTCCCCACGTGCCGGGGGGCGAGCCAGGGTGTCGGGTGCGCTTTCTTGGCTCCCCCCGCGTCGGGGGGAGCTGGCACGGCGCGTCTCACGCAAGCGCCGTGACTGAGAGGGGCGGCAGGGAGACGCTCCCCCTCTCAGGCGCTGCGCGCCAGCTCTCGCGGGGGCGAGCCAGGGCGTCGGGCGCGTTTCCTTGGCTCCCCCCGCGCCGGGGGGGCGAGCCAGGGCGCCGGGTGCGCTTTCTTGGCTCCCCCCGCGTCGGGGGGAGCTGTCGCGGCGCGTCTCACGCAAGCGCCGTGACTGAGAGGGGCGGCAAAGAGACGCTCCCCCTCTCAGGCGCTGCGCGCCAGCTCTCCCCCTCGCTTCGCGGGGGCGAGCCAAGGCGTCGGGGCGCGTTTCCTTGGCTCCCCCCGCGCCGGGGGGGCGAGCCAGGGCGTCGCGCGCGTTTCCTTGGCTCCCCCCCGTCGGGGGGAGCTGGCACGGCGCGTCTCACGCAAGCGCCGTGACTGAGAGGGGCGGCAGGGAGACGCTCCCCCTCTCAGGCGCTGCGCGCCAGCTCTC
>CADADE010000003.1 GCA_902786615.1 Oscillospiraceae bacterium
CATCACCGCCTCCTCCAACATGTCCAAGGAGGACATCGACAAGGCCGTCAAGGAGGCCGAGATGTACGCCGCCGAGGACAAGAAGCGCAAGGAAGAGGTTGACACCCGCAACGAGGGCGACCAGATGGCATACCAGATCGAGAAGACCCTGAATGAGATGGGCGACAAGCTTGACCCGTCCGACAAGAGCGAGGCCGAGGCCAAGCTCCAGAGCCTCAAGAGCGCCCTGACCGGCACCGATTCCGCCGCCATCAAGACCGCGACCGAGGAGCTCAAGCAGGTCTTCTACAAGATCTCCGAGAAGATGTACCAGGCCCAGGGCGGTCAGCCCGGCGCGGGCTTCGATCCCAGCCAGGCGGGCCAGAACCCCGGCGGCCAGGGCGGTCAGGATTACTACGACGCCGACTACACCGTCGTGGACGACGACAACAACAAGTAATCCAAGCAATTCAGATTTCAAGGCTTGAGGCGGAGCAGACTTACTCCGCCTCAAGCGTGTGTCTATAGTCTATTATTTAGGAGGCCCTTATGGCCGATAAAAGAGATTATTATGAGGTGCTGGGCGTCAAAAAGGACGCCACGGCAGACGAAATCAAAAAAGCATTCAGAAAGCTGACCAAGGAGAACCACCCGGATCTGCACCCGGGCGACAAGGCCTGCGAGGAGCGCTTCAAGGAGGCCAACGAGGCCTATGAGGTGCTCTCCGACGAGGAAAAGCGCCGGAAGTACGACCAGTACGGTCACGCGGCCTTTGACCCCAACGCGGGCTTCGGGGGCGGCGGCTTCGGCGATTTCAGCGGCTTCGGCGGCTTCGGGGATATCTTCAGCGATATCTTCGGCGGCTTCGGCGGCTCGACGCGCTCCAACCCCAACGCGCCGCGCCGGGGCGAGAACGTGCGCGCCACCGCGAACATCAGCTTTGAAGAGGCCGCCTTCGGCTGCAAGAAGGAGGTCAACATCGCCAAGGTGGAGACCTGCCCCGACTGCAAGGGCACCGGCTGCGCCCCCGGCACCACGCCGGAGATCTGCCCCGACTGCAAGGGCACCGGCCAGGTCACCGTGAACCAGCGCACCCCCTTCGGCATGATGCAGTCCAGCTCCCCCTGCTCCAAATGCCACGGCAGCGGCAAGATCATTCACCAGCCCTGCAAGAGCTGCCGGGGTCTCGGCAGCATCCACCGCCAGCACAAGATCGAGGTCAACATCCCCGCCGGTATCGACGACGGGCAGACCATCTCCAAGCCGGGCGGCGGCAATGCCGGGGTAAACGGCGGCCCCGCGGGCGATCTGCTCGTGACCGTCATCGTGCGCCCCCATCCCCGCTTTGAGCGTGACGGGACCTCCGTCCTGCTTGAGCAGGAGATCAGCTACGCCCAGGCGGCTCTCGGCTCCGAGGTGGAGGTGCCAACCCTGGACGGCAAGGTGAAGCTGAACATCCCCGAGGGGACCCAGCCCGGCGCGGTCTTCCGTCTGCGCGGCAAGGGTATCCCGTATCTGCGCGGCGGCGGGCGCGGCGACCAGTTCGTCACCGTCAATATCAAGGTGCCAAAGAACCTGACCTCTTCCCAGAAGGAGCTGCTGCGCCAGTTTGCCGCCTCCATGGGCGAGCTGGACGGCGACGCCGGACGCGGCATCTTCGGCCGCAAGAAGAAGTAAAGCAACAGAAAGCGATAAGAGAAAACATAAAACACCGCATCGGAAAACGGCGAGTAACTGTCCCGACGCGGTGCTTTTCTTGTATTTGCCTCCCTCAGCCGCTTGCGGCGCTGAGAGGGAGGGGGACCGCTTCAGCGGTGGAGGGAGCCAGATATCTCCCAATGTCAGAGCTTACACGCCTTTTAGTTCTCCTTTCAGGCAAGGGGGTCAAGGCTTGAAATCCAACTCTTCCTGCAATACACCGTCAGCACCTTTTCCATCTCCCCACAGCGCACGGTGAGCTTACAGGTTTGCGGCAGACTTCCGCTGTCGATGCAGGAGACGCGCGCGGTATCATAGCCCGTTGACTCCACGCGGAGAATGTCGGGGTGATCGGAGCCCCATGTGATCGGCGTTCCCTGACGTGTGACATCTGCCCGCAGCTCAATGGGATCGCTGGAGAAGAGCGTGAAATCAGTCTTGATCTCGGTCTCATAAAACATCACACGGATGCCCTCCGCCGTCGGCATCGGTGTGGGTGGGACAGACATATACGGCCACAAGCGCCCAAGCCCCTGTGTATCGCCCATGACGCGGGCGGCGTTGATGATCAGGGCTGTGACCTTGGGCGCGTCGTTTGGATACACGGCAAAGCAGAGAGCTTCGTCCAGGGCGGCGTAGCCCCAGACTGTGGGGCTTGCGTTGTCGAGCTGCGCGTTTTCCACATAGCGGCGGTACTGCGCGTTCATGATCTGATCCAGCTCACGCGAGAGGAAGGTTTCCTTGTCCGGGATGTGGACATAGCTCGTTTCGTGCTTCTCGCTGGGAATGATGACAGTGAGGGGGAAAGCCATATTGTCGGCCAGAGTCTGCCAGTCGCCCTGCGCGATGGCTTTCTGCACCTCAACCAGAAAGGCGTATTCGGGGCTGTCTGCCGGAATGGCCAGGATCACGCCCTCGCCGCCGCCCTCAACGGTGCACGCGACAAGCGCATCGTCACCGCCTACGTCGTACTGCCCGTCAAGACCGTCGATGGGCGTGCCGTTCCAGGTCTTATCCCCGGATTCGCTGAAGCGCAGGGCAGGGGAGGGGACGTCATGGATGCTACAGTCGACAAAGCGAATGCCGTCGGTTTGGAAAAACTGCGCCGCGCCCTGGCTGCACTCGTAGATCTCCGTGCGCAGAATGTCAAGGGAAGTGCACTGACTGGCCTGAATGCCGAGGATTCCGCAGCCGAAGAGACGCATTTTTTCCAGCATGACCCCGTTGCAGCTCTCAAAGCGCAGTACGCCGCCGGAGCAAGCCCCCGGCTCTTTCGTGTGGCCCGCCGTGAAGCCGCCGAGGAAGAGATTGTCACAGTCCCGGAAGAAAATCACATCTGCGTAGCGCGGGATCGCGGCAAGGGTCGTGGCCCCGGACTCGGTGTTCTTGGCCTGAATCGAAAGCCCGTTCACGTCATGGATCACAAGCTGCGGCCCGTCAACGTTTTCCGCCCAGTAGTAATACTCCGTCCCGATCCCGCCGTAGTTTGACGCTGTCGAGAGGTCGAAGAGTTCGCCGTCCAAAATAATTGTCCGGTCGGGACCGATGGCGGAGAGCAGCTCATCCACGTTTGTTACGGAGACCGAGCCGCCCTTCGCCAGCTCCATCGAGCCAGAGATCGGGACGGGGGCGAGGATGGCGTTCGGGTCCAGCTCCCGCAGGGTCATGGCATCAAAGGCCGCAGGCTCCAAGGCCTTGCCCTCTGCGTCGGTGGCGAAGACGCCGCCGGTATTGCCGTACCAGCCGCCGCGCAGGCGGTTGTCTGCAAAACGGCAGCCGTCCACCGTCGCGCCGTACTCGGCAAAGGCAAAAATCGCAGACTCAAAGCTGTTGTTTTGCACTTCGTTTGAGAGGAAGACGGCGTTTTTCGTGTAGCTTGTGTTCAGCAGGTACTGGGCGTCGTTGTCATGGATGCGGCAGTCGACGACCACAAAGCCATCGGAATAGTTCGCGTCGAAGAGGTTCAGCGCGGAACCCTGATCCGGCCTCATGCCGTGGTCGTGTACGTCGCAGTTTTCCACGCGCACATTGCGGCACTGGCCCACACTCACCGCGCCGTAGCTGCATTCATAGATGTCGGAATTTCTCACCGTAAGATCACGGCAGTCGCGCGCCCGAACGCCGAGGATGCCGCAGCCGTAGAGACCGCAGCCGTCCACCGTGCAGCCCTCGCTGCCGTCAAAGTACAGCACCCCGCCTGTGCAGAAGCCGGGCTCGGTCGTGTGTCCGGCGGTGAGCGCTTCGATATGTATGCCCCGGCACCCGGAGAAGCGGAGCACGTTTGCGTAGCGCGGGACGGCGGCAAGCGTGGTTTCGCCCATGCCCGCGCCCCGAATGGTGAGGTTTTTCACGTTATGCAGCACCAGTTCAAACCCGTCATAGACCTCGTTCCAACTATAGTACGGGCTGTGGGTGTCCTCGCCGTAATTCGACGCGGTCGAGAGGTCGAAGCTGCCGGGGGCGAGCTCGATCACTGTGTCCGGCGCGATGGCGGCAAGCAGCTCGTCCACGGTGGTGACGCGCGTCTCATTATCTGCAGCAGCCGGGGCCGCCCCGGCGGTCATGCCGCAGCCCAGCAGCAGCGCCACGGTCAGCACGGCGGTAAATATGCGCGCGCCGCTTTTTTTATAGTTCATGATCTGCTCCAGTCTTTCTTTCAAATTTCTCTTCTCAGTCGAGAAGGTGGTGGCTGCTACGCCCGCGGGCAGCGCCCCGTCGGAAGCCATATTTAAAAGCGTGTTGCCGTAGGAGAGCTTTTCCGCCCGATCCATGCCGCGCAGCAGCAGCTCATCACAGCTCAGCTCACAGGCGCGGTTCAGCTCCCGGCGGATCAGCCAGGAGAGGGGGTTGAACCACTGGGTGCTGAGTACCGCCACGGCAAACCACTTGTACAGCGGATCGCGCCGACGCCAGTGCATCAGCTCATGCCGCAGGATGTTTCGCAGCAGCTCTTCGTCATAGATGCGCTCCGGCAGGGTGATGACAGGATGCAGGACGCCGAACATCAGGGGCGTCGAGTAGGCGGCGCAGCGGTAAAGCTGCGGCTTTCGCCCCGGCAGGGAGCGGTAAATCCGCCTGTCTTCCTCTGCCGCGCGGCTGAGACTCCGGCGCACCCGGGCGATGAAGAGCATGTAGCCTGTGAGATACCCCGCAAAACAGAGCGTTGTGCCCACAGCCCAGACAGCGGTCCAAAACGCGGAAGATTTGAGGTTGACATAATTCTTTGACGGCTTGGGTGATTGCATGGGCTGTGCGGTCGGTTCCGCTTCTTCGGAAAACGGTTCCGTCCCTGTGGCCTGGACAAAGCCCTCCGACGGCAGCTGCATGGGCTGCGCACGGGGAAGAGGATAGGCGCTGACCACGGGGCGGGAGATCTCCCGCGCGGGGCGTTCCACCGGGATAAGACCCGGCAGGGGCAGGATGAAGCGCAGCAACACCAGAAGCCAGGCGTAGTAATACACCGTGCTGGGCATTTTCTTCAAAAACACATAGCGCAGCGCCAACAGCACCAGCGCCATCGCGCTGCCGCCGAGCGTCAGGCTGAGAAAATCAAGCAGCATTGTCACGATTCCTCCAGCCTGAACAGATCGCGCAGCTCGTCGATGTCTGCCTGGGTCAGCCCGTCGGACCGCACCAGCGCCGCCACCAGATCCCGCGCTGAGCCGTGATAAACGCGGCTGATGAGATCATGCGTGGCCCAGTCGTTGTATTCCTTCTCGGAAATGCGCGGGGAATAGTAAAAAACATGCCGCTTTTCCTGCCGCAGCACCCCCTTGGTGACCAGGCGGGAGATCAAGGTCTTCACGGTTGTGGCCTCCCAACCGCGGCTTTTCTGTAAGGCCTCGCGGATTTCGGTGACGGGCAGGGCGTCCCCAGCGCGCCAGAGCACCCGCATGACCTCCAGCTCGGAATCGGATATTTTCGGCGCCAGATCCTTGGACATGAAGAATACCTCCTTGAAGAGATTACATGTGTAGTCTTGATACCTATACCATAGCACAACAGACTACACTTGTCAACCCGCGGAGAGAAAAAAGATATTCTGCCTTGCCTCCCTCAGCCGCTTGCGGCGGAAAGAGGGAGGGGGACCGCTAAAGCGGTGGAGGGAGCCGGTCGATTCCCGCTGCCTAAACCTTGCGGATTATCTCAGCATCCTGCTTGGAGACATGACTGAGAATATATGAACAATACCAGGGCTTGCGAAGTAAGTTCGCGAGCCCTGGTATTTGTTTAAGACGTTTTTCTTTCTCTGTATTCTTCGATCACATTAAAGCCGATTGGGTTTTACCGCATGTATGCCGGGGGGTTCCGGCGGTGGTGGATGTCCTTGTTTTCGTACATGGCCTCGTCCGCGCGGACAAAGACCTCACGGAAGAGCTGATCGCCGGGGCGGTAGGCGGCGGAGCCCATGGACAGGGAAAGCTGCGCCTCCGGGTGCGCGGGGTCGGCGTTGAAGGCCGTGACGGCGTCCCGGATGGTCGGGCGTTTGGCCTCGATCTCCTCCAGCTTCATGCCGCGCAGGATAGCGATGAATTCGTCTCCGCCGATGCGGAAGGTGTGCTCCTTCCCAAAGGTCCCCGAGATGATCTGGGCCGCGCCGCGGATGATCTGATCCCCGCAGGCGTGACCGTGCAGGTCGTTCACGATTTTGAGGTTGTCGATATCGAAGACCGCGATGCCGAAGTCGGCAGAGCCGTCCTTGATCTGCTCATTCAGGCTGCGGATCTCCTCCTGATAGGCGTTGGTGTTGCCGACGCGCGTGAGAGAATCCGTGTAGGCCTGGCCGTGCATGTATTCAAGATAGCGCTCCAGCTCAAGCTGCATGGCGCGCAGCTTTTCGCCCAGAGACTCCAGCTCGTCGTCGGGGTTGTCGTCCACCGACGCGGGCGCGGCCGCCGCCGCCGCGGGCGTATTGCCGACGCTTTCCTTGTAACCCTGGTTGGCGGTGATCTCCTCTGTCAGCTGATCCACGTTTTTGGCAAGCGCGGAGATATCCTTTTCCAGCGCCTTGAACTTCTGGCGCAGCTTTCTCGTGATGAGCACCATCACAAACGCGCCGACCAGAACCGAGACGATGGAGACGATGCTGACCGAGAACGTGTGCTTATGAAGCTCCCTCTCGTACCACTCTGAGCTGAAGTCGATGCCAACGACGCCCGTAACCTTGCCCTCGGAGTCAAACACGGGGCTGAAGGTGCTGTAGAAATTGCCCCAGCGGTCCTCGGCGGGGGAGTTGTCCGCTGTGGCGACGCCCTTGCCGGCCTCGATCAGGGCATCGGTCACCAGAACCTCTTCTCCGAACTGGCCGGGATCGACGGGATCGGCGTCCATGATGAAGACATAGGCATCCTCACCGACCTGGCGCACGGCGTAGATGAATTCGATGTCCGCCTTGGTCTGAAAGACGCTCAGATGCGAGAGCTGGTCATTGTAGGCGGGAGTACCGACGTCTTCCTCCGTAAAGGAGCCGAGCATGTCCCCGTCCAGAAGACCGGCGGCGGTATTGGAGAGATCCAGCATGTTTTTCTGGATCATGGTCTTCATGGCTGCCTCGGCCTGGCGCATCATCACAAGGCCGAGAATCACATTGGCTGCAAAGAGCAGCAGCCCGACGACCACCACATAGCGGGTAGAGAGGCTGAAGCCTCTGTGTTTTTTCATAGGTTCACCACCAGTAAGCGCGGACAAGCATCGTTATCCGCTGTCATCTGCAGAACAATACAGGATTTCCCTGCTTTAGTCAAGCGCAAAAGGCCGACGGCATGGCATTTTTGCCCCTGCCGCTCATTCTGCCCGACGCCCGACCAGCTTGCGCAGGGTCTCATACAGGCGATCCGGCTCCACAGGCTTGGAGAGGTGCGCGTTCATGCCCGCCTGCACCGAGTTCTGTACATCCTCGTCAAAGGCGTTGGCCGTCATGGCGATGATGGGGATCGTTTTGGCGTCGGGGCGATCGAGCGCGCGGATGGTAGAGGCGGCCGTGAGACCGTCCATCACCGGCATGCGCACGTCCATGAGAATCGCGTCATAATAGCCCGCCGCGTGTCCGGAGAACATGTCCACTGCGATCCGGCCGTTTTCGGCATGCTCCGCCTGGATGCCCTCCATATCCAGAAGATCCGTGAGGATTTCGGCGTTGAGGTCGACGTCTTCGGCCATCAGGACGCGAAGCCCCTCGAGAGAGACGATTTCTTCCGCCTTCGCCGGTTCCGCCTTTGCGCTGGATTCGGCAATGTCGCCGCGTTTGAGCAGAATGGAATGCAGCTCGTTCAGGAGGCTGTCGGTAAAGAGCGGCTTTGAGACGATGCCCGCCACGTTGAACTTCTTTGCCGGCTCCTGAATATCGTCCCAGCTGTAGCCCGTGAGAATGATCACGGAGGTCTGCCCCCGGTCGAATTTGCGTACGCACTCGGTCAGAGCGAGACCGTCCATCCCGGGCATGTACATGTCCGTCATGAGGATCTGATAGGGCGTGCCATTGTCCCACATTGCGCGCAGGCGGGTGAGCGCTTCGGGCGCGTCGGAGGAGACGTCGGCCTCAATGCCGATGTCGTGCAGCACAAGGCGCGCATGCTCAAGCGCAACCTCGTCATTGTCCACGACCATGATACGCAGATCCTTCGGCAGACGCTCATGCTGCTCCTTGTTGAAGCCGCGCGCGGAGGGCTGGAGCGTCACCGTCACGGTGAAGGTGGAGCCGACGCCCTTTTCGCTCTCCACATGGATCTCGCCGT
The DNA here is from genome assembly GCA_902786615.1 of Oscillospiraceae bacterium. Next base: position 8,412 of record CADADE010000003.1, read on the forward strand.
TCATCATCTCCACCAGGTTCTTGGTGATGGCCATGCCGAGACCTGTGCTGCCGTAGCGGTTGGCGGCGCCGGAATCCTCCTGGGAGAAGGTGTCGAAGATCTTCGGCAGAAAGTCCTTGCTCATGCCGATGCCGGTGTCCTTCATGGTGAAGCGCAGGGTGCAGCGATCTGCGGTGCGGGCGGTCTGCTCCACCGTAAAGGTGACGCTGCCGTCCGTGGGCGTAAACTTTACGGCGTTGCCGAGGATGTTGATAAGCACCTGCTTGAGCTTCATCGAGTCGCCGATGTAGTAGTCACAGACCTGGCCGATGATATTGCACTCGTAATGAAGGCCCTTGTCCTGGCACTGGCCGTTGATGATGACGTTGATCTGATCGAGAAAATCGCGGAAGGCGAATTCTTCGCTTTTCAGGACCATTCTGCCGGACTCGATGCGGCTCATGTCCAGAATATCATTGATCAGGCCGAGAAGATGCCGCGCGCTTGCGCCGATTTTTTCCAGATGCTCCCGCGTGTGCGGGGGGAGGTCCGGCTCCTTCAGGGCGATGTTGTCAAGGCCGATGATGGCGTTCATGGGCGTGCGGATCTCATGGCTCATGTTGGACAGGAAGCTGGTCTTGGCGCGGCTGGATTCCTCGGCAACGGCCTTTTCCTGCTCCATCTGCTTTTCGCGCCTGTGAATCGTGGTATAGATGTTCACAAGCGTCGCCACCGAGACGACCACGAAGAGGATCTGCACAAGGCTGTTTTCCCACAGCGCGTCGCTGACGCTCTCAAGCTGCCTGTCCACGTATTCGTCCGCCTTGAGCTGATCGAGCGCGGTATGCTCGCCGTTCTCGGCAAGCTGCGTCTCATAATAATTGTGGATGTTGGTCACGGCCTGACGCGCGGTGGCGACGGAGCTCTGCCGCATCCAGACGAGGGAGGTGAAGAGCGTGAGCGAAAGCATGACAATCCACACGATGGTGGAGCGGCCCATGGAGCGCGTCTTGTCCCGCGCAAGCAGCATGCGGAAAACGATCAGCCCCAGCACGCTCCAGAGCGCGAGAATGAGGTACGACTCACGCGAGAGCGCCGACACGGACAGTAGATTCGGAATGAGATAATACAGCAGGAAGATCAGCGAGATCACAACGCCGGAGAAGCCCGTGGCCATGACAAGCCGATTGTTTGTCTTGCGCGCAAGCTTCAGCGCGCAGGCGGAGGTGTAGGCGTAGACGATGGCCGCGCCGACCGTGGTCACGTCTACGATCCAGCCGACGGCAGTCCGGCCGAAGAGCGGGATGAACACGGAGACCGCGAGGATCAGAAGCGTGGCGTTTCGCGGCATGCCGTTTTTGTCAAGCTCCGAGAAATGCCTGGGCATCATGCCGTCGCGCGCCATGGCGCACAGCAGGCGGCTTGCCGCGATGGTGTTGCCGATCAGGCCGGTAATGACGCCGCCGAGCACGGTGAGCACCAGAACGGGCGTACCCACGGGCCCCATGGCCGTGCGCACGGCGTAGAAGGTGGGGGCGGCCTCGCTGACGTCCAGCGTGTCCTTCGCGGCAATGTATTCAGGCCAGCTTTCAAAGCCCGCCGGCAGGGTCGTCGCGGCGATGACGGCCAGCAGGGAATAGGCAAGCGCGCCCGTGAGCAGGGCGGCGCCCATGATGGGCAGCGCCTTTTTCAGCGAAAAGCGAAATTCCGGCGCGGAGTGGGAGATGGACTCGAAGCCCACAAAGGCCCAGGGGGACATGGCCACTATGGTCAGGACCCCGGCGAAGGGAGACCTGCCGGGCATGAAGGGCGGCGCGAGAGATTTGAGCCCTCCCTCCAGCCGGGAGAAAACGGACACGGAGCAGACCAGCACCCCGCCGAAGAGAAGAAGCGCCATCACGATCTGCGCGCTCACGGCGGCCCTGCCGTGCAGGCACAGGAGGCTGCAGACGACCAGCGCCCCGATGGCAAGCACCAGCTCCCCGAGGTAGATGTCAAAGCCGGCGATCTGATAGTGCAGACCGACCTGAAAGACGTTTCCCAGCAGGAAGCGGCCGATGAGCGGCAGGGCGGTGGCGTTTGCCCAGACGATGGCCACATAGGTCAAAAGCAGAAACCATGACGCCACAAAGCCATGGTCGGCGTCAAAGCTGTTTTTGACATAGCTGAACGCGCCGCCGGCGTCCGGCCAGGCGCGCAGCATATAGTGATAGTTCACGCCCACAAGGAGCATGATGAGCGCGCCGACGGCAATGCCGATCACCGTACCCAGCGGGCCCGCGACCGGCAGAAAGCTGTTGCCGGGCATCATGAAAGCGCCCCAGCCCACAGCACAGCCGAAAGACAGCGCCCAGGCGCCGAGCGGCGTTATACTGTGAGGCGAGCTCGCGCCTGCTTCCCTATGAATCGTATCCATTCCGTGAATCAACCTTCTTATCTGAAACTGTCAAAAACAGAAAAGTAAGCTCAGCCCTGTGCGTACTGCTCGATCCCGGCGACGGTGCGCTTGTACATGGCGTCAATGTCGGCGAGCATGGCCTTGATCTCTTCGTCGCTGTGCTTTCTCTGATTGCCGGGGCGGAATTCCTCCGTAATGAGACCGACAGCCTCGGAAAGCTTGTCAAAGCCCATGTTGGCGCATACGCCCTTCATGGCGTGGGCGCTCTCAAAAAGCCGGGTGGGATCCATACTCTCGCCCGCCGCCATCAGGGTGTCGTTCAGGCCGCCGGCGGGGAATTTGCGCACATAGCGGTCGATCAGCTTATCCATTCTCATAATCTGTACAGCGTGGTCATAGTTGCCGTCAACCAGGGCGTAGAGTTCCTGCAGTGTCATGATAGTCTCTCCTTTTTCGCTTCAATTTCTTTTTCAATCAGTTTTTCAAAATCCGCCGCCGGGAGCGGGCGGGAAAAGTAGTAACCCTGTACGTAGTCGCAATCGGCGTTCCGCAGCAGCTGGAGCTGGTGCTCGGTCTCCACGCCCTCGGCCACAACGGGGACCTTGAGATAACGGGCGATGTCCAGGATCAGCTCCACCAGGCGGAAGTCGCGGTCGTCCTTTTCTACGTTCTGGATAAAATTCATATCCATTTTCAGCACGTCGATGGGCAGCTTCGAGATGGTGTTGAGCGAGGAGTAGCCGGAGCCGAAGTCATCCATCTCAATCTCAAAGCCGAGGTTTCGAAGCTGTTGGATGACGGAGACAAGCTGCTCGGCGTCGTCCGTGTAGGCAGACTCGGTCACCTCCAGCTTAAAGTCCTTCATGGAAAGACCGTTTTCCTCCATCAGCTTCAAAAGCTCTTTCTCGAGGCCGGGATCAAAGACCTCCGTGCGTGAGAGGTTGACGGACACGGCCACGGTCACGCCGTATTCTTCACGCCAGGCGGCGACCTGCCGGGCCGCCTCCTCCCAGACGTAGCGATCCACCATGTGGATGAGGCCGTTTTTTTCGAAGAGCGGGATGAAATCCCCGGGGCTGATGAAGCCAAGCTCGGGGTGGACCCAGCGCACCAGCGCCTCGGCGCTGTTCAGGCGCGGGGGGTTGCACTGAATATCATATTTGGGCTGATAATAGACATGAAACTGCCGCTCCTCCACAGCCTGGCGCAGATCGTTGAGAAGGCGCTGGGAGTAGATCTCCCGTTTATACATGTCCTCGTTGTAGATCATCAGGTGGGTCTTGTAGCTGCCGCGCACCAGGTTGCAGGCCGTGCGCGCCCGGTCAAAGAGCATGACGAGGGATACGTTCTCACTGCCGGGGCATACGCCCATGCGCAGCCGGACGGAGACGCGCGGGGACAGCTCGTTCACCCTGCGCTGGAAGAACTGGAGCACCGCGTGGTAATCCTCACAGTGCAGGCAGTAGATATCAAAGCGGTCGGCGTCCTCGCGGCAGGCGATCCCCTCCGTCCCGCGCAGAAACTCCTTGATGGCGTCGCTGAGGGCGCGCAGCGCGCTGTCGCCGAATTCGCGGCCGTTCAGGTCGTTGACGGAGTGAAAGCGCTCAAAATTGATGACCACGGCGTCCATGGTCCATTGCGGATGATAGCGCTTGATCTGATCGGCATACTCAAAGAAGAAGCCCCAGTTATAAAGCCCTGTCAGCGGGTCGCGCTCGGCTGCGCGGATGAGGCGGCGGCCCTCGCTCAGTTCGATGATCCTGGCGACGCGGGCCAGAATGATCTCGTGCATGTCAAAGGGCTTGGTGATGAAATCCGCCGCGCCGAGCTGCAGGGCGCGCAGCTCCGCGTCCTTCTCGGCGGTGAGCACGATGACGGGGATGCGGCGCAGCTGCTCGTCCGCCCGCATGCGCGAAAGCACCTCAAATCCGTCCATCACCGGCATCATCAAATCGAGCAGCACAATGGAGAGGCTTTTCACATGCTCCCGGATAACGTCCAGCGCCTCCGCCCCGTTTTCGGCGTAGAGCACGTCGTAATCGTTCTCCAGAATCATGCCCAGAATATCACGGTTGAGCTCCTGATCCTCCACCACCAGCACCTGGCGGCGGAGCTGGATATGTTCCGACTGAATCATTCTATTCCTCCTGAGAAGGCGACAGCCCTCTCTGCAAGTCATAATCAGCTTTTCGCTTTTATAAGCCTGCGCAGGGTGATGCACATCAGCTCAATGTCCGCAGGCTTCGGCAGATGGGCGTCCATGCCCGCCTCCAGGGAGTTTCGCACGTCCTCCTCAAAGGCGTTGGCCGTCACGGCGATGATGGGCACCTTCACGGCGTCGGGCCTGGCCAGAGCGCGGATGCGCTTTGTGGCTTCCAGCCCGTCCATCACCGGCATGCGCAGATCCATCAGGATCGCGTCATAATAGCCCGTCTCGCTGCCGCTGAACTTATCCACGGCGACCTGACCGTTTTCGGCGCGCTCGGCGACCATCCCCTCCATGTCCAGCAGATCCATCAGGATCTCGGCGTTGAGGTCGATATCCTCCACCACCAGGATGCGGCGGCCGGCAAGGCTGAGCTCCGGCGCGTCCTCCGCCTCAGAATCGGCGGCGGGCTCCTGCGGGGCGGCGCCGAGCGTCATAGTCACGGTGACGGTGGTGCCGACGCCTTTTTTGCTTTCAATTTGAAGGCTTCCGTGCATCGCCTCCGCAATGGCCTTGGCGATGGAAAGGCCGAGGCCGCTGCCGCTGCGCGCGTTGGTATTGCTGAAATCCTCGCGCGCGAAGGGCTCAAACACATGGGTGAGAAATTCCGGGTCCATGCCGATGCCGTTGTCCTGCACGATAAAGCGCAGTGTGCGCGTCGTGTCGTCCGCAGCGATCTGTTCCACGCTGCAGCGGATCACACCCGACGTGTCCGTGTATTTTACGGCGTTGTCCACGACGCTCATCAGCAAATGGCGCAGCTTTGCCCCGTCCCCGATGAACTCATCGTCGATGCTGCCGATGCGCTCGCAGTTATAGTCAAGATTCTTGTCATGACAGGCGGCGCTCACCGTGCTGTTGATCTCCATCATGAGATCCGCGAAGGAGAAGCGCTCCTCCCGCAAAGTGAGCTTGCCCGAGTCGATATCACCCATATCCAGCACGTCGTTGATGATCGTGAGCAGATGCCTCGCGCTTGCGCCGATCCTGTCGAGATTGGCGCGGGCGGAGGGGGAGATGCTGTTGTCGTCCGCCATCAGGCGCAGCAGACCCAAAATCGCGTTGAGGGGCGTGCGCATCTCATGACTCATGTTGGAGAGAAACTCAGTCTTGGCCTTGCTGGTCGTCTCCGTCGCCAGGAGCTTCGCTTTCAGCTGCTCGTTTTCCATGATGCGGTCGGTAATACGGCGCAGCACGTAGACGATGATGCAGACAAAGACGCTGCCGCCGAACAGGATACCGGAGACGATCAGATCGGGATTTCCAAAAAAGCCGACCAGCAGATACCCGATCAGAAAGAGGACCAGCAGCACCGCCGGGAGACCGAGCAGCAGCGTCTCCTTCTCCCAGTCGCCGCTTCGGCGGATGTTGCGCGAAAAGCGGATGTAGTTGTAAATATTATAAACCATGAGGGCGCTGCCGAGGTAGATCATGGCGCGTATGATAAATGTGAGCATGGGGCATTCTCCATTGCATGACCAAAATGAACAAGAAGCCTATAAAAATTCTATCCTACAGTATAAAATAGAAAGGGGAAAAGTGCAAGGCTTTTTTCCTGAAACTGCCGTATAAATACGGTTCCCCGATCAAAAGCAGCAGCCCCGCCAGACGTCTGAAAACGCCTGTCGGGGCTGCTTTTTACCGCAGCGGCTCGATGGTTTCAATGTCGTAGGGGGTAGACTGGTAGACAAAGTAGTTGAGCCAGTTCATGTACAGGAGATTGGCGTGGCTGCGCCAGGTGACCATGGGCGCCTTTTGGGGATCGTCGTCCTGGAAATAGTTCTCCGGGATATGGGGGTCAAGGCCCTGGCTCAGATCGCGCAGGTACTCGTTCTTGAGCGTGTCCGCGTCATATTCGGAGTGGCCCGTGATGAAGATCTGCCGCCCGCCCTCCGTCGCGGCGGCGTAGAGCCCCGCCTTCTCGGACACGGCGAGGATCTTGAGCTTGTCGCAGGCCATCACATCCTCCAGCGCGACCGTGGTGTTGCGGGAGTGGGGGACCATGAAGCAGTCGTCAAAGCCGCGCATCAGCATGGACGAGCGGCGCACCACCCAATGCGGGTACACGCCCGAGAGCTTCTCCGGCAGGGCAATCTTCTGAATCCCGTAGTGGTAATAGAGAGCCGCCTGCGCCGCCCAGCAGATGTGAAAGGTGCTGTGCACATGGGTCTTTGTCCACTCCATAATCGTGCAGAGCTCCTGCCAGTAATCCACCTGCTCAAAGGACATCTTCTCCACCGGCGCGCCGGTGATGACCATTCCGTCAAAGTAGCGGTCCTTCACATGGTCAAAATCCGTGTAGAATTTCAGCATATGCTCCGGCGCGGTGTTGCGCCCGACATAGCTGCTGGTCTGCATCAGCTCCAGCTCCACCTGCAAAGGGGTATTGCTCAAAAGCCTTGACAGCTGCGTCTCGGTGGCGATCTTCGTCGGCATCAGGTTCAAAAGCAGCACCTGCAGCGGGCGGATGTCCTGGGTCATGGCCCGCCTCTCCGTCATGACGAAGATGTTCTCGCTCTCAAGCACCTGGGTCGCCGGGAGCTGATTGGGTATCTTGATCGGCATTTTGTGCCTCCTGGATGTTTGCGATGAAAGCGGCGCTTCCATCGCAAAAAATGAATTTAGGAAAGAGCGTTGTCGATGTCGGCGATGAGGTCCGCCGCGTCCTCCAGGCCGCAGGAGTAGCGGATCAGATCCGGGGAAACCCCGGCGGCGGCAAGCTCCGCGTCCGACATCTGGCGGTGGGTGCTGCTCGCGGGATGGAGGGTGCAGGTCCTGGCGTCGGCCACATGGGTTTCGATGGCGGCGATCCGCAGCCGACCCATGAAGCGCTCCGCCGCGGCGCGCCCGCCCTTGACGCCGAAGCTCACCACGCCGCAGGTGCCGTTCGGCATGTATTTGCGCGCAAGCTCATAATAGCGGTCGCCTTCCAGACCGGGGTAGGTCACCCACGCGACGCGGGGATCGTTTTTCAGAAACTGCGCGACCTTCAGGCCGTTTTCACAGTGGCGTGCCATGCGCACATGCAGGCTCTCAAGACCGAGGTTCAGATAAAAGGCGTTCTGCGGGGACTGGATGGAGCCAAAGTCGCGCATGAGCTGGGCCGTGGCCTTGGTGATGAAAGCGCCGCCGAGACCAAAGCGCTCGGTATAGGTCACGCCGTGATAGCTCTCATCCGGGGTGCAAAGCCCGGCAAAGCGCTCGGGGTACTTCGTCCAGTCGAATTTGCCGCTGTCCACGATCGCGCCGCCGACGCTCACGCCGTGCCCGTCGATATACTTGGTGGTGGAGTGGGTCACAATGTCCGCGCCCCACTCGAAGGGACGGCAGTTGACGGGCGTGGCGAAGGTATTGTCCACGATGAGCGGGACGCCATGCGCATGAGCAGCCTTTGCAAAGCGCTCAATATCCAGTACGGTCAGGGCCGGGTTTGCGATGGTCTCGCCGAAGACGGCCTTGGTGTTGGGGCGGAAAGCGGCCTCCAGCTCCTCGTCCGTGCAGTCGGGGGAGACAAAGGTGAAGTCAATGCCCATGCGCTTCATGGTCACGGCAAAGAGATTATAGGTGCCGCCGTAGATGCTGGAGCTGGAGACGACATGGTCCCCGCAGGAGGCAATATTGAAAACGGAATAGAAGTTTGCCGCCTGGCCGGAGCTTGTGAGCATGCCGGCCGTGCCCCCCTCCAGCGCCGCGATCTTGGCGGCGACGTAGTCGTTGGTGGGGTTTTGCAGACGGGTATAGAAATAACCGCTGGCCTCCAGGTCAAAGAGCTTTCCCATCTCGGCGCTGGTGGCGTATTTGAAGGTCGTACTCTGTACGATCGGGATCTGGCGCGGCTCGCCGTTTCCGGGCGTATAGCCGCCCTGGACGCATGTGGTGCCGATACTCATGGTTCATTCATCCCTTCCGCATGCGCTCGCATGACAGAGAGCGCATGATCAATTGATACTGTCAGAGATTTTAGCAATTTAACGCGCTGTTGTCAATGCGCAGGCGCCGACCAAAATGAATAACTACGCGCTTTTGTTGAAAAGCGATCAAAACCGGACGGAATGGTCAAAACAAAATGTCAGCATTGCAGAAAGTGCCGCAAAATCCGATTTTCAATAAAATTAGTCTACAAAAAGGAAAAAGACTATGATATAATAAAAAAGATTATGCGATCCGGAAGGATCTGGAAGGATAAAAATGCTATGTTCAAAAAGCTGAAAGAGACCTGGGCGATGCTCAATCGCTCCATCTATACCGGAGAGCGATTGGAGCAGAACCTTCGCGCTCTCTCGTATGTGAGCATAGTGACGGCGGCGTTGGGGCTGCTGCTCACGGTGTATAATGTCTTTTCCGGGGAAAAGATCATGCTGCTCGCCTCGATCAACACCCTGCTCGGCGGTCTTGGCTGCTGGTACTGCGCCGCCGTGCTGAAAAACAGGGAGGCCGCGGCGGTGATCCCCACGACCTTCTGCGCGATCGTCTTCACCATCTACACCGTTTTCGGTCTCGGGCACGGGACGGCCATGCTCTGGTCGATCCTGATGCCCATCGGCCTGTGCTACTTTGTGAGCGTCAAATACGGCATCATCCTCTCCGCTTACTATTCGCTGATGTTTATAGTGGTGTTCTATACGCCCCTGCAGGCACGCATGGCCCAGTATTACTCAGAGGCGTTTATGATGCGCTTCCCGCTGCTTTTTCTGACCCTCACGCTCTTCACGGCCATCGCCATGATCCAGTATCACCGTGTGTCCCTCCTGGAGCTTGACTATCAGGAGGAGCTGAGCCGTGAGGTCGAAAAGCAGACCCACGTCGCCAAGGAGCGGGCGCAGAGTTTTGAAACCCTGAGCCGCGAGATCGTTGAGACGCTCGCCGTCACCATCGACGCGAAGGACCGGTACACCAACGGTCACTCCTTCCGCGTGGCCCGGTATTCGACGGCGCTTGCCGGAAAGCTTGGCTGGGGCGAGGAGGACATTAAGATGCTGGGCGGGGAAGCGCTGCTGCATGACATCGGGAAAATCGGCGTCCCGGATGCGGTGCTGAACAAGCCCGGGCGGCTCACCGATGAGGAATTCAAAATCATCCAATCCCACACGACGGTGGGCGATACGATCCTGAAGCAATCGGGCAGCCTGACGAATGCGGCGCTGGTGGCCCGCCATCATCATGAGCGCTATGACGGTCACGGTTATCCGGACGGCCTGAAAGGGGAGAGCATCCCCCTGCACGCGCGCCTTGTCGCCATCGCGGACGCCTACGACGCCATGCGCTCGGACCGTATTTACAGAAAGGGCCTGCCCGCAGACGTGATCCGCGGAGAGATGATCAAAGGGCGCGGCACCCAGTTTGACCCGAAACTGCTGGACGAATTCATGCAGCTGATGGATACAAGCATTCTCGATGAAATCGCGGAGAGCGACGTCTTCCGGTGGAGCGAGCCGGAATCGGCATGAAAACAGGTGATATGATGGATTTGATAGAAGAGGCCATACTCTATGCCACGGTTTTACACCAGGGGAAGGAGCGAAAGAGCATTCCCTACATCCTGCATCCGCTGGAGGTGGCGCAGATCCTGTCGACCATGACGGACGACCGGGAGATCATCACGGCCGGGATCCTCCACGGCGTGGTGGAGAATGCCGGCGGAACGCTGGATGAAATCCAAAAACGCTTCGGCGAAAGGGTCGCCCTTCTGGTTGAGTCCGCCACGGAGCCTGTCGTTGCGGGCGATGATACACAGAGCTGGAAAAGGCGGAAGGAGCAGTCCCTGCTCAAGCTGAAAAACAGTGAGGATATCGGCGTCGAGATGCTGTGGCTTGCCGACAAGCTTGCCAATATCCGCTCTCTTGCCAGAGATTACAGCGAGCACGGAGAGAACGTCTGGGCTTCGCTTCATCAGAAAGACCCCGCCATGAACTGCTGGTACTACCGCACGACGGCGGAATATGTGGAGCTTGAGCTGAACAGAACGGGCGCATATAAGGAGCTGATCAAGCACATCAATTATCTCTGGCCAGGCACGTTCCCGCCCGAAAAGACGCGCTACCGGAAGTATAAGGAAGTCTCCGTCGAGGGCTGCCGCCTGCTCGGCAGCGGCAAAAAGGGCATGGTTTACCGCTATGACGATGAGCTGATCATCAAGGTCTATAAGCGGAACAACACCTACCGCGACGTGGAGCGGGAGATCGCGCAGAGCCGCCGTGCCTTTGTTTTGGGGATTCCCACGGCGATATCCTTCGGCATCGTGTCTGTGGGGGAGAGCTACGGCGCCATCTACGAGCTGGTGGATTCCGAACCCCTTTCCACCTATATTGCGGGAAACCCCCACGATCTGGACTATTATGCCGGGGTCATGGCGGAGCTGGCCCGAACCATTCACGCCACCGAGGCGGAGGAAAACGACTGCTTCCCGGATGTGCGGGAGCGATTCCGGGCATATATCCGAAACGGTCTGGAACACAGCGACAGGGAGCTGGCAACGGAGTGCCTGCGCCTGATCGACAGCATGCCGGACACAAGGCACCTCACGCACGGCGACTTTCACTCAAGCAACGTCTTCCTGCAAAACGCGCAGCCCATGATGATCGATATGGACCGGCTTGCCATGGGGGATCCGATTTTCGAGCTCGGCGATCTGTATCTCTATTACGGGATACACGCAAAAGAGGACCCGGACGGCACAGAACCCTACCTGGGGATATCCAACGGGCTGTGCAGCCGCTTTTTCAGCCTTTTTATGCGGCATTATCTGCAAACGGAGGACGAAGCGCGCATCCGGGAGGTGACGGATCAGGCGACCCTGCTCGGAAATCTGCGGCTATTCAACCGCTATTGGAAGTCCGGCAGACCGACGCAGGAGCAGCAGACGGAGCTGGACGCGCTGCTCGTTGAGATCAGAGAACTCCTCGGGCGTGTGGATCGCCTCGGCATCGGGCAAAACCAAACATAACAAAAAGGACCTTCGTCCGCGCTTGAACGCCGGACGAAGGTCCTTTCCGCTATGTGTGCGATTATTCTTTAGTCGAAGTCTCTCTCGAAACCGAGAACTTTGCCGTTCTCGGCGTTGATCTTGTACTCGTACTCGAAGCCGCCGTGGTAGAACTTGATCTCCCAGACCTTGCAGCCTCTCTCAAAGTCCATCTCGGCGTTCTTGAGGAAGTCGAGCTGATCCTTCGAGAGCTGTGCGTGCTCGAGCGCCTTGGCCAGCGCCTCATCCTGCGAGATGGTGCCGCCTGCAACCTGTTCCAGTTCCGTATCATTGAGCTTGTTGATGTTATCCATTTTCATTTTCTCCTTTTTTGTTGAAGTTTGTTTTTTTGTTCCTTGTGAGCCTATCTTAGCACACGAAGCATCACACAAACGTCACACATCAGGGAAGGTCCTGACAAAGACGAAACCGTTATTCTCGTCGCAGAGGTATTTTGCCAGGCTGTCTTCCGGCGCGAAGATGTACAGATTCGAGCAGCCGTCGAGAGCCGTCGGCGTAAACTTGGTGGTAGGGGAGTGGACTATCACCTGCTTGAGCGCGGTGCAGTTCTTGAAGGCGTCGGGATAGACCCAATCGCAGGCCGCCGGGATCTCGACGGACTTCATCGGCACGCCCTCAAAGGCGGAAGTTTCGATGTTTGCCGTGCCCGCGGGGAGCCTGAAGTCGATGGTCTTGGGGGCCCAGCCGGCGGTCAGCGTCATGTCGAAGCCCACCGTCGAGTTGAAGTCATAGGGCTTGCTCCAATAGAACCAGCCGAGGAAGGTCGCGTCGGGCATGGTCGGGTCGGTCTTCGGGCGCGGGATGCGGTCGCCCACGGCGAGGCCGGTCACTTCTTCCATTGTGTCCGTACTGCCGTTGAGATCAAAGTACACGGTGATAAACGGGCCTTCGGCTACTGTGACCTCCGTGTCCGGGCTTGCGTAGTGGTTATCGTCGGCGGCCATGCGCACAAGGAAAATACCCGGTTCAACGTAGACCTTTTCCGCGTAGGCCAGGGTGTAAGCGCCGTCGTTTGCCTTGTTGCGGTACTCCATCGCGCGGGCGGTGAGACCCTGGATGATGCCGTCGCCGGAATTGCGTCTGGTTTCGCTGCGGGTGAAGAGCTTGGCGGCGTCGGGCGCGGTCTGGGCGGCCTTGTCGATGATGACCTGCTTGCTGCCGCCGACGGCGTTGGTGCCGTCCGTCACATAATAGTAAACCGTATGGGTGCCCGCCGTAGCCGGCTGGTTCTTGAGCGCGGTCATGCCGTCGGTCTGGTAATTGTCCCTGGTCAGCGCCTTTGTGGTGCTGTAGTAGGCGGTTGCGCCCTGCGGCACGGTCAGCTCGATATTGAAGCCCGCATAGGTGGCCTCGTCGCTGAATACGCCGTATTTGTCTTTTGCCACGACAGTGAAGGCGCTTTCGGTTACGGTATATTTTCCTTCGCGCGTCGTAATTTTATAGTTCGGGTTCGGCTTGTTGACTGTCACGGTGATCGGATATTCACCGGCGGCGTTCTCGTTGGCAGTGGTGGTAATCGTGTAAGGGGCCGGGTCATCGTCGAGCGAGCCGACGTAGAACAGATCGCCGGACACAAGGCCGCTGACGGTGTAGCTGAGCTCGGCCAGATTAGAACCGACCTGGGTGGCCGCGTCGACGCCGGAAACCGTGACCGGCTTCCTGGCGATCGTGGAGTCAACAAAGAGCTGACTGCTGTCTTCACTGTCGCCGGAGAGCTTGTAATACACCTTGTAGCTGCCGGCGTCCTTGGCGGTGGGGATCGTGCTGACCCACTGGCCGGTCTCTCCGAGCCTGTAGAGTATCGTGCCGTCGCCCGTGGAGCCCGATGTTACAAGAGCCTGCTCCTTGCCGCTGTAGACGAGATCCTTGATCGCAGCCGGGGGAGTGACGCCGTAGCTGGTCACCTTCACGGAAGCTTCCGTGTACACGCTTTCAAGGCCGTCCAGGAGCTGGAAGCGATAGACGGCATTGCCGTTGAGGGTGGGAAGCGCCGGACTGGTGACGGTGTTATCTTCATTGGCGGTGATCGTATAGCTCAGATCCGGGGTAGCGCCGTTGCCCTGGAAAACCAGCACATAGTAGCGCACGCCCTGTGCGGCGGGATCGGCGGTCTCCGCCTTGAGCTTCCAGCTTACCGTGCCGCCGGCGGCGCCGTACTGTACGGTGGGATTAACGCTGATCTTCTCGCAGGCAACGTGCGTCCAGGTATTGTCGACCTTTGCGCCGTTGTAGATATCCGTCAGACCCGCCGTGTCGGTGAGGCTGCCCTGGGTCTGGAGGTTAGCCTCCAGGATGATCTTGTTTGCAACGCTGCCGGAGTTTTCCATCGCGGCGAAGTTGTACAGCCCGTTGAGACTGATGCTGCCGCTGTTTTGGAACTGGCCAAAGTTATCGACACAGATATCGTAGGCGAGATCGGTCGGGACGACCGGGATCAGTGTGCCGAGATTGCCGTTGCCGACGATGTCCACCTGCGCGGAGGCAATATTGCCCGCGTTTGCAAGCGATGCCCCGGGATAGTTGGTAAAGTAAACCGCGATGGGGCGCTCAAAGCCGATGCGCTGCTCCATGATGAGAGCAGACCAGGACACCTGCACGGGGATCATGGCCTCGTCCACCGCGCAGAGGTACATGCTGCCGTTTGCGGTGTTTTCCAGGGTGCCGTAGTTTTCCAGGAAGCCGGGGGCCAGCACAAGGTCGCCGTTGTTGATGAAGGAGGCGCTGGTCTTGCCTTCCTCGCCGTTGGAGAAGTAACCCATGCGCACGCCCGACTGGGTCACATCGTCCTTCCAGGCGACCTGAATGCCCTTGTGGTAGGTAAACTTGCCCTTGTCCGGGTCGTTGGAGGTGAGGGTCTCGTTATAGCGCCCGTTGTTCTCAAGGGTGCCGAGATTGTACAGGCCGCCGTAGGCGACGAGGGAGCCGTTGTTGATGAGCTTGCCGCCCGCCTCAATGTGCAACTCCGCCGCCTTTATGTCGCGGATGGCGGGGGCAGCGGGATCAATGGGCTTGCCTTCGGTACCCTCGATGGAGATGACACCGTTGTTTTCGATTTCGCCGCCGTCCGCAATGGTGATGAGACCCACGTCATAGGTTGTGGGCGTGGTGCTGCCGCCCTCGGTCGGGGCGACGGAGGCGGCGTCATATTCCACCTCCACCTGGCAGGTCTCGTCGATGATGAGCTTGCCGCCGCGGCCAATATACATTCTGGCGTTGTTGCCCACGGCCAGCTCCGCGCCGGTGGTGTTGAAGCCGTCCATGAGCTTCAGGGTGCCGTTTTCCACCGTCAGCGCCGCAGCGCCGCTCGACTGGTGGTTTGCGATCTGGATATCAAAGCTGTTCACGTCGAAGATCACCGTGCGGCCGCCGTCAACGCGCAGCCCCTCAAGCACGGGAACCTCGCAGATCATCTTGATGGGCGTGTTGTCGTACGCGGACCAGCCCATGGCCTTGCGCAGGGACCAGAATTCCGCGGCGCTGCCGTTGGGGCCGGGGTGAATGATCTCAATTTCCAGATCATTGCCCTTGACGGTGTAGGTGTTGACCTTGGCGCCCGGGGCCTTGGTCTCGTCATAAAACTTGTTCATGACATCCTGTGCATGAGTGGTCGCGGTGGATTGAGGATCGTAGTCCAGCGTGGGGTTATAGTCCGCCGTCTGGTCTATGTAGAACTTGAGCTTGAAGTCGGCGTTCTGCGCGGCGGTGGCGCTGCCGGTGTCCGCGCCCGCAACCAGGGTGCCGGAGGAATAGACGATCACATCCACATAGGGGGTGCTTGTGTCATTGCCTTCCGCATCCTTCATGGAAACGGCGTTATTATCAATGGCGTAGACGGCGGACTTGTTGCCCATGGCCTCGGAAAAGCTGCCTCTCCCGGGGTTTTTGCTGTCGTTGTATTTTTCGTAGAGCAGGGAAGCCATCAGGGCCTTGTTGCCCTCCTGCTTGACGTGCAGATAGCTGCCCGCAGGCGCGTCCTTAATGAGCTCGCTCACGTCCACGCGGATGAGGAAATAGCTTCCGTCAAAGCCGGACATTTTCTGGTGCCAGGTGCCGTCCACGCCCTGCTCGCTGATGATACTGTAGCGGAAGTAGCTGTAGGGCGGATAGAGCGTGCCGCCCGACAGCGGCGTATAGGATGTGGGGCCGGTCTTCACCTCATAGGGGACCGCCGCGCCCATGATGATGGCCGGGGATTCGGTGGTCGGCGCGGTGAGGATGTTCTTGTTCAGGCTGGGGATGCCGATGGTGGCGTCTGCAATATCCGCATCTGCGGGGCTGGCCTGTACATAGTACACGCCGGGGTAAGCGCCGCTGTTATTCGACGCCGCATCCAGGGTGTACATGTCGGCATGTGCGGGCGCGGCATGGAAAGCGAAGCATACCGCAAGGGCCATCAGCACCAAAAAGAGACTGAGCGCCGATTGTTTCGTTTTTACCATAAGCTCACTCCTTTTAAAATAGTATATCATGTTGTTACATCATACCATTCTGATTATAAATCCCCAAAATGCATTTTGCAAGGAATATTTCTGCATATGCAAGCTCTTTTTGCGCGCGCATATCCGAAGACCTGACAGAAGAGCAGCCCGGCGTGCACCGTTCCCATGAACAGGGGAGGGGCCCGCCGGGCTGCTTACGATTATTTGGATTTGCGGAACATAAAGGCGCGTGCAGCCTGAATGGCAAGCTTGTAGGGCAGGGGGCGCAGCGCGCGGTCGGCCTCCTGCAGCTTGTCCCGGATCGGGATGTTCTGCGGGCAGTGCTGCTCGCACTTGCCGCAGCGGATGCACTGGGTGGCGAAGGCCGGTTCCTTCGTCAGCCCCACGGTCTGGATAAACTGGCTGCGCCCGGCGCTCTTCGACTCGGAAAACATGGTGTTATAGCTGCGGAAAATGCCGGGGATGTCCACGCCCTTGGGACAGGGCATGCAGTAACGGCAGCCGGTGCAGCCGACCTTTTCCTTCTCGCGGATCGCACGCTTGACCTTTTCCAGCGTTTCAAAATCCGCCTCGGTGAAAGCGCCCGCCGTCGCCTCACTTGCCGTGCGGCAGTTTGCCTCCACCATCTCCACAGAGTTCATGCCGGACAAAACGACCGTGACCTCCGGCTGATTGTAGAGCCAGCGCAGACCCCATTCCGCCGGACTCCAGCTGCGGCCGCTCTGCCTCATGGCCACCTTTGCGGCCTCGGGCAGCATGCTGACAAGCTTTCCGCCCCGCAGCGGCTCCATGATCATCACCGCAAGCCCCTTAGCCGCGGCGGCCTGCAAACCGGCCTTGCCCGCCTGCGCGACCTCGTCCAGATAGTTATACTGGATCTGGCAGAAATCCCAGTCGTAATCCTCCAGGATTTTCAGGAAATTCTCGGTGTTTCCGTGGTAGGAAAAGCCGATATTGCGGATCGCGCCGCTCTGCTTTTTCTCCTCGATCCAATCCAGAATCCCGACCTTTTTGAGCTTTTCCCACATGGCTACATCGGTCAGATGGTGCATGAGATAATAGTCCACATAGTCCGTGCGCAGGCGGCTCAGCTCCTCGTTGAAATAGCGATCCAGCGCCGCGCGGTTCCTGATCAGGTACTGGGGCAGCTTGGTCGCAAGATGGATCTTGTCGCGCATGTGGTTGCGCTCGAATATTTCGCCGACGGCGGCCTCGCTGCCGGGGTAGATATAGGCGGTGTCATAGTAATTGACCCCGGCCTGATAAGCAGCCATCAGCTCCTTTTCAGCCTTGTCGATGTCAATGCCGCTGCCCTTTCTGGTAAATCGCATGCAGCCGTAGCCCAGAATGCTCAGTTCGTTTCCTTTTCGGTCTTTTCTGTATTGCATATAAATGCCTCCGTTCATCACCGCCGCACCGGAATCGCTGGCGGCTATATACCCACTTTCATGATAGCAGATAAGAAAAGCGTTGTAAAGACAGCAAAAAGGCTTGATTTCCAAAGAAATCAAGCCTTTCATGTTCCTGGTGGAGATAAGCGGGATCGAACCGCTGACCTCTTGAATGCCATTCAAGCGCTCTCCCAGCTGAGCTATACCCCCGTGAACAAGATGTATATTACCAGAAGCATCCTGAAATGTCAAGAAGAAATTTTCGGATTAAAAATATTTTTCAGAGAAGGCTGAAAACGGCACCGCAGTCATCAAAAAACGTGCTGTACCTTTCCGGGATTCGTGTTATAATAAGCATAATTATTGACGAAACATCAAAGCGCGAAAAGCGGGGGAGAGGACTATGTTTATCACAGTGAACGGGATCAGGCTCTACTATGAAAAATACGGCGAGGGGAGACCGCTCGTCATGCTGCACGGTAACGGGGAAGACTGCACGATCTTCGACAGGGCCTGGCCGATCCTGGAAAAACGCTTCTGCTGCTACCTGGTCGATTCCCGCTCGCACGGGCAGAGTGAGGAAGGGGAGCTTCACTATGAGACCATGGCGAAGGACATGCGCTGCTTTCTCGATATGCTCGATTTGCGCGATGTGATCTTTTACGGTTTCAGCGACGGCGGGATCGTCGGCCTTCTGACGGCGGCCGAAACGGACCGCATCAGCACCCTCATTATCAGCGGCGCCAATCTCGACCCCATGGGCGTGAGCTTCTGGACGCGCTCGAAGGTCTGGCTCTCCTGGTTCAGGACGGGGGACCCGAAGCTGCGGCTCATGCTGGATGAGCCGCATATCACGGATGATATCCTCGCAAAAATCAGGGCGAACACGCTGGTGCTCGCGGGCAGTGACGATCTGATCAGGGAGGAGCAGACCAGGCACATCGCAGAGATGATCCGGGGCGCAGAGCTCCAAATCCTCGAAGGGGAAGACCACGGCTCCTATATTGTGCATTGCGATAAAATTGCCAATCTGATCATAGATTATTGCCGACAAACCACGGATGTAGTGCAAAATGGCGAAAAAATTTAAAGTGTGTTCATATTTATTGATTTTTATGAAAAATAGTGTATACTGTGACCATTATCTCCATAAGAGAGGTGTATGATATTGAATAACGAAAGAGAAAGACTCGGCAGCCGTTTAGGCTTCATCATGCTGAGCGCGGGCTGCGCCATCGGCTGCGGCAACGTGTGGAAGTTCCCGTGGATGACCGGTCAGTACGGCGGCGGCGGCTTCGTACTGGTGTACGTGCTGTGCCTGCTCCTGCTCGGCCTGCCCTCCATGACCATGGAATTTGCCATGGGCCGCGCCTCCCAGGCAAGCCCCGTCAAGATGTACCAGAAGCTGGAGAAGCCCGGCCAGAAATGGCATATCCACGGCTACCTGTGCCTGCTGGGCAATGTCGCGCTGATGGCCTTCTACACGGTCGTCACCGGCTGGATGATGTACTACTTTGTGAAGTTCCTCATCGGCAGCACCGCAGACCTCGGCTTCGTCAACATGATCACCAACCCCACCGTGAACGTGGTCTACCTCGCCATCGCCGTTGTCCTCGGCTTCGGCGTGCTGAGCTTTGACCTGCAGGGCGGCCTGGAGCGCGTAACCAAATACATGATGGTTGCGCTGCTGATCCTGATGCTCGTGCTGGCTTTCCACAGCGCAACGCTCGACGGCGCGAAGGCAGGTCTCTCCTTCTATCTCGTGCCTGATTTCTCCAAAATCAACGGTCAGGTCATTGTCGGCGCGATGAACCAGGCGTTCTTTACCCTGTCCATCGGCATCGGCTCCATGGCCATTTTCGGCAGCTACATCGGCAAGGATCGCACCCTGCTGGGCGAGTCCGTAAACGTGATCTGCCTGGATACCTTCGTTGCGATCATGGCGGGCTTCATCATCTTCCCGGCCTGCTTCACCTATGACATCACGCCGGGTGCCGGCCCCGCTCTGCTCTTCGACACCATGGCCACCGTGTTCCTGAACATGGCTGGCGGCCGCCTCTGGGGCACGCTGTTCTTCCTGTTCATGGTCTTCGCCGCTTTCTCCACCGAGCTTGCGGTGTTTGAAAACATTCTCGCCTGCGTGCGTGAGCTGACCGGTTGGAGCCGTCCGAAGGGCTGCGTCGTGTGCGGCATCGGCATCTTCCTGCTGGCCCTGACCACCGCTCTCGGCTACAGCAAGTTCTCCTTCCAGCCCTTTGCCGAAGGCTCGGCATGGCTCGACTTCTGGGACTTCATCGTCAGCACGAACCTGCTGCCCATCGGCGCGCTGGTCTTCTCCATCTTCTGCTGCTACAAAATCGGCTGGGGCTGGGATAAGTTCATCGCCGAGGCAAACGAAGGCAAGGGCCTCAAGGTGCAGGGCTGGATGCAGCCGATCTTCAAGTACTTCGTCCCGGTCTGCGTCGCGGCGCTGTACATCTACGGTCTCGCCACCTTCGCCTGGAAATAATGCAACAGTAATCAAAAGCGCAGGGCTTCACGGCCCTGCGTTTTCCATCAGCTTTCATAAAAAACGGGACTGGGAGAATTCCCAGTCCTGTTGCGTATTCCATGCAGATTACTGCTCTGCCGGGGAGAAATCGTCCCGGCCGTGCTTGCAGAGGGGACAGACATAATCGGCGGGCAGCTCGCCCTCGCAGGGCTCGAAGTGACCGCAGATGTTGCAGACGTAGCCCTTCTGCTTGGGCTTGGCATTGGGCACCACATGCTCAAAATCGTCTCTGCCGTGCTTGCAGAGGGGGCAGACAAAGTCGGCGGGCAGCTCCGCGCCCTCATAGACATAACCGCAGATCTTGCAGACCCAGCATTCCTTCTGCTCAGGCGCGGGGTTCTTCTTGGGCTTGATGTGGGCGTGGTAGTAGTCGTAGGTGCAGGAGGGAGCGGAGGAGAGAAGCTTTGCTTCGACCACATTGGCGATAAAGAGCATCTGGGTCTCAAGCTCCCGGGTCTCCACAACCTCGCAGGAGAGGACGGCGTTGGTGTACTCGGGGATGTAACGGACACCGTTTGCGGTCCGGTCGTCGTAGGAGACGTCGGCAAACTTGTCCACATCGCGCCCGCTCTGGAAACCGAAACGCGGGAACAGGCTGTAGGGCGCATCCTCGGTGAGGATGGAGACATTGAAGCGTCCGGCCTTCATCACCATGTCGCAGGTGTGATTTTTCTTGATGACGGAGATGGTGACGACCTTGGGATCGCCGGAGCCGACCTGACAGGCGGTGTTGATGATGCAGCCGTAATCCCGGCCGTCGGCATTGGTGGTCAGCACCTCAACGCCGTAGCTGAGCTTGTTGAAGGCTTTCTTGTCCACCTCGCCGGTCTTGACCGTCTGGGCGGCGGGGGCGGCGGCGACGGGCTTGGGAGCAAGCTCGTCCGCGAGGGTCTGGGCCAGCGCTTCGATCTCATCCATCTGCCCCTCGTTCAGCGCGGATTTGAGGGAAATCTTCTGATCGTAGAACTCGAAGCCCTTGAGACCGGAGAGGATCTCGCCCATGACCTTGCCGGATGTGGCGGCCCAGGAGCCGTTTTCGATCAGCGCGACCTTGCGGTTCTGGAGATTATGGGCGGCGATGTCGTGCAGCAGATTCTCCATCGTCACAAACACACCGGCGTTATAGGTGGTGGCGGCAAAGACCAGATGGCTGCAGCGGAAGGCGTCGGAGACGATATAGCTTGCGGGGGTGACGGAGGTGTCGTACATGCGCACCTTGACGCCCTTCTCGCAGAGCCGGGCTGCGAGGATGTTGGCGGCGTTCTCGGTGTGACCGTAGACGGAGGCATAGGCGATCAGGACGCTCTTTTCCTCGGGGACATAGCTGGACCAGAGCAGGTACTTTTCAAGGTAATCGCCGAAGTGACTGCGCCAGACAAAACCGTGCAGCGGGCAGACATAGTCAATGTCCAGCTTCGCGGCCTTTTTCAGCACGGCCTGCACCTGGGGGCCGTATTTGCCCACAATGTTGGTGTAGTAGCGGCGGGCCTCGTCAACGTACTCGGAGAAAAAGTCCACCTCATCGGCAAAGAGGCGGCCGTTGAGCGCGCCGAAGGTGCCGAAGGCGTCGGCGGTGAAGAGCGTCTTCGCCGTCGTGTCATAGGTCATCATCACCTCGGGCCAGTGCACCATGGGAGCCATCACGAAGGTGAAGCTGTGACGGCCGGAGGAAAAGCTGTCGCCCTCCTTGACAAGCTGGACGCGCCCGGACAGATCCATCGGGAAAAACTGCGCCAGCATGGTCTTGATCTTGGCGTTGCAGATGACGGTGGCTTCGGGGTAGCGCTGCAGCACCAGCTCCAGCGTGGCGGCGTGGTCAGGCTCCATATGGTGTACCACCAGATAGTCGAGGGGTCTGCCGCCCAGCTCGTGCGCCAGGTTTTCGAGGAACACGCCGTAAACGGCCTTGTCCACGGTGTCGAAGAGCACCGTCTTCTCATCCAGCAGCAGGTAGGAGTTATAGGAAACGCCGTCGGGGACGCCGTACACACCCTCAAAGAAGGGGAGACGACGGTCGTCCGCACCGACCCAGATCAGATCGTCTGTGACTTTTCTTGTGCAATACATAGGCTGTTCTCCTTTTTGTTATTCTGTGGTCGTGGATAATTCTATTATACGTGCCGCAGCGCCAACGCGCAAGAGGGAAAAACGAGAGGCCAGAGAATAATCGAAGCCGTGCGGGTGCGGGATTTCTTGCAATTCCTGCCCTCATGTATTAAAATAGAAAAAACGAACGGGGGAGGGTGACGAAACATGAGGCTGCTGATCATTCGCCACGGAGAGCCGGACTACGAACACGACGATCTGACTGAGGTCGGACGGCGGGAGGCGGAATGCCTTGCCGAACGCATAGCGCCTATGAAGGTCACGGAATATTTTGTCTCCCCGCTGGGCAGGGCGAAAGCGACTGCCGCGCCGACGCTGAGAAAAGCGGGACGGCAGGCCACGGAATACGACTGGCTGCGGGAGCTCTCGATCCCGGTCGCCCGGCCGGACAAAAACGGGGAGAAAAGCCGCGTCCCCTGGGACTGGCTGCCCCAGGACTGGCTGCGGGATTCGCGCCTGCGCTCGGCGGAGCACTGGATGGAAAACGAGGTCATGCAGGGCGGCAGCGTAGGGGAGGCCTGCGCGCATGTGACGCGGGAGTTTGACGCACTGCTGGCCCGATACGGCTATGAGCGCGACGGGCTTCTCTATCGCGCGGTCAGGCCGAATGAGGAGACGCTGGTCTTCTTCTGCCATCTGGGGCTGGGCTGCGCGCTGATGAGCCATCTGATGAACTGCTCGCCCATGGTGCTGTGGCAGGGGACCGCCATCGCGCCGAGCTCGGTATCGGTGCTGAATACGGAGGAGCGGCGGCCCGGGATCGCGGTCTTCCGCGCGGCGTCCATCGGGGATGTGTCCCATCTCTATGCCGCGGGGCTTGCGCCCTCTTTCGCCGCCCGCTTCTGCGAGACCTATGGCAACGGCGACCGGGTGGACTGATCAAAAGAAAGAAAAGGGAGAAAAGCATGGCTACAGTCAGTTTACATAATGTTAGAAAGATATACCCCTACGCCACCCTGATGGAGCGGCGCAAGCAGCGCGACGCCAAGGGTCTCGCGCCCAAGCGCACGAACCTGCAGATTACGGACGAGGGGGTCGTAGCGGTACAGGCCTTCAATATCGACATTGCCGACAAGGAATTCATCGTCCTGGTCGGCCCCTCCGGCTGCGGAAAATCCACCACCCTGCGCATGATCGCCGGGTTGGAGGAGATTTCCGACGGGGAACTTTATATCGACGGAAAGCTCATGAACTTCGTCGATTCCAAGGAGCGGGACATCTCCATGGTCTTCCAGAACTATGCCCTTTTCCCGCATATGACGGTGTATGAGAACATGGCTTTCCCCCTGACTCTGCGGCATGAGCGGCGGGACGTTATCGACAAAAAGGTGCGCGAGGCGGCGGAGATCCTGGACATCACCGATTATCTCGACCGCAAGCCCAAGGCGCTCTCCGGCGGCCAGCGCCAGCGTGTGGCCATCGGCCGCGCCATTGTCCGGGCCCCGAAGGTCATGCTCATGGACGAGCCGCTCTCCAACCTCGACGCGAAGCTGCGCAACGAAATGCGCGCGGAAATCATCAAGCTGCGCAAGCGCATCAATACGACCTTTATCTATGTCACCCACGACCAGACCGAGGCCATGACCCTGGGCGACCGCATCGTCATCATGCGCGACGGCTACATCCAGCAGATCGGCACGCCCCAGGAGGTGTTCAACCACCCGGCAAATCTCTTTGTGGCGGGCTTTATCGGCATGCCCGTCATGAACTTCTTCGATGCGGAGCTGATCCGCACGGGCGATAAATACAGCGTGGAGCTGGACGGTTGGCGCGTCCCGCTGAGTGAAAAAAAGCATGCGCGGCTGCTGGAGAAGAATGTACAGGGCGGGCCTGTTATCCTCGGCGTGCGGCCGGAGCATACCATGCTCTGGCAGGAGGGCGGCGTTCTCGCCCGCGTGGATGTGTGCGAGATGATGGGCTCCTCGGTGCATCTGCATGTCAGGGCTGCGGGGAAGGACGCGATCATCGTCGTCCCGGTGCTGGACTCTGAGGAGAGCTATGAACCCGGCGAGACGGTGCGCTTCCGCTTTGCAGGCAGCTCCGCCCATCTCTTCGACCGGGAGACCGGCAAAAACCTGGAGTGGTAATAAAATACATCGAAAACAGGAGACAAAAAAGGACGACCACACCGCTTGTGTGATCGTCCTTTTTCGACGGATTATTTCGCTTTGGCAGCCGCAGCCGGAACGGGCACGGCGGAAGCCTTTTTCTTTTTCTTGCCGAGCATACGCGTGAGCACGCCGAGGGCGAGGGGAACCGTCACCACGGAGGCGGCGAACTTAATGCCGGGGATCAGGCTCACGATTCGCCAGACAAGCAGGCCGATGGGCAGCTCCGCCTGGTAATTGGGCGTGCGCTTGAGAAGCTTGCGCCAGATCAGCACGCCGAGGAAGAAGCCGAGGAAGACAGGCGCGGTAATGATGGCGGCAATGTAGAGGAAGAGCAGCACGAGGGCGGGGCGCAGGCCGATGCCGGTGATCATCAGGATGATAACAGCAATGGGAAGCGCCAGCAAAACCGCAAAGCCGATGCCGAAGACAGCGGCATATTTGCCGAGATCAGCGCCGGCATAGTCCTTGTCCAGCTTTTCCCACAGCGGGGTGAGCCACAGGAGGGCAAAAGCCAGCAGAACCAGACCCACATAGGAGAAGAGCCAGCCCTTGACTCTTCCGAAGAAAGAGGGGCGGGAGGCCGGAGCGGGCTCGGAGGACTGCGGGGACTGAATGGTCTGAAGAGGCTGCGCGGTCTGCGCGGGCGCTGCGGTCTCGACAGGCACGGCAGAGGCAGCGGGTTCGGCAGGGGTGCCGGACTGCGCGGGTTCGGCAGGTTCAGCGGACGCGGCAGGCTGCGCAGGCGCGGCAGTCTGCGCGGGCTGGGCGCTGACGGCGCTCACGGGAGAGCCTTCGCTGCCGTCGCTGTAAGTAGAGGCCGCAGCGAGAAGATCAGCGGGGGCGGTGATTTTTGCGCTGCTGTTGTAGCGCAGCGTGCCGCCGATTTCCGCGTCGCTTGCGATCTGAATCTCGTCGGCTTTAAGCAATACGTCTCCGCCGATCTTGCCGGAGATGAGGACGGATTTACCGCCGAAATACAGGTCACGTCCGACGCTGCCGCTCAGATTCAGGCGGTTGCCGAGGGCGATCAGATCGCGCTCGACGCTGCCGGTAACGCCAAGGGTGGCGCCGACGACAAAAGCGTCACGGCCGCATGTGCCGTTGAGCGCGACATTGTTGCCGCCTATAACGGCATATTCGCTGCCGCCGTCGACACTGACGGAGGCGCCGGCAGAGAAGAGAATACCGCGCACATCGGCGCTGCTGACAGGATTGCGGCCCGCGAGAAGCACGGTGGCGTCATGCTCGCCGGAAAAGGGCGTGTTATCCGTGGCAAATTCCACGGCGGCAAAGGCCGCGGGGGAGAAGGACAGGAGCAGGATCAAAACCAGCAGGAGCGAGAGAAGACGATTCATTTTCATGGGAAAACCTCCTATTAAAATAAATAATAACTCAGTACTCGCGTTCGTTTTTGATGTTGGCGGCTTCGGCAATGGCGCGCGCTTCCTCCTGACACTCCAGAAAAGCGTTCACCACAGCCGGGTCAAAATGGGTTCCGGATTCCTCGCGGATGATGCTGAGCGCTTTTTCCACAGGGAAGCCCTCCTTATAGCTGCGCTTGGATACCAGCGCGTCGTACACATCCGCCACTGCCATGACGCGGGCGGAGAGAGGGATTTCCTCTCCCTTGAGCCCGTAGGGATAGCCCTTGCCGTCCCAGCGCTCATGATGATAGAGCGTGAGCTTCTTCGCTTCGTTGAGATAGTGGGAATCGCCCGCCACCAGCTCGATGGCGCTGTCGATGATTTCTCCGCCTGCCACCGTGTGCTGTTTCATGACGGCAAACTCCTCTTCCGTCAGCTTCCCGGGCTTGTTGAGCAGAGCGTCCGGTACCTGGATCTTACCGACGTCGTGAAGCGGCGCGCTGCTGACCACATCTTCGATGTATTCGTCTGTCAGTAGCTCGGGATGCTCGCCGCGCTCACGCATTTTGCTGAGGATGAGGTGTACATAGGCTGCGGTGTTGCGCACATGGTTGCCCGTACATTTGTCGCGGCTTTCCACCATATCGGCCAGCACCATAATCAGGCCGCTCTGCAGGCGGGTGATCTGCTCGTTTTTCTTTTGAATGTCGCTGATGTTTTCCACAACCTCTTTCGTGGTGGAGGCTATGGCGTGGTACAGGTTTTCAATTTCATCGCCGGTATTGATCTGCAGCGCCTCAATACCCGCGAGACCTTCCCGATGCGCGTTTTCACTTCTGCGGGCGAAGGCCGCGGTTGCGGCGGCGATGCTGTTGATGGGACGGATCACGTGCTTATCGGCAACCCAGATGCTGAGGACTGCCACCAGCAGGGAAAAGCCAAGGAAGAGGGAAATCATCTCAACCTGGAAAACACGCTCCGTTGCGCGCAGCCTCGGCATCGAAATATCCACGCCCACATAGCACTGGCACTGACCGTTCGAATCGAAAACCGGGAGATATACCGACAGGAGCCAGCCAAATTTTTCGTTGGAGATGATGGGGTCGATGTTCCCGCCCTTCAGGAGAGTGGGAACGACGTCCATAAAGGCCTCGTCAAATTCAATGAGCTCGCCCGGATCGCTGCCGGGACCGGCGGCGGTGTCGGGGTCAAAAACCACATGGCAGCCGTCCTCACGGATCTGATAGACATAAACGTAGTCAATTTCGTCCGAGCTCTCCACAATTCTGGAGAGCGTTTTCTCCGTTTCACCGTAGCCCTCTGCGGCCTCGCCCTTCTCCAGGAACTCCGGCACACGGTCCCCGTCAATGGAGGAGACTGCGATCCGCGCCGCGCTGTATGCAAGGTTTGCGTTCTCCTTCATGATGGAGCCCCGGAACAGGGAGAGGGTAATGCCGGTGACCGCAATGGCGACGATCAGCATCACGCCTGAGATGAGAAGCATGACCTTCGTGCGCAGGGAGAGCTTGCGGACGGTATTCTCCTGCGCGAGCAGGGTTACGCGATCCTGTTCAAAGGAATCCACCAGCGATTTCGGAAGCAGGCGCAGGATCAAAATGACAAGAAGCAGCGAGAAGAACTTGTCCGCCAGATCCAGCAGAAAATCCGAAACGATCTGTGTCAGGAAAGGCGATGCGCCGCTTCCGAGAAGACGCAGGGCAAAGGCGCTGCCGGTATAGACGCTCCCGTTCAAAAACCACGTGAGCACCGACCCGATCACACCGCCGACAAAAGCAAGGCACAGCAGGACTGCAAGCATGTGCGGGAGACGCCGCAGCCAGCCCCGGCGGACAAAGAACGCCGTCACAAAGGCAAGCAGAACATTGATGGGGATATAATACACGGAGCTCAGATCCCAGAAGCCCTTGATGAGATTTGTAAAGAAACCCGTAATGACGCCCGGTACGATGCCGCCGACCGCAGCGGCCAGAATGGTGCCGACGCTGTCAAAATAAAGGGAAAGGCCCAGCCTGGAGGCGCAAAAGGATCCAAGAACATTGATCAAAATGCAGATCAGGCAAAAAAGGATGCGATTCGTGTCGCGTTTCTGCTGTAAATCTTTGTCCGATAACGGAATCATAGCGAAACATCCTTCCAAAAATATGTAATAAAAAAGCGGGCAACGCTTCTGCTCCGCAAAGCCGAAACAGAACCCCGTCTGATTATTATAATAGTAAATAATATCCAATGATATATCAATCTAACACACAAAACAGACCTTGTCAATTAGAAACTCGATCTATTTGAGAGGAAAAAGAGACACAAAGAAAAGAATATTTATTTTTACTGGACAGGGGAATCGGCTTGTGTTACAATGACTTATGTTAATGATATTATGGAGCGTAATTTCTACAGGTTCAGCCGGAGGAACGCTTTGCCTTTTCTTAGCTTTTCTTAAAAATGACAAACAGTTTGCAGAAATGACACAATTCATGTGTTATAATTACTTTCAGTAAATCCATTGCATTGCAATAAAGGAGATGTACATATGAAAACCAGGAGCGTCGTCCATATTCTGAGCATTTTGCTGCTTGTTGCACTGCTGTGCGCAATTGCACCGGCGGCTTTTGCCGAGGGTGGGAATCATCACGGCCCGCGGCAGGCAGACCCCTACGCCTTGAGCGCGCCCGAAAGCGCTGCTGCAGCCACGAAGGAGCAGCTGCTTGTCGATTATATTTCGTGCATCATGGCCGCCGACAAGGCACAGAGCCGGGATGCACAGGAGGCTTATCTTGCCGAGGCCGAGGGGCTTTGGTATGTCTATTCCGATATGCTGCGCAGCCAGTGGGTTGAGGAACCGGCAGCGGAGAAACTCGCTTATGCCGAGCCTTCCGTACAGGCTCCCGCTTCAGCGGAGGATCCTGAATACATGCGCCAGCAGATGCTGACCTATTTCCTGCTGTATATGGATGCGGCAGAGAAGGAGCAGAATCCCGAAGCCAGAAACGCGCTTTACCTGGAAGCGCAGCAGCTTTGGAATATCTATATGAGCATGGTGCTCGCACCCGAGGATCCCTATGCCATGCCGCAGGAGCGGACCGCGGCAGTGGAAATGGACCCTGTCGAACTGCGCCAGCAGACGCTGACCTATTATCTGCTCTATCTTGACGCAGCCAAAAAAGCAGTTGATCCCCAGGTGAAAGCGGAGCTTGCTGCCGAGGCGGAGGAGCTTTTGGATATTTACCTGAATCTGGCATATGAAGAAGCGATGCCGACGATGACCACGGAAGCGTCGGCGGTCGAAATGGATCCCGATTTTATTCGTACGAATCTGCTGAATTACTATCTGCAGTTCGTCAACGCAGCCAAGTATGAGCGTGACCCCTATGCAAAAGCAGAGCTTGCCGCCGAGGCGGAGGAGCTTTGGGATCTCTACATCGACATGGTAATCTCCTGTCTGCAGCAAGAAGCTGATATGCAGAATCAGACTGCGGCGATAGATCCTGTCGAGCTGCGTCCGGGACTTCTGACCTATTATCTTCTGTACGCAGAAGCTGCGGACGAGGCAAGCGATCCGTATGTCAAAGAACAGCTTGCCGCCGAAGCGGAGAAACTGTGGAACACCTATCTCTGCACGGTTTTCATGATGACCGACCAGGAGTCGAATCAGTGCGCGTCCCAGGGTAAGCCGGATATATATCTGGACAATGCCGCACCCGACAATTCCCAGAGCGAGCCGGCTCCCGAAATACAGCCTGATGCTCAGCCTGTGATCGGCTTGCCGAATCCCTGGACCATGACGAACTCACGGGAAGAGGCTGAGATGATCTCCGGCATCGAGCTGCGTATGCCTGCGGACGAGCAGATGCCGAGGGGCTTTGTTCTCAAAAACTATCGTGCCATGGACGGTACGATCGAGGCCGACTACTCCAACGGGGAAGAGTATATGGTACTGCGCGCCTCCGTGAATGAGGAGGGCTATTATCTCTCCGGAGATTACAATAAGTACAGCAGACAGTGGGAAGAGAACGTCAAGGGGCTGCGCGTTGATTGCCTCGGCGACGGCGAAAAGACCAACGTCGCCACCTATACCCGCGGCAATGTGGCTTTCTCGGTGACTGTCGCCGCCGGCAGAGAAGG
Source organism: Oscillospiraceae bacterium (assembly GCA_902786615.1). The sequence goes on from CADADE010000003.1 coordinate 38,079, forward strand.
CGCTGGACTGACGGTGGATGAGCTGCATACCATCGTGCTTGGCGCCCAGGCTCGGCCTGTCGTGGAGACGCAATCTGCCGGAATGATCGTCGGCGCGGACGAGGCGACGGACATCGTCCCAATGGAAGAGCAGCCCGCTGATGCGTCTGAAGCCGTGGAAGCTGCGCCCGCAGAGGACAACGGCGGCTATGTGATCCACTATACCTACAGCTATACCGATGAAAACGGCACCCGCGAGGAGTCCGGCACCTGGAATGTGCCGCTGAATGAGGTCTGCTCCTTTAATATGCAGACACTGATCAATGAGCTGATGAACGGCAGTCAGGAGCATTTTGCCTCCCCTGCGAAGCCTGAGACCTCCGCAGAGCCTGAGATCTCCGCAGAGCCTGAGACCCCGGCGGAACTTTCTGCGCCCGAAGCTGCGGAAGCGCCCGTTGACCCCGCTGTTGTGACAAGCACGGAGTACGCGCTTGTGATCAGCGACCCTTTTGTTGTGGATGCACAGCACAAGCCTGTCCGCCTGGTCCGTATTGGCGAAACCAACATGGGCGACTTCTGCGCTGACGCTTACCGTGTGCAGGGCGGAGCCGATATCGGTATCGTGGATTCCGGCGCGATCTGCGCCAACATCAATGCCGGAGAGATCAGCGACAGCGACATTAAGGGGATCTTCCCGTACGGAGACGAGCTTTGCGTGATCGAAGCCAGCGGCCAGCAGATCCTGGATGCGCTGGAATGGGGCAGCAGAGCGGTGCCGCAGGAATTCGGCGGCTTTCTCCAGGTTTCCGGCCTGAGCTATGAGATCCATGATTATATCCCGAGCGGCTGCCTCTTTGATGAAAATGATCAGCTTGCCGGCGTCGTCGGTGAACGCCGCGTGAAAAATGTCATGGTCGGCAAGGAGCCGCTGGACCCGGCAGCAATCTACACGGTTGCCGGTCCCAACTTCCTGCTGCTTGAAAACGGCGCCGGGAATACGGCTTTCCAGGGCGCGAGACTGCTCAGGGAGCATGTCAAGGCTGATACTCAGGTTTTGCTTGATTATCTCATCGACAATCTCAACGGACAGATCGGTGCGGAATATGCCGATCCCTATGGTCAGGGACGTATCGTGGTTTTTGACCGTGCCCCCGCTGTCGCTGCGCAGGGCTGAGAGGGAAGTACCCCGAGTTCACTGTAAAAATCGAGAAAAACAATTCATAAAAAGGCGCTGTCCCAAAATCGGGACAGCGCCTTTTCCATGATCGGGTGAAAGATTATTTGAGAGAAACGGCTTTTCTTGCGCCGGCGAGAATATCCTCCAGGGTCATGCCCATGATCTTGCGCAGATAGGGGAGTCTGCCAACCTCGCCGAAGCGGTCGGGAACGCCGATGCCGACGGCGGGGATCTTTTCCTCCGCCAGCGCCTCAAGCACGGCGGAGTGCAAACCGCCGATGATATTGTGGTTGTCGATGTTCAGCACAGCCCCGGTCTTGCGTGCGGCGGCAATGACGCCCTCGCGGTCGATAGGCTTGATGGTGTGGACGTTGACGACCTCGCACTCAATGCCCTCAGCTTTCAAGATGTCGGCTGCGTCCAGCGCGTCCTTGGTCAAAAAGCCGGAGACAAAGATCGTCAGATCCCGGCCTTCACGCATGGTGTCGACCTTGAAGAGATCAAACCTGTAATCCTCGGGGAAAATGTCGGGCAGCACCTTGCGGAAGAGCCGCAGATAAACAGGCCCTTCATAGGCGCTGATCACGGGCATGGCCGCGCGAAGCTGCACGGTGTCGGCAGGCTCGACAATCACAATATTGGGGACGGAGCGCAGAACGCCGATATCCTCCATGCTCATATGCGTGCCGCCGTTAAGCTGAGCCGTGATGCCGGGATCTGAGCCCACGATCTTGACATTCTGTTTGGCATAGCAGATGGAAATGGCGATCTGATCGCAGTTGCGGCGGGTGACGAAGGGTGTAAAGGATTCCATCCAGGGCTTGAAGCCGTAGCTTGCAAGGCCTGCGGCGATGGAAGCCATGTTCTGTTCGGCAATGCCGCAGTTGTACATCTGCTTCGGGAAGCGGTCATAGAGCTTGCGCGTGCCGTGTGAGCCTGCAAGGTCGGCGTCAAGGACAATGACACGGGGATCCTTTTCCATCATTTCCGCCAGACATGCGGCGTAAACCTGTCTCATTTCCATCTCTTATTCCCCCCTGATCTCCGCGATGGCGGCTTTTACCTGTTCGGCGTTGAGATTGGTGCTGTGGCTGCCGACCTTGAGATCGGCGATCCACTGAACTCCGCAGCCCTTGAGGGTGTGGAGGATCACCATGGTGGGCCTGCCGCTGCCGATGCCGAGCCTGGCATGCTTGACGGCGGCGGAGACCTGCTCGACGTCGTTGCCGTCCTCCACGTCGATCACATTCCAGCCGAAGGCGGCCCATTTGTCGCCGAGCGGCGCGAGATCGCAGATGTTTTCTACTGCGTCGTCGATCTGATAGCCGTTGTAATCCGTAAAGGCAATGAGGTTATCCAGCTTCTTGGCCGCAGCGAACATGGCAGCCTCCCAAACCTGTCCCTCCTGACTTTCGCCGTCGCCGATCAAAGTGTAGATCGTGGCGCCGTCTTCGGAAAGCTTGGAGCCGAGCGCGGCGCCCAGGGCGCAGGAGAAACCCTGACCCAGAGAGCCGGTGGTCATATCAACGCCGGGCGTATGGTGCATGTCGCAGTGGCTGGGCAGATCGGAGCCGTCGTCGTTGAGCGTGAGCAGCTTCTCCCGGTCAAAATAGCCGCGGTTTGCAAGAGCCGCATAAATCGCGGGGCCTGCATGACCCTTGGAGCAGATAAAACGATCGCGGCCGGGCATTGCGGGGTCCTTGGGGTCGATGTTCATCTCCTCAAAATACAGCACGGCCAGCAGCTCCACAATGGACAGGGAGCCGCCGATATGGCCGACGCCTACATGCCCGATGCTGGTGACAATATCACAGCGGATGTCTTTGCAGATCTCTTTCAAGTCACGGTTCAATTCCATGCCCTCCCAAACAATGTTAGAGTTATTTCTGCGTAAAGTTCTCTGTTTTACGGGTTGCCTGGTTTTAGTTAGTCTATTATTTGGGTCGATCTTTGTCAATATGCATATGGAACAAAAATGGAAATTCAAAATGCTGTCGCGTCCTGCACTTCTTACACAATCTGTTGTGCTTTTTGCAAAAACGTGGTATTGTATAAGCGCATCATAAATTTGAGAGGAGAAATCCGACATGAAAATCGCACTCATCAACGAAAACAGCCAGGCCGCAAAGAACAGCCTGATCGAAGAGACACTCCGCAAGGTTGTGGAGCCCATGGGCCACACGGTGGATAACTACGGCATGTACGCCGCGGACGACGCCTGCCAGCTCACCTATGTCCAGTGCGGCCTGCTGGCCTCCATCCTGCTCAATACCGGCGCTGCCGACTATGTAGTCACCGGCTGCGGCACCGGCGAGGGCGCCATGCTCGCCTGCAACAGCTTCCCCGGCGTCCTCTGCGGTCACCTGGTTGACCCGTCCGACGGGTATATGTTTGCCCAGATCAACGACGGCAACTGCGTCGCCCTGCCTTTTGCCAAGGACTTCGGCTGGGGCGCCGAGCTCAAGCTGGAGATGATCTTCCGCCAGCTCTTCGGCTTCGGCCACGGCAACGGCTACCCCAAGGAGCGCGTGGTTCCCGAACAGCGCAACAAGAAGATCCTCGACGGCGTCAAGGCCCTGACCTACCGCCCGCTGCTGGACATCCTGAAGGATCTGGACAGGGATTTTGTCAAGGGCACCATCGGCGGCGCGCACTTTGCCGAGCTTTTCTATCCCAACTGCAAGGACGCCGCAATCGCAGATTTCCTGAAAAGCCTCTCCTGATTCCCATTAACAGGAAGCATGAAGAGCGGAAGGAAAAGCAAATACAGCGGCAGCTTCCGGCTTGCCTTCTGCAGCCTTATGGCGGCGCTCGGCGTCGTACTGATGATGACGGGCGGCCTCATCCCGGTGATGACCTATTGCTCGCCGCTGCTGGCGGGAGTGCTGCTCATTCCCGCCCGGCGCGAGTGCGGCGTCAAATGGGCCTGGCTTGTCTGGCTTGTGACAGCGGCGCTCTCCCTGGTCCTGAGCGCGGATAAAGAGGCCGCTTTCTTCTACGTTTTCGTGGGGTATTACCCGCTCATCAAGCGCGGCGTGGACCGCATCAGGCCGAAGCTCCTGGGCTTCGCGGCAAAGCTTTTGTTCTTTGCGTGCGCCATGGGACTCATGTATGGCATGATTTGGTTTGTGTTCGGCCTCGACATCGGCATGGAAGAGCTGGAGGAGCTTGGCAAGGCCGCCGCTGCCGCGTTTTTTGCCGTGCTGCTGGTCTCCCTGATGATTTACGACCTTGCCCTCGGCAATCTTGCGATTCTGTACGAATACAGGCTGCGCCCCCACCTGCCGGGAATCAAGTAGTTGACGGAAACCTGTTGACATAATACGGATAACGCAACACAGCAAACATAATAAGGTTGACATAATAAACAAAGCCGCCCGCATGGGCGGCTTTGTTTATTTGAGGCTGCGATAGTCCTCCGCCTCACTGATGCTGTCGGGCGGGAAGAACTCCTCCACGGGGAAGTGGATGCGGCTGAAGAGCGTGCAGGGATCGTCCGTGATGGTGCCGGGGCACTCCTTTTCCGGCAGATAGTAATCGTAGGCCGGGACGACGAACTGGCTGTCACGCTCGAGGCGAATGATACTGAACTGTCCGACGGTGGCAAACCAGCGGCGCGCGGTGTCGTTGAAGACCAGCTTTTCCGTGAAAAAGCGGCGGATTGCGTCCGGGATGCTGCGATGCTCCAGCTCGGTTGCGATCACGGTCTCGGCGTCGCTGATGCGGCAGTGCAGGCAGATGGGATCTACGGCGCTCACCACGGCCACCGGCAGGTCGTCGCCGCCCTCCGCGGCGCCGTCGGAGCTGAAGGTGCGCACGCTTCCCACGCTGCCGAAGAGCATGACGCGCTTGTCAAACACGCACAGCCCCGTGACGGTCTGGGCGGCGGGGAAGGTCTCGCCGCTCACGGCGTAGAAATAGGTGCAGTCCACGGTGTAGTAGCCGCGGTTGAAGCTAACCGGCTCCACGCTCACGTCCACGCTCAGAAGCTGGGCGCTTTTCGGGCGGATGCTCAGGGCGTTTTCTATGTAGCTCTGGGAACTCTCTGTGGGATAGACGCGCAGATCGTCCACGCAGTCTTTGTCGCGGCAGCTGTCGAAGATCTTGCGCGTATTGACGCATACGGCTTCCCGAATGGACGCCGGGCTTTCCTTCGGCCCGGCCGTAACTCTGTCGGCCATACAGATACCTCCTGTTGATTGGGATTCATTACAGTGTATGCAAAAGGGGCGGCGTCGTGCCAAAAAAGTCTTGAAATGAAAGGGGGCGGTGTGTATAATATAATAGTTATTGATGAAAAGGGGGCAGGAACATGGACCGTCTCGGCTTTATTCATGAGGAACTGGATATCAAGATCCTGATCCTTTTTATCCTGCGCCGCCTGCCCGGCGTTGTGGACCCGACCGAGCTGAGCGACCTCTGCCGCTCCTGCGACGACGGCTTCGGCTATTTCGATTATACCGAGTGCCTGGCGGAGCTCATCGAAAACGGCCTCATCGCCGAGAGTGAGGAGGGCTTCAGCATCACGGAAAAGGGCGCAAAGAATGTGGATCTTGTGGAGACCAGCATTCCCTATTCCGTGCGCACCAAGGCCGTCAAGCTTCTCACGCCGCTGCGGGACCGTCTGCGCCGCCTTGCCATGATCAAGGCCGGGCATCACCTGGAAAAGGACGGCTGCTATGTCAATCTCGCCATGTCCGACGGCGAGGGGGATGTGATCCGCCTGCAGCTTTTATGCGGGGGAGAGGAGCAGGCCAAAAAAATCGAGAAGAACTTCCGCAAAAGCGCGGAGAGCTATTATCAGCGTATCGTGGAAATGCTGAGCGAAGGAAAATAATTGAATTGCCGTTTCGCCCGTCCCCTGCGGGGAAACCGCGAAACATGGCGAGTAATAAAAGCCCGGCATTCTGCATCTATTCCAACGGAGGCGATATATATGCATACATTCATCCCCGAGGGCTATCAGAGCCTGCTGTCCATTTATGACACCCAGAAGGCCATCAGTCTGCTCAAGCGCATCTTTGCCGATAATCTCGGCGCGAAGCTGGATCTTTACCGGGTCTCGGCCCCGCTTTTCGTGGACGAGAACTCCGGCCTGAACGACAATCTCAACGGCTATGAGCGGCCGGTCTCCTTCGATATCCTGCACGCCGACGCACGGGCCGAGGTGGTGCAGTCGCTTGCCAAGTGGAAGCGCCTTGCCCTCAAGCGCTACGGCTTCTGGCCGGGCAAGGGCATTTATACCGATATGAACGCCATACGCCGCGATGAGGACGAGCTGGACAACATGCACTCGGTCTACGTGGACCAGTGGGACTGGGAAAAGGTCATCCTGCCGGAGAACCGGAACCTTGACTATCTCAAGCTCACCGTCATGGATATCGTCACCGCCATCTGCGACACGCAGAGCACCATGCAGGCGATCTACCCGCAGCTCGCCGTGCTGCCGAAGCTCGAAAAGCGCGTGAGCTTTGTCACGACCCAGCAGCTGGAGGACATGTATCCCGCTCTCACGCCCAAGCAGCGCGAGAACGCCTATGTGAAAGAGCACAGGACCGTCTTCATCATCGGCATCGGCAAGACGCTCAAATCCGGCCAAAAGCACGACGGCCGCGCCCCCGACTATGACGACTGGGATCTCAACGGCGACATCATGGTCTGGGACGATCTGCTGGGCTGCGCCATGGAGCTTTCCTCCATGGGCATCCGCGTCGATCCCGCCTCGCTTGACCGTCAGCTCACCCTCGCGGGCTGCGACGACCGGCGGCAGCTTCCTTATCACAAGGCGCTGCTGGCAGGAGAGCTTCCGCTGACCATCGGCGGCGGCGTCGGACAGTCCCGCGTGTCGATGCTGCTTCTCGGCAAGGCCCACATCGGCGAGGTACAGGCATCCATCTGGGATACCGAGACCCAGGAGATCTGTGAAAAGGCCGGCGTCATGCTGCTGTAATTTCCATTGAAAATCCACGGACAAAGCTCCGTGGATTTTCGATGCTATTTTGCTGTCGGACTCGGGCCGGGGCCGGCCTCCGTGCGGCTCAGCCCGTGCATGAAGCCGTTGACCGCGGTGGAGTGCACGTCTCCCGCGATGACCTTGCCGTCCTGCAGATAGAGGGAGACAATGACCTTTCCCTCGCCGCCGGGATAGTTTTTTACGTCATAGCAGTACTGCCTGCAGCTCTCGCCGAGGTGCTTGTTCAGATCGTAGCCCTGCCGGAGCTGTATCTTGTTGTATTGGGCCATGATGCCCTCCAGCTTCTGGGGAACCAGCACGCTGCGGAAGCTTTCGCTGTCCGGGTCGATTTCCCAGCCGAGAGATTTGAGGTAGGCTTCCCGGCCCTCTGTCGTGTTGAGATCAAGCGGCTTTTCGTTTCCGAAAACGCTGCGCGCCGTCAGGATCAGCAGCAGGATGATGCCGCAGATCAGAATCCATGTCAGCGCCTTTTTTCGCGTGAATCCCCTGGTGTTCTGTGCCATAGCCTTCTCCATTCCGCCGCGCTGATTTCGTGAGCGCGGCCTAAGCGCGGCAGATCGCGGCCGCCTCCGTAGAACATACTATTCCGCAGACACGCGCACTATGACCTTCTGAAAGGAGCTTCCCCATGACCATGATGAGACTGGACAGACTGCTCTCGGAGCTCGGTGTCGCTTCCAGGAGCGAGCTGCGGCAAATCATCCGCAGCGGCCGCGTCAGTGTGGACGGACAGACGGTCACAGCCCCGGAAAGGCGGGTCGATCCCGAGGGGCAAAGCGTCTGCCTGGACGGGAGCGCCCTGTGTCTGCGGCGCTTTCGCTATTTCATGATGGATAAGCCCGCGGGCGTTCTGAGCGTCACGGAGGATCGCAGACAGGAAACGGTTCTGGACCTTCTCCCACCGGAGCTCAGGCGTCTCGGCCTCTTTCCGGTCGGCAGGCTGGACAAGGATACCAGCGGCCTGCTGCTTCTCACAAACGACGGCGAGTTTGCCCACCGCGTCATTTCCCCGAAATCCGGCGTGGAAAAGCGTTACCGCGCCGAGGTGGAGGGCGTCCCAAATGAGGAGGACGTACAAGCCTTTGCCGCGGGGATCGTGCTTGCCGACGGGACACAGTGCCTGCCGGCAAGGCTGGAGATCACCGGGGAAAGCTTCTGCTTTGTGACGGTGATGGAAGGGAAGTACCACCAGGTCAAGCGCATGCTCGCCGCCCGGGGAAAGCCGGTAACGGCCCTTCGCAGACTCTCCGTCGGAGCGCTGACAATGCCGGAAAATCTGACGCCGGGCGGGATCCGGGAGCTTGCGGAGAATGATTTGTGCAAGGTGTTGAGGGATTATCCTATCGGCAATTAGTCGAAAAAAATCTGGATTTGTCGGATGCTTTTTGAGCGTTAGCGACACAAAGCAAAAAAAATTCACAAAAAAACCGTATTGTTTCTATTGATAATTACATAAAAAAGCGTTATTATGGTAGGCGACGCATTGAACAGGAGCTGTCAGGCCCCAGGGGACATTTGACAAATTGCTCAAAATCCGGCGATCTGCCGGATACAGGGGCAGAAACCCGGGCCGCAAAAGAGAGTATTGAAACGCCGCGCGCTGCCAAAAGGAGAGGGCCGCGCAGAAAAGCGGCAGAATGGGAGAGAGAAAGCATGTCCAGCAGAATATTTCAGAATGTGATCATTCAGATGAAAGACGCGGTGGACAGGACCATCGGCGTTGTGGACGAGCAGGGATTTGTCGTGGCCAGCAGCGAGCTTGCCATGATCGGGTCAAGACTGGACGACTTCCACCTGTATGAGTTTGACGGGAGTGAACGGCCCGTCACCACCGGGGCGAGGACCTATTATGCCCTGTATTCCCCCGGGGCCAAGTTCGACTACGCCGCCTTCGCGGAGGGGACCGACGCGCTCAGCCGCACGATCTGCGCCATCTCCGCCGTCGCCTTTAACGAGGCGAAGAACAACTATGAGGAAAAGCACAACAAGGCTGCCTTTATCAAGAACATCATCTCCGACAATATTCTGCCCGGCGACGTGTATGTGCGCGCCAAGGAGCTGCACTTCGTGACGGACGAGCCGCGCGTCGTGCTGCTGGTGCGCCAGATGGAAAACCCGGACGTGGCCGCGGTGGAGGCGATCCAGCGCATCTTCCCGGACCGGCAGAAGGATTTTGTCCTCAACATCAACGAGACGGATATTGTCCTTGTCAAGGCGCTGCCGAACGCCAACTGCCCTGAGGAGGTGCAGAAGGTCGCCCGCAGCATCGAGACCACCCTTCAGGAGGAGCTCGGCATCAAGTCCGTCATCGGCGTGAGCACCAACGCCCGCCATCTGCGCGAGCTTGCAGATAAATATAAAGAAGCCCAGGTCGCCATCGACGTCGGCCGGGTGTTTGAAAGCGAAAAAACCATCATCAACTATGAAAGCCTGGGCCTCGGGCGCATCATCTATCAGCTCCCGACCACCCTGTGTGAGATGTTCCTGAACGAGGTTTTCAAGAAAAACCCCATCGAAACCCTGGATGAGGATACGCTGGAGACCATCAACCGCTTCTTTGAGAATAACCTCAACGTCTCCGAGACCTCGAGAAAGCTCTATGTCCACCGCAACACGCTGGTTTACCGTCTGGAGAAGATCAAGAAAATGACCGGCCTTGACCTGCGGGAATTTGACCACGCCATCGTGTTCAAGGTGGCCATGATGGTCAAGCAGTATCTTGATTCGCTTAACAACAAGTATTAAGCGCCCGTTCAGCGCCGCGTGCTAAAATGTATGGCACGATTCGGCTTTTACCCTATGTGGAGGATTATTTACCATGGTATTAATGCAGAACGTGCGTAAGGTTTATGAGAGCAGCAATACCGTTGCTCTCGATAACGTGAGCCTTACCATCGACGACGGTGAATTTGTTTTTCTTGTCGGTCCCTCCGGCTCCGGCAAAACGACGCTCATGAAGCTCATCACCGGCGAGGTGCGCCCCACCTCCGGCAAGGTGGTGGTCAACGATTTTGACATGGGCACCATCAAACGCCGGAAGCTCCCGAAAATGCGCAGGACGCTCGGCGTGGTGTTCCAGGATTACCGCCTGATCGAGAACATGAACGTTTACGACAATGTGGCCTTCGCCATGCGCGTCGTGGGCGCGCCCAACCGTGAGATCCGCACGCGCGTGCCTTACATATTGGAGCTGGTCGGCCTGGAAGGCCGCGAGAAGAGAATGCCGGGTGAGCTCTCCGGCGGTGAGCAGCAGCGTGTCGCCATCGCGCGCGCTCTGGTCAACAGCCCGCGCATGATCGTCGCGGACGAGCCGACCGGAAATCTCGATCCCGTGCGCAGCCTGGAGCTGATGCTCCTGCTGGAAAAAATCAACGAAATGGGTACCACGGTCGTGGTCGTTACCCATGAAAAAGAGCTGGTCAACGCTTTCTCCAAGCGTGTCATCACCATTGACTGCGGCGAGAAGACCGGCGACAGCTCGGAAGGAGGGTATTACGGCATATGAGACTGGGCTACCTGATTCGGGAGGGCTTCCGAAGCATCACGACCCACGGCTTTATGTCCTTTGCCACGGTCGCTATCATCGTGGCCTGCCTGATCATTATGGGCAGCTTCTCCATGCTGTCCTTGAATATTGACAAGCTGATCGACCAGCTGGAGGATCAGAACGAGATCATCGTATTTGTGGATGAGTCTTTGTCGGATGAAGCGTCGGCGCGGGATCTGCAGCGCAACATTGAAGCGGTGGACAATGTCGCGTCTGTGGAGTTTGTTTCCCGCGAGCAGGCGATGGACACCTTCATGAGCAAGTATGACTCCTCTCTGATGGAGGGGATTGACGCGGGCGTCTTCCGTCACCGCTTTGTTGTGCGCCTCAACGATATCTCCAAAATGTCCCAGACCAAGTCGGATCTGGAAACGATCCGCGGCGTGGCCAAGGTCAACGCCCATCTGGACTATGCCAAGAGATTCGTGACCATCCGCAGGGTCGTCACGCTCGTGTCCATGGTGCTGATCGTGATGCTGGTGTTCGTTTCCTTTTTCATCATGTCCAACACCATCAAGCTTGCCACCTTTGGCCGACGGGAGGAGATCGCCATCATGAAAATGGTGGGCGCAACCAACAGCTTCATCCGTCTGCCCTTCGTGGTGGAGGGCCTGACGCTCGGCATGCTGGGCGGCGCGATCGCGTTTCTCGCCATGTGGGGCCTTTATAATCTGGTTACCGGCCATGTCGTGGGCTCCATAACGGGCTCGCTTTTCAACGTGATCCCGTTTCGTGACGTCGCCCTTCCCGTCTTCGTCGTTTTCATGGGGGTCGGCATTCTGGTCGGCGTCTTCGGCGGCGTCAACGCAATCAAGAATTATCTGAAGGTCTGATACTACCTGTGATAGTACTGGAGCAAAACAGTTTATGAAACGAAAAAAAGCATTATCCGTTATTGCGATCCTGCTGGCGGCGCTGATGCTGCTGTCGCTTGTGGTCAGCGTGATCCCGCTGCGGGCTTACGCGGACGAGTTGGATGAGCTGGCGGCGCTGCGCGCCAGAAAAGAAGAGCTGACATACCAGGTGCAGGAAATCAAGGAGCGGATCATAGGCCTGCAGGAGACGCAGGCCAACGTCCTTGAACAGAAGGCCGCCCTGGAAGAGCAAAACCGCCTTGCGGAAGAACAGCTTGCGGTGATCGACGAGGAGATCAGGGAATACGAAGGGCTGATCCGCAGCAAGGGCGAGGAAGTGGATGAGGCGAAGAACCGCGAAAACTTCCAGCGTGAGCGCTATCGCACCCGCGTGCGCGCCATGGAGGAGAGCGGCGGCTACAACATCCTGGCTCTGGTGCTGCAGTCTGAAAACTTCTCCCAGCTTATTACCGCCTTTGATGATATGGGCGAAATCATGGAGAGCGACAAGCAGCTGCAGCGCGACTATGAGGAGGCTCGTGAGGAGACCGAGGAGGTCAAGGCGCAGTACGAACAGGAGAAATCCGTCTACGAGGACAAGCAGAACGAGCTGCGCGGCGAGCAGGCCGAAATCCTGGCGGACGTTCAGCGGGCAGAGGATCTGCTGAATGAGCTGCAGGAGGAGATCGCGAAGGCGGTCGTAGAATACAAGGAAGCGCAGCTTGCCCAGGAATCCGCGGCGGCTGCCATAGCCAATACCATTGCAAGCTATAATGCACGCAAGGCGTCCGCTCAGGCTGTTGAGCAGGCCAAGGCGCAGGTGCAGGGCATGATGCAGGCAAATCTGGAGGCGGTTGCCTCCGGATACGGCCCCGTCTTCACCGAGGAGCAGATCCAGCAGGCCGTGCAGGAGGCTGACGTGAGCTACGCTTCCGCCAGTCAGGAGAGCGGCTTTCAATGGCCTCTCCCGTGCAGCTCCAGGGTCACCAGCCGCTACGGAAACCGCAGCGATCCCTTTACCGGGGAGACGCGTTATCACAGCGGCATTGACATCGACGGCTTCGGCAACGACGGCGCCCCCGTGGTGGCCGCGGCCTCCGGCGAAGTCATCACCGCCTCATATGACAGCTCCTACGGCAATTATGTCATTATCGACCACGGCGGCACCTCTACGGTGTATGCGCATATGTCGGGGCTTGCGGTTTCGTACGGACAGACGGTGAGCCAGGGACAAACGATCGGTTATGTTGGCGCTACCGGCCGCGCCACCGGCACGCACCTCCATTTTGAGGTTTACGTCGGTGACAGCAGGGTAGACCCGGCCCAGTATTTCTCCAACATCTCTTACTATAACTGCTGAACTCAGCAAGCAATCCACGCAAAACGAAAGGGTCGCCGCAGGGCGGCCGCGGTTTGACTCCGCCGCTGATATGAAGAGAAAGATAAGATCACGGCAGACTAAGCTGCTCTGCCTTCTCCTTTGTGCCTGCATGTTAGGCGCTCTGCTCCCCGCCGGTGCCTCGGCGGAGGTTTCCCAGGACGAGCTGGATTCCCTGCGCGCCCAGCGCCAGGCAATCCAGGCCCAGCGTGAAGCAAAACAGGCGGAGATTGACGCGCTGACGGAAAACGCGGTCGGCATTCTGGTACAGAAGCGCGCCCTGGATGAGCGCAACATGTTCACCATGCAGCAGATCCAGCTCAACAATGAGGAGATCGCCCTGTATGATCGGATGATCGCCGATAAGGAGCGGGAGGTGCTCAACGCGCAGGAGCTGGAGCAGGAGCAGCTGTTGCGCTATCGCGCCCGCGTGCGCGCTATGGAGGAAAACGGTACACTCAGCTATCTGTCCCTGCTCCTCAAGTCCGACAGTCTGGGCGAGATGCTCACCGCCATGGATGACGTGGGCGAAATCATGCAGCGCGACAGAGAGCTTGAGGATAATTACATTCATGCCCGCGAGAACTCCGAGGAGGTCAAGGCGGAGTATGAAACCTACCAGGCCGAGATCAATGGAAAGCAGGACGCGCTGCGCGAGGAGCAGGAAAAGCTCCAGGCGGAAATTGACGAGGCGTCCAACCTGCTCCTGGGTCTCCAGGCGGATTATACAAACAGGCAGGCGGAAATCGCGGAAATCGCAGCCCAGGAGGACGCCACCAATATGGCCATCTCCGTTCTGGTTGCAAAGCTTGAGGCTGAGCGCGCCGCGGAAGCAGCGGCCGCAGCCGCAGCTGCCGCTGCAGCGTCCGGGGAAGGCGACAGCGGCGGTGGCGGAAGCGTCGACAGCGGCGCCGCTGCCTATGCGACCGGCTCCTTTGTTTTCCCGGTGGCGTCCTATTCTTACATCTCCAGCCGCTTTGGCGAGCGTATCCACCCCATTACGGGAGAGCTGAAAAACCACAACGGCATGGACATCGCCTCCAACATGGGCACCACGGTCTATGCCGCGGACGGCGGCAGGGTCGTGCTGGCCGAATGGTACGGCGGCTATGGCAACTGCATCATGATCGAGCACGGCAACGGCTATAAGACGCTCTACGGCCACCTCTCCGTGATCGGCGTCCGCAACGGGCAGACGGTCAGCCAGGGCGAGGCGATCGGCCAGGTAGGCAGCACCGGCAACTCGACCGGTCCCCATCTGCATTTTGAGGTGTATCTGAACGGCGGACGCATTGATCCGGAGCAGTTTTACTCCGGCCTGATCATTTCGTCAGACGCTGGTGTTTGACCATTAAAAAGCCGGGCGGTCGCTTTGACTGCCCGGCAAAAAATGATTGTTGATTCCATTTTTCGGAGGAACTCTATGAGGCTCGGAGCAAGAATCCTGCAGGCTCTCCTGCGCTTTATTTCGGCCATTCTCAATATCCCCGTCCGGCTGAAGTTTGTCATCCTGACGCTGGTGCTGGCATGCGGCGGCGTTTACTGGTACACGCACCGCAGCATGCTGGACGCGGTCGGCGGGAAAAACGAATATGACGAGGCCATGCGCTATATCGAGATCAAAAACGTGGTGGATAAACGCTTTATTGACCCGGTCGACCGCAACACCCTCGGCGATAATGCCGCCGCCGCGATCATCGCGGGCCTCGGCGATAAGTGGAGCTACTACATGTCGCCCAATGAGTACAAGGCATACCAGCTCAGCTCCACCAATGAATACTCCGGCATCGGAATGGCTATCCTCAAGGAGGAGGGCGGCGGCTTTGAGGTGATCTCTGTCAATATGGATTCGCCTGCCGCCTGGGCCGGACTCACAGCGGGAGACGTCATCACGAGCGTTGACGAGATCGATCTCACCGACAAGACCCTGGATGAGGCGCGAAAGCTCATCCGCTCCCGGCTCAATACCAAATTCGTCCTCGGCATCGGCAAGGGCCGGCGGGAGATCGAGGTCGACTGCAGCGGCGTTTACAGAAGCTCCGTGAGCTGCCGCCTTGAGAAGACCATGGCCGGCTATGTGCAGATCAAAAACTTTGAAGCCGGCACGGCGCAGGACGCCATTGACGGCATCGAGGGGCTGCTCAATCAGGGAGCTGTCGCCCTGTGCATCGACCTGCGTGGCAATCCCGGCGGACTGGATACCGAGGTTGCGGCGTTCCTGGATTACCTGCTGCCGAGCGGCAGACTCTTTATCATGCAGAATAAGAACGGCAGACAGGAGATCACCGAATCGGACGGCATGTGCATCCAGCTTCCCATGTGCGTGCTCATTGACGCCACTACCTTCAGCGAGGCGGAGGTCTGCGCCGCAGCCCTGCAGGAGTTCCAGTGGGGCACCCTGATTGGGGAGCCGACTACCGGAAAAACCAGGACCCAGGAGACCATCGCCCTTTCCGACGGCAGCGCCATCCGCCTTTCCACCGGCACCTATCTCACCGGCAGCGGCGTGGACATCAGCGCCCGAGGCGGCGTCTCGCCGTCTTACATCATGCATAACTCCGATCCCAGCGCCACCGGCACCACCGCCGGCACCACCGGCGACAGCTCCGGCAGCGGCGTCACCTCGAACGATGAACAGCTCATGTACGCCCTCAAGCTTTTGAGTTGACAGGGAAGGGCAAAAACAATATAATCTATCCTGCTTATCCGGCAGAACTGCCGGGAGAGCAAATGATAAAAGAATACTATTTTCAAATACATGCGGCAGAAGGAGAACGACATTATGGCTACGAATGCAAGCAGATTCAAAATGAGTCAGGAGCGCCTTGACGCAATCAAGGAAGAGCTCTACTACCTGGAGACCGTCCGCGAGAAAGAGGTTTCGGAGCTGATCAAGGAGGCCAGAAGCTTTGGCGACCTGTCCGAGAACAGCGAGTACGACGAGGCCAAGACCGAGCAGGGCAAGCTCTATTCCAAGATTGCCGAGCTCAAGGTCCTCATCGAGAATGCCGAGATCGTCGAGAAGGGCGAGGAGGACGCGCCCAAGGGCGCCGTCACCCTCGGCAGCATCGTTCGTGTTCTGGACGTGGAATTTGACGAGGAAGAGACCTATGAGATTGTCGGCTCCCAGGAGGCAAATCCCAAGGAAGGCCGCATCTCCGACGACTCCCCGGTTGGCCGCGCCCTGCACAGCCACCGTGCCGGCGATACCGTTTCCGTCGCCGCTCCTGCCGGTGAGATCAAGCTGAAGATCCTCTCTGTGGAAAATAAGTAATCGGAGTTAGCTGAACATGAGCGAAGAGAGAAACAATCAACAGGCTCCTGAGATGGAGCTTTCCGAGATCCTGCAGGTCAGGCGCGATAAGCTTGCCGCTTTGCAGCAGGAGGGGCGCGATCCCTTCCGGCAGACAAAGTTCAGCCGCACTGCCTGGTCTCAGGAGATCAAGGACAATTACGACGCCTTTGAGGAAAAGCAGGTTTCCGTGGCCGGGCGTATCATGTCCAAGCGCGGCATGGGAAAGGCTATCTTCTGCCATATCAAGGACGACAAGGGCCTCATTCAGCTCTATGTCCGCTCTGACGCTGTGAGCGAGACCGAGTTTGCCGATTTCCGCAAGTATGATATCGGCGATATCATCGGTGTGGGCGGCTATGTTTTCAAGACCAAGACGGGCGAGATTTCCGTTCATGTCCAGTCCGTCGTGCTGCTTTCCAAGTCCCTGCGTCCGCTGCCCGAGAAGTTCCACGGCATGACCAATACGGAGCTCAAGTACCGCCAGCGCTACGTTGACCTGATGGTCAACGACGACAGCCGCCGCAATTTTGAGATCCGCTCCCGCTTCATCTCCTATGTCCGCCGCTATCTGGACGGGCGCGGCTACATGGAGGTCGAGACCCCGGTCCTCAATACCATCTCCGGCGGCGCGACCGCGAGACCCTTTATCACACACCACAATACCCTTGATATCGACATGTTCCTGCGCATCGCCACCGAGCTGAACCTCAAGCGCCTCATCGTCGGCGGCATCGAGCGCGTGTATGAGATCGGCCGTATCTTCCGCAACGAGGGAATGGATACCCGCCACAACCCCGAGTTTACCTCTGTCGAGCTGTACGAGGCTTACGCCGATTTCCACGACATGATGGATCTGTTTGAAGAGCTCCTGTCCGGTGCGGCTATGGAGATCCTCGGCACCTATGACGTGGAGTGGCTGGGACAAAAGGTCAGCCTGGCCCCCGGCTTCCGCCGCCTTACCATGGCCGAAGCCGTGAAGGAGTATCTCGGCGTCGACTTCATGAGCATCACGGACGACGCGGAAGCGGTCGCCGCGGCGAAGGCCGTCGGCGTCGATATGGACAAGGTGGAGCCCACCTGGGGCCACGCGCTCTATGAGTGCTTTGACCAGAAGGTGGAGGAGAAGATGATCCAGCCGACCTTCATCACCATGCACCCGGTGGACGTCTCGCCCCTTGCCAAGCGCAGCCCGAAGGACCCGCGCCTGACCGAGCGCTTCGAGCTCTTCATCTGCTGCAGCGAGATGGGCAACGCCTTCTCCGAGCTC
>CADADE010000004.1 GCA_902786615.1 Oscillospiraceae bacterium
AGCCGGTAAGGTCGAGTACCGTCTGGACAAGACCAACATCATCCACTGCCCCATCGGCAAGGTCAGCTTCGGCGCTGAGAAGCTGTACGAGAACTACGTCGCGCTGGTTGCGGCCGTCATCAAGGCCAAGCCCGCCGCTGCGAAGGGTCAGTACATCCGCTCCTGCGTCACCGCTTCCACCATGGGCCCCGGCGTCAAGATCAACGCTCAGAAGCAGCTGTAATTCAATACAGTCTTTTGCAAAGCTCCCCGGATCACGCGATCCGGGGAGCTTTTGCGTTTATCTGAGGAAGGTTTCGGACATACTTCCACTATTACCTCCCTTTCACAAAGGGAGCTGAACAGGAAGTCTGAGAGGGGGCTTGTTGCCGTGTCGGAAAAGCTGGTGCGCTCGGCGTTTGTCGGCTTTGCCCTGCTGCTGGGGGCGGGGCTGCTGTATCTCGCGGGGCGCTGCCTTCTGCCCTGGACGGCGCCCATCCTGACCGCCTGGGTGCTCGCCGCTCTGCTGGAGCCGTCCGTCGCCTTTCTGGTACGGCACCGCTGGCAGCGCGGCGCGGCGGCGGGCTTCTGTACGCTGATGGCCCTGGGGCTTCTGTTCTGGGGTCTCACGGCCTTGATCGGGCGCGGCTTTGCCGCGGCCTCCGCGCTCACAAAGTCCCTCCCGGCACTGGTGGAGGCGCTGAACCTGCGCCTCGGCGCGCTGCGGGCGCTCCTGGACGCGCACATCCGGTCGGCCCCCGCGCCGACGGCGGAGCTTCTGGAGGGGGCTCTCTCCTCGCTTGCGGACGCGGCCTCCGCCCTGCCGACGCAGCTGTCCCGAAGTCTGGTTGCCTTTCTCTCCCGCATCGCCCAGGCAAGCCCGGACACCCTGCTTTTTCTCGTCACCGCGGCTCTCGGCACCTATTTCATCTCCGCCGCCTTTCCGACTGTGAACGCCTTTTTGCTGGCCCAGCTTCCGGACGGCCTCCGGCAGCGGCTCGGGGGTCTCGGCGCGGATCTCAAAAGCGGCTTCGGCGGGCTTCTGCGCGCCCAGCTTATTTTAATGGGACTCTGCTTTCTGGAGCTTCTGGGCGCGTTTGTGCTGCTGGACGTGCAGGGTGCCGCCGCCCTCGCGGCGGTGACAGCGCTCATCGACGCGCTGCCGGTTTTCGGCACGGGGGTCGTCCTGCTGCCCTGGGCCGGGGCGTGCCTGCTGCTGGGTCAGACCCGCCGGGGCCTGGGGCTGCTTGTGTGCTGGGGCGTCACGGAGCTTGTGCGCAGCGCCGCGCAGGCCAAGCTCCTCGGCGACCAGATCGGGCTTGACCCGCTGGCCTCGCTTCTGAGCGTGTATGTCGGCTGGCGCGTGGCGGGCGTGGGCGGCATGCTTCTCTTCCCGCTCGGCCTCATGGCGCTGATCCGTCTCAACGAGCGCGGCGTCGTGAGGCTCTGGAAAAACGTGTGATACTGTTTGGAATTTCTATACAAAAGCTCCCGGCTCCGCAAGAAGTTTTTGGTTGATTATTGACATCTCTCCCAAAGGGCGGTATAATTTCCCTGCAAAAATCAAAAGCATTTTATTCTTCAGAGATGCTTTTGAAACGGGGCGGCTGCGCCGCCGTATATTTTTACAAGGAGGAATACCCCATGAAGAAACTGCTCGCAATCGCGCTGGCACTCGTGATGGTGCTGTCCCTGGTCCCCGCCGCCTTTGCTGACAAGGCGCCCGAGGAATACAGCGGCACACTGACCATTTACTCCCCGCATGACTCCGATCCCCTGAACGACGGCGTCGCCGCGTTCGAGGCCGCCTACCCCAACGTGAAGGTTGAGGTCGTGGCTGACGGCACCTCCAACCTGGTCGCAAAGATCGCCGCCGAGTCCGCCGCGCCCGTGGCTGACGTCCTGTGGGGCGGCGGCGCCGACACGCTGGCCGCGTACAAGACCTACTTCCAGCCCTACAAGCCCAGCTCCATCGACCTGATCGATCCGAGCCTCTATGACGCGGAGTACTACTGGATCGGCGAGTCCCCGCTGCCCATGGTCTTCATTGCCAACACCAACCTGATCCCCGAGGACAAGATCCCCACCACCTGGAAAGAGCTGGCTGATTGGGACGTCGACACCTACGGCAAGATCGCCATCGCCGACCCCACCTCCTCCGGCTCCGCCTTCACCCAGCTGTGCACGATCCTCTTCCTGTACGGTGAAGAGGCTGACAACTACGCCGCCGGTTGGGAGATGGTAGGCAAGATCATGCCCAAGCTCGAGATCAAGAACTCCTCCTCCCTGGCCCACAAGGACATCTTCGGCGGTGAGAACGCCCTCGGCATTACGCTCGAGAAGGCCGCCATCAAGTACACCGAGGACTTCATGAAGGTCATTTACCCGACCGACGGCACCTCCGCCGTTCCCGACGGCGTCGCCATCGTGAAGAACTGCCCGAACCAGGAGCTCGCAGAGCTGTTTGAAGAGTTCGTCCTGGGCCACGACTGCCAGGCCCGCCAGAACGCCGAGTGGGGCCGCCGTCCCATCCGCAGCGACGTGGAGCCTGTCGGCCTCAAGCCCCTGAGCGAGATCACCCTCATGAACTACAACTTCGACTACGCTGCCGGCAACGCCTCCGACATCAAGGAGATGTGGCAGGATAAGCTGGTCGGCTGAGTCTGAACACCCGATTGAATCCTTGCGCGTTTTGACAAGGAGGGAATCCTTGGATTCCCTCCTTGCTTTGTTTCAGCGCTGAAACCGTTGCATAGGCGACCGTGCATCGCTTTGAGCACTGAAAGCACGCAACATATTATCGGGAGGAATTTTTATGAGCAACGCTGTCATTATCAACAACGCCGTCAAGAAGTACGGAGATTTTATCGCCCTCAAGGGGGTTTCGCTCAACATCAAGGAGGGCGAATTCTTCACGCTGCTCGGCCCCTCCGGCTGCGGCAAAACCACGCTGCTGCGCATGATCGCAGGCTTTAACTCCATTGAGGGCGGCGAGTTCTACTTCGGTGACAAGCTCATCAACGCTGTGCCCGCGCACAAGCGCGATATCGGCATGGTTTTCCAGAACTACGCAATCTTTCCGCACCTGACCGTGGAGGAGAACGTGGCCTACGGCCTGAAGGCGCGCAAGGTGCCCAAGGCGGAGATCGCGCCGCGCGTCAAGGAGGCGCTGGAGCTGGTGCAGATCGCCCACCTGGCCAAGCGCAAGCCGAACGAGCTCTCCGGCGGCCAGCAGCAGCGCGTGGCCCTGGCCCGCGCCTTTGTCATCGAGCCCAGCGTCCTGCTCATGGACGAGCCGCTGTCCAACCTCGACGCGAAGCTGCGCGTGCAGATGCGCACGGTCATCAAGAAGCTGCAGCGCAAGCTCGGCATCACTACCATCTACGTCACCCATGACCAGGAGGAAGCGCTCGCCATCTCCGACCGCATCGCGGTCATGAAGGACGGCGTCATCATGCAGTGCGGCACGCCCACCGAAATCTACGCCAAGCCGCAGAACCCCTTTGTCGCGGGCTTTATCGGCGTCAGCAATTTTCTCGACTGCGTGATGGAAAAAGGCGGCGTCGTCAATATTAAGGGCGAGCTCAGGGTCAAGGTTCCCACCAGGATCGACTATACCGGCCCGGCGCGGCTCTCCGCCCGGCCCGAGCAGCTTTTCTTTGCCAAGGAAGGCATGCCCGGCACGGTGCAGTTTTCCACCTTCCTGGGCGACTTCATTGAGTACGAGGTGCAGCTCAACGACGGGCAGAACCTGATCGTCAACGAGTACACCAAGGATACGAGCGAGGTGCACGAGGCCGGGGAAAAGGTCTTTCTGAACTTTGACCCGCAGCGCATCTCCGTCTACATAGCGGATACGGAGGAGGTCATCACATGCTGAAACGAAAGAACCTGACGATCCCCTTTTACATGGACCCCTGGTTCTGGGTCAAGCTGATGGTGTTCGTCATCTTCCTGCTCTTCCTGGTGTGGCCGTTCTCCTCCATCATCATCAACGCCTTCAAGTCCAGCAAGGTGGAGGGCTTCACCATGGCAAACTTCCAGAAGTTCTTTGCCAAGAAGTACTACTACGGGGCGCTGAAAAACAGCGTGATGGTCTCCGTGGTGCCGTCCCTGTTCGCCATCATCCTGGGCGTGCCCATGGCCTACCTGATGACCCGCTACAACGTCTGGGGCAAGAAGGTCTGGCATGTGCTGGCCATCCTTTCGCTGATGAGCCCGCCCTTCCTCGGCGCTTACGCCTGGATCATGATGTTCGGGCGCGCGGGCTCGGTGACCACCTTTCTCAAGCAGTACGGCGTCTCCATCCCCACCATCTACGGCTTTGGCGGCATCAGCACGGTGCTGACGCTCAAGCTCTATCCCTACATCTACATGTACACCTCCGGCGCGATGGAGAACATCGACTCCTCGCTGGAGGAGTGCGCGGAAAATCTCGGCAGCGGCAAGCTGCGCCGCTTCTTCACGGTCACCATGCCGGTGGTCACGCCGTCCATCACGGCGGGCGCGCTGGTCGTGTTCATGAGTGCCCTGGCCGATTTCGGCACGCCCATGCTGCTCGGCGGGCAGGACTTCCGCACGCTGCCGGTGCTGATCTACAACGAGTACCTCAGCGAAATCGGCGGCAACGGCAACCTCGCCTCCGCCATCTCCATCATCATTGTCATCATCACCCTGGTGATGCTGCTGGTGCAGAAGGGCTACGTCAGCCGCCGCAACTATATCATGAGCGCCCTGCGCCCGCCCAAGGAGATCGAGGTGCACGGCTGGCGGCGCGTGCTTGTGACCCTGCCGGTCTTCCTCATCAGCTTCATCTCCTTCCTGCCGCAGATCGTCGTTTGCGCCAGTTCCTTCCAGCACACCAACTACTCCAGCTTCACCGGCGGCTTCACGCTGGAAAACTACCAGAACCTCGGCTCGCGCCTGTGGTCGACTATGCGCAACACCTTCACATACTCCCTGACCGCCATGGTCTTTATCGTCGTCATCGGCATTCTCATGTCCTATGTGATCGTGCGCAAAAAGGGCAAGACCGGCGGCATTCTCGACATGCTGCTCATGGCCCCCTATGTAATCCCCGGCTCGGTGCTGGGCCTGTGCTATATCGTCACCTTCAACGTCAAGCCCCTGGTTCTGACCGGCACCGCCGCCATCATCATCATCTCCTACATTATCCGCAAGCTGCCCTACACCGTCCGCAGCGCCAGCGCCTTCCTCATGCAGATGGACCCGAGCGTGGAGGAGGCGTCCATCAACCTGGGCGTCCCCCCGATGAAGACCTTCTGGAAGGTGACGGCCCGCCTGATGCTGCCCGGTGTGTTCTCCGGCGCGATTTTGTCCTGGGTCACCTGCATCAATGAGCTGAGCTGCTCGATCATGCTGTCCTCCGGCAAGAACAACACCCTGACCATCGAGGCCTATACCAACATTGTGCGCAACAGTGTCGGCGCGGGCGCGGCTCTCTCCGCCATCCTGACCGTCACCAGCGCCGTCATCCTCATCATCTGCCTGAAGATCTCCAAGGGCAAGATCCGCGTATAAGGAGGGGCGGTTATGATCAAAAACATCGTCTTCGACATGGGCAACGTCGTCATCCGCTTCGATCCCGCGGCCTTCATCGCGCGCTTCGGCGTACACGGCGAGGACTGCGAAACCCTCATGCGTGAGATTTTTCATTCGCCCGAGTGGGTGATGATGGATCGCGGCACCCTGACCGACGAAGCATGCGCCGACATTCTCTGCCCCCGCGTGCCGGAGCGCCTGCGGGAGGTCGCCCGCAAGCTCATCGCCCTCTGGGACAGGCCGATCATTGAGGTGGAGGGGATCTATCCGCTGATCGAGGAGCTCAAGGGTCTGGGCTACGGGATCTACCTGCTCTCAAACGCAAGCTGCCGCCAGCCGGATTATTGGCAGCGCGTACCCGCCGCGCGCTTTTTTGACGGCACGCTCATCTCCTATTCCGTCAAGCTCGTCAAGCCCATGCCGGAGATCTATGAGAAATTCTTCGAGACCTTCGGCCTAAAACGGGAGGAGTGCTTCTTCATCGACGACAGCCCCGCAAACGTGGAGGCCGCGCTTTATGTCGGCATGCCCGCCACAGTCTTCCACGGCGACGCCGCGAGGCTGCGGCGTGATCTGCGCAGGGCCGGGATCGCGGTGCGGGAGTAAAATTGAAGCGAGGTGAATTCGCGGACGCCGCGGATTCACCTCTTTTTCGCCCCCAATATTCCCAGGCAAAATTTACCTTGTGCAGCTTTTTTCTCTCCATTTCCCCCAAAATATTCGTTTTTCATTTCATTTCTCCCGGTTTGGTCAAAAGCGGACAAGCTGACATGGAAAAACCCGGCAGGAAATCAGCATTTGTCACAAGAATGCTTTTCGGAGGCCTTTGCCCCTTGAAATCGCTCCGGAAATCAGCTACAATAGCAAAGGTGTCAGTTCGGAGCCGTCTCCGAGCCGGCACTATATTTTGTGCCTTTTTCGGTTAGGTGCGGGCAATTGAAACCATATCTTGTGTTTTGTTACTCTTTTGCTATTGACAAAATACAAGCTCGGTGCTATGGTAACAGCGCTGAATGCAGGAGGGATATGCTATGCTGATATCGGGTCTTCAAAAGCTGACGCTGCTGGATTACCCCGGGAAGGTAGCCTGCACGGTGTTCACCGGCGGCTGCAACTTCCGCTGCCCCTTCTGCCACAACAGCGCTCTGGTCCTGCCGGAGCAGCTCTCACAGGATACCGACGCCGACGAGGTGCTGCGCTTTCTGAAAAAGAGAGTGGGCGTTCTGGACGGCGTGGCCGTCACCGGGGGCGAGCCGCTACTGCACCCGGACATCGGGGACTTTCTGCGGGAGGTCAAGGGTCTGGGCTTTCTCGTAAAGCTGGACACCAACGGCAGCTTCCCTGACCAGCTCATCGCGCTGGTGGAAGAGGGGCTTGTTGATCGGGTGGCGATGGACGTCAAAAACGCGCCCGCCCTTTACGCGAAGACGGCGGGGCTGGAGCGCTTCGATCTCGGCGGCGTGACGCGCGCGAAGGATTTCCTGCTCTCGGGCACAGTGGACTACGAATTTCGCACCACAGTGGTCAAGGGCCTGCACACGAAGGAGAGTCTTCTGGAGGCGGCGGAATGGATCCGCGGCGCAAAGGAATACTACCTGCAGCAGTATAAGGACTCCGGCGCGATCCTCGACGCGGACGGGCTCGGCGCCTTTGACGCGGATGAGATGCACGCCCTTGCCGACGCCGTGCGGGACATCGTCCCCGGCGTCCAGGTAAGAGGCTGCTGAGAGAGTTTCATAAGATTACAGACAGATAACAACGGGGGTAAAGATAACATGTACCAGGTAGTAAAGCGTGACGGGAAGGTCGTTGAATTTGATCTCAACAAGATCGCCGACGCGATCAAGAAGGCGTTCGACGCCACCGACACCGAATACAACAACAGCATCATCGACTTTCTGGCGCTGCGGGTCTCGGCGGACTTCCTGCCGAAGATCAGCGACGGCAAGGTCGCCGTGGAGGATATCCAGGACAGCGTGGAATCCGTTTTGTCCCGGGGCGGCTACGACGCCGTGGCCAAGGCCTACATTCTCTACCGCAAGCAGCGCGAGAAGCTGAGAAACACCAAGTCCTCCTACCTTGACTACAAGGAGACCGTGGACAAGTACCTCAACATTGAGGACTGGCGCGTCAAGGAAAACTCCACCGTCACCTATTCCGTGGGCGGTCTCATCCTCTCCAACTCCGGCGCCATCACCGCCAACTACTGGCTGAGCGAGGTGTACGATCAGGAGATCGCCGACGCCCACCGCAACTGCGATATCCATCTTCACGATCTCAGCATGCTGACCGGCTACTGCGCGGGCTGGAGTCTCAAGCAGCTCATTCAGCAGGGTCTCGGCATTCCGGGCAAGATCAACTCCTCCCCGGCGAGCCACCTGTCCACGCTCTGCAACCAGATGGTCAACTTCCTCGGCATCATGCAGAACGAGTGGGCCGGCGCCCAGGCCTTTTCCTCCTTCGATACCTACCTTGCCCCCTTTGTCAAGGTGGACAAGCTCGACTATAAAGAGGTCAAGCAGTGCATCCAGTCCTTCGTTTTCGGCGTGAACACGCCGTCCCGCTGGGGCACGCAGGCTCCCTTCTCCAACATCACCCTGGACTGGACCGTCCCCAACGATCTGAAGGATCTGCCCGCCATCGTGGGCGGCAAGGAGATGGACTTCACCTACGGCGACTGCAAGAAGGAAATGGACATGGTCAACAAGGCCTTCATTGACGTCATGATTGAGGGCGACGCCAACGGCCGCGGCTTCCAGTACCCCATCCCCACCTACTCCATAACCCGCGATTTTGACTGGTCGGAGACGGAGAACAACAAGAAGCTCTTTGAGATGACCGCCAAATACGGCACCCCCTACTTTTCCAACTACATCAACTCCGACATGGAGCCCTCCGATGTGAGAAGCATGTGCTGCCGTCTGCGTCTGGATCTGCGCGAGCTCAGGAAAAAGTCCGGCGGCTTCTTCGGCTCCGGCGAGTCCACCGGCTCGATCGGCGTGGTCACGCTGAACATGCCGCGCCTTGCTTATCTCGCCAGCGACGAGAAGGACTTCTACAAGCGCCTCGACAAGCTGATGGATCTGGCCGCCCGCTCTTTGAAGATCAAGCGCGAGGTCATCACGAAGCTCCTCAACGAGGGCCTGTATCCCTACACCAAGCACTATCTCGGCACCTTTGAGAATCACTTCTCCACCATCGGCCTCGTGGGCATGAACGAAGCGGGCCTGAACGCCAAGTGGCTGCGCTGCGACATGACCGACCCGCGCTGCCAGGAGTTCACCAAGCAGGTCCTCGACCACATGCGCGAGCGCCTGAGTGACTATCAGGAGATGTACGGCGACCTCTACAATCTCGAGGCCACCCCGGCGGAGTCCACCTCCTACCGCCTTGCCAAGCACGACGTGGAGACCTTCCCCGACATCATCACCGCGGCCGAGCCCGGCGGCACCCCCTACTACACCAACTCCTCCCACCTGCCCGTGGGCTATACTGAGGATATCTTCGAGGCCCTGGACGTGCAGGACGATCTGCAGACCCGTTACACCTCCGGCACGGTCTTCCACGCCTTCCTGGGCGAGAAGCTGCCGAGCTGGCAGGCGGCGGCAAACCTGGTGCGCAAGATCGCCGAGAATTACAAACTGCCCTACTATACCCTGAGCCCCACCTACTCCGTATGCCGCAATCACGGCTACCTCACCGGCGAGCAGTTCACCTGCCCCGAATGCGGCGAGAGCGCCGAGGTCTACAGCCGCATCACCGGCTACTACCGCCCGGTGCAGAACTGGAACGTGGGCAAGACCCAGGAGTACAAGGAGCGCAAGGAGTACGTGGTGGAGCGCTCCGTCCTGCGGCATGAGGGTCCCCTCGCCGAGGGCGAGCAGATCCCCAGACCCGGCAAGCGTCAGCCCATCCCCGAGATGGAGCCCGTGGCCGTCGCCGCGGCGAGCGAGAAGGCCGCGGCCGAGCCCATCCTCTTCGCCACGCCCACCTGCCCCAACTGCCGCATCGCTTGCAGCTATCTCGACAAGGCGGGCTTCAAGTACGAAAAGCTCATGGCCGACGAGAACGCCGAGCTGGTACACAAGTACGGCGTCAAGCAGGCGCCCACCCTGGTCCTGCCGGACGGCACCAAGTTTGCCGGCGCCGGCGCCATCAAGGGTTTCCTGGCAAGACAGTAAAAAGCATCGTTTTCAGGGGCGCTTCCCCAAGAAGCGCCCCTGTTTTTTTGCTTTTTCCCCCGCCGGGGATAGCATCTTTTTCAAAGGTATGTTATAATATGATATTATTGACTGTGAAAGGAACGCATTTTCATGCTTTATGATATTCTTATCATCGGCGGGGGCCCTGCGGGGCTGACCGCCGCCACCTACGCCCGCCGCGCGGGAAAGAGCGTCCTTGTGATCGAAAAGAACGCCTTCGGCGGGCAGATCACCTGGAGCCCACGGGTAGAAAACTTCCCCGGCTTTCTCTCCCTCAGCGGGACGGAGCTGGGCGACAAGCTGCTGGAGCAGGCGATGGAGCAGGGCGCGGAGGTGGAGCTGGACGAGGCGGTGTCCGTCTCGGTCTCCGCGGACGGCGTTAAGACCGTGGCCTGTGAATCCGGCGCCGCTTTTCAGGGCCGCGCCCTCATCATCGCCGTGGGCGCAAAGCCCCGCACGCTGGGGCTGCCCCGCGAGGACGAACTGGTGGGCAGCGGCGTCTGCTTCTGCGCGGTCTGCGACGGTGCCTTTTACGCGGGGCAGGACGTGGCGGTCTGCGGCGGCGGGAACGCCGCCTTGCAGGACGCGCTGCTTCTGAGCGAGAAGTGCCGCAGCGTCGCCCTCATCCACCGCCGCGAGAGCTTCCGCGGCGAGCGGAAGCTGGTGGAGGCGCTCCAAAAGCGCGGGAACGTGAGCTTCGTTCTGAACGCCGCCGTCACCGGCCTTCTTGGCGAGGATGAGCTGCGCGGCATTGAGATCACCCAAAACGGGGAGACAGGGGAGCTTCCCGTTACGGGGCTCTTCATCGCCGTGGGCCATCAGCCGGATAACGGCGCTTTTGCCTCCCTGCTGGAGCTGGACGCCGCCGGTTACGCGGCCTCCGGAGAGGACTGCCTGACGAAGAGCGCGGGCGTCTTTGTCGCGGGCGACTGCCGGGCCAAGGGCGTGCGCCAGCTCACCACCGCCGCGGCGGACGGCTCGGTCGCGGCCCTCGCCGCCTGCCGGTATCTGGACGCATGAAGCGGCCGTCCATCCGAAAAAGCCCCGCCATCCCGGTTCTGAAGGAAGCCTTCCGCATCTACTCCGGAAACGAGATGCCGGTCTACGCGGGCTATACGACGCTTTACATCCTCATGGCCATGGTGCCGCTGCTGACGTTGCTGATCGGCGTGGTGAACCTGCTGCCGGACGTGAGCCTGCAGCATGTGGAGGAGGCGCTGCAAAAGCTTCTTCCCTCCATCCCTCAGGTGCGCGGCATGGTGCACACGATGATCACGAACCTCAACCGCAGGGCGGGCAGCCTTGCGATCTCCGTGTCGCTGCTGGTGTCCCTGTGGTCGGCCTCCAACGGCGTCAACGCCCTGCAGATGGGCCTGCACAAGATCAGCGGCAAGACCGGCTCCTTCGTGCGCGACCGGGCGGCGGCGCTGCTCTACACGCTGCTCTTTCTGCTGCTGATCCCGGCGCTCTTCATCTTTCGCGTGCTGCGCGGCTCCATTGAGGAGCTCATTGTTTTCATCAACCACTGGCTCAACATCCCGGACATCGCCAGCAAGCTCATCAACTTTGTGGAGTACAGCGGGCTCATCACGGCGGGCGTGATGGTGGTGGTCATTCTGCTGACCTACACCTTTTTGCAGGGGCAGCGGCGAAAGCTGCGCTTCCAGCTTCCTGGGGCGCTGTTCACGACGATCCTGTGGCTGGTCTTTTCCCGCCTCTATGAGTTTTTCATTCAGCGCTTCTGGCAGGCGTCCTCCCTGTACGGCTCCTTCGCCTCGATCTTTCTCGCGGCCATGTGGCTCAAGACCATCATGATGATACTCTTCTACGGCGCGGCGCTGAACGAGACGCTGAACAGGAGACGCAGTATTTAATTCAGGATCATCCCCCGGTGCAGGATCTGCATGGCGGCGGGGTGATCCTCTTTTTTCACCGTGAGAGTCATGGCATTCTCGCCGAGAGCGCCGCCCAGAACCGCGATGCCCGCCTTTGACAGCAGCAGCACCGCCTCCGACAGGGCGGCGGCGTCCGCGCCGCGGCCCGCGAGGGTGATGCGCCCGGTCTCCGCCCGGCCCGTGAGCCCGGCAAGCGTCGGGCGCTTTGCCTCCGGCAGGAGCTTCACCGTGCTGCCCGGCCCCTCCTCAAACGAGGACAGCAGGCGCAGCGGCACATCATTGGCAAGGGCCAGCTCCACCGATTTGGCATGCAGCACCTTCGACCCCGCCCTGGACAGGGCCAGCATATCCCGGGTGTCGATCTCCGGCAGGAGCCGTGCCTCCGGGATCACGCGGGGGTCGGCGGTATAAATGCCCTTCACGTCCGTATAGATATCGCAGGCGTCGGCCTCCAGCGCGGCGGCCAGCGCCACCGCCGTCGTGTCCGAGCCGCCCCGGCCGAGGCTTGTGACGTCCCCGGCGGCGCACACGCCCTGGAAGCCCGTCACCACCGGGACGCGGCCCCGGCTGAGTTCCCGGCGGATGCGGCCCGGCTCGATGACGCGGATTTCCCCGTCGCCGTAGTGCGTATCGGTCAGAATGCCCGCCTGCCAGCCGGTGAGCGACACGGCGGGCAGCCCGAGCCGCTCCATGGTCATGACGAGCAGGGCCGCCGCCTGCTGCTCCCCGGTGGTGACAAGGGCGTCCAGCTCCCGGGGCGGGGGCGTTTCGTTCATCTCCCGCGCGCGGCCCGTGAGACTGTCGGTGGTGCCGCCCATGGCCGAGACCACCACCACAAGCTCCGCCGTCTCATGCGCTTTTCGGACAAGCTCCGCCACATGGCGCAGCCGTTCCGGGTCCCGGAGCGAGCTGCCGCCGAATTTCTGCACAATCAACATGTGCACTCCTCCAAATCAAAATCAAAAAGCGGCGGGCAAACCCGCCGCTGTCTTATTCTATTCCGGATGGGGAAGCCGGGACACAGTCATGTGAACAGCCCCGCGATATTGCTCCACTGGGAGAGCGTATAGACGAGAAGCGCCAGGATTCCCAGGACCGTGAAGATGGCGGACGTTTTCCCGTCCTTGTTTTCGCCTGCATGGACGGAGATCTTCGTCTTGCAGGCGGGGCAGGTGTAGCTATACTCCCGAAGCTGCGGATAGGGCACGCGCAGCTGAATGGTATAATCGCACAGGGGGCAGCAGCTGGGAATCAGCTTGTCCTGGGGCTTCACCGCTTCCGCCTTCGGTTTCGGCGTCTCCGCCTTCGGCCTGGGCGCTTCCGTGGTCCGGCGGTCTTGCGGCTTTTCCGGCTTCTTTGTCCGGCCGGACTTCTCCACCTCGTTCCACATGGCGTCGGCGCCCTCCTGCCGGCGCTGTTTCTTTTCGTTCTCCTTGCGGTACCATTCTCTCTCATAGACGCTCATGTGCATGCACCCCCCTGTAGAAAAGATACCATATTTCCACTTTGTTGTAAATAACTGGGTCTCATAAGAACGGGCTCTCACGCCTCCGGCAGCGCCAGCACCCGGTCCAGATCCT
The DNA here is from genome assembly GCA_902786615.1 of Oscillospiraceae bacterium. The sequence continues at coordinate 13,219 of CADADE010000004.1, forward strand.
CAAAGTCCAGAAACTGCCCTTTGGCGTGGAGGGCGCGGATCGCGGCGGCGTCGGCAAGCTGGGCGTCGCAGGTCTCGCCCGGCTGCAATACCATGTCCGCAAGCCGGAGTTCCTGCCGGAAAAGCCACACGTCGCAGTGGTAGTGCGCGCCCGAGAAGCGAAAGAGCAGCGCCCCGTTCCGGGGATCAAGTTCGATCCCCGTCTCCTCCTTCGCCTCCCGCAGGGCAGCGGCAAGACTGTCCTCCCCCGCGAGGGCGCTGCCGCCGGTGCACTCCCAGAGGCCCGCCCCGCTCTTTTCGGGGGCGCGCCGCGTGAGCAGAAAGCGCCCCGCCGCGTCCCTGATCCACACATGCACGCAAAGGTGGCAGTCCCCCGGCGCGAGGGGATCGCCCCGGCGCTGGACGCGCCCGGTTTTTCTCCCCGCCGCGTCGTAGACGTCCCACAGCTCGTCCGGCGCATCCTGCCACATCTGCGCGTAAAGCTCGTCATGATCGTTTTTCGCCATTGAATCACGTCCCTTCGCCGTCAGGGTAACACACGGCGGCGGGCTCTGCAAGAGCCTGCCCCGGCAGAAACGGAAAATTCACCACAGGCATTTCGGAAATCTCCGGGGAGTTCAGAGGGGCCTCAGCCTCTCTGATTTTTCGCCTCGCAAGGCGAAAAACAATTCAAATCGTTTTTTCCGGGGGCGTGTACCTCGGAAAAAACTCTTCTCAGCCTGCAAGTGTGCAAGCGTCCCCCGCAAGCGAGCGCGCGCAGCAGGCTGCAAACCTTCTCGTTTCACAAGAATGCCCTGAGGGCATTCTTGTGAAACGAATGTAAAAAGTTCACATTCTGCTCTTGATTTGTGCCGGGGACGTGATATTATATAGTTTAACTGTCAATTTCAGAAAGGATGTGAACGCGGCTGTGATCAAAACCCTTGCCGCGAGTCTGCGGGAATACAAAAAGTCCGCGCTGCTCACGCTCATTATCATCATGGGGGAAGTCTTCTTTGAAGTGCTGATCCCCTTCTACACCGCCGACATGGTCAACATGATCAAGGCGGGCGAGGCTCTGTCCGCCGTCACGGCGCTCGGCGGAAAGCTGGTGCTGATGGCGATTGCGTCGCTTTTGTGCGGGGCCGTCGCGGCGCGTACCTGCTCCGACGCCGCCACAGGCTTTGCCAAGAACCTGCGCGAGGATATGTTTGTCCGGGTGCAGCGCTTCGCCTTTGAAAACATCGACCGCTTTTCCTCCGCCTCACTGGTGACGCGCATGACCACCGACGTGACCAACGTGCAGATGGCCTTTATGATGATCATCCGCACCGCCGTGCGCGCGCCGGTGATGTTCGTCTTTGCCATCACCATGGCCTTCATCATGGGCGGCAGACTCGCCCTCACCTTTGTGGTGGTGGTGCCGCTGCTGGTCTTCGGCCTTGTCATGATCGCCAAAAAGGCCATGCCCGCCTTCCGCTCCGTCTTCCGCAAGTACGACAAGCTCAACGAGTCCATTGAGGAAAACGTGCGGGGCATGCGCGTGGTCAAGGGCTTTGCGCGCGAGGACTATGAGAAGCAGAAATTTGCCGTCGCCGCCGACAGCATCTGTGTGGACTTCACGAAGGCCGAGCGCATCGTCGCCCTCAACAGCCCCCTCATGCAGCTGTGCATGTACTTCAACATGCTCTTCGTCCTCACCGTGGGCGCGCGCCTGATTGTCTCGAGCCGCGGCACGATGATCGACGTGGGGCAGATCGCCGCCATGCTGACCTACGGCGTGCAGGTGCTGATGAGCCTTATGATGCTCTCCATCATCTACGTCATGATCACCATTTCCGCCGAGTCCGCCAAGCGCATCAGCGAGGTGCTGGTCGAAGAGCCCGCCCTCACAAGCCCGATGGACGCGAAGACGGAGATCGCCGACGGCAGCGTCGAGTTTTCCGACGTGTACTTCAAATACTCCGCCGCGGCGGAGCGCTGCGCCCTGTCGGACGTGGATCTCTTCATCCCCTCCGGCAGCACGGTCGGCATTCTGGGCGGCACGGGCTCCGGCAAGACGACGCTGGTGCAGCTCATTGCGCGGCTCTACGACGTGACGGGCGGCAGCGTGAAGGTCGGCGGCGCGGACGTGCGCGAATACGACCTGGACGCGCTGAGAAACGCGGTGTCCATGGTGCTGCAGAAGAACCTGCTCTTCTCCGGCACGATCGCGGAGAACCTGCGCTGGGGCAATGAGAACGCCACGGACGAGGAGCTTGTCGAAGCATGCAAACTCGCCCAGGCGGACGACTTTATCCGTTCCTTCCCCGAGGGCTACGACACCCATATCGAGCAGGGCGGCACGAACGTCTCCGGCGGGCAGAAGCAGCGCCTGTGCATCGCGCGGGCGCTCTTGAAGAAGCCGAAGATCCTGATCCTGGACGACTCCACCAGCGCGGTGGACACCAAGACCGACGCGCTCATTCGCGCGGGCTTCAAGACCTACATTCCCGAGACCACCAAGATCATCATTGCCCAGCGCGTGGCCTCGGTCATGGACGCGGACATGATCCTCATCATGGATAACGGCAGGATCGTCGACCGCGGTACGCATGAGGAGCTGCTGGGCCGCAGCGAGATTTACCGCGAGATCTATGAGCAGCAGACGAACGGAGGTGAGGAGAATGGCTAAGACAATCACCGGACGCCGGGGCGGTGCCCATGTCAAGGGCGGCAGGGCGGATTTCAGCGCCCTCGGCAGGGCGGTGAAGCGGCTGTTCGCCTACTATCCTCTGCTGGCCCCGCTCACCATGCTCTGCATCCTCTTTTCCGCCGTCGTCTCCTCCATCCCCTCGCTCTTCACCCAGAACGTCATCGCCGTCATCGAGCGCTGGTATCAGACCGGCGACTGGGCTTCCGCCCGGCCGGAGGTCTACCGCTATGTGTCGGTGCTGGCCGTCCTCTATGTGCTGGCGCTTATCAGCTCCGCCGTCTATACCCAGCTCATGGCGATCATGACCCAGGGCTATCTCAACAAGCTGCGGCAGGAGACCTTTGACAAGATGCAGGATCTCCCCATCCGCTACTTTGACACCCACCAGCACGGCGACATCATGAGCTACTACACCAACGACATCGACACCCTGCGCATGCTGGTGAGCCAGTCCCTGCCCACCTTCATCCAGTCCGGCGCGATCGTGCTGGTGGTATTCGCCATCATGCTCTATTTCAGCGTCTGGATGACGCTGGTGCTGGTCGTGGGCGTCGTGGCGATGTTCTACGTCACCAAGGTGGTCGGCGGCGGCTCCGCCCGCTACTTTGTCAAGCAGCAGAAGTCCCTTGCCGATACGGAGGGCCTTGTGCAGGAGCTGATGAACGGCCAGAAGGTGGTCAAGGTCTTCTGCCACGAGCAGCAGAGCATCGAGGCGTTTAAGAAGCGCAACAACGAGCTGCGCGAGAACAGCCGCCGCGCCAACGCCTACGCCAACATTCTCGGCCCCATCATGAACAACATCGGCAACATCCTCTATGTGGTCATGGCCCTTGCGGGCGGCGTGTTCCTCCTGACCGGGGTGCCGAACGTCTCCCTCTCCGGCAAGGCGTTTTCCATCAGCGTGCTGGTGCCCTTCCTCGGCATGGCCAAGCAGTTCACCGGCAACGTCAACACCCTGGCCCAGCAGATCAACAACATCGTCATGGCCTCCGCCGGCGCGGGGCGCGTGTTCAGCCTCATGGACGAAGAGCCCGAGACGGACGCGGGCTATGTGACGCTGGTGAACGTCACAGAGAACGAGGACGGCACCCTCACCGAGACGCAGGAGCGCACCGGCAAATGGGCCTGGCGGCACCCGCACGGGGACGGCACGCTGACCTACACCCCCCTCCGGGGCGATGTGCGCCTGGTGGACGTGGACTTTGCCTATGAAGAGGGCAAGGACGTGCTGCACGACGTGTCCGTCTACGCGGAGCCGGGGCAGAAGGTGGCCTTTGTGGGCGCGACCGGCGCGGGCAAGACCACGATCACGAACCTGATTAACCGCTTCTACGACATCGCCGACGGCAAGATCCGCTATGACGGCATCAACATCAACAAGATCAAAAAGGCCGATCTGCGCCGCTCCCTGGGCCTTGTGCTGCAGGAGACGAACCTCTTCACCGGCTCGGTCCTCGACAACATCCGCTACGGCAGACTCGACGCGACGGACGAGGAGTGCCGCAGGGCGGCGAAGCTTGCGGGCGCGGACGACTTCATCGTGCGCCTGCCCGAGGGCTACGACACCATGCTCACCAACAACGGCGCGAACCTCTCCCAGGGCCAGCGGCAGCTCATTGCCATTGCCCGCGCCGCCGTGGCCGATCCCCCGGTCATGATCATGGACGAGGCCACCTCCTCCATCGACACGCGCACCGAGGCCATTGTCCAGCGCGGCATGGACGAGCTGATGAAGGGGCGCACGGTGTTTGTGATCGCCCACCGCCTCTCCACCGTCAAAAACGCCGACGTCATTATGGTGCTCGACCACGGGCGCATCATCGAGCGCGGCAGCCACGAAAAGCTCCTGGCCGAAAAGGGCACCTACTACCAGCTCTACACCGGCGCGTTCGAGCTTGAATAAAACGCACGGAGGCATCCGAGGATGCCTCCGTGTTTTATGCAGGACGTGAGAGCAGTTTCTTTATTGACATCTTGCGACAATCTATGTAATATATAGTCACCCGCGAGGGTACGATGAAGAGCGTTCATACAAACACGCAGGCGGTTGGTTCCATCCTCCGATAAGGAGGTGGTACTTATGCGGATTACCTTTCATATAAAGAAGTGGACAATCACAATTCTTGTGAAGGAAACTTCCCGAAAGGCAAAGCCCGTAAAAAAGTCAACCGCCACTCCCGCAAAGTGACGATTGACTTTGTGGCTTTGCCACAAGATTAACCTAAACTGAGGAGCTAACCGTGTGCGTGGTTCGCTCTTCATTGTTATTATAGGGCAGTCGGGCGCTTTTGTCAATCCCGGCCCGATTGCGTTTTTGTCGATTCTCTCTTGCAAAACACACCGAGATCGTGTATAGTGTGGCTGTATTATTACGATGACACTATGCATTGTTATGTAAACTTATTGAAAGGGGTTGACGGACATGACCGAACGGCGCAATAACGCATCGTTCGTTCGTTCGTTCGTTCGTTCGTTCGTTCGTTCGTTCGTTCGTTCGTTCGTTCGTTCGGTAAAGTCTGCGCTGTCGGCCTCTCCCTGTCAAGTCTTATTAAGGGCGTAGCATATCCAATTTAGGATATGCTGCGCCCTTTTGCGCGCTTTGGCTCCGCGCTTTGCCTTCCCCTCAAGGGGAAGGCAAAACCTACGTCCATCTCGCCGCGCGTGCGCTCTCTTTAACCTCCCATTGGAAAAAGGGAGGGGGACCGCGAAGCGGTGGAGGGATCGACCCGACAAGCGACCGACCCTCGATCCCTCAGTCACAGCCTCGCGTGAGATCGGCTGTGACAGCCTTCGGCCCAGGTCGCAATCACAGATTGCTCCCCGCTTTGGCTGCAAACGTGCCCCCGGCACGTTTGCTTAACGCGTCGCGCCCTTTCACAAAGGGAGCTTGAAGCGTCCATCTCGCCGCGCGTGCGGCGTGTAAAATATAATTCTGTCCCTGCTGCTTACGCTGGTGATGGTGCTGGGCTTGCTGCCGGGGATGACGGCGTATGCGGATGATACATACACCCTCACAGTTATGTATGGCAACGCTGAAATATGTAAGGTTACTAACTACGAATTAAACGTCGGCATAGGTATTAATGGTGGGATTTTTCAGCCGGATTTCGATAGTTTTGACACAGTTAGTAGTTCTGTCCCAAATTCCGAAGTCTCTGTTGCAGGAATTTTTTTCATCTTTTATCTACATGAGGCTGGAAGTGGAACTATTTCGGGCGAGTATTACACCCAGGATGGCGGAATGGTGTCTTTTCAACTTGATGTTTCTTGTGTCAAGAACGTTCCCGCCGGCTACACCGTGACCTACAGACCCGGCGAGGGATCGTACGCAGGCGGCGATCTCCCGACAGGGAAAGCAGTAAAGGGTGCGGATGATAAGTTTACCTACAAGATCGAAGGTTACGACAAGCACACCTACAAAACCGGCGACACCATCACGGTGACCGAGGACATCACCCTCACCGCCGTTTGGGAGAAAAAGTCCCAGGAAAGCGGCACCCAGCCGCAGCGTCGCGGCGGCGGACTCAGCGGCGACCTTGTGTTCTTCGGCGGCTCCGGCGTGGATAATTCCTGGGAATACATCGGCGGCGGGGTGCCGCAGAGAGCCTACCGCCTGAGCTTTGCCCCGATGCAGGGCGGCAGCGCGTACTTCCTGCTGAACTCCGGCGAGAACGGCGAGACCATGAACGTCTACCCGCAGACCACGGTCCGGGTCGTTCCCACCCCCGCCCCCGGCTCCAGACTTGCAAGCATCGTCTGGAGCATGATCGACGGCTCGGCAAGCTATGATATCACCGAGTCCCAGACCTTCGTCATGCCCGCCATGGACGCGGTGGTCTACGTCACCTTCCAGCCCGTGGCCTGATCCCCATAAACGCACGAATCCCCGGCTTTCGCCGGGGATTCTTTGCGCTGTCAGGGCTGTTTTTTCTTTGCCAGCTCGTTCGTGTCGATGCTGTCGCGGAAGACGACATAGCGGTCGTAGAGGTACTCGGTGACGAGGTTCAGCGCCATGTTGATTCCCGTGGCGAGATACTCGTTCCAGCCGAGCTTTTCGGTCAGCACATGCTCAAGCAGGGTGCTGAGCGGGGTAAACACCGCGTAGAACAGCGCCACCTGCAGCATGGCCCTGGGGACGTTGTTCGCGCTCTGGAAGGTAAACCTGCGGTTGAGCGTGAAGTTCCACAGCACCGAGGCCGCCAGCGCCGCAAGATAGCTCAGCCAGTAGGGCAGCCGGAGCAGCTCGTTTAAAAGGGCGAAGACCACGATCTCGATGATCCCCGCCGAGGCGGAAAAGAGCGCGAATTTCACCGCCCGCCAGACTTCCTTTTTCTTCTCCATGGTGATCTCCTTTTGATCGTTTCAATGTTTGAAGTATAACAGAAAATTCATTTTTTGAAAAGCGGAATATGCTATTCTTTTCCCGCATAAGCTTTTGCGGAAAAGGAGGGGATGCCATGCGCATTTTACGGATGGGAAGCAGCGGCCCCGCGGTGGAGCTTTTACAATTGGCCCTGAAACGGGCGGGCTTCGGGGAGGCGGAGCCCGACGGCGTTTTCGGCCCCGTGACCGAGCAGGCGCTGCGCCGCTTTCAGAGCGCCCACGCGCTTGTGCCGGACGGCATTGCGGGCCGGGAGACGCACCGGGCGCTGCTGCCGTGGTACACGGGCTTTCTGCTGCACCGCGTCCAAAAGGGCGACACGCTCTTCACGCTCGCGGAGCGCTACCGGACGACGGTGGAGGCGATCACGCTGGCAAACCCCGGCACGGAGCCGGAGAATTTGCAGCTTGGCGCAAGCCTTGTGATCCCGCTGCCCTTCCCCGTGGCGCCGACGGACATTTCCTACAGCGCGGCGCTGGTGGGCTACGTCGTGCGGGGCCTCGCCGCGCGCTATCCCTTCCTCGACGTGGGGGAGATCGGGCAGAGCGTCATGGGAAGGCCCCTGTGGCGGCTGCGCCTCGGCAGCGGGGAGAACCGGGTGCTGTATCAGGCGACGCACCACGCAAACGAATGGATCTGCACGCCGCTGCTCCTGAAATTCACGGAGGAGCTGGCCGCGGCCTTCGCCGCCGGGGGCACGCTCTGTGACCGCAGCGCCGCGGAGCTGCTGGACCACGCCCAGCTCCTGCTCATCCCGGCGGTGAACCCGGACGGGATGGATCTTGCCGCCGGCGAGCTGCAGACGGGCGAATTTTACCGCGGGGCGCAGACCATCGCAGGGCTCTATCCCGCCGTGCCCTTTCCCACCGGCTGGAAGGCCAACATCCGGGGCACGGACCTGAACCTCCAATACCCGGCGGACTGGGAGGAGGCAAAGAAGATCAAATTTGCCCAGGGCGTACGCGGCCCCGCCCCGGCGTACTATGTCGGCCCCGCCCCCCTCTCCGCGCCGGAGAGCCGGGCGCTGTACGACTACACCCTCGCCGCCTCGCCGCGCCTCACGCTGAGCTTCCACACCCAGGGGGAGGAAATCTACTGGCGCTACGGCGAGTGCGAGCCGGAAAACGCAAGGCAGATCGGGGAGCTCTTTGCCCGCCTGTCCGGCTACCGGCTTGCCGACCCCGAGACGGCTTCATCCTACGCGGGCTACAGGGACTGGTTCATCCAGGACTTTGACCGCCCCGGCTATACCATCGAGGTGGGGCGCGGCGTAAACCCCCTGCCGATCACGGACTTCGACGCGATCTACGAAAAGGCCCTGCCGATCCTCGTCTACGGCGCGCTGGTCACGTGAAACCTTTGCTCTTCTTCCCCGTTTGTGCTATACTGTCCCCATCTTGATATACAAAAGGGATGGGTTGCATGCAGCAGGTATTTGAACGTGATTTTATGATTCCCCCCAGCGCGTGCGACGCGAGCGGCCGTCTCGGCTATCCGGGGGCCTTCGCGGTGTTCATGGATCTCGCCACCGAGCACGCCGAGCGCCTCGGCGTCGGGCTTTCCGCCATGCGGAAGAAGGATCGCTTCTGGCTCACGGTAAAGACGAAGATCGTCTATTTTGAGCGCCCCGCCATCAGCGAGCGCGTGCGCCTGCTCACCTGGCCGGAGAAGCCCGGCCCCCTGCGTTTTAACCGCAGCTATGAGCTCCGGCGCGGCGACGCGCTGCTGCTTGCCGGGCGCACCGAATGGGCCGTGCTGAACACATTGACGGGCGCGCTCGCCCCCAGCGCCGACATCATGCCGGAGGGGATGGTCTACGAGCGCGCATCCGCCCTTGCCGAGTCCTATGCCCGCATCCCGCCCCGCTTTGAGGGGGAGCCCTTCGCGTCCTGCCGCGTGCGCTCGACGGACATCGACCTCGGCGGGCACATGAATAACGCCGCCTATCCCCGTGCCCTCTTCGGGGTTCTGTCCTCCGAAGAGATCGCGGCAAGGAAGATCCGCAGCATTGACCTCATTTTCCGCGCCCCCTGCTTCGAGGGGGAGGAGCTGGAGATCACCCGGCGGGAGGAGGGCGGCGTTCTCGACCTGCGCCTTTCCAAAGGCGAGGAAGTCCGCCTTCTGGCGAGAATCGCGGAATAAGAAAACGCGGCAGAAAACTGCCGCGCTTTTCTTTATCTCGCGTGGATGTTGATGAACTCCGCCTTGAGCTTGGAGTACATGATCTTCTGGCTGGAATAGAGGCCGAAGTAGCCCGAGAGCATGTAGGCCAGGCCGCAGGCGAGACCGTAATAGGCGAGGTTGCCGGAGCCGAAGAGCTCCACCGACAGAAGGATAGAGGCCAGCGGGCAGTTGACCGCGCCGCAGAACACGCACACCAGCCCCACCGCCGCCGCGAAGCCCGCGGGCAGCCCCAGAAAGCCGCCGACCGCGCAGCCGAAGGTCGCGCCGACGAAGAAGCAGGGCACCACCTCGCCGCCCTTATAGCCGGTGCCGAGGGTCAGGGCCGTGAACAGCAGCTTCCAGAAAAAGGCGTCCGGCCGGGTGACGCCCTCCTCGATGGCGCGCTTGATGCTCTCCATGCCCGCGCCGTTGAATTCCGTGGTGCCGAGCATCAGCGTGAGCCCCACGATGGCCGCGCCGCCGCAGAGCACGCGCACGAAATCATTGGGGATCTTTTTGTGCAGGAGGTGCTCCGTGCCGTGCATGGTCAGGCAGAACACGATGCTCATGACCGTGCAGAGGATGGCAAGACCCGCCGTGCGCAGCACGTCCGCCCCGTTGAGGGTGAGCGTCAGCACCTCAAAGCGCTCCGGCGCGATGCCGAAGAGAGACGCGATCTGCAGGGCGATCAGCGAGGCCACCAGGCAGGGGACGAAGGCGGAATAGTAAATGACGCCGACGGAGATGACCTCCAGCGCGAAGACTGTGGCGGTCAGGGGCGTGCCGAAGAGGGCGGCGAACACCGCGCTCATTCCCGAAAGGGTCGCGATGCGCATGTCCTTGTCGTCGAGCCGGCAGAGCATGCCGATCTCGTTGCCGAGGCTGCCGCCGATCTGAAGGGCCGCGCCCTCGCGCCCTGCGCTGCCGCCGCACAGATGCGTGAGCACGGTGGAGAAAAAGATGGTGGGCGTCAGGGCCAGGGGGACGCGCTCGCCAAGCTGGACGGAGTCGATGATGGTATTGGTGTTCTTGTTCTCGGTGTGGAGAAAGTGGTAAATCAGCCCGATCACCAGGCCCGCCGCGGGCAGCAGGTACAGCATCCAGGGGTGGGCGGCGCGAAAGCCGGTGGCCCAGCTCACGCTCAGGTGAAAGGCGGAGCCCACCAGGCCCCCGCAGCGCCGGTGAGGTGGGCGATCAGGATCCATTTGAGAAAGCTGAGGATGGTCTTGCGGATTTCCCGGCTCTCTTGTCTGACGAAGCTCATGGTCAAAGCCTCCAAAAATAATCATAGGTTTTTAGGCACAACGCACAGTATAGTACAGCTTTCCCGAAAATGCCACTGTTTTTTTTGAAAAACTGCGCAGAAGGCGTTGTCTCAAAATAGCAAAACACGCTATTGAGAGGCAGCGCCTCTTTCAATTGGCGTAGATTGTGGAAAACAAGGCTTTACGAAGCACAATTGCCGCCAAAAATGTGGAAAACCATCCAGAGAGTGCCATAAAATAGTGGCGCTCCCGGATGGCTTTTCCATATTCAGTTGCCTGGTATACTACAACCCCGCCGGAAAACTCGTGGGAACCACGAGGCCCGTTCCCAAGCGGTCTTTTTGAATTTTATGATGAAGTTTGAGGACGTTGTATGCCAAGCTGAGCAAAGTCCATTCCACTTCAAGCGACAACTTGGTGGTGAAAGTCCACTACGGACTCGGTAGCAGGAACCGTTAGCCAAAGGCAAGGGTGTCCATCGCGAGATGGAATCCGAAGGAAGCCGGATTGCGGAGGTTGAAAGGTCCACCGCAGGGCAAACTCTCGGGCCAACGGACAGAAACCACATATAAGGCTGGCTTGGGGCGGACGACCCTGCACAACAAGGGAAAGTCCAATGCTACCCGAACCCCATACAGTAGATGTGGTGGTCATGAGAGGAAGGTTGTCGTTCTTACCCGGGGAGATCTGCAAGATATGCTCTGAAAGGAGTAACCCATGTCGAAAGGCATGGCTGAACTTGCAGAAGTCAGCTCCACCCATAGTACCAATGAAACGGCCAATCACCGCGAAGGGAAGGGGTGGACGGTTGGAAGAGACAGACCAACGAAGTAGGTGCTGCTGCTTGAAAACAGTTGTACTGATGCGTTACTTCGGTAATTGTTGACTGAGGGTAGGCTGGAAGCTGAGAGTAGATGTCAAAAGTGCTTAGGCAGCACCATGGAGGAAGTCAATAGCCACGACCAGCCGAAACGCCGTATGCCGAAAACGGCACGTACGGTGTTGTGGGAGGACGGGGGTTAGTCACCCCCTCCTACCCGATTAGAAGGACTGTCGGGTTTCTATGCGGGGTTAACGATGTACAAAACGCTCCCTTGTCTTCTTCTGGGCCGGGATCGAATCGATCTCACCGGCAGCGCTGAGCGCCATCTTGGTCAGCATCGGGCCTACGATTTCATAAACCAGTACGCTGAAAAGAATGACGTTTCGGATCAGTACTGCCTCATTCCCGCCGAGAGACTGCGCCATCACCACCATCCCAAGCGCCACACCGGCCTGCGGAAACAGCGTGATCCCCAGATATTTTCTGACGTTCTCACTGCATCCCGTAATCGTGCTGCTGAAGGAAGCCCCAACATATTTTCCCAGGCACCGGGTCAGAATATAGACAAGTCCGATCAGAAGAACTGCCGGATAGCGGAAAACGCTGAGCTCCAGCCCCGCGCCGCTGATGACGAAGAACGTGGCGAACAGGGGCGCTGTCCATTTGTCCGCGCGGTTCATGATATCTGCCGAATATTCGCTCATATTGCAGAACACGGTTCCCAGCATCATGCACACCAGAAGCGAGGAGAAGGATATCTCGACCTGACCCAGGGGGATCCGGAGCGAGGACAGAGAAATCGTCAGCATCACAAAGGCAATCGAAAGAGACAGACGGTTGGAGTTGGAGAAGAACAGCTTTTCCAGTTCCGTGAGAAGGGCGCCGAGCACCGCCCCAAGGAGCAGGGAACAGATGATTTCCAGAATCGGGTTGACGATGATGGCGTACACATTCAGCTCTCCGCCCTTCAAAGCCTGCGCGATACCAAAGGATACGGCGAAGATAATAAGCCCAACCGCATCGTCAAGCGCGACGATCGGCAGCAGGAGATCCGTTACCTCACCCTTTGCCTTATACTGCCGGACGACCATCAGCGTGGCCGCAGGCGCAGTCGCTGCGGCGATCGCGCCGAGCGTAATGGCTGCGGAAAGGGGGAGTACCTCTTCTCCGAAGCAGAAATGGAGTCCGACAAGCGCCAGATCCACCATCAGGGTCGCCGTTACCGCCTGAATGATCCCGATCACCGTAGCCTGTTTGCCGGTGGCTTTGAGCTGGGACAGCCGAAATTCGTTTCCGATGGCAAACGCAATAAAGCCGAGGGCGGTATTGCTGAGTACGCTGAGGCCGTCTACTGCCTTCATGCTGACAAAGCCAAGCCCCGGTATTCCCAGTTTTCCAAGGCAGTAAGGCCCCACCAGAAGCCCTGCCAAAAGAAACGCCGTCACATCCGGGAAATGCAGATGGATCAGCTTGAATACACGGGTCATAAGCAGCCCTGCCAGGAGCGCAGTCGAAGTAGCCAATAAAGTTTCCATTTTGAAAATGCCTCTTTTCCATAACAGCAATACGCTCAAACGACAGACATACCGCTGTTTATTCCTGCAATAGTTCCGTATTATAACCCCTCGCTCTGCGTTCGTCAATCTTTTTTACCAATGTTTTCCGGCCGTGAACCGTAACCCATGTCCACGCGTGATAAGGGGCTGTCTCATTTTGAGACAACCCCTTATCGGTATGACCCCTTCCACCGCTGAAGCGGTCAGCAAAGCTTTGAATGTCGCGCGCTTCCCACGCGTCAGCATCCTCCCCCAAACGCCGCAGGCGGCTGGGGGAGGCAAGGAGGGCAGGTTACTGATCCTTCCCGTTCTTGTTGAACTTGGAGAAGAGGTCGCGCACCTTTTCGCTGGGCTTTTCCTCACGCAGGACAGCATCCTCGTCGACGTCGTGCTTTCTCAGATACAGCACATAGCCGATCAGGCCGCCGAGGGCCAGCACAGCCACGCCGAAGAGCACCTTGACCATGGTGCCGACCCCGGTATTCCTGCGCGCCGGAGCGGGCGTGACACTCGGTCTCGGCGGAACCGTGGGAAGCGGAGTCGCGCTCACGCCGGGCAGCGGGGTGGGCGAGACGGGCGCGAAGGGATTCGGCGTCGGGGTGACATAGGGATTCGGCGTCGGAGTGGCGTAGGCGTAAGGCGTCGGCGCGGGCGTCGCGCTCACGCGCGGGATGTTGTTCTGGTGCACCTCGATATTGTAGTTAGCGCTCAGGCCCTCGTAAGTGACGGTGACCATCTGGGTGCCGACCGCGGAGGCCACGCGTGGGGAGATGCTGTAGCCGCTGGTGATGGTCTCATAGCCGTTGTTGGTTTGCAGCTGCAGGACGATGCCGGCCGCGCTGATCGTGTCGCCCACGGCATAGCTGCGGTTGGCGGGCAGGGTCAGGATGGTGAGGCCGTAAACGCGCCGCGGCTCCTTCACGGCCACGGTGAAGTTGCAGGTCTTGCCCAGGAAGCTCACGGTGACGGTCTGGTTGCCGGTGCCGTTGAAGCGGGTGGGGCTGCATTCAAAGCCCTCGCCGATGTCGAGATACTGTCCGTCGTTGGAGTAGACGCGGATCTTGAGGCCGGTGGTGTCCAGGTATTCGCCGACGGTGTAGCTGGTCTTGTTGGGCATGGTCAGGACGCTGATGCCCCGCACCCGCTCCGCGGCGGACTGCTGCTGGCTGCGCACGTTGATCTGATAGGTGAGCGTGTAGCCCTGGTAGCGCACGGCGATGTTCGCGGTGCTGGTGTTGTTGTAGCGGATGACGGTGGGCGCGGCGGTAAAGCCGGAGGAAACGCGCTCATAGGTCCCGTCGCTGTACTGCACGAGCAGACGCAGACCCGTGGTGTCCAGAGTCTCGCCGTCGGTGTAGTTGGTCTTGGTGGGCAGGGAGTCGATTTTGACGGAGCTGATCTTTCGCGTCTCGCGCTGCGTGACCGTGAAGGTCACAGGGTCGGAGTCGACGGTGATCTCCTCGCCATAGCCGCTGCTGGTGACGCGGCAGAAGTAGGTCTGGGTTCCGGCGGTGGCGGTGTCCGGGCGGAAGCGGGAGCTTTGCGCGTCGCTGCTGCGAAGCGGTGCGTCATAGTAGCCGAGGCTTGTAAACCACTGGTAGCTGAGATTATAGCCGTTTTGCACCTTTGCCTCCAGCACGGCGTTCTCGCCGACGGTGACATTGGTGCTGCCGGTGATGCTCACCGTCGGGGTGGGCAGGGTGGGCTTTGCCTCCACCGTGAAGGTCACGGGGTCGGAGACGGCATAGGTGGTCTCGCCGGTATTGCCGTTATTGACGACAAGCACGGTATAGACCTGCGTACCCGCCGCGGAGGTATCCGGGCGATACTGGGCGCTGTTGCCGCTGCCGTCCTCAATGGGGGTCTGCCCCTCATACCACTGATAGCTGGCGTTGAAGGTATTGGTCGCCTGCACCTCAAGCACGGCGTTCTCGCCCTGCTCGACACGGGTGCTGCCCGTGATGCCCACCACCCTGGGGGTGGGAAGCTGCGGCTGCGCGGGTGCCGCCGCCTCCACTGTGACGGTCACGTAATCGGAATTGGCGGAGGCGCTCTCGCCGGTGTCGCCGTAGTTTGTGACCTGGCAGAGATAGGCGAAGGTGCCGGCCCCGGCGGTGTCGGGACGGTAGCTGCTCTCGGTCGCGCCGCTGATCGCGCTCCAGTCGGCGCCGTCCCAGCGGTACCACTGGTAGCCGGGGTGATAGCCGTTTTGCACCTGCGCCTCAAGCACCATGCTCTCACCCGCCTTGACCGTACCTGCGCCCGTGACCGTAACGGTCGGGGCGGGCAGGTAAGCGGGGGCCGGGGTCGCGGGGGCGGGAGTCGCAGGCGTCGTGGTGTCGGCCCACTCCTGGTTGGGCGTCTCGCCGCCCTGCTGGCTGTCGGAGCCGAAGGGGTCGACCCAGGTCGACTCGACGACAGGCGTCTCGGTCACAGCGGGGGCTTCCGTCACGACCGGCGTCTCGACGGTCGTGCTTTCCGCGGGCTTTTCCTTCAGCACCTCCACCTCGACGAGGCGGAGCTTCCCGTCAAACACGACGAAGATGAAGTTGCCGACCCTTTCGGGCGTTCCGGTCAGATAGAGATAATCCGCCTCGCGGCCCCTGTCGGCGGGGCTGAGCTCATCGTCCCGTTCCGCGGGCTTCTGTCCGGCCTTTTCCAGGCGGATCTCCTCGGCGACCTCGTTGCCGTCCTTTGCGTCGGGGAGGCGAGCCTGCTCATGGCGCAGCTCCACCTCGCAGCCCGGAGGCAGCATGGACATGTCCGGGATCAGCTGCGCGGCGGACGTGAAATTGCCGCTCACCTCGCAGACGCAGAGCTCCAGCTCCTCGTCCACGACGTTTTCCTCCAGAAAGAGGACGTTTTCCAGCAGGAAGCTGCCGCCGGCAAGGTCGATCTGACCCTGCCCCTCGTTGATCAGATTGCGCAGGGAGACCCCCTGAAGCCACGCGGCGTCAAAGGGCAGCTCCGCCGCCAGGGCCATGGGAGCCAGCGACAGCAGCATCAGCAGCGCAAGGCATGCCGCAAACAGTTTTTTTCTTTTCATTGCTTTTCCTTTCCGAACGCGGCGTCGCCGCCGGGCTCTCAAAGAAATCCCCTGCCGCAAGGGCCGGCATCGGGTGTTTCATGGTTTTCTTCTGTCGAAAATGATGGCACAAAATCTGTCTTTTGTCAACACAATTACACTGTGGTAAATTGTTCCTCACGCTCTACAGGACGTATGGACGCCGAAAAAGTTCCGCGGAAAAGGAAAAAATCCCGCCGGGTTTTGTTGGCAAGCGCTTTTGTCTGTGTTACAATAAGGAAAACATTTCCGCGAGGAGGGTGCGTCTTATGGCCTTTACGCCCTGGTACAAAGACATGGTTGTCTACCAAATCTGGCCCAGAAGCTTCTGCGACGGCAACGGCGACGGGATCGGCGATCTCTACGGCGTTCTGTACCGGCTGGACTATATCAAAAGCCTGGGCGTGGACGCGATCTGGTTTTCCCCTCTCTATCCCTCCCCCAATGCCGACTGGGGCTACGACATCTCCGACTATATGAACATTCACCCGGACTTCGGCGATCTGAGGGTCTTCAAGCGGGTGCTGAAGGAGGCGCACGACCGGGGGATGCGGGTCTTTATGGATCTCGTGATCAACCACAGCTCGGACGAACACCCCTGGTTTATCGAGAGCCGCAAAAGCCGCGACAACCCCTACCATGATTACTATTACTGGCGCCCCGGAAAAAAGGGCAGCGGCGGCAAGCGCCTGCCCCCCAACAACTGGACCTCCGTCTTTGAGGGGGACGCCTGGGAATACGACAAGAACCTGGACGAATACTATCTGCATCTGTTTGCCCGAAAGCAGCCGGATCTGAACATGGACAACCCCCGGGTGCGCGAGGAGGTCAAGCGTATCCTCCGCTTCTGGCTGGACATGGGGGTGGACGGCTTCCGGGAGGATGTGATCACCTTCATCTCCAAGACGCCTGGCCTGCCGAGCGTGTACCCGAAGCTTCCCGTGGGAAACGGCATGCAGCACTTTTCCAACCGCCCCGAGGTACACAAATACCTCATGGAATTCAAGCGCGACGTGCTGAGTCAGTACGACTGCTTTGTCGTCGGCGAAAGCCCCCTCACCGACGCCGAAACCGCCCTGCGCTATGTCACGGAGGGGCCGGATCAGGTGCTCGACGAGATGATCGGTTTTTCTCATATGGAGGCCGACTGCTTCAAGACGGATATGCTCCGCCGCCCCTTCAACCTGGTCAAGATGAAAAGGGCCTTCAGCCAGTGGCAGTACAAGCTGCAGGGCCGGGGCTGGAACGCCCTGTACCTTGAAAACCACGACCACCCCCGCATCATCAGCCGCTACGGCAGCGAGAAATACCACGTGGAAAGCGGAAAAATGCTGGCCGCCATGTACATGCTGCAACGCGGCACGCCCTTCATCTATCAGGGCCAGGAGATCGGCATGACCAATATGCCGCTGCCGGAGCTGGACATGTACAGGGACGTGATGACCCACAACGCCGCCCGCATCCTCTCCAGACTCATGCCGCAGAAGAAGGTGCTGTCCATCATCCAGCAGAGCAGCCGCGAAAACGCCCGCAGCCCCATGCAGTGGGACGACGGGCCCAACGCGGGCTTCACCACCGGCAGGCCCTGGTTCTATGTCAACGGCAATTATTACGAAGTCAACGTGCGCGCGGAGGAAGAGGACCCCAACTCCATTCTGCATTTCTACCGCAGGCTCATCGCCTTTCGCAAGGCGACCCCCGTGGTGCTGCGGGGCGATTACCGGGAGTTCTATCCCCGGAACAAGAATTTTTACGTCTACGAGCGGCGCTATTTTGAGCAGCGTCTTCTGGTGGTATGCAGCTTCTCTTCCGAGCTGCAGCGCTTCAACGCCCCGGACGAAATTGCCCTTGACAAGTGGCGGCTGGTGCTGTCCAATTACGAGACCTGCTTCACCATCGGCAACGGCTACACCGCGCGGCCCTACGAAATGCGGGTCTACCTTTTGGAATAGAAACCAATTAAGCTCCCTTTGCGAAAGGGAGCATGGCGACGCGCGGGAAGCGCGACGATCCAAGCTTGCTGTCACAGCCGATCTCCCGCGAGGCTGTGCCGGGAGGTAAAAGCAGATCGGAGGTATTTCATTTGACTACACTGCATGAAAAGGCCTGGGCCAAGCTCAACATCTCTCTGGACGTCGCGGAGCGGCGCGCCGACGGCTATCACGACATGACCATGGTGATGCAGACCGTCTCCCTCTGCGACGAGATCAGCATTGCCTTCAACGAGAGCGGGCGCGTACAGGCCCGGAGCAGCTTTAGCTTTGTCCCGGGGGACGAGCGGAACCTCGCCGTGCGCGCCGCCCTCTGCTATCTGCGCGAGACGGGGCATGAGGGACAGGGCATGTTCATCACCCTGGACAAACGGGTGCCGGTGGGTGCCGGGATGGGCGGCGGATCCTCGGACGCGGCGGCAGTGCTGCGCGCCCTGAACCGCCATTACGCGGCGCTGAGTCCTGACGCGCTGGAGGCGCTCTCGGCCCAGGTGGGCTCGGACGTGCCCTTCTGCGTGCGCGGGGGTACGGCTCTCGCCACCGGGCGCGGGGAGAAGCTGGAGAGTCTGCCGGACATGCCGGACTGTGCCTTTCTCATCTGCAAGCCGGACTTTTCCATCTCCACGCCGGAGCTTTTCCGCAGGCTGGACCAGTGCAGCACCCGCTGTCACCCGGACACGGCGGGGCTCGTCGCGGCCCTGGAGTCCGGCAGTCTCGACCAGGTCTGCCGCCGCATGTACAATGTCTTTGAGGACATCGACGACCGGCGCATGCGCACGGTGAAGGAGATCAAGGGCGCGCTGCTCGATTACGGCGCGCTTGGCGCGGTGATGACGGGGACGGGCTCGGCGGTCTTCGGCGTGTTCCGCCCTGGCACCATCCCGGATGAGGCGATCCACACCCTGCGCAGGGAATACGGCTTTTGCGAGACGGCCGTCTGCGTGGGCCGAACAGACTGACGAAATATTATTAGGAGACAGTTTATGAGCGAGACAAAGAGGGAACAGAATCTTGATCTGCTGCGCATTGTCGCGCTTGCGGCGGTCATTCTCATGCACAGCGCCCCCGAAAACGCCGTTCCCCCCGCCACGGCCTTCGGCGCGGCCATGCTCCGGGCGGTCTGGGCCGGGGTGACCTGGTGCGTCCCCTGCTTTGTGATGATCTCCGGCCGCTTCTTTTTAGACCCCGCGCGGCGCATCGACGCGCGGCGGATCTGGACGAAATACATTCCGCGCATCGCCGCCGCCTTCGCGGTCTGGTCCGTGGTGTATGTGCTGTTTTACCGCTTTGTCCTCGCCCGGCCGATGGGTGTGCGGGAAATGCTGTCCCAGCTGCTGAGCGGGGCGTACCACATGTGGTACCTGTTTCTCATTGCGGGGCTTTACATGATCGCGCCGCTGCTGCGCCCCATCGCTGCGGACAGAAAGCTCAGCGCATATTTTCTGCTGCTGTTTCTGCTCATGAGCGCGCTCACCGGCTACGGGCCGTATCTGCCCCGTGTGGGCTGGGCCATCAGTCAAACGCTGGAAAACGCCCACATTCAGATGGTGCTGGGCTACAGCGGCTATTTTCTTCTGGGCTGGGCGCTGACGGACGGCGCTCTCTCCCGGCGTGCCGAGCGCCTGCTCTATGCCGGGGGGCTTGTGTGCTTTGTGTTCACCTGCCTTGCCCCGAGTCTCCTGCCCATTCCCGAGGGGGAAAGCCCGCTCTTCTATCAGATGTACCTCAAGCCCAATGTGATCGTCGAATCCGCCGCGCTCTATGCCTTCTTCGCCCGGCGCGTTCCGCGTGAGCCCGCCTCGCCGCGCGCGCGCAGCGCGATCCGGGCGCTTGCCGATCTCAACTTCGGCATGTATCTCAGCCACGTCCTGTTTCTTGAGCTGCTGGCCCCCTGCGTCCCCGGCGTCAGCGTTTTTCTCTGGCTGCCCGCGCAGGTGGCGCTCACCTTCGTTCTGAGCGCCGGGCTTACCTGGCTTTTGCGGCGCGTCCCCGCGCTCCGTCGGATCTGCTGAAACGTTTAAAACCGGAAAAACCCGCCCATACTGTATGTATCATCACATACGGAAGGGCGGTTTTTTCATGGATAAATGCAGACGTCTCAAAATCTGGGAGCTCTCGGCCCTGGTCACGCTCTGCGTGTGCCTTCTGACGGGGCTCTGGGCCGAGGGGCGGCAGCAGCGCCTTGCGGCGGGGCTGGTGCGGCTGCACGTGCTGGCGGTCTCCGACGAGGCGGAGGAGCAGGCTGTGAAGCTCCGGGTGCGTGACGCGGTGCTGCGCTATCTCGCGCCGTACTTAGACGGCGTAAAGAGCGCCGACGAGGCCGAAGCGATTCTCTCCGGGAAGCTCGACGGCGTCCGCGCAGCCGCGGAGCAAGCGGCGGAGGGGCGGGCGGTGCGCGTCACGCTGGGTGACGAGCGCTACCCCACACGGGATTACGCGGGCTTCAGCCTGCCCGCGGGGCGCTACCGTTCGCTGCGCGTGGTGCTGGGCGAGGGAAAGGGACATAACTGGTGGTGCGTGGTCTTCCCGCCGGTCTGCCTTGCGGCGGTGGAGCGGGAGGCCGTGCGCCCCGTGATGAACCCGGAGGACTACGCCCTCATCACCCGCGAGGACGGCTGGCAGCTCCGCTTCCGCCTCGTGGAGCTCTGGGGAGAGCTCCTGACTCGCCTCAGCGTCCCCGACGGTGCGGATTAAAGCGTGACGGCTTTTTGCAGCAGCCGTTTCCCGGCATGTTCGGCGGGCGCATTCCCGGCGGAGGAGGCGGCCCCATCATGGGTTTCGGAGGCGGTGGTGAAAAGGGTCTCCCCGGCGGCGGAGGCGGCGGGCCCATCATGGGTTTCGGAGGCGGCGGCGGAACGGGCCGCGGACGCTCCCCCATGATTCTCTCCCAGACGTCCGGGAAGGGGCGCAGACGCCGTTCCCATTCACGATTGTTCATTTCGTTTTTCAAGAAAACATCACCGCTCCATTCTACGCCCGCTCTTGCAAAGATGTGAAAAGTGTGCGATAATCCTTTCAATCGTATTTGTATCGGAGGGTTCTGAAATGGCGAGATTTTTTATGGCGGGCACCAACATTCTGGGCGGCATGGCGGTCATCCGCGGCCGGGACGCCGAGCATGTGCGCGTGCTGCGCCTGCGCCCCGGCGAGGATGTTGTCATCTGCGACGGCGAGGGGACGGATTATAAGTGCCGCCTCGTCTACGCGGACAAGGAGGAGGCCCGGGCCGAGGTGCTGGAGGTCGTCCGCTGCCCGGCGGAGCCCACGGTGCAGGTGACGCTGCTGTGCGGTCTGCCCAAGGGCGACCGCGTGGATTACATCATCCAGAAGGGCGTGGAGGCCGGCGCAAGCGAGATCCTGTTCTTCAACTGCGAGCGCTGCGTCGCCCGGCCCGAGACGCCGGAGAAGAAGCTGGAGCGCTGGCAGCGCATTGCCGAGGAGGCCGCCAAGCAGTCCGGGCGCGGCATCATCCCCCAGGTCGGCTGGGCGGGCGACTTCGTCCAGGCCCTGGATCTTGCCGTCAAAAAGGAGTTGGGGCTTTTCATGTACGAAACCGGCGAGCGCGAAGCCCTGAACGCCGTACTCGAAGCGAACAAGGAGGCGAAGACCGCCGCCATCATCACCGGGCCCGAAGGGGGCTTTGCGGAGTTTGAGGCCAAGCTTGCCAAGGTCTGCGGCCTGCATGTCTGCTCCATGGGAGAGCGCATCCTCCGCTGCGAGACGGCCCCGATCGTCGCCCTCACCGCGACCATGTACGCCACGGGGAATCTGGCATAAACCCTCTCCGTCATGGCCTCGCGGGAGATCGGCCATGACACCTCCCCCAGAGGGGGAGGCAAGTTATGTGGACAACAAAAAAGCCGCCCGGTACAGTAACCGCAGCAGCGACAAAATATTTAAAATAGAAACAACCCTTGACCGCGGCGATTTTTTTCCGTTCGCCTCTTCAGCAGTCAAGGGTCATTTCATTGAATTCTTGGTATCTAACATCCTGGTTACCTCTCTTTCTTCGTATTTCGGAGCACTGCCTCGCCAACGGGACCATTTTCATCAGCTCACAGCTTTTGATCGATTCACGATACTCCCAAATGCGGGATGAACAAGGTGGCTGTCGTCCTCCTCATATTTTGGGCCTGCAGTGCGCTCCCCATGTTTGATCGCTCCGATACACGATCCGGGGATAGAGGAAAGTGGATTTTTTGATTTCCCTTTCTGGTTATAATATAGCAGAGGCAAGGGTATTTTGCAAGATGGGATAGTTCCCGAATTGGGAGCAGCGTTTTTATATATTTCTCACAAATTTGCATTTAATTTTTGATCTATCAGCCTATTGCTATTGACATTTTGATGAAAATCCCCTATGATAAAAAAGGTGTGCGTCACCAAAACAGCCCCGGCCGCATGGGCCGGGGCTGTACTTTTCCGATTAGAAAATATCGTCCACCACTCTGGTGGGAGACTGCTCCAGGATCTCCGGGTGCTGGAAGATGTAACGCCAGGCCTGCATAGCCTGGGCAAAGTAATGTCCGTCCACAGTGCGCTCGTCCAGGCTGAGCTTGATGTCCACATATTTCTTGTCCACCATGTTGCCGTGGCGGTCCACCTCATAGACATGGTGCTTGGCGCCGAAGGCGAGGAAGATCGGCAGGGTGCCGAAGTTGTAGATGTGGTGGAACACCGGCCCGATGCGCAGCGAGCCCAGATCCGTGATGATCATGGAGCCGTGGAAGGGGCTGGCCTCGGTCAGGCTCTCGGGCAGCCACCCGAAGTAGTCCATGACGCGCAGGATCAGGATGACGAAGCGCAGCAGAAAGCGCGGCAGGTGGCTGAGGGCTTCGGCCACATCCTCGGTATTGTTGTGCTCGTCGCTGGCCTTGACCTCGTCGATCTTCTCGTTCATTTTGCGGTAGACGTCGAAGATATTGTCCGTCGGGTCAAAGTGGATCTTGATGGTGGTCTCGGTAGCGTCGATGGCCATGGAGCGCTTGACCACCATGACCACGGTGATGTCGTTTGCGGCGTAGACGCGGCGGCCCGCCACAAAGCGGTTGAGCCCCGGCAGCATGGAGACGAGGCGGATATAGGCCGCGATCAGAAAGTGCAGGATGCCGATGCCTTTATAACCCTCCACCCGCAGTCTGCGCAGGCGGCGGTCCACCTCGCTGACCTCCATACTCTCCTCATAGAGATTGGTGGCGTCGTTGCGGGTGGGCATGATATAGGGGATAAACCTGGAAAAGGCGGGCAGGGAACGGATCATGCGCCCGTCCTTGCGGTCGCCGAAGCGGCGCTTGTCATTTCTGGCCATAAAACAGGGAAGCTCCTTTTTTTATTTGAAAAGCGGCAGGGCTGCCCGCCGTTTCGCCTATTATACAGGCAAAGCCGCCGCTTTACAAGCCCCGCCCTCCGAATTCTGTCGGGAAAACGCCGGGCGGACTTGCAAAAAATCTGTCGGGATGGTATGCTGTTCTTAGATTTGAATTTTCCGTAAAGGAGAGTTGTGCTGTGCAATTACAGGAATCCGGCGAAATGTATCTGGAGACGATCCACATTCTGTCCCAGCGCGAAAAGGGCGTGCGGGCGGTGGATGTGGCCGAGTATATGGGCTTTTCCAAGCCGAGCGTGAGCCGCGCCGTGGGCCTTCTGCGCAGCGGCGGCTATCTGGATCTGGACGCCAGCGGCTGCCTTGTGCTGACGGACGAGGGGAGGCTCGTCGCCGGGCGCACCTATGAGCGGCACCTGTTTCTGACGGATTTCTTTGTCTCCATCGGCGTGAAGAAGGAGACCGCGGAAAAGGACGCCTGCAAGATCGAGCATGATCTCAGTGACGAGACCTTCCAGGCCATGAAGGCCTATGTGAAAAAGCAGCAGGGGACTTGAGCCTCCCCGCGCGATATGCCCTGCGGCAAACCGCCGCAGGGCTTTCTTATTTCGCTAATATAAACTTCTCCACCGCTTTGGCAAAGCCCGCTTCGTTGTTTGTCAGCGTCACGAAG
This sequence comes from Oscillospiraceae bacterium, assembly GCA_902786615.1. Next base: position 37,131 of record CADADE010000004.1, read on the forward strand.
TCTGCCGCCGCGAGAAGCTCCGGCGCGGCGTTAGCCATGGCGACGCCGACCCCGGCCTTTTGCAGCATGTCAAGATCGTTGGTGCCGTCGCCGAGGGCCATAGTCTCCTTTGCGTCGATGCCCAGAAGCGCGCAAAGGCTCATGAGGCACTGGCCCTTGGTGGCCGTGCGGGCGTTGATTTCAATATTGAAGGGCATGGAGGTGGAGAAGATGAGGTCGGGAAAGCGCTTCGGCAGCTCCTCCAGCTCGCGGGCGCGCTGGGCCATGTCGGTAAAATAGAGCTGCAGCTTCTGCACGCCCGTCCCCTTCTCTTTGAGATAGGCCTTCAGCTCCGGCACCGGGGCGCGAAGGCCGGTGATGAGCTTTCGCACGCCTGGGTCCGGGATGATATCGGGGGCGAGCTTCAGCATGGAGGCGGTCATATAGCCCCAGTTGTCCTGGTAGCAGTCATAGAGTACCCCGAGGCTGTCGGCGTATTCGTAGAAGGCCACAGCCTCATCCGCCGGGATCTCCGCCCGGGCGGCGGCGCGGTCCTCCACCGCGTCGTAGAGGTAGGAGCCGTTGGCGGTGATGAACCAGCGCATAAAGGGAAGGCCTTTGAGCTCCTCCGGGATGCCCTTGTAGATGCGTCCCGTGGCGGGGACGATGTGCACGCCCTTTGCCGCGGCGCTCTTGATGGCTTCCATATTCTCCGGCGGGATCTGCTTTTTGTCGTCCAGCAGCGTCCCGTCCAGGTCAAAGGCAAGGATTTGGATAGACATGAAAACTCCTAACTCAGCTCGAACGTTCTGTACTGTATTGCCTCGGCGATGTGGTCGGCGCGGATGGTGTCGGTGCCCTCGAGATCGGCGATGGTGCGCGCGACGCGCAGAATGCGGTCGTAGCTTCTCGCCGAGAGGTGCATGGTGTCAAACGCGGCCTTGAGCAGGATCTCGCCGTCCTGATCCGGCGCGCAGAACTGCCGCAGCTCTTTTGCCTGCATGCGGGCGTTGCACTGGGACTTGTCCGTGAAGCGGGCGCGCTGCCGCTCCCGCGCGGCGTTGACCCGCGCGCGGACATCCGCGGAGGATTCCGCCGGGCTGCGGCGCCTGAGCTCCTCATAATCCAGCGCCGGGACCTCCACAATGAGGTCGATGCGGTCCAGCAGCGGCCCGGAAATGCGGGAATGGTAGCGGTGCACCTCCGCCTCAGAGCATTTGCAGCGCCCCGAGGGGTGCCCGTACCAGCCGCACTTGCAGGGGTTCATCGCGCACACCAGCATGAAGCGGCTCGGAAAGCTCACCGAGCCCGACACGCGCGAGACCGTGACCATCCCGTCCTCCAGCGGCTGGCGCAAAACCTCCAGCGCGTCGGAGCGAAATTCGGGCAGCTCGTCCAGAAACAGGACGCCGTTGTGGGCCAGGCTGATCTCCCCGGGGCGCGGCACCGCGCCGCCGCCCGCGAGACCCGCCGCCGACACCGTATGGTGGGGGGAGCGGAAGGGCCGCGAGGCGACCACCGGCCGCTCGTGGCTTGTGAGGCCTGCCACCGACCAGATCTCGGTGGCCTCGATGATCTCCTCGCGGCTCATGTCCGGGAGAATGCCAGGCAGGCGCTTGGCGAGCATCGACTTGCCCGCGCCGGGCGGGCCGACGATGAGGATGTTGTGTCCGCCCGCCGCTGCGATCTCAAAGGCGCGCTTGACGTTCTCCTGGCCCTTTACATCGGCAAAGTCCGGAAGCTCCGCAGCCTCCGCAGTGAGCGTGGGGGCGGGCGTCGGCGCAAGCTTGATTTCGCCGCGCAGGCACCGCACCAGCTCCCCCACGGTGCGCACGCCGTAGACCTCCAGCCCCTCGGCGAAGGCGGCCTCGGCAGCGTTCCCGACCGGGACGAAGAGGCGGCGCAGCCCCTCGCGCTTGGCGGCGAGGGCCATGGGCAGCGCGCCCTGCACGGGGCGCACGTCGCCCGTGAGGCTGAGCTCCCCGATAAAGGCGGCGTCCTGATCCGGCTGTTCGATGTCCCCGGAGGCGGCGAGGATGCCCACCAGGATCGGCAGGTCATAGACCGTGCCGCTTTTCTTCTTATCCGCCGGGGCAAGGTTCACGGTGAGCCGCGACACCGGGAAGCGAAAGCCGCTGTTTTTCACCGCGGCGTGTACGCGCTCCCGCGCCTCCTTGACGGCGGCGTCCGGCAGGCCCACCACCTCAAAATGCGGCAGGCCGTTGGTGATATAGACCTCCACCGACACCCCGTAGCCGCCGATGCCGCTGACCCCGAGGCTTTGGATGGATGAAAACATGGGCATACCTCCTAATCGTGTTCAGCTCCCTTTTTTCAGAGGGAAGTATCTGTGCGATTCAAAAAACCGGAGGCTTGCGTCTCCGGTTTTTTGATGCTTAGTCTTCCTCCACGTCGCCGACGACGGCGATGTGCAGCTCGTCAAGCTGCTTCTGGGTGACCTCGCTGGGCGCGCCCATGAGGATGTCCTGGGCGTTCTTGTTCATCGGGAAGGGAATAACCTCGCGGATGGAGTCCTCGCCCGCGAGGAGCATGACCATGCGGTCGACGCCCGGGGCGATGCCGGCGTGCGGGGGCGCGCCGTAGCAGAAAGCGTTATACATGGCGGGGAACTTTTTCTTTACGTCCTCCTCGCCGAGGCGCACCATCTCGAAAGCCTTGATCATGATTTCGGGGTCGTGGTTACGCACCGCGCCGGAACTCAGCTCCACGCCGTTGCACACCAGATCGTACTGGTCGGCGGTGATGGTGAGGGGGTCGACCTCGCCGCGCTCGGCCTTGAGCAGGATGTCGAGGCCGCCGGCGGGCATGGAGAACGGGTTGTGGCAGAATTCCAGTTCGCCGGACTCCTCGCCGATCTCGTACATGGGGAAGTCGACGATCCAGCAGAACTCGTAGCGCTCCTTGTCCATGTGGCCAGGAACCGCCGCGCCGAGCATTTTGCGCATGACGCCCGCGGTCTTGAGAGCCTGGTCGTGCTTGCCGGCGGCAACGCCGACGAGCGTGCCGGGCTTGAGGCCCAGCGCCGCGATAACGGCTTCCTTCTTTTCGGCGAGGAACTTGGCCACGCCGCCCGCAAGCTCGCCCTTCTCGTCAAGCTTGAACCAGTAGGGCTTGGCGCCCGCCTGCACCTCCACGTCGGCGCAGAGCTTGTCGATCTGCTTGCGCGTCAGGTCGCAGCCGGAGACCGCAATGGCCTTCACGGTATTGCCCGCGGCAAAGGGGGCGAAGTCGGAGCCCTCGACGAGCTTTGTGATGTCCTGCAGGACAAGGTCGATGCGCAGATCCGGCTTGTCGGAGCCGTAGGTCTCCATGGCCTCGAGGTAGGGGATGCGCTTGAAGGGGGCGGCGGAGGCAACGTCATAGGTGCCGAATTTGGCAAAGATGGGAGGCAGCACGTCCTCCAGCACGGCGAACACGTCGTCCTGGGTGGCGAAGGCCATCTCCATATCGAGCTGGTAGAACTCGCCGGGGGAGCGGTCGCCGCGCGCGTCCTCATCGCGGAAGCAGGGGGCGATCTGGAAATAACGGTCGAAGCCGGAGGTCATCAGCAGCTGCTTGAACTGCTGGGGTGCCTGGGGCAGAGCATAGAACTTGCCGGGGTGCTTTCTCGCCGGAACCAGGTAGTCGCGCGCGCCCTCGGGGCTGGAGGCCGTAAGGATAGGCGTGGTGATCTCCAAAAAGCCGTGCTCGGTCATGGCCTGGCGCAGAGCCGCCACGACGTTGCAGCGCAGGATGATATTTTTCTTGACGGCAGGGTTTCTGAGATCGAGATAGCGGTACTTGAGGCGCTGGGTCTCGTCGGCCTCGCGGCTGCGGTTGATTTCAAAGGGCAGCTCGTTATAGCGGCAGCGGCCAAGCACCGTGATCTTCTCGGGCACGACCTCGATATCGCCGGTGGGGAGCTTCGGGTTCTTGCTGTCGCGCTCGCGCACGACGCCCTCCACGGAGATGGTGGACTCCTTGTTGATGCCCTTGACGACGCGCATCATGTCCTCGTTTTCGATCACGACCTGGGTAGTGCCGTAAAAGTCGCGCACAACGACGAAGGCAAAGTTATTGCCGACCTCGCGCACATTCTCCATCCAGCCGACGATTTTGACCTTCTGGCCGACATGCTCGATGCGCAGCTCGTTGCAGGTATGGGTACGGGATTGTGTCATTTCAATCATCCTTTCTTCCTTTTAAGCTCCCTTTGCGAAAGGGAGCTGTCACGGCCGATCTCACGCGAGACCGTGACTGAGGGATCAAACACGCTGCAACAGAGCCTGCTGTAGACGGGCGTTCGATCCCTCCGGCCCTTCGGGCCACCTCCCTTTTTCCAAAGGGAGGTAATACCTACTCTTTTATCACGCTTCCCGCGTTCATCTCCGCGATACGCGCCGCGATATGCCGCGCGGCCTCGTCCGGGCTGAGCTTGACCTGCTCGCCGGAGCGCATGTCCTTGACGGAGAGGACGCCCGCGTTCATCTCATCCTCGCCGATGAGCACGGCGAAGGGCACGCCGATCTTGTCGGCATAGGCCATCTTTGCCTTGAACTTGCGCTGCTCGCCGTAGAGCTGGGTACGGATACCCGCGCTGCGCAGCGTCGTGGCGGCGGCGACAGCGAAGCCCAGCTCCTCCGTCATGGGCAGCACCAGCGCGTCGCAGGGGGCGGTGACAATGTCGTCGGAGAGAAGCCCCTGCTCGTTCAGGACGTAGAAAAGCCGCGTCAGGCCGATGGAGATGCCGACGCCGGGGAGCTGCTTGTCCGTGTAGTACTCGGCGAGGTTGTCGTAGCGCCCGCCGGAGCAGACGGAGCCGATCTCCGGGTGCTCGGTCATGACGGTTTCATAGACGGTGCCGGTATAGTAGTCAAGGCCGCGGGCGATGGTGAGGTCGACGGCGAAGTTTTCCTCCGGCACGCCGAAGTCCTTGAGATATTTTGTCACCGCGATCAGCTCGTCCAGGCCCTGATCGAAGGTCGCGTCCATTCCGCGGTAGCGGCCGAGGGCCTCGATCACCTCGGCGTTCGTGCCGCAGATGGCCATGAAGTCCAGGACGTTTTCCGCCTTGCAGGGCAGCATCTTCACCTCGTCGATGAGAAGCTCCTTCACCTTTTCCGCGCCGATCTTGTCGAGCTTGTCCACGGTGCGCATAATCTCGCCGGCCTTCTCGCTCATGCCGTTCATGGTGTAGAAGCCGTTTAAGAGCTTGCGGTTATTGACGCGGATCTTGAACTTTTTCAGTCCCAGCTTTGTGAAGGTGCTGTAGATGATGGCTGGGATCTCCGCCTCGTTGGAGATGTCCAGCTTCCCGTCGCCGATCACGTCGATGTCGGCCTGGTAAAACTCCCGGAAGCGGCCGCGCTGGGCGCGCTCGCCCCGGTAGACCTTGCCGATCTGGTAGCGGCGGAAGGGGAAGGCCAGCTCGGAATAATGCCCGGCGACATACTTTGCCAGCGGCACCGTGAGGTCAAAGCGCAGCGCGAGGTCGCTGTCGCCCTTCTGGAAGCGGTAGATCTGTTTTTCGGTCTCGCCGCCGCCCTTGGCCAGCAGCACCTCCGCCGATTCGATGACCGGGGTGTCGAGCGGCGTGAAGCCGTAGAGACTGTAGCTTTCGCGCAGGATGGAGAGCATACGCTCCATCTTCATCTGCTGCCGGGGCAGCAGCTCCATAAAGCCGGACAGAGTCCGGGGGCTGACTTTTGCCATAAAAATATTCCTTTCCGGTGAAAATGGCCGTAAAACGCCGTAGGGGCGGCTGGCAGCCGCCCCGGCAGGCAGTCTTATTTCTTTTGCGGGTTGACGATGTTGCGCCAGTCGAGGTCGCCGCGCCGCAGTCCCTGCACCAGCACCTCCGCCGTGGCGGCGTTGGTGGCAAAGGGGATCTGGTACTGATCGCAGAGCCGCTCGATCTTGTTGATGTCGTCAAAGCCCTTGGGGTTGGTGGGGTCGCAGAAAAACAGAACCAGGTCGATCTCGTTGAAGGAGATGCGCGCCCCGATCTGCTGCGCGCCGCCCTGCTCGGCATGGAGGTAGAGCGTGATGGGCAGGCCCGTTGCCTCCGCCACAAGCTTGCCGGTGACGTGCGTGGCACAGAGGGAGTGCTCCGCAAGGATGCCGCAGTAGGCGATGCAGAACTGGACCATCAGTTCTTTTTTTCTGTCGTGTGCCATTAACGCAATGTTCATCCGAATACTCCGTTTCTCTTTTCACAGCTTTGAATCTCTTAAATCACTTCATTATAAACGCTCAGGCTTGAAACTGCAATACAGATTTTCCACTTTTTTGAATTCATCTCTGTGGTTTTTTTCGCGGTGAATCGTTTCACGGACATTATTTCAGCAGCGCCATCTCCGGCTCCGAGGTATCGGAGTAGCCGCGGATGGTGATGTAGGCGTCCATGATCTGGCGGGCGATGAACTGCACGTCGGCGCCGGCGCCGCCGCGCTCGACCACGACGAAGATGGCGACCTCGGGGTCCTTATAGGGGCCGTAGCACATGAAGATACCGTCGTTCTGGATGCCCTCGCCCTTCTGGGCGGTACCGGTTTTGCCGGCGCAGCGCCAGGCGCAGGGGACCCAGATGTTGGCGTTGGTCTCATTGGTGTAGTCGTTGAGCACCTTCCACATGCCCTCGTGCACCGCGTCCCAGTTGTACTGGGCGGTCTCGACGGTGGACATGATCTTGCTCTCGCGCTCGTAGAGCTTTTCGGAATAGTCGTAGTTGCGGATGGTCTTGATGATGGAGGCGGAGTAGCGCGTACCGCCGTTTGCGACCGTGGCGCAGTATTCCGCCATCTGGATGGGGGTGAACACGGAGTCGGACTGGCCGATGGCAGCCTGCAGGGTGTCGCCGATGCGCCACTCAGAGCCCGCGTAGTCCTGGTGGTTTGCGCGGTTTGACATGTTGCCCTTGGCCTCCACCAGCTCGATGCCGGAGAACTGGCCAAGGCCAAAGGCGGCGGCGAATTCGCCCATATCGTCAACGCCGAGGTCGTTGCCCAGGGTATAGAAGAAGTAGTTGCAGGAATCGCGGATAGCGTCGGTTACGTTCTCCTCCGGGTGGGTCAGGTGTTCTTTTTTGCTGGCGTTCCAGATCCAGCATTCCGGGGCGTAGCCTTCAGCGGCGTAGCGGGTGTACACGCCCTGGCACTTGATGCGCTTTTCCGTGTTGATGATGCCCTTGGTAAGGCTTGCGATGGCAGTGCAGGGCTTGAAGGTGGAGCCTGGGGCATAGGTGCCGAGCAGGGCGCGGTTGAAGAGCGGGGCGTTTTCCGCGACCAGAAGATCCTGATAGTCCTCAATGATGCGCGAGACGTTGTAGGTCGGCCAGGAGGCCAGGGCCAGCGGGGAGCCGTCCTTCACGTTCACCACGACGGCGGAGGCGCCGGTGATGTTGTCCTTGAGCTCCACATTGTAGTCGCCGCGCGCGGTACCCTCGGCGCGCTTCTGGGCGATGTTCTTTTTCAGGATCTCGACGCCGTTTCCGAGGATGCGCTCGGTCTGCTCCTGGAGGACGCTGTCGATGGTGAGATAGATGTGGTTGCCGGGGATGGGCTCCTTGGTATAGACGGTGGCGAGGATGGTGCCGGAGGCGTTGCGGGTCTCCTCCACCTCCCCGTCCTGGCCGTGCAGGTAGTTCTCAAAGGCGTACTCGATGCCGTCCTTGCCCACCATGGCGCCGGTGGAGTAGTCAAGCAGGGAGTATTTTTCAAATTCCTCCTGGGTCATCAGGCCCACGTAGCCCAGGATATGGGCGGCGTAGTCGGTGGAGTACTGGCGGATATAGGCGCGCTTGACCTCAATGCCGACGAGCTTGTTTTCCATGATGGAGGAGATGAGGTTCATGCTCGCGTCCTCGACGAAGACGTAGTCGGCGGTGTTGATGGCGTAGCGCACGTTGATGGAGTAGCGCACGCCCGCGATGAGGCGCATTTCGGCGGCGGAATAGCTGTTGTCGATGTTGTAGCGGGTGCGCATATAGCTCATCAGCTCCACGGCCGTACAGTTGGGGTCCAGGCCCTGGCGCTTGTAGTAGGCCTCCAGCATGGTGCGCTGGATGGCGGTCATGTTTTCGTCGTACTCAAAGGGCGGCTCGAGCGTGACGGGCAGGTCGTCGGTGTACTCGTCGCCATAGGAGCGCACCATGCCCACCAGCTCCAGAATGACGGCATTGGGGTCGTCGTTGGCGAAAAGCTTGTCTGTGTCGATCCTGAGGTTATAGCACTCGGCGTTTGACACCAGCACGCGCCCGTAGCGGTCGAGGATGTTGCCGCGCGCGGCGGTGACGGTGCGCTTGGTTTTGGTCAGCTCATTCGCGCGGTTATAGTAAGCCTCGCCCTGGACGATCTGCAGCTGATAGAGAAAGTACATGTAAACGGCCAGCAGCACCAGCGCGATCACCGCGAGCGCCGCCACCCGTCCGGGTTTGATAAGTCTGCTGTTCATAGAAATCCTTTCAAACATGCCTTCCCCTTGAGGGGAAGGTGGATCGCCCCGTCTCCCGCAAGGGGCGAGACGGATGAGGTGTCACTCTCACCGTCTGTATGATTCTTGTCAAAGGCGGCATGCTCCACCTCATCCGCCCCAGTTTGCGAACTGGGGCACCTTCCCCTCAAGGGGAAGGCTGTTCATTCCCTGCTCCACTTTGCCGGCAGGGGGTAGGCCAGCGCGGCGAAGGGCATGGAGAAGAGGGTCTGCAGCAGGGCGACCTTGAGCATTTCCATGCCCCAGGCGTCCCCCGCCAGGGTCTTGAGCATTTGCAGCAGCGCCGTGATGAGCAAGGCCAGGAAGGCCACGCCCATGAAGGCGAAGAAGCGGCGGTTGATGAAAAACTGGGAGATGAAGGCGCTCATCAGGCTCAGCGACGGCAGGAGGACAAGGAAAAACACGCGGTTTTCCACAAAGCTCATGTCCGCAAAATAGCCCATCAGGAGGCTGAGAAGCGGGCCCCAGGTGGCCCCCTCGAACATGCCGACCGCGGCCGCGACCGCGGGCAGCACCAGGGGCGCGACGCCGAAGGGCCGGATATGGCTGAGCACCATGTTCTGGGCCATCAGGGTCAGAAACATGAGCAGCAGATAGCGCAGGACCTTGTTCAGGTCGATTTTTTCCAGTAAATCTTTCAAGCTGAGTTACTCCACAACCGTAAAGTCCTTGATGACGAACACCTGCACCAGGGAGTCCAGGTTTGCCTGGGGCTCGACGATGCCGTACTCGATCTGGCCGCCGGCCTCGGTCTGCACGGCGGTGAGGGTGCCGATCATCAGACCCGCCGGGAAAGCGCCGCCGGAGCCGGAGGTCAGCACATCGTCGCCCACGAAGATCTGCGCCCCGTCGGCGAGATAGGTGAGCTTGGCGGTCTTGTCGCGCATGAAGGAAAACTCGCCCACCACCATGCCGGAGTTGCCCGTGGCGCCGACAAACGCGCCGACGGACATGTCCACGTCGATGAGGGTGGAGACGGTGGCCCAGTTGGTGCCGAGCTCCGTGATCTGGCCGACCACAGCGCCGTACTCGGTGACAACGGGGTCGCCCATCTCAATGCCGCTGGACGCGCCCTTGGAGATGGTAAAGGCGCTCGACCAGTTGGAGGTGGACCAGAGCACCACCTTGCACGACTCCATCACATAGTCGGTGTGCTTTTCCCGGAGCTCCAGAAGCTTTCTGAGGCGGGAGTTTTCCTCCGAAGCCTCGATGCCGTCGCGGGCGGATTTCTGCGCGTCGGCAAGCTGGGAGCGAAGGGATTCGTTCTCCGCCAGCAGCGAGTCGTAGTCGTAGATATAGCCGTACATGCTGTCGAACCAGTTGACGGCGGAGGACAGGACCTTCTGGATGGGAGACTTGAGAACGCCGGCCATGTTCTGCACAAAGCCGATGCGCCCGTCGCGCGCGGCAGCGCCGAGGCCGATGATGAGGGCCGCGGCGGCGATGATGATGCCGATGCGCAGGCCGTATTTCTGCAGGTATTGCTTCACAGCAGGCTCACCCCCAGTTCCCGGAGCATCAGCCCGAGTCTGCACAGCGGCAGACCCACGACGTTGAAATAATCACCCTCGATGCCCTCGACAAAGAGCGAGGCCCGGCCCTGGATGCCGTAGGCCCCGGCCTTGTCCATGGGCTCGCCGGTTCGGATATAGGCGGCGATCTCCGCCTCGGAGAGCGCGCGAAAGTGCACGGCGCTGCGCTCGGCGGCAAGGCTCTCCCGCCCGTCCTTCAAAACACAGACGCCTGTATAGACCGCATGCGCCCGCCCCGAGAGCGCGCGCAGCATGTCCGCCGCTTCGTCCTCGGAATGGGGCTTGCCATAGACCCGTCCCTCGTGCCAGACGATGGTGTCGGCGGCGATGACAAGATCGCCGGGGGCGCACCTTGCCGCCACCTCCCGCGCCTTGTGGGAGGCCAGCGCCTGCACCAGCTTATCCGGCGGGAGCGCGGGGTCTGCCCTTTCCTCCCCGACGGCGGGGATGATTTTCAAATCCTTTACGCCCAGCATCTGCATGAGCTCACGCCTCCGCGGCGACGCGGAGGCCAAAACGATAGACATTACAGTTATCTCCAAAACCTTATTGGCTCCCTCTCTGAGGGAGCTGTCATGGCCGGTCTCACGCGAGGCCATGACTGAGGGATCGGCTGTCCTGTACATGCTTTAACAGAAGCTTGTACAAATATTGATCGATCCCTCCGGCCTTCGGCCACCTCCCTTTTTCCAAAGGGAGGTAAAAGCGTGCAAGTTTTCATTCGACTCCCCGATAGTACAGCCCGCGCGTCAGCACGTTCGGCTGGTAGTCGGACTGGCCGAGGTAGACCTTCGCCACCTCCAGGCATTCGCGGGGCGACTCGGTGGTAAACATCATGCGCATGCCCCAGAGGCCCGCGCCGTAGAGATCCTCCGCCTTGTCGGCGAGGTAGAGCTTGTGGGCGTTGTAAATGACATTGCGGCAGCCGAACTCCTTGACCACCGGGAACACCGCGCCCATGCGGTCGGACATCTGCGCCGGGGTCGAGCAGGTGCAGCGCCCGGAGGAATGGCGGATCACGCACTGATCCGACACCATGAGCGGGAGCCTGCCGTAGACGATCATCTCGGTATCGAGCGTCTTGGAGAGGTCCCGGATCTGGGCGATGCGAAGCTCAAAGGAGGCGGTAGCGGAGACAAAGCCCGCCTGGCGCACCATCTCCATGGTGAGGGAGTTAAAGACATTCAGGCCGAAGTCGCCCCGGATGCGCATGCCGACATTCTTTGCCAGCATCGCATGGCCGAGGTTTCCGACCAGCGCCTCGTTGATGCCGAAGTCGAAGAGCTTTTCGAGCATCTCGCGCACATAGGGCTCCTCCTCGTCGGTGATGACGCGCGGCAGCACCGCCACCGGGATCGTGCCCCGCTCCTCAAAGGGCTCGAGCAGATCAAAATACTCGTTCATGACCGTAACGGGCACATAGAGATACTTCGGATGCAGGGCCGCAAGCTCCGGGGTGAGCTGCTCGGCCGAGAGCACCTGGAAGATCATGACGGGATCGACGCCGGGCGCGCTGCCCTTCGGCTTTGCGGGGATGCTGCCGACGCGCCGCTTCGGCGGCGTACCGCGCTGCTCGCTGAGATCGGCCACGAGGTTTCGCCTCAGCTCGTTGATGGCGGAGGCGGGCAGGAAGAGGCCCGGATCGGTCTGGGCCTTGTTCTCCACCACGTTGTAGGGCGTGCCGCCGGTTTTGAACATCTGGTCGGTGAGATAGGAGGGCGTCAGGCCCTGGCCGCGCGCCTTCTCCGGCACCCGGCCTGCGGCGACGGCCTTGTGCCCGTCGTCGTCAAAGGCGATGGCCCGGATGGGCTGGCCCTTCTCGGCCACAGTGTAAAAATGCACCGGCACGCGCCTCAGCTCGCCCTCGGAATAGCCCTTGCGCGCCTCGTTGAAAAGCTGCTCGGTATCCCGGTCAGCCTCCCCGCGCACGCCGAACATGTCCTCGCGGTCGCCGTTGAAATAGCCCTGGGTGAAGCCCTGGCGTGAAAAAGCCCGCTCCAGATCAGCCATCTCCTCGGGCGTGGGCTGGCGGTGCTCCCGCAGGGCCTTGGAATAGATTTTTGTGACAATGGCGGTGTACTCCGGCCGCTTCATGCGCCCCTCGATCTTGATGCAGGCGACCCCCGCGTCCTCGATCTCCTGGAGCCTGTCCACAAGGCAGTTGTCCTTGAGGGAGAGGGGATAGTCGTCCATGCGCCCGCCGAGAGAGTACTGCATGCGGCAGGGCTGGGCGCACATGCCGCGGTTGCCGCTGCGCTGGCCGATGAGGGCCGACATGTAGCACTGGCCCGAGTGGCAGAAGCACAGCGCCCCGTGGACGAAGACCTCCGTCTCGATGGGTGCGTTCTCGGTGATATAGCGGATCTGCTCAAGGCTCAGCTCCCTGGCCAGCACCGCCCGCGTCATGCCGAGCTCCGCCGCCGCCTCCACGCCCGCGAGGTTGTGGATCGACATCTGGGTGCTGGCATGCAGGGGAATATCCGGCAGGTACTGGCGGATGGCGGCGGCAAGACCCAGATCCTGGATGATGATGCCGTCGGTGCCCGTCTCGGAGGCGATGCGCGCCGCCTTCAGCGCATCCTCCACCTCCCGGTCGCCCACCAGGGTGTTGAGCGTGACATAGACCTTGCAGCCGCGGATATGACAGTAGCGCACCGCGCGCTCGTATTCCTCATCGGTAAAATTCTTTGCGCCGCGCCGGGCATTGAATTTGCCCATGCCCATATAGACGGCGTCCGCGCCGTTCTGCACCGCGGCGATCACAGCCTCGGGCGAGCCGGCGGGAGAAAGCAGTTCGATCATGATGGTTGTCCTTTTATCTCTATATAAATCAGCCTGTTTGCAGGTGAACATAAAAATACATGGTAAGTATATCACACCGGCAAGGCTTGCGGCAAGGGGATAATCGTGTTATAATGATAAAGTACGTGAACTTGACGTTAACAAACCATGAACTTTGGAGGTGAGCACATGCAGGGTGAAGACACGGCCTTCGCCGTCTCCCGTGAGGAGGCGCAGCGCCTGATTGCCGCCCACGACGGCGACGTGGCCCTGCTGTGGCTCTTTCTGCGGCAAAGTCCCGGCGGCACGCTGGAGGATGCGGCGCGCGCCCTCTGCCGCACCCGGGCGGAGCTCGAAGCGGCGAGCGAGAAGCTGCAGCGGCTTTTGCCGACGGGCACGGGACCCGTCAAAGGCTCCGCATGTAAGGAAAAGGAGGCCGCGCCGCCGATTCCCGAGCCCGCGCAGGAGCTGCCCCAGTACACGTCGGAGGATCTGGTACAGCGCAGCCGGGAGGACGCGCGCTGGATCGGTCTGCTTGCCGAGGCGCAGCGGGTGCTGGGCCGCAAGCTGAACAGCAGCGAGCTCAAAATGCTCTTCGGCCTCTACGACTATCTGGCCCTGCCGCCGGAGGTGCTGATGGTGCTGCTCCATTACTGCGTCGCAAACGCCCCCTCCGGCAACCCCCCCTCCATGCGCTTTATCGAGAAGGAGGGCTACGCCTGGGCAAACCGGGAGATCATGACGCTGGAGCAGGCCGAGGAATACATCGCCGAGAGCCAGCGGCAAAAAGAAGCGCTCGGCCGGACGGCAAAGCTTCTGAACATTGCGGGAAGGCCCCTGAGCAGCTCGGAAAAGAAGTTTCTCCTCGCCTGGTTCGGCATGGGCTTTGGGGAAGAGGCCATTGAACTTGCCTACGACCGGACGGTCACAAACACGGGCTCTCTCAAGTGGAAATATATGGACGGCATTCTCAAGAGCTGGCATAAAAAGGGTCTGCGCACGCCGGAGGAAATCCGCGACAAGGACGGTCAGGGCGCCAGGACGCGGGCGGGCAAGACCGAAGCCCCGCGCAACCTGGACAAGCTTCTGGACGATCTGAAGGGGATTTAAGGCCCCGCAGAGGTTCGTTTCACAAAAATGCCATTGGGATATTTTTGCGAAACGAGAAGGTTTGCGGTCTGCTGCGCGCCGCTGAACCGCTTTGCGGCAACATTGGGGGGAACCCCTCAGTCACGGCGCGGACGGACACGCGCCGCGACAGCTCCCCTTTCAGGGGAGCCTATAAGGAAGTGATACTATGTCATACGACGGAAAGCTCCTGGCCAGGGCCAGGGGAGAACTCGACAACATACGCGCGAAAAACCGCGAGGAAATGCAGCGCCGCTATGCCGCCGCCTGCGCGCGCATTCCGGAGCTCGCCGGGATCGACCGGCAGCTTCGCGCCCACATGGCAAAGCTCGTGCGCCTGACCATCGGGAAGGGGCCGGATCTCAAGGAGCAGCTCGACAGCCTGCGCGAGCAGAACCTGGATCTGCAGATGCGCCGCGCCGAGCTTCTGACCGCGGCGGGCTTTGCCCCCGGCTATCTGGATGAGATCGTCTCCTGTCCCCTCTGCCGGGATACGGGACTGTATCAGGGGGGCATGTGCCGCTGCCTCGACAGGCTCTACAACCGGGAGCTCACGAAGGAACTCGGCACGCTCATGCGCCGGGGGGACGAGAGCTTTGAGCGCTTTGACCTCTCCCTCTACCCTGCGGAGCCAGACCCCGAGACGGGCCGCATCCCGCGCGAGGTAATGCGCATGGTGTCGGAGGCCTGCATGCGCTATGCGGAAAACTTTTCCGACACGTCCCGAAACCTGCTGTTTCAGGGCGACACGGGTCTCGGCAAGACCTATCTCTCCGCCTGCATCGCCCGCGTCGTGGCCGCGCGCGGCTTTTCCGTCTGCTATGACACGGCTTCCGCCGCGCTCGACAATTACGAAAAGGCCAAGTTCAACCGCGACACCGAGGAGGGCGCGGCCGCGGCAGTGCGCATCCGGCGCATGGAGAGCTGCGATCTCATGATCCTGGACGATCTCGGCACCGAGATGCCGACCCCCATGGCGCAGAGCGCTCTCTACACCCTGGTCAACAGCCGCCTTGTGAACGGGAAAAAGACCATTGTGAGCACGAACCTCACGAATGACGAGCTCACAAAGCGCTATACCCCGCAGATCGCCTCGCGCATATTGGGCGAGTTTCAGTGCCTGCCCTTCCTGGGCGCGGACATCCGGCGGCTCAAACGCGGAAGCTAAAAAAATTCCGAAAAATCACTTGGATCGTGGTTTTTCGGAATTTTTATTTATGGGTATCGGGTTTTAATCAGCTAACCCGACGTAAGCACTTGCCTCCCCCAGCCGCGAAGCGGCGTCTCGGGGGGAGGTGCCCCGAAGGGGCGGAGAGGGGGATGTCCTGCAAGCAGCTTGGGTGCAAGCGTGGCCCCTCTCAGTCACCAGTGTACGCACTGGTGCCAGCTCCCCCCGGCGGGGGGGAGCCAAGGCCCCCTTGTTTGCACATTTGATGAGCTATGCCGATACGCATATTTTTATTTTCTCATTCGCCAGTCTTGGGCTTGGGTTTGCCGTGATAATAGCGGCGGCGGTTGGGCTTGGGTCTGGCCCCCTCCTCCCGGACGGGATGCTCCGGGGCGCGGGCGGCCTCCTTTTTCGGCTGCTCGTCCGCGTTTGGCGCAGCCTCGGCTGCGTTGGCCCTGTCCTCCGTTCTCGCGCCTTTGCCGCGGTTCTTGCCGCCCCGATGGGAACGGCTGCCGTGGCCCTCCTTTGCAGCGGGCTTTTCCCCGTCCCGGTTCTCGTCTCTGCTCTCGGCTTTGGCCTCGGTCTTCCCCTCCGCGAGATGCGGCTTCTTGGGCCTGCGGCGGCGGGAGCTGCGGCGCTGCTCCTCCTCCGGGGCCTCGGCAGGGGTCTCGAGCAGGGCCGGATCGTGATACTGCGGCTCGATAAACCAGGGGTTTTCCTCCGGCTCCTCGGCCTCGGCCTCCGGCTCGGGCACATAGCGGAAGGTGGAGACGGGCTTCTCCCCGTCCCGCGGTCTGCCGCCGGGGACGGCGCAAAGCTCGTTGGCCTTGTAAAGATGCAGGGAATCGTCCCCGTCGTCATCCAGCCGCACCTTCACGGTCTGGCGCAGGAGATTGACCTGCACGGCGGTGCCGAAGCCGTCCCTGGTCTCCACAAAGGCCCCCTGCTTGGGCACCTTCTTGATGAGATCCTCATAGGCGTCCTGCTCATAGCGCAGGCAGCACATAAGCCTGCCGCAGCTGCCGGAGATTTTGGCGGGGTTGAGGGACAGGGACTGCACCTTCGCCATCTTGGTGGACACGGGCTGAAAATCGTCCAGGAACTGGCTGCAGCAGTAGGGGCGGCCGCAGATGCCGATGCCGCCGATCATCTTGGCCTCGTCCCGCACGCCGATCTGCCGAAGCTCAATGCGGTTGCGGAAGATGCCCGCCAGATCCTTGACAAGCTCGCGGAAATCCACGCGCCCGTCGGAGGTGAAGAAGAACATGGTCTTCGTGCCCTCAAAGTTGCACTCCACGTCCACAAGCTTCATGTCCAGGCCGTGCTTTGCGATCTTCTCCTGGCAGATGACAAAGGCCTCCTTCTCGCGCTTGACGTTGAGCTCGCAGATGCGCAGATCGTCCTTTGTGGCGATGCGCTGCACCGCGCGCAGGGGCTGGACGACAGCCGTGTCCATGACACTGTGGTTGCCGTGGGTGCAGTCGGCGATCTCGAGGCCCTTGGCGGTCTCCACGATCACCTTGTCCCCGGTGCGCACTTGCAGGCCGTTGGGGGAAAAGAAATAGCACTTACCCCGGTTTTTGAATTTGATGCTGACTACTTCAATCAATGGTATTTCCTCTGTTTCCGTCGGGCAGGGCGTCCACCGCCAGAAGCCCGAATATTTGCTTGACGTTTGTGTTGACCTTCAGATACGTTGTACCTTTGTCCGCGAGGGCGATGAGTCCCATCAGCGCGGCGCGGCTGAGACGCCCGTGCTTTTCCCGTGTACACAGCATGTCCGTTATAAGCGCGCGCAGGGCGTCCAAAAAAGCGGCGAGGGCCTGAGCGTCCAGGTTCTCGTTCCGGGCGCACCAGCGGAAGATCTGCGCGGCATCCCCGGTGTTTACAGCCTTGAGATAGCCCTTGGCAAGCTCCGCAGCCTCGTCCGTCACCGCACCGGCGTCCTCCCCCGTGAGCTTTACCAGTGCGCAGCGGGAGCGCACCGTCTCCAGAAGCTGCATGGGGCGCGTTGTGCAAAGCAGGAACACCGCGCCCGCGGGCGGCTCCTCCAGGAGCTTGAGGGCGGCGTTCTGGGCGGCGGGGTTCATGGTCTCCGCCTGCTCGATGATGTAGACCTTGCGCGCGGCCTCGTTTGGCAGGACGACGGCGTCCGCCGAGAGGGCGCGGATCTGATCGACGGTGATGAACTGCTTCTGCTTTCCCTTTTCGTCGGCAAGACGGGAGAGAGTGGTCACGTCCGGGTGGACGCCGGCGTGGACCTTCCGGCAGTCGCGGCAGACGCCGCAGGGCTTTTTCCCCGCGCCCGAGCACACCGCGGCGGCGGCAAGCTCCCGCGCCTTTTGCAGGGCCTGCTCCCCCGTGGGGGCGCAGATCAGGCTCGCGTGTGCGATTCTGCCCTCCGCCTGTGCCATGTCCGCCCCGCCTTTCCTCGTTTCAAATCAAGATATTTTACCTTAAATCAGGCGACAAGTCAATGCAAAGGCTGATTTTTCATGCAATTGGCCTTGACAAGGGGCAAAAATCTGCTATACTCAAGCTACAATTGAATACCTTATCAAGAGTGGCGGAGGGAACGGCCCTGTGAAGCCCGGCAACCTGCAAAGCATGCAAGGTGCCAAATCCGGCGGTGAGACGAAAGATGAGGCTTGATTTCAGCTTTTTACGCGCCCCGGAACCGGGGCGCGTTTTTTATGAAGTGCCTCCCCCAGCCGCGCATGCGGCGTCCGGGGGAGGGGGACCGCTTCAGCGGTGGAAGGGGTCTGTATGTTTACCGACAGCTCCCCCAGTCTCCATCGTGCGCTGTAAGGAAAAATTCAGAACAGGAGGGCATAAAAAATGAGCCATTATCTGTTTACATCCGAGTCCGTTACCGAGGGGCATCCCGACAAGATCTGCGACCAGATCTCCGACGCGGTGCTGGACGCGATCCTCGAAAAAGACCCCATGGGCCGCGTGGCCTGCGAGACCACCGTCTCCACGGGGCTTGTGCACATTATGGGCGAGATCAGCACCGAGTGCTATGTGGACATTGCGAAGATTGCCCGCAGCGTCGTGCGCGATATCGGCTACGACCGGGCCAAGTACGGCTTTGACTGCGAGACCTGCGGCGTGATTTTGAACATTGACGAGCAGTCCGGCGACATCGCCATGGGCGTGGACAAGGCCCTGGAAAACAAGACCGGCGCGGTGGACGAGCTGCAAAACGGCGCGGGCGACCAGGGCATGATGTTCGGCTACGCCTGCGACGAGACCCCGGAGCTCATGCCCCTGCCCATCTCCCTGGCTCACAGGCTGGCAATGAAGCTCACCGCCGTGAGAAAGAGCGGGGAGCTCGACTATCTGCGCCCCGACGGCAAGACCCAGGTCACGGTGGAGTATGATGAGGACCGCCGCCCCGTGCGCGTGGACACCGTGGTCCTCTCCACCCAGCACGCCCCGGAGGTCACGCTCGCGCAGATCCGGGAGGACATGATCGAGAAGGTCATCAAGACCACCGTTCCGGCGGCGCTGCTGGACGAAAACACCAAATATTACATCAACCCCACCGGCCGCTTTGTCATCGGCGGGCCGCAGGGCGACTCCGGCCTCACCGGGCGCAAGATCATCGTGGACACCTACGGCGGCAGCGCCCCCCACGGCGGCGGCGCCTTCTCCGGCAAGGACCCGACAAAGGTGGACCGCTCCGCCGCCTACGCCGCGCGCTGGGTGGCCAAGAACGTGGTGGCCGCGGGTCTGGCACGGCGCTGCCAGGTGCAGCTTGCCTACGCCATCGGCGTGGCCTCCCCGGTGAGCGTGCTGGTGGAGACCTTCGGCACCGGCAAGGTGTCCGACGCCGCCCTCTCGGAGGCGGTGCGGAAGGTCTTTGACCTGCGCCCGAGCGCCATTATCCGCGATCTGGAGCTGCGGCGGCCCATCTACCGCGCCCTCGCCGCCTACGGCCACATGGGGCGCGAGGATCTGGGCGTGAAGTGGGAGAACACCGACCGCACCGAGGCGCTGAAGGCCGCCGTCGGAGCATAAGGAAACGCCTGTGGAAAACGAACAGCAGATTTATCGCCATGACCACGGCGACGGCGTCGTCCACACGCATGAGCTGGAGCCGGATCACACGCACGAGCACGAACATACCCACAGCCACGAGGGAGACCACATCCATCACCACGACCACGCCCAGACCAAGGCGGTAATCAACCGCCTCGCGCGGGCCATCGGGCATCTGGAATCCGTCAAACGCATGGTGGAGGAGGGGCGCGACTGTACCGAGGTACTGGTGCAGCTCGCTGCGGTGCGCTCCGCCCTGAACAGCACCGCGAAAATCATCCTCAAGGATCACATCGAGCAC
The DNA here is from genome assembly GCA_902786615.1 of Oscillospiraceae bacterium. The sequence goes on from CADADE010000004.1 coordinate 56,554, forward strand.
TGTATCGCCGGGGTCGAGAGCGGCGACCACGCCCTCGAAGAGCTCAACGACGCCATAGATAAGTTCATTTAATGCAAAGAAGAGGAGCGCGGCTCCTCTTCTTTTCCTATTGAATGTGTTCCTCGGTGAAATCATCCAGCACGCGAAAGCCCATCTCCCCCGGCTCCGCGATGGGGAACCTGGCGATGCCGACGCTGTCAAAGCGCGGGGCCAGGCGGGTCTCGGGGTCGAGGCGCGGATTCTCCGGCGGCTTGCGCTGCTTGTTCTTTTTGCTCATGAAAAGCACCTCCCTGTACAGGCAGTATGCCCGCAGGGAGGTGCTTTTATGAGGGACACTTTCCAAGCTCCCTTTCGCAAAGGGAGCTGTCGCGGCGCGTGTCCGACCGCGCCGTGACTGAGGGATCGATCCCTCCGGCCTTCGGCCACCTCCCTTTCGCAAAGGGAGGTATCATTAGGTCATCTCCCTGATCTCACAGGAAATGGCGCCGTTGTCGAAAATAGTGACCAGGGCCCAGGTGAGACTGCTCCCCTTTCCCGCAGTACCGGGGTTTATAAGCGTCACGCCGCCGAGTTCTTCATAAAACGGCCTGTGCGTATGGCCGAAGAGGGCGAGCCGCGCCCCCTGCTCCTGCGCGGCGTAGACCAGCCAGTCCGCCTGATAGGCGCTCACGGAATAGAGATGCCCGTGGGTGAGAAAGGCCTTCACCGGGCCAAGCTCAACGAGCAGGCGCTCCGGGGCGAGGGGCGCATAGTCGCAGTTGCCGCACACCTGATACAGCGGGGTATCCGGGAAGGCCTGCCGCAGAAGCTGCGCGTCCCGGTCATGATCGCCGAGGTGGATGAGTACGTCCGCCCGCGCCCCGCGCGCCGCCTCCAGCATGGGAAAATTGTTGCCGTGGGTATCGGAAAACACTGCCGCTCGGATCATTTTTCCTGCCTCCCGTCATTTTTCTGCACCCTGTCGAATATAATATACCGAACGGAGGTGAGATGCAATGCAGAATTTTGAACAGCTCGGCCGGGAACTGGAGCGCCGCGGCAAGACGCAGGAGCTGCGCGCCCTGGCCGCGTCCGAGGACGGGGCGCGCCTTGCCGCCATGCTGGACGGAAACCGTCTGCAGGAGGCGGCAAAGGCCGGGGACAGCGCCGCCCTGCGCGCGATGCTGGGCAGCGTTCTCGGCACGGAGGAGGGAAAACGTCTCGCCGAGGGGATACGGAAAATGATGAAGGAATAGAGCGTTAAGCCGGGGGGTGATGACCGTGAGCGAGCTGGAGGAGCAGCTGAACAGCATTCTCTCCGACCCGAAGCAGATGGAGCAGATCGCGGGCCTGGCCCGTACGCTCATGGGCGGCGGCGACAGGGAGAAGGAACAGGCCGCGCCGGATCCCGGCGGTCTGGGTCTTGACCCGGCCCTGCTGCAGAGGCTGACGCGGGCGATGAAGAACGGCGGCGGGGACGGCCGGGAGCAGGCGCTGCTGCAGGCCATGCGGCCCTACCTCTCCGAAAAGCGGCGGGGCAAGATGGACAGGGCGCTGAAGCTTGCGCGCCTTGCCCGCATCGCGCGCCTCGCCCTGGGAGATTCGGGAGACGGCCATGATCAACCGCTATGAGGGCAATACCGGCCGGGTCACCCGCATGCCGGAGCCGCAGGATCTGCCGCCGCCTCCGCCGAAGTACAGAGGCCCGCCGCGGTACCCGGCGACGCCCGGGGCGGCGCCGGGAAGTCTTCTGCCCGGACTGGGAGAGGGCTTTGAGACGGAGGACGTGCTGCTTCTGCTGATCCTCTATCTCCTCTATCGGGAGAGCGGGGATCAGGAGCTGCTGATCATCCTCGGCGCAATGTTTCTTCTGTAGCTCATGCATACAGCTCCAGCCGGTCGCTGAGGCAGAAGTAGGTGGCGCCGAGCTGCCGGTCGGAGAACATGGTGAAAAGCTCCCCCTGCAGATAGTCCGCCTGATAGACCACCGCGGCCACCATATGCCGCTCCCCCTGCAGAAGACGCAGGGCACAGTCCACGCACTCCCGGCGGGGTACAAGTGAGGCAAAGCGCGCGGTGCTCGTCACCGTGTACTGGCCGCGCTGATACACCACGTCATGGAGGGTGTTCGGAAACTCCTTTGATGCCACGCGGTTTAAGACCACCTCGCCCACGCACATGCGAAAATCGTCCGTCAGCCAGTCGCTGCCCGCCATGGCGTCGATGACCCGGGCGAGCAGAATCAGATCGTCAAAGGAGACCGCCGTTCCCGCGCCGCCCGCCCGGAGGGCGGCGCTGCGGGATTTCTCCGCCGCCCGGCCCGCCGCCTGATCGCCCCGGACGGCGGCCTCGCGCATTTCCTCCAGATAATAGCCCGCCATGTCCAGCGGCGCGCTTTGGGTGAGATGCCCGAGAAAGAGGAAATCCCCCGTCTCCGCCTCCGGCGTCGGGACGGGCGTGGGCGGCGGCAGCGTCGGCTCCGGCTCCGGCGTTGGGGTCGGCGTCGGCTCCGGTGGCTTGGGGTGCAGGATGCGGACATGCAGCTCCTGCGGCAGAAGCTCCCGCTCGGCGTAGCCGTGCAGGGGCAGGGTCAGCAGCAGGCAGAGCGCCGCGATCAGTCTTCTCTGATTTTTCATCATTTCCCACCTCCCGACGCCCAGTATAGCGGCGGGAGCGCGCGAAAACGGTCCGATCCTGCGGTCTTTTACTTCTGTGCCGTGACGTACCGCACCACATAGTCGGCAAAGCGCCTTGTGGCGGGGCCGGCCTTGGCCCCGGCGGCGATGGCAAGGCCGATGGTGCGCCGCGCCTCCGGGACAAGCGGCAGGATCTGCAGATCGTACTGCCGCCCCTTTAAAAGCAGCTCCGGCATGATGCTCACGCCGAGGCCCTGCTCCACCATGGCGATCACGGCATAGTCGTCCTTGGTGTAAAAGCGCACGTTGGGCTTGACCCCCGCCGCTTCGAGGGCGCGGCGGGCGTCGTGGTCGGAGCTCTCGAGCAGACTGATAAAGGGCTCCGTTTCGCACTCGACAAGTGGGAAACGGGGATAGTGCTCAAAGCGGCTGTGCTTCGGCAGAATGGCGAGAAGCCGGTCCTCCAGAAGCGGGATGCACTCGCAGTCCACGGGGGACGGCAGGGTCACAAAGCCCACGTCCACACTCCCGTCCGTGAGCCACTGCTCCACATCGTGGTAGTCGCCGTTTAAGAGCTTGAAGTCCACCCTGGGATAGTCGTGCTGAAACTCCTTCAAGACGGGCGGCAGCCAGTGCACGGCGACCGAGGTGAAGGCTCCGATGCGCACCGTGCCGGATTCGAGCCCCCGGATGGAGGAGGCCGTCTGCCGAAGCTGCTCGGCGGCAGACAGGAAGCCCCGCACCGCGGGCAGCAGCCGCTCCCCCTCGCTGGTGAGGCGCACGCCCGCGCGGCTGCGCTTGATGATGGCAAAGCCCAGCTCCTTTTCCAGCGCGTCCAGGCTGTGGCTCACCGCCGACTGGGTACAGCCGAGCTGCTCGGCGGCGCGGGTGAGGCTTCCCAGATCCACCACGGTCATGAGCGTCTGATATTTGTCGAGCGCCATTGCTGTTCACTCCTTTGATACATGAAAACTTTTCATGTTAATATGAAATGAATTATCTTCATTTCTATTATATGAAAAAATTTTGAATAATCAAGCGCTTTTGGCGAAATTGACGCTTGCAGATCGCGCCCCGTCCGATATAATGCAAAGCATCCCATGAAAAGAGAGGACAATCAACATGACAACTTCCACTACGATTGTTATGATCGCGATTGCGGTCTATCTGATCGGCATGCTGGCGATCGGCGCGATGTACTCCAAGCGCAACAAGACCTCCAGCGACTTCTATCTCGGCGGACGCAAGCTCGGCCCCATCGTCATTGCGATGAGCACCGAGGCCTCCGACATGTCGAGCTGGCTGCTGATGGGCGTGCCCGGCCTTGCCTACTTCTGCGGCCTCGCGGACGCGACCTGGACGGTCATCGGCCTTGCGCTCGGCACCTACCTCAACTGGCTGATCGTGGCCAAGCGCCTGCGCGTTTACTCCCAGAAGCTCGGCGCGATCACGATCCCTGACTTCTTTGCCCACCGCTTCGGCGACAAGAGCGGCCTGATCGAGGGCATCGCGGCGCTGATCATCATTATCTTCTTTGTGCCCTACACCGCCTCGGGCTTCGCAGCCTGCGGCAAGCTGTTCACAAATCTCTTCCCCAACATGAGCTACATTGCCGCCATGCTCATCTCCGCGGCGGTCATCGTCGGCTACTGCGCCATGGGCGGCTTCCTCGCCGCGTCGATCACGAGCCTGATCCAGTCCATCGTCATGACGGTCGCGCTGTTCGTGATCCTCTTCTTCGGCATCCGCTCCGCCGGCGGCTGGGACGCTGTGATCGCAAACGCCAAAACCGTCCCCGGCTACCTGGATCTCTTCTCCAACACCACCATCCTGAGCAAGACGCCCGGCAAGTACGGCTTTATCACCATCGTCTCCACCATGGCCTGGGGCCTCGGCTACTTCGGCATGCCCCACATCCTCAACCACTTCATGGCCATCAAGGACGGCGAGAAGCTCAAGATCTCCCGCCGCATCGGTTCGGTCTGGGTCGTTATCTCCATGAGCGTCGCCATCGTGATCGGCATCGTCGGCTTTGCCATGAGCAGCAAGGGCGTCATCGCCCCCTTTGAGAGCAACTCCGCCGCCGAGGCCATCCTGGTCCGCATTTCCTCGCTGATGAGCACCCACGGCGTGATCCCCGCGCTGCTGGCGGGCGTTGTGCTGGCAGGCATCCTGTCCTCCACCATGTCCACCTCCGACGCGCAGCTTCTGGCCGCGGCCTCCGGCGTGTCCCACAATATTCTCCGCGGCGTTTTCCACAAGGAGCTCGGCAACAAGCAGGAGATCACCATCGCCCGCATCACGGTGCTGGTCATCGCCGTTATCGCCGCCTTCTTTGCACGCGACCCCAACAGCTCCGTTTTCGGCATCGTGTCCTTCGCCTGGGCGGGCTTCGGCGCGGCCTTCGGCCCCCTGATGCTCTTCTCCCTGTTCTGGAAGCGCTGCAATAAGTACGGCGCCATCGCCGGCATGGTGGCCGGCGGCGCGACGATCTTCCTCTGGAAGTACCTGGTGCGCCCCCTCGGCGGCGCGTGGAACATCTACGAGCTGCTGCCCGCCTTCATCGTCTCCAGCCTCTTCATCGTGGTGGTCTCCCTCTGCACCGAGGAGCCCGACGCCGACATTGTCAGCGAGTTTGAGAGCGTCTGAGTTACCAAATTAAGCTTCTGTTTACACGGGAGGGGCTTTGTCCCTTCCCGTGTATTTTTGTCCCTTTGCAAGAAAAAATTGACTGCGAAAAAGCCCCGTCAAGCGCTTTACAAGCGTCTCAGGCCATGGTAAAATTTTGATAGTTTCCAAAAATCACTCCAGTTCGAATTTCAAAAATTATCATATCAGGAGGATCATTGCCATGAGAAACATTTCCCGCCGGGACTTCCTGAAGGGCACGCTTGCCGCTGCCGCTTCCGCCGCTGCCCTCGGGCTGACCGGCATGCCCGCCGCCTTCGCCGATGAAGGCGAGACCAAAGAGGTTCTCACCCCCGATGAGCACATCGCCTGCGACGCCGTCGTTGTCGGCGCAGGCGCAGCCGGTCTGATGGCCGCCATGGAGCTGGCCGCCGCCGGCAAGAAGACCTACCTGCTGGAGAAAGGACCCTCGGTCGCCGTCTCCAACGGCTCCCAGGCGGGCGGCCCCGCCCTGGCCGAGACCCGCGTCCAGGCTGCCGAGAACGCCACCGTCAGCGCCCAGACGCTCTACGACTGCGAGTACAATTTCAGCCGCGGCACCGTCAACGGCTCCCTGCTGCGCAAGTGCACCGACCAGGGCGAGCGCGTTGTCTCCAACTTCATGGACAACGGCGTCAACATGGGTCTGCGCATCGACTCCTACGGCATGGGCTTCCGTGCCCGCCACAACTTTGCAAACCTTGAGGGCACCCAGCTCAGGGGGCTTGACCGCTTCGGCCCGCTGGTCGAAAAATTTGAATCCGACGGCGGCGTGCTCCAGTGCAGCCGCGAGGCCGTCCAGCTTGTCAAGGACGGCGACGCGGTCGTCGGCGTTCTCGTCAAAAACAACGAGGACAATACCGTCGTCCAGTACGACTGCAAGGCCGTCCTGATCGCCACCGGCGGCTATGCCGGCAACGACAAGCGCCTGCGTGAGATCTTCGGCGATCTGAGCGTATGGCCCCTCTGCAACACGCTCTCCACCGGCCAGGGCTACGACATGGTGATGGAGGCCGGCGGCATCGCCGACCGCAACTGGGCCCTGTGCTGCAACGAGTTCGGCGGCGCAAACCACAAGATCCCCGACGTCATGGGCGGTCAGATGCGCTCCGCCAGCCCCGCGCTGGAGCCCGCCCTCTACGGCGGTCTGATCGTCAACCGCAACGGCGACCGCTTCATGAACGAGCAGTTCCTCAGCGACCGCCCCCTCGCCCTCGGCGGCGAGATGGCCCTGCGCGAGGGTCTGTACTACGCCGTGCTTGACCAGGAGATGATGGACGCCGTCGCCACCGTGGGCATCCGCGGCTACTACGGCAATCCCGAGGAGTGGTATGTCGGCAGCCATGGCAGCGTCTTCTTTAAAAACGGGGAGAACGTCGTACGCGCTGATCTGCCCGACTCCGTCGATGCGGCGGTCGAGCAGGGCTGGGCCGCAAAGGGCAGCCTCGCCGAGTGCGCCGCGGTGTTCGGCATGAAGAACCTGGAAAAGACCGTCGAGGCCTACAACGCCCTGTGCGAGGCGGGCGAGGACACCCAGTACTTCAAAGCCCCCTACCTGCTGCACAAGCTGAGCGGCGACACCTTCTACGTCTTTGAGTACGAGCCCTCCATCTGGTCCACCTTCGGCGGCGTGAAGACCGACGATTACTGCCGCGCACTGAGCGCCGACCAGAGCGTCATCAAGGGCCTGTATGTGGCCGGCGTCGACAACGGCAGCCTCTACTGCAGCCCCTACTACGAGAACGAGGGCGCTTCCCTCGGCATCGCCTACACCAGCGGCATCGTCGCGGCCGACTGCATGATCGAGTTCTTGAACGAGTAAGCCTTTTCAACGCGCCGCCCTCCCCGGAGGGCGGCGTCTTTTTTTATTTGCCCGCCTGAAAAGCCCGGCCCGCGCCGCCGGAAACTACGGATTTCCGGTTGACATCGCCCCTCCGGCCCTGTATAATTTGACTGAAAAATCGAGAGCGCGGCGCACGGTTAGCGGGCGCTTTCGATAAACCGACGCGCAAAATTCAAAACGAGGAGGAAGAACATGAAAAAATTTCTGTCCCTGGCCCTGGCTCTCCTGATGCTCCTGGCCCTGGCTGTCCCCGCCTATGCGGAGCAGGCCACCGCCACCGGCACCGGCAAGGGCATCGACGGCGATGTGATCGTGGAGGTCACCGCCGACGAGAACACCATTTACTCCATTGTTGTTACCCAGCAGAACGAGACTCCGGGCATCGGCTCCGTGGCTGTGGAAAAGCTGCCCGGCGCGATGGTCGCGGCCAACACCATTGAGGTCGACGGCATCACCGGCGCGACCGTCACCACCACCGCCATTAAGACCGCCGTGGCCGAGGCGCTGACCAGCCTTGGCTTTGATCCCGCCTCCTACACCGGCGCCGCCGCTGCCGACGCAGCCCCCGCCGCGAAGGAGGAAGTCGCCCTTGAGACCGGCATCGTCGTCATCGGCGCGGGCGGCGCGGGCATGACCGCCGCCATCACCGCCAAGGACGCGGGCGCGGACGTCATCGTTCTCGAGAGCACCGCCTTCCCCGGCGGCAACTCCGTCCGCTCCACCGGCGGCATGAACGCCGGCCCCACCGAATGGCGCAATATGAATGAGTTCAAGGAGGCTGCCGGCGTGGAGGCCACCCTCAAGAAGGTCGCCAACTACCCCGACAACGAGCGTATCCAGGAGCTCGGCAAGATCGTGGAGGAGCAGTGGGCCGCCTACCAGGCCGCTCCCGAGGGCTACTTTGACACCTCCGAGCTCTTCCAGCTCGACACCATGATCGGCGGCGGCGGCATGAACGACCCCGCCCTCGTGAAGAAGCTCGTCGAGTCCAGCCCCGACGCTATTGCCTGGCTTGACTCCCTCGATCCCGCGATCATCCTGCACGATGTGGCTGCCTTCGGCGGCGCGTCCGTCAAGCGCATCCATCGCCCCGTGGACGAGAACGGCAAGTCCCTCTCCGTCGGCGCTTATGTCGTCCCCCTGCTGCAGGAGAACCTTGAAAAGCGCGGCATCACCCTCATGACCGACACCCCCGCCACTGAGATCCTGGTCGACAACGGCACCGTCGTCGGCGTGAAGGCCGAGGATGCGGGCCATGTCTACACCATCACCGCCAAGGCTGTCGTCATCGCCGCCGGCGGCTTCGGCGCGAACAACGACATGATCAAGGCCGTCCGTCCCGAGCTTGACGGCTTCATCACCACCAACGCCCCCGGCATCCAGGGTCAGGGCATCCAGATGGCCCAGGCCATCGGCGCTGCCACCGTCGATATGGAGCAGATCCAGCTCCACCCGACCGTCCATGTGGAAGGCACCAGCGCAAACCTCATCACCGAGGGTCTGCGCGGCGACGGCGCGATCCTGGTCAACCAGGAGGGCAAGCGCTTCTTCGACGAAGTCTCCACCCGCGACAAGGTCTCCGCTGCCGAGTTTGAACAGACCGGCGGCTACGCCTGGCTCATCATCGACAGCCGCATGTACGACAAGTCCAACGTTATCCAGGGCTATGTCAAGAAGGGCTTTGCCGAGACCGGCGACACCTACGTCGCCCTGGCTGAGGCCATCGGCGCTCCCGCCGACGCCTTTGTCGAGACCATGAACGCCTGGAACGCCTGCGTCGAGGCCAAGTCCGACCCCGACTTCGGGCGCGTCTCCTTCGCTGAGCCTCTCGATCAGGCTCCCTTCTACGCCATCAAGGTGCAGCCCGGCGTCCACCACACCATGGGCGGCATCAAGATCAACGACAACGCTGAGGTCATCAACACCGACGGCAACGTGATCCCCGGCCTGTTCGCAGCGGGCGAAGTCACCGGCGGTGTGCATGGCAACAACCGTCTGGGCGGCAACGCCGTGGCCGACTTCACCATCTATGGCCGCATCGCCGGTCAGGCTGCCGCGGACTTCCAGGGCGCCGAGGTCGCTCAGGCCGCGTAAGCTTTTGACTTAAACATCATCAACACGCATTTTTTCCCCCTTTTCGTCCATACTAAGACGAAAAGGGGGAATTTCCATGTCTGTTAAAATCCGGCGGCTCCTGATCATCTATACCGCCGCGGCGCTGCTGGCGCTCTCCGGATACGCCTGTGCCGCCGCGCGGCAGTTAGAACAGATCCGCCTCACGGCGGGCTACGAGTCCGCGCGGGCCTTCGAGGCGGCGGTAAGCGCGTCGGAGGAGCTGAGCGAGAGCTTCCGGAGGCTGCGCTTTGCCTCCGACGACGCCCTGGGCAAGAGCCTCTGCGCAAGGGCCTGTGCCGCGGCGACGGCAGCGGAGACGGCGCTCTCCGTCCTGCCCTTTGAGACGCAGGAGCTGGAAAAGCTCTCTGGCTTTCTGGGGCACGCCGGAGACTACGCCGCAAGCCTCTGCGCCCTTACAGACAGGACGCTGCCCGAGGAGCACCGGGCGCACCTGCTGGCCTACGGCGAGGCGGCGGCGGACTTTGCCGCACGGCTGCGGGAGATGCAGGGGCAGCTGCACGCGGGCAGCATCCGCATGGACACGCGGGAGACGAGCGTGCGCAACGTGGACGACGAGAAGCGGCAGATGCTCTCCGCCCTGCTGCTGGACTATGAGGGCGGCTTCACTTCGCCCGAGGAATTTTCCTACGAGGGGCGCTACAGCCTGACGCCGCAGGCGGCGGCGGGCAGTCTCAAGGAAGAAGAGGCGCTCGCCGTCGCGGCGAAGGCCGCCGGGGTGGAGCCCCGGGAGCTCAGGGAGGAATACGACTATGAGGGGCCGGAGGGCCGCCGCTGCTACAGCGCGGGCGGGCTGCTGCTCGGCGTGAGCAGCCGGGGGTTGGAATTCATGGGCCGCTCCCGCCTTGTGAGCCGCGCCGAGCTCACCGTGGAGGACGCGCAGAAAAAGGCGGAGGACTTTCTGGCGCGCATGGACTATACGGATCTCGCGCTGTACTCTTCCGGCGGCAGCGAGACCGTCGCCGTCTTCCGCTACGCCCCGACGCAGGACGGGGTCATGCGCCCGGACGACGGGCTCAGCGTTTCGATCGCCCTCGATAACGGCGAGGTCTTCGCCCTGGACGCGACAGACTACAGCCCCTGGGCGGTTGAGCTGACGTGGAACACGGACGAGGAGGAAGCTCTCGCCACGCTGCCCGAGGGAGTGGAGGCCGTCTCAACCCGCCGCCTGATCCTCAAAACGCTGAGCGGGGCTTACCTCCCCTGCTGGGAGCTCCAATGCACCGACGACGCAGGCCAGAGCGCCAGGGTCTACGTCGACGCCGGAACGGGAAGACAGTACAAGATCGAGATATAGTTTGGAGTATGGAGTTATTTCACTCTTCACTCTAAAAACGCCAAACTCCACATTCCAAACTATTTAAAAAATACTCCCCGTATGCTTGAAGAATTGGAAACACTTGTGCTATAATGAGGTGTGATGCAAAAAACCAAGGGGGGTGTGCCAATGTCATTTGAAGCAATCAGCAATATTGCCCAGGCCGAAGCGCAGGCCAAGTCCCAAATCGCCAGTGCGGAGGTCCGGGCAAAGCAGCTCGCCGCCGACGCCGAGAGCGCCGGAAAGCTTGCCGTGGAGGCGGCGGTCCAGAAGGCGGACGCCGAACTCTCGGAGCTCAGCCGACAGGTCAACGACAAGGCCAGGGGCCAGGCTGGGGAACTGTCGAAGAAGCTCGAAAATCAGAAGGCCGCGCTGCGCGCCAAGGCGGAAGGAAAGCTGGACGCGGCCGCGGCGATTGTAGTGGAAAGGATAGTGAACAGCTGAGATGGCCATTGTAAAAATGAAAAAGCTCCGGCTGCTGGCTGTCCGCGAGAAGAAGGAGGAACTGCTCAAGGAGCTGATGCGCCACGGCTGTGTGGAGATCAGCGAGCTGGAGCCGCAGCTTGCCGGCACCGAGGCCGAGGGTCTCGTTCACCGGGAAAGCAGCGAGCTCACGACCCTCAAAACCCGCCACGCCTCGCTTGTACACGCCGTGGAGCTGCTGGATCACTACGCGCCGAAAAAGACGAAGCTGCTCTCCGCCAAGCCCGAGCTGGAGGACCGGGTCCTGCTGGACGACACGGGACTCGCCGGGGCACTGCGCGTTGCCGAGGCTCTGGAGGGCTACGACGCGCGCATCAAGCGCATCAGCGCCGAGGAGAGCCGGGAGCGTTCGGTGATCGAATCCCTGCAGCCCTGGCTGAGTCTGGACCTGCCCCTGGACTTTGAGGGAACGGCGCGCTGCAGCGTGCTGACAGGCTCCATCCCCGCCCGTTTTCCCCTGGAGGCGGTGAGCGCGGCGATCGAAGCCGTGGACGAGGAGGCCGAGATCTTCTCCATTCACGAGGAGAAGAAGACCCATTACGTGCTGCTTGTGTGCATGAAGGGACAGCTTCCCGCCATGCAGGACGCCCTGCGGCCCTTCGGCTTTACCGCCTCGGCGCTCAGCGGCATGTCCGGCACGGCGCGCGAGTGTCAGCTCAATGCCGAGCAAAGTCTCAAGGAGCTCGCGGCGGAAAAGGAAAACTGCGCGCGCTACATTGTGGACGACGCGGTACATAGGGACGAGCTCAAGCTCGCCGCCGACCGTATGAACGTAAAAATTTCCCTGGCGGAGGCGGAGGAACGCCTCTGCGGCACCGAGAGCGTGGTGGTTTTGCAGGGCTGGCTCCCCGCCGAGCGCGAACGGGAGCTCACCGAGGTGTTTGAGCGCTTCGGCTGCGCCTGGGAGACCGAGGACCCGGCCGAGGACGAATATCCCCAGGTGCCGGTCAGCCTTAAAAACAACAAATTCTCGGACGCTTTGAACATGGTGACCAACATGTACTCGCTGCCCGCCTACGGCAGCGTGGACCCGAACCCCCTCATGGCCCCCTTCTTTATCCTGTTTTACGGACTGATGATGGCGGACATGGGCTACGGCATTCTGATGATCCTCGCGGCGCTCATCGCCATGAAGAAGATCAAACCCCGCGCGGGGCAGCTCTCCTTCTGCAGGCTGCTGCTGTACGGCGGCATCTCCACCTTCGTGATGGGCGCGCTCACCGGCTCCTTCTTCGGCAACGCCCCCGAGATCATCGCGGGCATGATGGGCTCCGACTGGAAGGGTCTGCCGAGTCTCTTCAGCCCCGTGCGCGACAGCAGTATGGTGCTCTACGGCTCGATGGTGCTCGGCATGATCCACCTCAACACCGGCATGGCGGTCAACTTCTGCCAGCGCTGGAAGCACGGGGACAAGGCCGGCGCTATTCTGGAGGAGGGCTCCCAGTGGATCATCCTTGTCGGCGGCATTCTGCTGATCGCGCAGATGCTGCGCTTCAAGGACAACGAGATGCTCAAGAACATCGCCCTCGGCGTGATCGGTCTCGGCGTCGTGATGCTGCTGATCGGCTCCACCCGCGGGGCCAAGGGCATCGGCAAGCTGACCGCCCCCTTCTCCTGCATTTACAACACCCTGACCGGCTGGTTCGGCGACGTGCTGAGCTATTCGCGTATCATGGCGCTGATGCTGGCGGGCGGCGTTGTGGCCCAGGTGTTCAACACCCGGGTATTATCTTCTTTGTCATCTTCCTGATCGGCCACGCGCTGAACTTCGGTCTGAACCTGCTGGGCTGCTTTGTGCATGACCTCAGACTGCAGTGCCTGGAGTTTTTCGGCAAGTTCTATCAGGACGGCGGCAAGCCCTTCGAGCCGCTGCGCATCCGGACGCAGTATATCAATCCCCAGGAATAACGCCTGTTCTCTAAAAGAAACGAAAGGATACTCAATCACATGAAAAAGCTTTTTGCCATGCTTCTCGCGCTGTCCCTGCTGCTCAGTCTCTCCGCTGGCTTCACCGCCTCCGCCGAGGGACTCGCATCCGGCATTGAGGCGCTCTTTACCGGAGAGGAAAAGGTCTTTGATCCCAACCTCGTCGGCGCATGGGTCCTGGATAAGTCCGAGAAGACCGACGGCGCTTCCAATGAGCTGCTGGAAAATCTCTTCACGGATCTCTTCTTCCTGCCCGACGGCAGCTTCTCCAGCGCCGTGCTGCCCTTCCCCTATGTCGCGGCCATGGGCCAGCGCGCCCCGAAGGCCAGCACCGCCGACGGCGCCATCGTCCTCTACGACGCGCTGAACGAGTCTCTTGGCGACGCGGTCTACTCCCTCGTTTCGATCCTCCCGGAGTCCTACAAGGAATACGTGACCGAGCTCGGCAACATCTCGGAGCTGCGCATCACCTACGAGTTCTTCGATATTCCCGAAGGTGGGAACGACGACGTTCACCCGCGCAACGACATTGAGTCCACGCTCTTCAAGCAGAGCGACAAGGACGGCATGAAGATCCACGTCACGGCCATCATCGCCGAGGACGGCCTCAACCGCAAGGCCTTTGACGCCACCGGCAGCTTCCACAAGACCATCAACGAAAGCTTCATGCTGGCCTATCTGACCGGCTACTGGACCGACAGCAACAACAATTCCTGGACCTTCGGCTTCGGTGAGAAGGACGGCGATCCCTACTTCCAGTATTCCGCGATGCTCGCAAACGGCGAGTACCAGGAAAGCCAGCCCGACGAGAGCCCCTGGGTCCACTCCGCGGGCGACAGCATCTACGGCAGCTTTGAGCCCTATTTTGAGGGAGCAAGCGCCGTCTACAAGATCACTAATATCACCGCGGATACCATGACCATGCGCGACTCGGTCGGTGAGATCACCATGACCCGCAGCTGGTAAGCATTTTCTGTAATCTATATAAAATACGTTTGAGGAGGAAACACAAATGGAATTTCTGAACACCATCGGCGGCTACGCGCTGGGCATCCTGGGCGCAGGCCTTGCGGCATTCATGGCGGGCATCGGCTCGGCCAAGGGCACCGGCATCGCCGGCGAGGCGGGCGCAGGCCTTGTGAGCGAGGATCCCTCCAAGTTCGGCAAGGCGATGATCCTGCAGGTCATCCCCGGCACCCAGGGTCTGTACGGCTTTGTTATCTGGTTTCTCGCGTTCAACAAGCTGGTCCCCGGTATGAGCGTCGCCCAGGGCCTGCAGGTCTTCGGCGCGTGCCTGCCCATCGCCATCGGCGGCATGATCTCCGGTATCGCCCAGGGCAAGGTCGCGGCGGCCTCCATCAACATTCTGGCCAAGAAGCCCGACGACTGGTCCAAGGGCATGATCCTCTGCATCACCGTTGAGTTCTACGCCATTTTGTCCCTGCTGGCTTCCTTCATGATGCTCAATGCCATCAGCCTCTGATCGGGCGATAGGAGAAGCTATGAAGGGCACGGAAAAAATCATCGCACATATCCAGGCCGACGCCGACGCCCAGGCCGCTGAGATCCTCGCCGAGGCGGAAGCCAAAAGCGCCGCGATCCGCGAGACCTACGAGCAGAAGGCGAAGCAGGCCTATGCCGAGAGAATCCGCGCCGGCGTCAAGGAGAACCAGGATCGGCTCGACAGCATGGAGCGCCTGGCCAAGATGGAAAGCCGCAAGGCCATCCTGGCTCTCAAGCAGGACATGGTCGCCAAAAGCTTTGACCGCGCGGTCGATCGGCTCGTCGCGCTGCCCGAGTCGCAGTACGTCGCGCTGCTGACAAAGCTTGCCGTAAAGGCCAGCGTCACCCATGACGAGGAGATCGTGCTCAACGCCCGCGACAAAAAGGCAGTGGGCGACAAGCTCGTCAAGGCCGCGAACGAGAAGCTCGGCGGCGGTCGCCTTCGCCTTGCCGGGGAGACCGGCAGCTTCAAGGGCGGACTCATCCTGCGCCGCGGGAGCATCGAGGCCAACTGTACGGCGGAGCTGCTGGTAGACCTCTGCCGCGAGGAAATGGCCGCAGAGCTTGCCGGCGTTCTCTTCGGCTGATGGATTCCCAACCAGGGGAGGGAAGAAATTGTCAACGAAAAAAGAAGCGTATCTGTGCCTGTCGGCCATGCTGCGCGCGCGGGAGCCGAAGCTCCTGAACGACGAGCGGGCCGGGCGCATGCTGGACGCCGCCTCCTTTGAGGACGCCGCCAAGCTCCTGACGGACTGCGGATACCCCGACATGTCCGGATTCACCGCGGCGGAGGTGGAGCAAACGCTTGCCGAACGCCGCTCGGAAATTTTCGAGGAGCTGGGCAGGCTCTCCCCCGACAAGGAGCTGGCCGACGTCTTCAAACTCAAATACGATTATCACAACGCCAAAGCCATCATCAAGGCCGAGGCCGTGGGCAGCGACCCCAAGCGCCTGCTGTCCGACGCCGGCCGCGTCAAAAGCGGGGAGCTGCTGGAGCTCTACAACGAGCAGCGCTGGAGCCGTATGCCCGCGGCGCTGGGCAAGGCCATGGCGGAGGCGAAGGCCGTGCTCGCCAGGACGGCCAACCCCCAGCTCTCGGACTTTGTGCTGGACAAGGCAACCTTT
This sequence comes from Oscillospiraceae bacterium, assembly GCA_902786615.1. Next base: position 72,167 of record CADADE010000004.1, read on the forward strand.
GACGAGCTCAGGGCGCTGGCCGACAAGCTCGACAACGCCTTTCTCCGGGGCTATGCCGCGGCGCTGGCCGACAGCGCCAATCTCAAGAGCGCCGTGAGGACCCTGCGCATGGGCAAGAACCAGGACTTTCTCGCGGAGGTGCTGGTAGACGGCGGCGAGATCGAAGCGCGCCGCGTCATCGCCGCGGCGGACAAGGAGGGTCTTGCGGCTCTCTACGCCCACACCGCGCTCGAAAAAGCCGCGCAGCTCGGGGCAGAGGCGCTCTCCGGCGGCAGCATGACCGCCTTTGAGCGTGCCTGCGACAACGCCGTGAACGCCTACCTGCGCTCGGCAAAGCTCGTGAGCTACGGCCCCGAGGCCGTGATTGCCTACCTCGCCGCGATCGAGGGGGAGGTTCAGGCGGTGCGCATGATTCTGACGGGCAGACTTGCCGGCGTGAAGCCGCAGGTCATCCGGGAAAGGCTGCGTGATCTGTATGCTTAAAATTGCAGTCATCGGCGGCAGGGACACGGTCATGGGCTTCAAGGCCCTGGGACTGGGCGCCTTCCCCGCCGAAAGCTCGGCCGAGGCCACCAAGATCCTCCGTCAGCTCACCCGCGAGAGCGAGGAGGAGTACGCCATCATTTACATCGAGGAAAACCTCGCCGCCGAGATGCAGAACGAGATCGCCAAATTCAAGGACAGCCCCAGCCCCGCCATCATCCTGATCCCGGGCCGCGAGGGCAGCATCGGTCTCGGCCTGCAGGCCCTGCACGACGCGGTGGAACGCGCCGTCGGCACCAACATTCTGGGAGACTAAGCCTCCCTCGCATACAAAATTCCCGCTCTCGCCTATCGGGTGCAGAGCGGAAGGAGGAAAGTAATGAGCGGAACAATTACCAAGGTATCCGGACCGCTTGTCGTGGCCGAGGGCCTGGCGGACGCCAACGTCTCCGACGTTGTAGGTCTATGAGGAGACCTCCGGCCTGGGCCCCGGCGCTGTGGTCGTCACCACCGGTATGCCCATGTCCGTCGAGCTCGGACCCGGCATGCTGGATAATATCTACGACGGCATTCAGCGCCCGCTGCCCGAGATGCGCGCCCTCACCGGCGACTGCATCACGAGGGGCACCGACGTGCCCGCGCTGAACCGGCAGAAAAAGTGGGAGTTTGTCCCCGTGGCCAAGCCCGGCGACAAGGTCGGCCCCGGCGACGTGCTCGGCACCGTCCAGGAGACCAGCGCCATTCTCCACAAGATCATGGTTCCCAACGGCGTCTCCGGCGAGGTGAGCTGGGTCATCAAGCAGGGCTCCTACACTGTGGACGAGGTTGTGGCCAAGGTCAAGACCGACAAGGGTGAAAAGGCCCTCACCATGGTGCAGCGCTGGCCCGTGCGTATCCAGCGCCCCTACCAGAGAAAGTACGTCCCCGCGCGGCCCATGAACTCCGGCCAGCGCATCATCGACACCCTCTTCCCCATCGCCAAGGGCGGCACCGCGGCTGTCCCCGGCCCCTTCGGCTCCGGCAAGACCGTCGTGCAGCACCAGCTGGCCAAGACGTTCTGATGGAGTTCCCGGAACTCAAAGACCCCAGAAACGGCGAGCCGCTGATGAAGCGCACCGTCCTGATCGCGAACACCTCCGACATGCCCGTGGCGGCGCGTGAGGCGTCCATCTACACCGGTATCACCATCGCCGAGTACTTCCGCGACATGGGCTACGATGTGGCGGTCCTGGCCGACTCCACCTCCCGCTGGGCCGAGGCTCTGCGTGAGATGTCCGGCCGTCTGGAAGAGATGCCCGGCGAAGAGGGCTACCCCGCCTACCTCGCCTCCCGTCTCGCCCAGTTCTACGAGCGCGCCGGCGTCGTGCAGTGCATGGGCCAGGATGAGCGCCGCGGCTCCGTCACCGCCATCGGCGCCGTTTCGCCTCCGGGCGGCGATATTTCCGAGCCTGTCTCCCAGGCCACCATGCGCATCGTCAAGGTGTTCTGGGCGCTGGACTCCAGCCTCGCCTACGCCCGCCACTTCCCCGCCATCAACTGGCTGACCTCCTACTCGCTGTACATGGACACCCTCAGAGGCTGGTACACCGAGCAGTTCGGCCCCAAGTACATGCAGAACCGTGAGAAGGCCATGCACATCCTCCAGGAGGAGAGCGAGCTGCAGGAGATCGTGCGTCTGGTCGGCCAGGACTCCCTGAGCCCCAACGACCGCCTCACCATGGAGACCGCCAAGATGATCCGCGAGGACTTCCTGCAGCAGAACGCCTTTGTGGACGAGGACGCCTTCTCCTCCTATGCCAAGCAGTACAGGCTGCTGGACATGGTGCTGGAGTACGACCTGGCCTGCCGCGAGGCGCTGGACAAGCACGCCGACATTGAAGGCCTCTTCGCCATTGACGCCCGCGAGAAAATCGGCCGCGCCAAGATGGCCGCAGCCGACAGCTTCGGCGCCGACTATGACGCCATTATCGCCGAGATGAGACAGCAGATCGAGGCCGTTGTCGCCGGAGGTGAGGAAGAATGATCAAAGAATATAAAACCATCCGTGAGATCGCAAGCCCCCTGATGGTGGTCGAAAACGTCGAGGGCGTCACCTATGACGAGCTGGGCGAGATCGAGCTGCCGAACGGGGAGCTCAGGCGTTGCAAGGTGCTGGAGGTCGAGGGCAACCGCGCCGTCGTACAGCTCTTTGAATCCGCCCAGGGCATCAACCTGGCCGAGTCCAAGGTCCGCTTCCTCGGCCATCCCCAGCAGCTCGCCGTGAGCGAGGATATGCTGGGCCGCGTCTTCAACGGCATGGGCCAGCCCATCGACGGCGGCCCCGCCATCCTGGCCGACGCCCACATGGACATCAACGGCCTGCCCATGAACCCCGCCGAACACCCTGGTGCGCGGCCAGAAGCTGCCGATCTTCTCCGGCTCCGGCCTGCCTCACGCGGCACTTGCGGCGCAGATCGCGCGTCAGGCCAAGGTGCTGGGCGACAACGAGGCCTTCGCCGTCGTCTTCGCCGCCATCGGCATCACCTTTGAGGAGTCCGAGTACTTCATCAACGACTTCCGCCGCACCGGCGCCATCGACCGCACCGTCGTCTTCTCCAACCTCGCCAACGACCCCGCGGTCGAGCGTATCGCCACCCCGCGCATGGCCCTGACCGCCGCCGAGTACCTGGCCTTCGAGAAGGACATGCACGTGCTGGTCATCCTGACCGACATCACCAACTACGCCGAGGC
>CADADE010000005.1 GCA_902786615.1 Oscillospiraceae bacterium
CGGCGGCCTTTGCGAGCACTCTTTGGATGTGTATGATTACGCGCGAAAGCTGGCTTTTCTTTCTCCGACAACGCTGTCGGAAGAATCTCTTGCAATAGCGGCGCTGTTTCACGATGTCTGTAAGGTCAATTTCTACACAACTGAGTATCGGAACAAAAAGATCGATGGGGTCTGGCAGGAGATTCCCTTCTACACGGTTGATGAGCGTTATCATTTCGGCGGGCACGGGAGCAAGTTTGTGTACCAGATTCAATATTTCATGAAGCTGACGCCGGAAGAAGCCGCGGCGATCAATTGTCATATGGGCTTTTCTGACGGGAACGCAGGAACAGTCCGCGATGTCAGCGATGCGTATGAGCAGTTTCCTCTTGCATGGATTGTCCATGTTGCAGATGAAGCGGCAACATTCTTGCTGCAAAGATAACGCGAGAGGTGATGCGCATGCCCTTTCAAATCATCCGGAATGATATAACAAAGGTAAAGGCTGACGCCATCGTAAATACTGCAAATCCAAAACCTCGGATCGGCCGGGGTACCGACAGCGCCATTTACGCTGCTGCGGGTGAAGAGCAGCTGATCGCCGCGCGGGAAAAGATCGGAGATATTGCACCCGGTCAGGCTGTTCACACTGCTGCCTTTGCTCTGGCTGCAAAATACATCATCCATACGGTTGGGCCTGTCTGGGTCGATGGTTCTCATGGGGAACGGGATACTCTCCGTTCCTGCTACGAAAACTCTCTGACTTTGGCAGACAGTCTTGGATGTGAAAGCATTGCATTCCCGCTCATTGCCACAGGCACATACGGTTTTCCGAAGGATGAAGCCTTACATATTGCCCTGTCCGAGATCCAGCGGTTTTTGCTGACGCACGAGATGAAAGTAACCATTGTCGTGTTCGATCGCAAGCTCCGAAAGCCTCATAGGTGGGATCGAGCAATTCATAGACGATCACACTGCCCGCGAATTACACGCAAAAGAGCGCGACGGGAACAGATCCGAAATAGCTCGCCGCCGCAGGGCCGGACGTGATGAAGAGCCCAGCCTGTACAGCAACATCAGCGGGCTGTCTGCGCCGCTTGCGCGTGAAGAGACGATCAATGCCGACGAAGAAATTGCTCCTGTGCCCATGGCAGCCATATCGGATCTGGCCGGCAAGAGTCTGGATGAGATCCTGGGCGATGCGGGCGACAGCTTCCAGCAGCGTCTTCTGAAGTTGATCGATGAGAGAGGCATGGATGATGTGACGGTCTACAAAAAGGCCAACATTGATCGCAAGGTATTTTCCCGCATTCGCTGCAAGCCGGATTATAAGCCGAAGAAGAAAACCGCGCTGGCCTTTGCCATCGCGCTGGAGCTGGATATGCCGACGATGACGGACCTCCTGTCCCGTGCTGAGATCGCCCTCTCACCGAGCAACACGTTTGATCTGATCATCACTTATTTCATCACAAACAAGAATTACGATATTTTCGAGATCAACGCCGCCCTTTTTAAGTATGGGCAACCGATCTTGGGAGAATAGAATTTGAGTGGTCATTTGTCGCTTGGCAAACGACCACTTTCTTATTCTGATAGGGTATTATAATATTCGCTTAAAGCAATAGTATCTGGGAAAACCACTATGCGTGAGGAGAAATTGCCATGATTATTACTCATCAAAGATATATGAGAGAGGACATTGAGAAGAAACTCCAGTCCGCCGAGATATGCTATGAGACTATAGCAGAGGAGAAAAAGGAACGTCTTGAGCAGAAAGCCGCACGTCTTTTTGATAAACCACAACAGGTGGCACGTGCGCGGCCCGACGAAATGGTAGGTTTAGATTGCGTTCAGTCCTACGTTTCCAACATGTCCACAGCAACATCACTAGAGGAATTACGACAGACAAGGGGCTTCACTCTGCCGGAAGACATTATGAGCGGACCCTATAATGTATGGACTGCTCCAAAATGGGCAAAGGCTGGGGATGTAGTTTTCTTCATGCATTCCAAAACGGCGCGGACAACAATAACCAAGTTGCGCTCCGAATTGCTCCAGAAGCGGGAATTGATTTCCTACTCTGAATATAATCAACTGATGGATTACTTACAGCACGAATTGGATGTTCACTCAAAATATGGAGGGAAAATATTCGCTGTTGGACGAATCTGTGGCAGTCCAGAATACGTTCAGCCGGAAGACATTATTAATGATGCGTTGCACTGGAAATCACGATTTTACTTATCAATAGACAATATCACGGTCTTTGAACATCCAATTGATATTTCGGTATTTCGCAATTACATACACATTTCCAGAGGCAGTTCAATTACACCCCTGTTTGACCAGGCATTTGATAGATTGAGAATAGACATTGGGAAAGATAATATTCTCCCGGAGTTTGTGAAGAATTCGATAGCTCGTCCAATACCGCTTCGGCTGGTTAACGACAAGAACTGGATAGATATAGCAAACGACTATCGGCGCTGCTTCATTCTTGAAGATCAGTTTAGGAAATTCTATGTTGATTATTTACTGCGGGCAATATGCGATCAAAAGAGGTTCTATACTGAATGTCGTTGCCAAAGACCTGATATAAACGATAGTTTCATGGATTATGTTGTACTCTTTCACGGGAAATATCTCCCCGTAGAGACCAAACTATCTGTGAGCGCAGAGTCAAACTTAATCGGTCAAGTTAGTAAATATGTTCATAATAACAAAGTGTTTCTTCAGAACGATTCGAGCCAATGGATTACCGGAGAGTACTTCCATGAGGGAAAGGTGCTTATTATTGATACAGAAAATGTTTATATGTATGATACATCGGTACGTCAAATAAAAAAGATTGTTAGTCTTGATCAACTAAAATCCGCAAAAGACTTGAGTAGAGTTCGACAGATGATAACAGCATGCCTGTGAACCAGACTCACTGCATTCGTTGGCGGCCTCTTATCAGAATCAAGTCATTTGTCGCTTGGCAAACGACCACTTCTTTTTCCTTGCCTGCTATACTGTGACCAGAACACAAGAAGGAGGCATTTGTAATGTACGGAGCACTTTTGGGCGATATGATCGGTGCGCCCTATGAATTTGACAGAGGAGACAAGACCAAGGAGTTCCCGCTCTTTTGCAAGTATTCTCATTTCACCGATGATTCGGTCATGACGATTGCGGTGGCGGAGGCCCTGCTTGACTTCCGGTTCCGGGAGGATGAGGACATCAAGGCCGGTCTCGTGGAGAGCATGCGGAAATGGGGGAAGAAGTATCCGGACGCGGGCTATGGCCGGAAGTTTTACCATTGGCTTCATGCCAGGCACCCCGAGCCTTACGGCAGCTATGGAAACGGGTCGGCCATGCGCGTCTCTTCCGCAGGCTGGCTGTTCGACACACTGGCTGAGACCCGCCACATGGCACGGCTGACGGCAGAAGTCACGCATAATCACCCCGAGGGGATCAAAGGCGCAGAAGCCACGGCAAGCGCCATCTTCCTTGCCCGTACCGGACACAGCAAAGACGAAATCCGGGACTACATTGTGCGGGAATTCGGCTATGATCTCTCCCGTACCTGCAATCAGATCCGGCCCGGATACTACCATAACGAAAGCTGCCAGAAGACCGTGCCGGAAGCAATCACTGCTTTCCTGGAGGGGACGGATTTTGAAGACGTCATCCGCACGGCTGTCTCTCTCGGCGGTGACTGCGACACGCTGACCTGCATTTCCGGCAGCATCGCGGAGGCCTTCTACGGCGTACCCGCCATTCTCGAAGCCGAGTGCAAGAGCAGGCTCCCGGAGGATATGCTGTATATTCTCGGCCGCTTTGATATCGCCCGCGAACACGGCCGTGACGTGATCCCCGACGATACGCTGACTGGTAACGTCCTGATTGAAGATGCAATCGCTCGTTATTATGAGGCCGACACCCGGCAGAACCTGATCATCCACACGGACAAGGAAGGAAGCGCGCAATGAGAACGATTCGTGTTACCGGCAAGGGGCAAATCTCAGTTCTGCTGCTTTTCAGCATGGAAGGAGATACCGATCCGGAGGCTTATCGGGAGATTGTTGGGAGGACAGAGATTTGACTGAGATGGAGATCATGCAGCACGCGAAGGAATATCTGGATAAGTGACACGCGGCTGCACCATGAAATCTACCTCTCGGACGCGCGGAAGGTCGAGCCCGCAAAGCGGAAAACCGTGATTCGGCACGCGATCCGGAAGGTGCTGTAAAAACTCCGTACATCTGGTACGCAAATCGTGCCGGATGTACGGAGTTTTGTTATCTCAACTTTTCACTTCAAACCGGCGAAACATACTTGACAAGTGACCTTTCGTTCACTATAATGAGTGAACGAAAGGTCACTTGACTATTTCCGGAGGTACTTATGGCGAATGACACAGAAGAGAGTATCCTTGCTGCGGCATTGGAGATGTTTTCAAAAACGGCTGCACAAGAACAAATATCTGTGAACTGAGCGCGTTGCCCGGGCTTGCCAACCGCTGCGTTTTTCAGGAAAAGCAGATAGACCGTCTCTGAGGAAATGAGATATTGCCTGCCAGTGAGAAAGGGAGGACAATGTATGGTTTTGGAAACAAAAAGACTATTGCTGCGGGAAATGGAGCCGGATGATTATCAGGCGCTGTTACGGGTGCTCGGCAGCCCTGAAACAATGTGGCATTATCCTTTCACCTTCGATGGGCGGCATGTCAGGGATTGGATCGAACGAAACATGAACCGCTATCGGAAGGACGGCTTTGGGCTGTGGGCCGTGTGCCTGAAGGACACTGGGGAGATGATCGGCGACTGCGGGCTGACACTGCAGAATATCAATGGAAATACACTGCCGGAAATCGGCTATCATATCCGCCGCGACTGCCAGCGAAAGGGCTATGCCGGTGAGGCGGCAAAGGCCGTCCGCAACTGGGCATTCAGCAACACGGATTATCCAGCCTTATATTCCTACTGCAAATACACAAATGTACCTTCCATCAAAACAGCAGAATCCATCGGTATGCATTTTGTATGCGAATATCCGGATGAAACAAATGGAACGACCCATGTCTCGGCTATTTCAAGGAAAGAATGGCTGGCTGAAATGACCGAGATTACCTGATCGGGAAACAGAGGTTAGATAAAAAATGGATAGAAAAGCACTCGTCATCATTGACATTCAAAACGACATTACCAAGCATTACCGGGACATCATTGAAAATATCAATTCCGCTGTCGATTGGGCAATGAAGCAAGAAATGGCGATCATTTATATCAAGCACAACAATTTGTCCGCCGGAACCCGTACCTTCAAACCGGATACAAAAGGAGCTGAGCTTGTGCCGGAGCTCAAGATTGTCTCGGATCATATCTTCGTCAAAACAAAGGCCAACGCTTTGACCAGCGAGGCGTTTTCGGAATTCATCCGTTCAAAGGATATCAGGGAGTTTTACATTACCGGTGCCGATGCCACCGGTTGTGTGAAATCCACCTGCTTCAACATGACCAAAGCAGGATATACCGTGCATGTCATCTCAGATTGTGTGACCAGCTATGACTTGAAGAAGATGCCGGAAATGCTTGCCTACTACACGGACAAGGGCTGTGAAGTCAAAATACTGGCCGAATACACGAAAACGGAAGGAAAGCAGGGGACTAAAGCATGAAACAGGAATTGATCGGCGGATTTGTTCTGTGCCTGATCGGACTGGGTTTAGTCTTTGTACCACCGGTCACCTTATGGACGCTGACCGAAAAGTGGAAAACAGAGGGCGGCAAAGGACCCTCGAAACAATATGTTGTACTGATACGAATCCTCGGCGCGGTTTTTGCTGTCGTCGGATGCACGTTTGCTGTAAGCGGATTTTGAAAAGGCAAGGTGATCAAAAATGAAGGGAAAAGCCTTTCCGGTGTCGATGGCCCTCCTCTGGGGCATGGTGTTTTCACAGGCTATGCGCAGCATTACGCTTGGCATCTGCATGGGGCTGCTCATGGGAATCACATTTGGCCTGTTTGATTCAGGCAAGGGAGGAAAAAAGGAGAAAGAAGTAAACCAGAAAGAGGCGGATAACAAATGAAAATTCTTGTATTGAACGGAAGTGCCAAACGGGATAAAAGCGACACCATGCACATCACCCGCGCCTTTCTGGACGGGATGAAGGAAGCGGCATGTCAGGAGGACCATATCATCCATGTGATCGACAAGCACGTCGAATACTGTACCGGCTGTTTTTCCTGTATGCGAAACGGCGGCACCTGCATCCACAATGACGATATGCAGGAAATATTAGAGGAAATCCTGACAAGTGACCTGCTGATCTGGAGCTTTCCGCTGTACTGCTACGGGATGCCGGCACCGCTGAAGGCGCTGCTGGACCGTACACTTCCCCTCAGCAGCATGGCAATGCAGAAGGTCGGTGATCGATACGAGCATGTGGGTCAGGCTGATTTTGGCCATCTGAAATATCTCATGATCTGCGGCTGCGGTTTTCCCAACAGCCGACACAACTTTGAGCCTGCCGTGGCGCAGTTCAAGCTCTGTTTTCCCGGTAACCATACCATCATCACCATTCCGGAAAGCCCCATGTTCAGCGCGCCGGAGGCGGCGGTCGTCACTGAACCGCGCCTCGCCCTTGTGAAGCAGGCCGGAAAGCAATACGCCGGGTCGGGTGAGATCGACGCCGCCCTGCTGGCTGAGATCGGCTCTCCCATGATCCCGGAGGAGCAATATGCGGCAATTGTGAACGGAGGAATGTAAAAGCGGTCAAGTACCGCAGTACTGCGGCAAAGACGCGAGCGCTTGAAACAAGCTCCTGTATCATTGAAATACATGTTGTATATCCTGCTCATACCGGCTATAATGAAATCAAGGTGAAGAAGCATAAAGCATTCTGCCTTGAAGGTGATCGCATAGCATGCGTAAAGTGTCAGCAATGCGGAGCGGTATTAACCGGAAGAAAGGAAAGGGATACACATGAAAAAGATCTGCGCGTTTTTACTTGCTTTGAGCCTTTTGATCGCACCGGCGGCCCCGGTGTATGCAGAGACGCCAATCAGCACCGCCTATGTGTATGAAGAAGACGGAATGCCGAAATACTGGCTGGACTTCACGGGAAGCGTCGCTGATAATGTCGTTCTGCACTGTTTTTTCCAAACAGATTCCTGGTATGAGACCTTCTATGTTTTAGACTTCATATCCGCTGCGCCCAAGTCGCATCAGGACACCTACCGCATCGAAACCGTATGGGATGAGAGAGGGAACGACGTGTCGAACTGGTTCAAAACGGTATCCCTTACTATTCAAGAGGACTGTGTGAGGCTCTATATAGAGCGGGACGACAAAACGCTGGCCGGCGGCCCCTCCAGCACGATCCTGACGGGGCTTTATGAGATGATGCCTGCAGCGGCGGGCGTCGTGTATGAGGCGTATTCCGACAACAAACTGCAGACATGGGTGCTGCTGAACGCGGATTATGCTGAGCTGCATTTTGCCGACGGTACCGAATGGCATCTGAAAGCGGAGAGCAGCGGAGAAAACACGAAAAAAGCGGTAAAAATCTCCTCGGCCGACGGTACGGACGTCGCCTTCGAGAATGCCGAAATTTCCTATGTGCAAGGCTTGATCCTCCTGACGCTGAAAGGGACCGGGGACCATTCCGGCGATTATACGCTGCAGCCAAGAGCATTTCTGCAGAAAGCCGCAGAGAGCGAGGCGGAGCTCAAGCGGATGGCGCAGATGCATTACAAACGCGTCAGCGGCTTTTATCCGCCGGAGGCCGATGCGGAGGACAACGGCGACGGGACATATACCGTGCATCTCTATGAGATCGTGCCAAACGGCGACGGCACTTATCATACCGCGACTTCGGCGTGGTACACCGTCAACGCGGCAGGCGTTGGAGTTGACAACATTTTCGGCAACACAGTCAAGCTTCTTCCGTGATTTGCCGTCTGCTGATTTACTCCGCTTGCGAACCCATACAGGCGAACGATCGTGGGAATATCGAATAACGAAAGCATCTCCGAACTGTAACTGACCGGAAAGGAACGATGATGTAAATGGATGAAAAGCGTCTGGTGGAGACGTTCCAGTGGCTGCACCGGCATCCGGAGCTCGCCATGGAGGAATATAAAACGACGGATTATCTGAGAAAAATTCTTCAGGAAAACAGGGTGCGGCTTTTGGATACCGGGCTTGAGACAGGCCTGATCGCAGTGATCGGAACCGGGAAAGCCCCTGTAATTGCGTTGCGGGCTGATATAGACGCCCTGCCGATTGCGGAACAGACCGCGCTGCCCTACTGCTCGGAAACACCGGGGGTCATGCATGCCTGCGGTCATGACTTCCATGCTGCCTGTATGTTGGGGGCCGCATTGCTGCTGAAGGAAAGGGAAGAAACGCTGTCGGGCACGGTGAAGGTCATTTTTCAGCCCGCCGAAGAGGTGAATCTCGGCGCAGACAGGATGGCAGATACCGGCTTGTTGGATGATGTGCAGATGTTTCTGGCCGGGCATACGGATCCCCAATACACGGCAGGTGCGCTTGGCATCCGACCGGGGCCGGTCATGGCTGCGGCGGATCGCTTTTCCGTATGCATCAAGGGCAAGGGCTGTCACGCGGCGCACCCGGAAGCAGGAGTCGATCCGATCCCCGCGCTGGGAGCGATCATTTCTGCGGTTCAGACCATTGTCAGTCGACAGGTCAGTCCCCTCGACAGCGCTGTCGTTTCCGTCACCCGGGTGGAGGCGGGCAATACCTGGAACGTAATCCCGGAAACAGCGTTTCTGGAGGGCACTGTCCGAGTCATGACGGATGCCGTCCGCGAGCGCATCCGCAAAAGCCTGGAGAACCAGATTGCCCATACGGCGAAATGCTTCGGCTGTGAAGCGGTTTTTCAATATGAGCGCGGCCCTTCGCCGGTGGTCAATCAAGCGGAGGTTTGCAAACGGGCGGAAATCGCAGCGCGGGAACTGGGATTGCGCGTTGAGGTGAACCCGCCGTCCATGATCGCGGAGGATTTCAGCCGCTATCTGAGGATTGCTCCCGGCGCACTCTTCCGTATCGGCACGGGCGGCGGCTTCGATAACCATCATCCCGCTTTTACTGCCGATCCCGCGGCGCTTCTTCCGGCAGCCCGCTTCTTTGCGGCGCTGGCCGAAAGAGAATTATCGCAGCTGAAAGCATGAATTGTAATGTATCGGCGTGTCGCGTCAACCAGGATCTGACGGAGGGGCGCGTTCCCGGCACCGAACGGTCCGGGCGATCGCGGGCCGTTTCGGAGGACGCGGAGAAGCCCGCTGACCCGCGGAAAGCAAAGGAGCAAAAGAGATGACATTTGAAGAGGCTGTGAGGACTATACAGCCCGGACGCTACTGTCACTTCAAGGGTAATGCGTATGAGGTGGTCGGGGTTGCAAGGCACTCGGAGACGGAAGAGCCGGTGGTGGTCTATCGCGCTCTCTACGGAGAAGGCGGTCTGTGGGTGCGTCCGGCAGAAATGTGGAACGAAACCGTTGAGAGGAACGGCAAGACATATCGCCGCTTCTATCACCTTGAGCGAATCGAGCGGGTGGAGAAGTACGAGCGGCTGTTTGACGAAGCCTCTGTCTCTCGTGATCCGGAGAAGCTCCTCCTTCTGGACGCCTATTATACCTCGGACGAATGGCTGGAGGATTATGAAGCGGACGAACGTGGTGATTTCCCACCTGACTTGAAGCGCGGCGTTCTGGCGCAGGATGCCCTGTATGAGCTGCTGGAGGGAGCGGCGAAATAATCCTGTTCGGAAAGATCAATAGGGGCTTGGCTGAGTGCCGCGCCGCCTCCGGCGCAGCGGATGTGTTCGAGTATCTCCGCACTTTAACGAGAAAGGGGCGCGGCGCATCTATGCCTATACCGAGGACACCACCCTGCCGAGCCGGCATCTGTGTGAGCGGCTCAATAACAAGGGAGGAGCATAAAAAAGACCGGGGATCCAACGCCCCGGCGACTGCAAACGGCATTACCTGACAGGATGAATCGGCTGCATATTGGGGAATGAAAAAAGCGAGAAATGGAAGCAGACTTTTAATACAACGCAGGGAAATACCTTTTATAATCCAATCAAGCAGAATTGGGGACACATTTATACTTTGTCAGCCTGTTTACAGTTAGATGAAGAAGTTTTCAGACCGATTGTTGTTTTTTCCAATGAAGCAAAACTAAAAGTAGATAGTGAAACTCCGGTTGTAAATATGATCTGCCTGAAACGTCAGATACTGCGTAATAGACAGCAGATCATGTCAACTGATGATGTGGCTTTCATTTTTGAAAAGATTTGTAAAACAAATTTAATCGGTGCAGAAAATGAAAAGAAACACATAAACACAGTCAAAACAAAGGTAGCAGCACAACAAGCGGCGCTGAGGAGCGGAAAATGCCCGAAATGCGGGAATGATTTGCTGCTGCGCAATGGTAAATACGGGCGTTTCTATGGATGTTCGAACTATCCCAAATGTAAGTTTACGCAGAATATGATTAAAACAGCAGGAATCGGCGCTTTTCTTATTTCCCGTCTTGCGGTATATTCCTGATAACGATTTCAGCGGCGCTCCGGAACCCGAAACGAAAGGCGTGAGAATATGGCATCTTCAAAAGAATATCTGAACTATGTGCTGGAACAGCTCACAGGAGTGGAGGAGATCACGGCCCGCCCGATGATGGGCGAGTATGTTCTGTATTGTCAGGGCAAGGCAGTCGGCGGCATATATGATGACCGCCTGCTGCTGAAGCCTGCGCCCACGGCGCTGCTCCTGCTCCGCGAGGCCGGTCTTGAAACACAGATGGAGCTTCCCTATAATGGGGCAAAGCAGATGATCCTTGCCGATACCGACCGCCGGGAACTCTTGTGCCGGATGGTACAGGCCGTCGCGGACGAGCTTCCCGCGCCAAAAAGGAAAAAATGATGGCGAAAGGAAAAAACGCCCGGAACAGGTTTGCTTTCTGTTCCGGGCGTTTTTAACGTTCCGTCAGCTTTTCTTTCACAAGCGGGATAATCGTGAGATCGGCCGGAAGCCAGGCGACGCTGTCCAGCTCGTCCGCGCGGAGCCATTTTGCCGCCTCGTGCTCTTTCAGCACGGGCTCCCCGTCGCAGATCGCGGCCCAGAAGCACTGCATGCTGAGATGGAAGGCGGGGTAGTCGTATTCGATGGCCGCGAGGCGATCACCGACCGCGACGCCGGTGTCCAGCTCTTCCCGGATTTCGCGAGCAAGCGCCTGCTGCGGCGTCTCCCCGGCTTCGATCTTTCCGCCGGGAAACTCCCAGCCGTCCTTCTGTTCTCCGTATCCGCGCTGGGTGGCAAAGATCCTGTCCCCATCCCGGATGACAGCCGCGACAACGTGTATGGTCTTCATGCGTTCTCCTTCTTTGTCAATCGTTCATTGAGCCGTTTCCGCTTCTTCAAAACAAATCCCGCTAAGGCAACACCGCACAATACGCCTGCGGCATCTTCCAGAAAAACCGTGCCCTGATCTCGTCACTTTTTCTTGCAATACACAAAGTATTCCGGCGAAAAACTGCCTTTATCAGAACCCGGTTTTTCTCGGAATCTGCTCTTGCCGCATTATGCGGTATTGCCCTCATTACTCCGGCAGTACGGTCTCAAGGCTTCAAGTGCTTTTGCTGCCGGAGTAATAATATAGCCTGAACACGACCCAACTTCAACATCTTTCTGTAAAAAAAGCGAGCCCGCTGTTTACGCGCCGAATCCCAAAAGGGCGGGCAGCGCTGCCTGGCGGGGCTGATTGATTTTGACGATTCCTGAAACAGAATTTCAGCTTGCGTCGGGCCGAAGGACTGTGATATAATTATACTACCAAAAACGAAGGATGGTGATGCATGATGAAGAAAAAACTATGGACGCTTATGGAAACGTTTCTTCTTGTATTCCTGCTTATGCTGACAGCGCAGTCGAGCTTGTGCTGGGCGGAGTCCACGGAAGCGGACGCAACGATCACGGCCGAGAATCCGTACATGGCCGAGGCGATCAGGGAAGCACTTGACGGCATCACACACGGTCACGGAGGGCCTTTCGGCTGCGTGATCGTCAAGGATGGTGAGATCATCGGGAAGGGTCACAACATGGTGCTTGAGGACAAGGATTCTACTGCCCACGGTGAGATCACCGCGATTCGCAATACCGAGGATGCGCTTGACAGCTATGATTTGTCCGGATGCGAGCTTTATACCACAGGAGAGCCGTGCCCGATGTGCCTGTACGCGATTCTCTGGGCAAATATCGACAAAGTCTATTATGGCTGTACGATCGAAGACAACGCCGATATCGGCTTCCGGGATGAGGCGTTCGACGAACTCAGCGGCGGCAGGGAAAGCCTGAAGGATTTTCTGGTCTGCATTGATCGTGACGCCTGCCTGGAGCTGTTTAAGGTCTACAGCAATATGGAGCACAAGATATACTGACGCTTTACGGCGGAAACAATGTAAGCCACAGATTTTGCGGGGCTGATCCCTTGGGACGACATGTTCGACTGGGACCATGACTACGACCATGACTGGGACGACGCCTGGGACTACGACTAAAACAGGATACAGAGAACCGGCCCGAGACGAGAGAGATTCCGTTTCGGGCCGATCCCTTTTCCATTTATGATGAACAATAAAAAAGCCCGGAACAGGTTTGATTCCTGTTCCGGGTGTTGTCTTGTCGGTCAACGCGCCGCCGGACTGCGGTGCTGTCGAACGCATGTTCACCAGCCGCCGGTTGCGCCGCCGTCGTGGGGCTCTTCGGTTTGGGTGGGTTCATAAGCCGGGCCGAGATTAAAAATCGGCAGGATGCCGCCGGAAACCCGGTCGAGTTCAACTTCGTTGAGCAAGCTCTTGTTTTCCATGATTTTCATTTTCATATATCTCCTTTATCTTAGATGTGGTTCATAATTTTGTTCTGTCCCTCAAGGACAGGCTGAGAATAACACACGAAGCGTCACAGAAGACACACACGCCGCAGAAAGCGGCAGAGACATGGAAAACTGCTTGATTGTTGGCCGCCTGCGGAGTATTCTTAGGGAAAGAACAGTTTCAGGAGGGCGGCTTTGGAACCGAAAGAATTTGAAAAACAATATATGCAAAGGCTGAACGCGCAGCAGAGGGAAGCGGTGTATGCTGTGGACGGGCCGGTGCTCCTGCTGGCGACGCCCGGCAGCGGCAAAACCACCGTGCTGGTGACCCGGTTGGGGTATATGGTTCTTTGCAGGGAAATCGATCCGAAATCCATCCTGACGATGACCTACACCGTCGCGGCGACAAAGGACATGAAGAGCCGCTTTGCCGCCATTTTCGGTGAGACCGCCGCGTCCGGGCTTGCGTTTCGCACGATCAACAGCGTCTCCAAATCCGTCATCGACTATTTCGGCCGCAACCACGCGGGGCGCGCGCCCTTTGACCTTGTGACGGACGAGGGCGAGCTCAACCGCCTTGTCCGCGAAATCTGCCAGAGCGTGAACGAGGGATACCCGGAGGACAGTGAGATCCGGGAGGTTCGCCGTCTCATCACGTATATCAAAAATATGATGCTGACGGAGGAGGAGATCGAGAAGCTGGATAGCGAGATCGACCGCCTGCCCGAGATCGTCCGGCGATACCGGGACGCCTTGCGGCAGCGGCACCTGATGGATTTTGACGATCAGATGGCCTACGCCTATACCATCCTGCAAAAGTACCCGGTCGTGCTGCACGACTTTCAGGAGCGCTTTGCGTATATCTGCGTGGACGAGGCACAGGACACGTCCAGGATCCAGCATGCGATCATCAGGCTGCTGGCCTCCGGGAGTGAGAATCTCTTCATGGTCGGGGATGAGGATCAAAGTATTTACGGCTTCCGCGCGGCTTATCCGGACGCCCTGCTGCGTTTTGAAAGCGACCATCCGGGCGCGAAGATCCTGCTCATGGAGGAAAACTACCGCTCCGGCGAGGAGATCATCACGACAGCGAACCGCTTTGTCTCAGCCAACCGCTACCGCCGCGAAAAGAGCATGATCCCCACGCGCGGAAAAGCCGCCCCGGTCCATGTCGTCCATGCGAAATCGCGGGCGTTTCAGTATGAATACCTTGTCCACATGGCCAAACGCTGCGAGCGCGAAACCGCGATCCTGTTTCGCAACAACGACACCGCCCTGCCGCTGATCGACTGCTTTGAGCAAAACGGCATCCCCTACAACTGCCGGTATTTTGAGGACACGTTTTTCTCCAACCGCGTCGTGATCGACGTGCTGGACATCATTCGCTTTTCCTATGATCCCCGCGATGAGGAACTCTTTTTGCGCTTGTACTACAAGTTCGGCGCCGCAATCTCGAAGAAGTCCGCCCTCTATGCCATCGAGCGGAGCCGTTCAAGCGGGAAGCCGCTGTTTGAAGAGCTCCTGCGCGCGCCCGAGATCCACGGCGCGGTGCAGGACGCGGTGCTCGACCTTGCGCAGAACCTGCCCCTGATCCGGACGGAAAGCGCCGAGACCGCGCTCCACCGCATCTGGGAGGCCATGCACTACGGCCGCTTTGTGGAACAGCGAAAGCTGGATCAGGGGAAGCTCTTCATCCTCGGCATGCTGGCGAGGGGGATAGCCACGCCGCTTCTGTTCTTGGAGAAGCTCGACAAACTCCGCGCGACCGTTGCGGAGCATCAGAACGCGGCGAGCAATAAAATCATTCTCTCGACGATCCACTCCAGCAAGGGGCTGGAATACGACTGCGTTTATCTCGCGGACGTGATCGACGGGATCCTGCCGCCGAAGACAGCGAACGAGGCGGAAGACCCGGACGAGATCCGGCAGTATGAGGAGGAGCGGCGGCTTTGCTATGTGGCTATGACCAGAGCCAAAAACGAACTGTACCTGTTCCAGTGCGGGGAAAGCTCCTGCTTCGTTTCGGAGATCATGAAAGCCCTGCCGACGCCTGTCGTGGACACGGACGACGTCTTCGCGCCGTTTCTGCTGCCGCAAATCGGAAAGCGCTTTTTCGACGCGGCGCAGGGCGGTGGGGAAATCGTCGCGGAATGTATGGATCGGAAGCTGGTCTCCTTTCCGGACGGTCGCTGCGAACTGCTGTCCGTTGAAGAAATGGTGTCACGCAGAAGCAGAAAGGTGGAATACGCCGTGCAGGCGGAAAGACCATCTGCGCCTGTTCCGAGCAGCGCGGCGCTCAAAAAGGCCGCCTCCGAGCGTATCCTGACGCAGCTTCACGTCGGCGGCTTTGTCCGCCACAAATCTTTCGGAAACGGGAAAATCCTCGCCGTCAAGGACGACATTCTCACGGTCGATTTCGGACAAAAGGGCGTACGGAAGCTGGGGCTGGCTCTGTCCCTGCAAAACAATCTGCTGAGCGTGTAATACTTGCTGCAGAGGGACGCACACAGCAAAAAAGCCGATCTTCACGTTGGAGAGATCGGCGCAGAGTTTAGGACAGGCGGTTGCATGCTATGAAGGAGCAGGAATTGGAACAGGCGATTTGCGCGGTGATTTGCCGCAGCGACGGCATCAAAGCGCGCGACATTGCGGAGAGGCTTGGACTATCCCATAAAACGGTCAATCAGATCCTGTACAGCTCCCCGCTGATGAAGGAATTGTGCTGGCAGGACAGAGCCTTTTGCTGGCATGGCCTTGTGCGGCAGGCAAGGCCCCATATCGGCCTGCAGGAATTCGCGGCCTGTTACACCACAGCCGGGGAGTTTATGCGCCAGTCGGAGGAGGAATGGCTGGAGCAGGTCAAAGCGGGCTGCGTCAACATCGGGCGGAACCTGAACGACACCCGCGGCCTGATCCACTCCTTCAAGGACTGCCGGACGCAGGTCCTGCGGCTTTTTGGGGATCTGACGCAGATGCTGGGAAAGCAGTGCCTCGACTGGGAGCTGGCTTTCGAACTGCGCCTCAAGCGCTCCCGCTGGGTGCGCATTTACGCGGATGTGCTGATCATCACGGAAAACCGGGTTTTCTCGCTGGAGTTTAAGATGAAAAACAAAATTGACCCGGAGGAAGTGCTGCAGGCGGCAAAATACTGCCCCTTTCTGGAAATCATGTTCGGCCCGGCCTATGAGGTCATACCGGTTCTTGTCCTGACCGCCGCCCTGGAGCAGTTTACATTTGCGCAGATCGGGGACGCCGACATGGTTCTGCCGGTCTGCTCCGGGGATATGTTGTTTAACGTATTTGACGAGTATATCGGCTTTTTAAGCTAAGAGGCGGAGAGTGCCATGAAAAGACTGAGCCTTGATGAATACAGCAAAAAGTATATGGACGACACGGACGGGGACATAACAGGACTGACTCTGTACGAAGCGGAAGCGTCCGACTATGCCCTTCCGCGAAGAAGCCCCTTGAGCCACAAATACAGCTATGGGCGCGCGCTGCTGATTGCCGGGGCCAGGGGCTATTCGGGTGCGCCCGTTTTGGCGGCAAACGCGTGCGAACGCAGCGGCGCGGGCCTCACGCATTTGATGACGCCGGAGAGCGTTTATCCGATCGCTGCGGCGCGCTGCGACGGGGCCGTGGTCACGCTGCTTCCCGCGACGCGGCAGGGGCGTATCTCAAAATCCGCGCTGCCGCTGCTCCTGAAAGAGCTTCAAAAAGCAAACGCCTGCGTAATCGGGCCGGGCCTCGGAACGGGGCCGGACTCTGAGAAACTGGTGCGCGGCGTCCTGCGGGAGGCGAGCTGCCCGCTGGTGTTGGACGCCGACGCGCTGACCGTTCTGGCGGGTGATCCAACGCATCTGGACACAGCCCGCGCACCGCTGATTTTGACGCCCCATGCGGGGGAGTTCAAGCGCCTGGGCGGCGATCTCACCGAGGGGCGGATTCGCGGCGCGCTGCGCTTTACGAGGCGGCATGCGAATGTGATCCTGATCCTCAAGGGCTGGGGCACACTGATCTGCCGCGGCGAAGAGGCGCTTGTCAATCCCAACGGCGGGCCTGGGATGGCAAAGGGCGGCACGGGAGACGTGCTGTGCGGCATCCTGTGCGCCCTGCTTGCCCAGGGCTTCGAGCCGTGGCTTGCGGCGCGCTGCGCCGTGTGGCTTCACGGCTGTGCCGGAGATCTTGCCGTAAAAGAGCTGGGGGAGTATTCGCTCGCCCCGTCCGATCTGATCCGATATCTGCCGAAGGCCTTCCGGGAATTGAGCGGAGTATAATCCTGATATGAACATGAAAGTGCCGCCCTCCGGGAACCCGGAGGGCGGCATTAAATTACTCGAAATTATTCAAAAGCTTTGGCGACGGCGACCAGGTTCTCGCGGATCGGCAGGTGCTGGGGACACATGGCCTCGCACTGACCGCACCTGATGCAGTCGCTTGCTTTGCCGAAGCGCATGGTCAGACGCTCGTAGTAGCCGCCGTGGAAGGGACGACGGTGCTCCGGGATCAGCATTTCGGAGTTGTAGAGGGAGAAGTAATTGGGAATTGCGATGTTCTTCGGACACTTGACCGTGCAGTAGGAGCAGCCGGTGCAGGGAATGGCAATGTTGCGCTGGATGATCTCGGCGGCGGTGCGCATGAAGGCAAGCTCCTCCTGATTCAGCGGACGGAAGTCCTGCATGTAGCCGGTGTTGTCCAGCAGCTGTTCCATATTGCTCATGCCGCTGAGCACCATGAAGACGTTCTCGTGGGTCGCCGCGAAGCGGATGGCCCAGGAGGAGGCGGAGAGCGCCGGCTCGCGCTCTTTAAAGAGAGCTTCCAGCTCGGCGGGCACCTTGGCAAGGTTGCCGCCCTTGACCGGCTCCATGACGATGACGGGCTTGCCGTGCTTGACGCAGACGTCATAGCAGGCATGGCTCTGTACGCCGAGGCTGTCCCAGTCCAGATAGTTGAGCTGCAGCTGTACGTATTCGATCTCCGGGTGCTCTGTCAAAAGCTTGTCGAGAAGCTCGGGGCCGTCATGATAGGAGAAGCCAATGTGCCGCACAAGCCCGGCCTCCTTTTTCTCCCGGATAAAGTCCCAGCAACGAAGCTTGTCAAAGGTCTGCACGGACACTGCGTTCACGTTGTGCAGCCAGTAATAATCGAAATAACCCGCGCCGGTGCGGCGAAGCTGCTCGCTGAAGATCAGCTCCCGATCCTCCTCTTTTTTCAGCATGTAGGCGGGGAGCTTCGTTGTCAGAGTGAAGCTGTCGCGCGGATGGCGGGCGACCAGAGCCTTTCCGGCAGCCTCCTCACTTTTGCCGTCACAGTACATCCAGGCGGTGTCAAAGTAAGTAAAGCCGCGCTCCAGGAAGGTGTCTACCATCCGGTTCAGAGTTTCCAGATCAATGCTGCCGGCGTCCTCGGGGTTCTTGAGCGGCAGACGCATCAGGCCGAAGCCCAGTTTTTTCGGATTCATGGTATCGTCTCCTTCTTGTATATAGTCTGTCCAATGTGTTTTTTATCCGGCAAGGAGACTCACGGCGACGCGGGCTGCCTCAGCGGCGTCGGGGGTGTAGGCGTCCGCGCCGATCTCCTTGCAGAAGGCCTCGGAAATGGGGGCGCCGCCCACCATGATCTTCACCTGATCGCGGATGCCCGACTCCTCGGCAAGCTTCACAACGCAGCGCATCTCGTTCATGGCGGTAGTCAGCAGGGAAGAGCAGGCGATCAGAACGCAGCCTTGCTCACGCGCGGCGCGGATAAAATCCTCCGGTGCCACATCGACGCCCAGATCCACAACCTCAAGTCCCGCGCCCTCCATCATGATCTTCACCAGGTTCTTGCCGATGTCGTGCAGGTCGCCGCGCACGGTGCCGAGCGCCACGCGTCCGGCAGAGTGTGTGCTTTTCCCGGAAAGATGCGGTTTTAAGAGCTCCATGGCGGCGTTCATGCACCTGCCGCCCATCAGCATCTCCGGCACAAAGGCCTTGCCGGCGGAGAAGGCGGCGCCCAGCTTATCCATGCCGGGGATCAGCCCGCGGGTGATGATGTCCTGCGCGTCAAGGCCCGCGTCCAGCGCCTTCTGGCACAGGGCTGTGACTTTCTTCTTCTGCCCCTTGTAAAGCGCCTCGTTAAGCGCGGCATAGACTTCGACATTCCCGCCGCTCTCCTGGCTCACGGCGGCTGCCGCCGTTTTTGCCGCCCGGCGCTTCGGCAGCTCGGGCAGGGGAAAGGCGGGCATGTGCACACCGGCGTTGTAGCGGTCGATCTCATCGTCGATAAAGGGGTCGACGTGTTTAAACACGGTCCCCATGATGCCGTAGGTGATGGAGGGGATAAAGTGCCCCCCGGGGCAACAGGTCTGCAGCGCTTTTTGCACATAGGGGCGGATCTCTTCCTCCGTGGAATCGGGCCTGTCGATCGCGGCGCCGATACCGCCCATCAGAATCATGCGGCCTTTGAGCTGACGCTGCAGGGCGGGGATGTCGTTTTCCGGCAGCACCCCCTGCCAGCACTGGATGCCGAGCTCCACCATGTCCTCCACGATGGGGACGAGATAGGAGTCGGCGTGGTGGATGGTGATACAGCCGCGGGAGCGGATGTAGCCGTAGAAGCGGCGGTAGGGCTCCTTATAAAACTCGCGCCACATTTCGGGCTTCATGAAGAGAGCTTCCTTTGTCCCCCAGTCGTCATGGGAGAAAATGGCGTCGGGGTGCAGCCCGTCGATGAGCCGCCTGACGTAGTCAAGGCGGTATTCGGTGATGTAATCGATCAGCTCGTGCATCTCTTTGGGATGCTCATAAAAGCCGGTGAGCGTATCCTCAAAGCCCATAAGAAAGTGGGTCTGCTCAAAGATACCGGTGCCCATGAAGCCGCATACCAGCTTCTGATCCCCGGCGGCCTCCCGCGCCTTCTCGGCGCAGCTCTCCCAGCCCTCCGCGCAGTTTGCGGCGAGATCCGGCGCGTGCACGTAATCGCGCCAGCGCGTCACGTCGGGACATACCTTGTCCGTTGCGGTGATGTGCGGCGTCGCGCCGGGCGCGTCGGCCGGGAATAGGATCGTGGTGCCCCAGCGGTCGCGGCTGGTGCTGCCTTTGACGCGGTTGCCGCGCAGATACCCGTTGATCGGATCGCCCAGCACCAGATGCAGCGCCTCATACTGCTTGAGCTGGCGCGGCGGCTGCCCGTCGGGCCTGAGCATTTCGAGAAAGATTTCCTTCGGCGTCATGAAATCACCCTTCTTTCGTGAGAATACAGGCGCTGTAGGTCAGCGTCCCGGGACCATAGTAATACGGAAGACCCGTGTCTTTGCACACCTCGCTCACGAGCAGGCCGTAGGCCTCCATGGACGAGAGCATCTTATGCGGGAAACGACAGGGCCTGTCGGGGAAGGTGCAGCTGCGGCAGAGGGTGCAGGAGCCCGCCGTCAGCGGCAGCACGTCCGGGAAGAGAAGCCGCGCCTGTCGCGCAAGATCAAAAAAGCGCTTCTTGTGCGCTTCCTGCGCGCGGTTCATCCCCTCAATATCAAAGTCGTCTTCCAGCAGCGCCGTGGTCTGCACCAGCACGCCGCCGCTGTAAGCCGCCATGCGCGCCGCAGTCTCTTCGATGCTGCCGCAGGCGGGCGGACAGCTCCAGCTTTTGCCGTAACGCCGACAGCGGTCGGAGGCGCACATGTCCCGTACCTCCGGCAGGGCGCGCAGCTTTTTCGCGTCCAGGGGCGCGGCGTGGGAAAAACCCAGCTCCAGAGCCAATGAAATCAGATCCGCCATACCGACACCTCCCTGCTACCTTGACAAAAGCCGCGCGGACCATTAAGATGTGTATAATTATCAATCATTATACAAAAGGGAGGGCGCGGTGTCAACAGCGCCGGTGAGAACATGGCTGAAATTCGGATTTGCGCCGGGCGGCGTGAGCTGACGGAAAACGCCAGGCCTGGAGAAAACCTGCTGCAGGTACTGCAGCGGGCGGGCGTGCAGATCCCCGCGCCCTGCGGGGGTCTCGGAAAATGCGGCAAATGCCGCGCAGAGCTGGACGGAGAGAGCGTTCTCGCCTGCCGAACGGCCGTGACCGGAGACTGCGCCGTCAAAGTCGAGGAGCCGCGCGGGGGTGCGATCCTGGCCGACCGTGCGGAACTCTCCGCTCCGGCGGATGACGCAGAACTCGGTGCGGCGCTGGACCTTGGGACTACGACGCTGGCGCTCACGCTGTACGATCTCAAAAGCGGGGCCTGCCTCGGACGGCAGACGGCGTGGAACGCCCAGGCGGCCTACAGCGCAGATGTGATCACCCGTGCCCAGTACTGCATGGAGCACCCGGAGGGGACGGAAACCCTCCGCTGCGCGGTGCACCGGCAGGTGGACGAAATGCTGGCTTCCCTCGGCACGGAGACGGAAAAGCTCTCATCGCTCTTCGTGGCTGGCAATACAATCATGCAGCACCTTTTCGCGGGCGTCAATCCGGGCTCGATCGCCGTGGCGCCCTTCCGCCCGCAGACACTTTTTGAAAAGCCCGAGACAGGGCACGTCCGTTACGCTCCCTGCGTGGCGGGTTATGTGGGCGGCGACATTACCGCGGGGCTTCTGGCGTCAAAGCTCCGGGAAAAGCCGGGACGCCGTCTCTTTCTGGACATCGGCACCAACGGGGAAATGGCCCTCGGCGGGCGGGACGGCTTTCTCTGCTGCGCGGTGGCATCCGGCCCGGCCTTTGAGGGGGCGGGCATTTCCTGCGGCATGACCGGCACGGAGGGGGCTGTCGCCCATGTGCGCGCGGAAAACGGCGCGCTGCGCCTGGAGGTGATCGGCGGCGGGAACGCCCGGGGGATCTGCGGCTCGGGCCTTCTCGATCTCGCGGCGCTTTTGTGCCGGGAGAGGGTCATCAGCGCCTCCGGCCTGCTTCTCCCGCCGGAGGAGGCGCCGGAAAAGTGGGCCGCGTATCTGGGGGCGGATGGGGACGGCAACGGTATTTTCTATCTTACGCCGGACGTCTATCTCACAGCCCGGGACGTGCGGCAGCTCCAGCTTGCAAAGGCGGCGGTTGCGGCGGGGATCCGGGTGCTGCTGAAAAAGAGCGGCGTGGACGTTTCGGAGCTTGATGGGCTCTGCATCGCCGGCGGCTTCGGGAGCTTTCTGGATCCGAAGAGCGCTGCCGAAATCGGCATGCTCCCGGCGGAGCTTGCCGACAGAACGGAAACCCTGGGCAACGCCTCCCTCAAGGGAGCGGGCATGGCCTTGCTCGACGAGGCGGCAAGGGCGCGGCTTTATGACATTCAGCGCGCATGCCGATACATAGAGCTTTCCGGGGACGCCGATTTTAACGACGAATACCCCGAACAGATGGCTTTTTACGAGGAGGATGAGGACGAATGGAACTGACATTTCCCCTGATTCTGGACGGCGCGACAGGTACGCAGCTGCAGACCCGCGGCTTTACCGGCGGCGACTGTGCCGAGCGCTGGGCGCTGGAGCACCCGGAAGCGATTCTGGAGCTGCAGCGCGCCTATGTCGCGGCGGGGAGCCGGGTGCTCTATGCCCCCACCTTCGGGGCAAACCGCGTGAAGCTCGAAGCCCACGGCATTTTTAACCGCGTGGAGGAATACAATATGCGCCTCACGGCGCTCTCCAGGCAGGCGGCGGACGGGCGCGCCCTGGTGGCGGGGGATCTCTCGCCCACGGGGCTGTTTCTCTATCCGCTCGGGGACGCGCGCTTTGAGGAGCTGGTGGAGATCTACACAGAACAGGCCGCGGCGCTGGAAAAGGCGGGGGTGGATCTCTTTGTCATAGAGACGATGATGACCGTGAGCGATGCGCGCGCCGCCCTGCTCGCGGTAAAGAGCGTGAGCGACAAGCCTGTGTTTGTCACCTTCACCTGTAACGAGAAGGGGCGCACGCTCAGCGGCGCGGACCCGGCGGCGGTGCTGCAGATTTTGCAGGGCATGGGAGCGGACGCCTTCGGCCTCAACTGCTCCACCGGCCCGGAGGAGATGGCGCCGATCCTGAAACGCCTGCATGAGATCGCCCGCGTGCCGCTGATCGCAAAGCCGAACGCGGGCTTCCCGGAGCTACTGGAGAGCGGGACGGTCTATAACTGCCTGCCGTCACGCTTCGCCGCCTGCCTGGATGCGCTTGCGGAGGCCGGCGTGATGATCTTCGGCGGCTGCTGCGGCACGACGGAGGCGCACGTCCGGGCCATCGCTGAAAAGAGCCGGACGCTTTGCATGCGCCGCCCCGACCCGCAGAAGACGGAGCTTTTGCCCTGCGCCACGGAAAAGGAGCTCTTCTTCCTTGACCCCGCCGTCACAGGCGGCCCGGTGCTGCCCTGCAACGCGGATCTGGAGGACGCGCTGGAGGAGGCCATGGAGAGCAACGCCGCCCTGGTCACGATCGAAATCAAGACGGCGGAAGAGCTGGACAGCTTTTCAGACGCCCAATATCTGATCACAAAGCCCCTCTGCCTCAAGTGCGGCGACGCGGCGCTTCTCGAACAGGCGCTGCGGCTTTATCAGGGCCGCGCCCTCTATGAGGGGCCGCTCGGGGAAGAGGAACTGAAACCGCTGTGTGCAAAATACGGACTGATTACCTGAGCGAGCCTGACCGCTTTCCTCGGCGCTGTACGCCGAGGAAAGAAAACGGGGCAGGCTTGCGGAGAGAAGCATGAAAAAGCAAGCTGTATGGACGAAAAAACAAAAATTTATCTGGGGCGTTATCCTTGTCATTGCCTGGTGCCTGATCGGCCTGATCTTCTATAAGACCAACGGCGGGCTGACGGTCGAACAGCTGGTGACGTATAAGCCGAAAAACCCGGTCGCCGCGGCGCTTGCCATGCTGGGGCTGTTCGCGCTCAAAAGCGTGGACTTCATTATGCACTCCGGCGTCCTGTATGCCGCAAGCGGCGTTATGTTCCCGCTGCCTGTCGCGCTTGCGCTGAACATCGTCGGCGCGGCCATCATGGTGACGCCCTGTTATTTCATTGGCAGAGCCCTCGGCACGCCGATCCTGGAGGAGCTGAGGAAAAAATATCCACGGCTTAACGACTTTGTGAGCCGCCCACTGGGGGGCGAGCTGGTTTTGTCCCTGCTGATGCGCTCCTCGGGACTGAGCCTGCATGTGGGCAGCCTCTATCTCGGCGCGGCGCAGACCGATTTCGGGAAATACCTGCTGGGTTCCGTGCTGGGGCTGCTGCCCATCATCATCCCTTTTACGATCATGGGCACAAGCGCGAATGACCCGAGCTCTCCGGTTTTCCTGACAGCCTTTGCCGTAAAAATCGCGTTCTCCGCGCTCTCCTTGCTGATCGCCTTTTTCCTCCGCAGGCGGGAGAAGCATGCAGACTGAAGCGAAAGGCGCGGACCAAAACGGTTCGCGCCTTTCGCTTATTCCTCCATGGCATAGCTGATATCGTCCAGCTCCGCATGGACATATTCCGGCCAGCTGTACTGGTTCATGTAATCGCCCATGTAATGGTACCGCGAGTTCTTGCCGTTTTTCAGCCAGTCGTACAAATCACACTCAATGCGGTCGGCCGCAATGGCGAGGCTGCCGCGCTGCTTGAGAATGATGCCGTTGAGGCGCAGCTTGGTAAAGGTGTTCTGCAGATCCTGGCGGAGGTTGCTGAGATAGGAGGCCTTTTTTTCGGGGTCGCCGTCGTCCTCCCAGAGATTGGCAATGATCTCTCCGTTGGTGGTCTGGGCGCCGCGGTTGTTGACCAGCACCGCCACCAGCTCCTTGGTGCGGGAGTATTTAAAGCTTACGGGCTTCCCGTCCACAAAAAGCTCAAAGTTGCCGAAGGTCTGCGCAAAAACGCGCTTGTGCTTCTTTTCCAGCTCCGGGTGCCGCAGCTCCTCCAGCTCCCGCTTGAGCGCGGGCTCCTCCACGGGCTCCAGCAGGTAGCCGCTGGCGTGGATGGTCATGGCCTCATATCCGTGTCTTCGCTTGTCTGACACGAAAATCAGATTGACCAGGGGATTGAGTTCGATGAGATAGGCCCCCAGATCCAGACCGTTCAACTCAGGCATCTCCGCGCGCACGATGGCTGTGTCAATTTCCGCCTTTCTGGCAGCGCCCAGGGCATCCAGGCTGCTGGCGCAGGAAATGAGCTCCGCGTCCGGCAGGAGCGTGCCCGCCATTTCGGTCAGCGACGAGAGCGCCTGGGGGCGGTTATCGACGGTGAGGATTCTCATGACAGCCCTCCGATCACGCGCACACGCTGGCGCTTGCGCTGTCTGGGCGTCATATTCAGAGGGTTCGGCTCCCCGAGCAGCAGCATGTCCCCGCCGTTCACAGCCGCCTCGCGCAGGGGCCCTGCGCTCAGATCGGCGATGACCAGAGCCGCGAAACGGTCATAGTTATCCTCATCGATCACCGGGAAGTGGTGCTGCATCCTGTACCAGTGCTTGGGATCATAACGCATGGAGCCGGTGTGCAGGCGGTCGGCGGTAGCCTCCACCTCGTCGGGACCGGCAAGCTGCCCCGGGGCGAGATTCATGTCGTCGCAGAACAGCATGGCGTAGGCCCTGAGGATCTGGCTGCGCACGGTGTCCGTTTTCCCACCGCGCTCGACCACGGTGTCCATGATGCGGTAATAGGCGTCCTGCGCCTCGTCCGATTCGTCAAAATGCGTGATAGCTTCGTAAAAGCTGCGGTCGATCAATGGATGCGCCATAGTGATCCCCTTTCCTGTTTCGTCAAATGATATATCCAATATAGCCAAGCTGACGCGGCAAGTCAACCATCAATGTCAGAAAATGCGGAAAAAGAACACCGGGGAGCGTGAAGCTCCCCGGTATGAGGTTTGCGGTTTGAATTACAGGACGCGGATCACGTCGCCTGCGCGGATGACGTCGACGTTCTTGATGACGCCGGGGTTCAGTCTCTGGATCGCGTAGACATTGGTGCCGAAGCGCTGTGCAATGTTGCCCAGATAGTCGCCCGGGGCGATGCGGTAATAGGTCGCGCCGCCTTCGTACCAGCTCTGACCGTTGGCGTGTGCGCCGCCGGAAACACCTGCAACCTGCTGATCGTTCAGAAATTCAGCCATTTTAATAATCTCCTTTTCATTTTTTGGTTTTGATTGGGTTTTTATACTTGTCTTTCCAAGTCGAGTACATGATAGTACAAAACGCGCCGTTTGTCCAGTCTTTTGAAGCCGGTTTAAGACTTCTTTAGTTTTCTGCGCTTTTTCCATGCGCCCGCCGGAGCGCTGTCCTCAACCTGTTGTACAAAGGATAACACAGCTTCTGTCACACAAGTGTCACACAAAAATCCGCTTTTTTCTTGCGCTTGGGTGCGCCTGTGCTTTATAATATGATTATATTATGTCGGGCGGCCGGAACGCGCGGGCCGCGCAGAACAGAGATCAAACAAGGAGAGGAAAGCGTGCAATGGCGGGCAATACGGATTTTGAAAAGTACCTTGCGCAGCGGCTCGAAGAGGATCGGGGAGTTCTCGTGCCTGTCAAGGCGAGTCTTTTTGAGCTGATGTTTGTGAAAAAGACGGACTGCCGGAAGCTTCATCACAACCCGGAGGATGAGTTCTGCGATCCCAATATCGGCCCAAATGATGAGATCATCGGCAAATATACCGAGATGATCAGGATAAACGGAGATTTTGGGGGTAAGCCGCTGATCGTCCAGAAGGTCAATCCCGACGGCTATATGATCCTGAACGGACATCACCGCTGGGCCGCCGCACTGCGTACCGGGCTTAATCCCGTTCTGATCTCCATCGTCAACGTGACGCAGGACAAGGATATCGAGCGCATGATCCAAAACTCAAAGAACGACAAGCGCGTCACGCTGGATCTGGATGAGGTCGCCTTCTGCAAGGACGACAGCATGCCTGCGGAAAAGCCCCTGCGCTTCCCGTACAACAAAATGTATAAGGAGCGCATCCGGCAGGGCATCCCGGCGCTGCTGCTCTTCCTGGGGAGACAGGGATATGACATCTGGGTCTATACGGCCGAGTACTACTCCATCGAATATCTCCGGGGGTATTTCAAGCAGTATTCCGTCAAGGTGGACGGCATTGTCACCGGCACCGCCAAAAAGAGGGGCGAGAGCCCGCAGATGGCAAAGCTCCTCGCAAATCAGTATGTTGAGACGCTGCATATTGACAACGATATGATCCTGCGCACCTGGCAGGATTCCAGAGATTTTGAGGAATACCCCATTGAAGCCGAGCCTTCGGCCTGGTCCCGCAGAGTGATGGAGATCGTCAAGCGCATCCGCCGGGGAGAAGAAGAGTAATGAAGGTTTCCTTTGATTTGGATGAAGTGCTGTTCGTATCGCCCGAGACGCACAAAACAGAGCCGCCGCTGCCCTTCCCTCTCAACAGAATTTTTAAGGAAAGGCTGCGCTATGGGACGCCTGAGCTGATCCGTACACTCCAGAAAATGGGGTATGAGGTCTGGGTCTACACCTCCTCCTTCCGGTCGGAGCAGTATATCAGGCAGCTCTTTCGCTTCTACGGCGTTCGGTTTGACGGCATTGTCAATGCGCAGCGGCATCTGCGGGAGGTTCAGCGCGACCGCCGGGAGACGCTGCCGCAGAAGATGCCCAACTACTATCGGATCTCCCTGCATGTTGACGATGAATCGGTGATCTGCACCAACGGCAGACGTTACGGCTATGAGGTTTATCAGCTGGACGCCCAGGAGGATGACTGGAAGGAAAAAATCATTGCCCGGGCCGATGAAATCCGCAAACGCGAGCTTGCGAGAGAAAAAGGAGGCAATACATGACCGTAAAACGGAATCACACGGCGGCACGTTCCGCCGCAGCGCTCATGCTGCTTGTCTGCCTTCTGTCGGCGCTTTGTCCGGCGGGAGCAATGGCGGAGCCCCCGGTCCCTGCGGACGGCCCGCTGCGCATCGAAAACGGCATGATGCAGCCGATGCTGAACTACAGCTTCGGGCGCGATTGGGGTTATACCAACGCCGACAGCGATATCCTGCGCTTCTGCGTCTATGTGGAGACGGATTACGACACCGACGGCGACGGGATGAACGATCTTGTCAAGGCGTTTGTGGAGCTTCCCCGCGCCGCGGCGGAGGGGAAGTACAAGGCCGCCGTGATCTACGACCCCACCCCTTACACCGCCGGCACGGTGACGGCGTGCGACGAAGGCGCCGAGGCGCTATATGTGGAACAGCCTTTCGACTATCAGAAGCTTTACCGGAAGGGAGCGACCCGCAATCCCGGCGGAGAGATCAGCACGCTCGAATTTGCCGCCCATGCCGATCCCCAGACCTGGGATTATATGATTCCCAACAGCGAGGAGCTGAGCTATAATATCGCGGAGACCTATGACTACTTTGTCATCCGCGGCTATGCCCTCGTAGTGTGCAGCGGCATCGGCACCTACGGGTCCGAGGGCTTTGAGCTTTGCGGTATGGATCTTGAGCGCGACAGCCACAAGGCTGTGGTCGAATGGCTCACCGGTGACCGCCGCGCCTTCACCGACAAGTCCGGCGCCACGGAGATCAAGGCCGACTGGTCAAACGGCAGCGTGGCCATGACCGGACTCTCCTACGGCGGAACCCTGCCCTATGAGGTGGCGACCACCGGCGTCAAGGGGCTTAAGACCATTATTCCCTACGGCGGCATTGCCAGCTGGTATGACTACACCAACGCCCAGGGCGTGCCGACCCGCTTTGACGTGCACTACGCCGACTATCTGGCTGCCTTCAATTGCGGCGGCACCTTCCTGGACGATCAGATGTCGGTGCCGAATCCCGCGTACGGCTCCTGGCTGTGGCAGATCGCCCGGGATCAGGAGGCGACCAACGGCGACTACGGACCGATCTGGGCCATGTCGGACTATTCCGACGCTTATGAAAAGATCAACTGCTCCGCGCTGATCGTCCAGGGCCTCAACGATTTCAATGTTACCTCCCGTCAGGCGGATCTGATGATGCAGGCGTTTGAGCGGGCAGGGAAAACGGCAAAGCTTGTCCTCCACCAGAACGGGCATGCCGATCTCTATGGCATGATGGTCAACGGCGAACGCTGGGAGGACACCGTGAACAGATGGCTGTCCCATTACCTCTACGGCGTGGAAAACGGCATTGAGAATATGCCGAGTGTCCTTGTGCAAAGCAACATCGACGGCTCCTGGAGGGGCTATGACAAGTGGAACGGCTTTGCCCTCAGCGAGATCCCGGCCCTGAACCTCTGGGGCGAGGAGTACTCCGGCGTCGACACCACCAACATTGCCGCCACGGCCAATCCTTATCTGGAGAGCCAGGATCCCCTTTACACGGGCGACGGCGGCCTGAACTATTACTACACCGACCTGGACGAGGAGATGGCCTCCATGTACTGGCTGGACATTCCCGCCGGGGCTACGATCTGCGGCACACCGGAAATCCATGTAAAGCTGTCCACCTATGACACAAATCTGGACGGGCTGATGATTACGGCGGTTCTGGTGGATATCCCGGATGACGGGCAGCCCTTCCAGGCTTATCTGACCGATGCGGAGCTTTACAACACTGTGCCCACGGCGGTCGTCGGAGCCTATGATATGGGCGGCAGCTACGGGCTTACGGAATCGTATGAACTCGTCCCCTCCGCCACCTGGAACAAAGCCTTTACTTTCGGGTGGACGGACCTGTGCAATCCGGGGTGCGGCAATAAGTCCAGCGAATATACCAGCTCGGCGGATCTTGAGGCAGGGAAGTATTATGACTATACCTTCTACATGCTGCCCACCTGCTATACCGTCGCACCGGGTCACCATGTCTATCTTGTGATTACGGGCTGGGACCCCTATCGCGCCTTCCTGGATGAGGACTTCATGCTCGACCCTTATAATCCCTATCTGTATTCGCAATTTACCTATTCCTTTATGGTTGACAACAGCGCCGTGAAGGTGATGCTGCCCCTGGCTTAAGGAATCTTTACTTGCATTTTAGCCTGCTCTGATGCATAATGATAACAGATTCTCAAGCAGCGATCGCTGCATTGTATGGAAAGGAGTATAGAAATGGTCAGAGAAGACAAAAAGAAAATTTTTGAGAAGGCCAAAGAGGCCAACCAGGTGATCGAAGGCAGAAAGCGCCCCCTGGACGACACGGCGCTGGAAGGCGTTGCGGGCGGCTATTGGGAGGACGAGACCTCCTGGCCCAGCTACGGCTGGTGGATCCAGTGCCCCAACTGCGGCCAGTCCTGCCACGACTGCGGCGAGGGCGGCGTTTATATCGACTCCTGCATGAACACCGTGGAATACACCTGCCCCAGCTGCGGCGCCCACTTCATTGTGGACTGCGACAACGGCGCGACCTATCTCGCCTATGTCTGGCAGAACATGTGCAACGGTATGGGCTATCAATACCCGTACACCTGATTCATCAGAAAAAACACCGGGGATCACGGTTTTCCGTGATCCCCGGCCGCGTATGTGAAGAAAAATCAGGCGTTGTAGGCGATGCTGCCGTTCTGGACGCCTTCCCAGATGGTGATCATGTCATTGATGATGGTGTCAAGGTCAACAAACTTGAACTCGGTCTTCACACCGTTCTGGAAGCTGAACACGAAGCCGTTCTCATTGGTCTCGGCAATTTCAAAGGGGAGGGTGCTGCTGCCTTCCACGTCCTCGATGTAGGGCTTGCCGTTCTCGTCCTTGAGAACCTTGCCGTAGTCATAGACGCTCAGGGTCTTGCCGTCGGCGCTCGTGATCATCATAGCCGCGAGACCGAGAGAATCGGGATTGTCGTAAATGAAGTAGAAGTGCTCGCCGTCATCATTGGTGCCCTCGGCGCCGCCGGTGAAAGAATCGTGCCACTTGGCGCGCAGACCGGTGGGATCGTTGGGGTCGGCAGCCTCAGCGGGGGCGGGCTCGCTGCTCTCGACAACTTGACCGTCGACCGTGGTGGTCGTTGCGCCGTCTGCGGTGGTCGTGGTGGTCTCAGTGTGGGTCTCGCCGTTCTCGGTGGTCGTGGTGGTCGTGGTAGTCTCGCCGTTCACGGTGGAGCTGACGGTGGAGGTGCTGGAGCTGCTGTGAGAAACGCTGCAGCCGGCCAGCGCAAAAATCAGGCATGCGCCGAGAAGAAGTGCAATAATTTTCTTATTCATGATGATTTCCTTTCTTTTTCAGAATAATGGAAACACCAGGCTTCCATTTTTTACGGCTGACATTCTACCGCTGTATATATGGAAATGTCAATAGAAAACTGCACTTTTTCTGGACATTTTTTTAACGTATCGGGCATCGGCGGCGCGGCGCTTTCGGCGCGGCGCGGACAGATTTCCGAAGCTGGCAGAACAGACAGAATTCTGCAAAAAACCTGAAATTAGGATGTGCCCGGAGCGCGAAAGAACAGCACGATTGTTCACAGAAAAAACTTGACGATAAACTTATAAGCGTGGTAAGCTAAACAGGAATTGACTGGCAAAACGCCAGTTCCCAGAACAATGAAAGGATGATAAGAAATGAAGACTATTTTGAGCATTCTGCTGGCCGTGCTGATGTTCGCGTCCATGACTGTCCCTGCCATGGCAGATAATTATACCGTGGACGCCGATGAGCTTGGCATGAAGGCCACACTCAAGGAGTCGTACACAGGCGACAGCGGCTTCAGCCAGTTTATCCCTCTCGGGATCATCTCCCATGAGCCCTTTATCAACCTGAATCTCTTCTACTATGTTGGCCTGTCTGAGGCCGACTATGAGAAAATGGTCAGCCTGGAGGATCAGCTCTCCGAGGAGGATATGAATAAGATGCGCAGCCTCACGACTATCAACGCCGTGTTCGTCATCACCAATGGCGATATCGAAGCCGCGCTCCAGACCAATGACATGACTGCCGGCGGGGAGATCACCAAGCTCGCGGAGAAGGACGGCTACGGCTTCTACTTCGTGCCGCTGGAAATCAGTGAGTTCCTTGACGGCCTGAAGACCATCGTACCCGAGGAGCAGCTCCAGACTGCGAAGGACGCCTTCACTGCCGATATCGCAAAGGTCAACGCCATGATCATTGAGGATTTCAAGGCTGCCGAGTACCGCACCCCGATTGACGGGGAGGCAAAGGCTGTCGGCTATACGCTGACCTTCAGCTCCAAGGATCTCAACGGCAACACCGTCAACAGCGAAGACCTCTTTAAGGACAACGAGATCACCATGGTCAACG
This sequence comes from Oscillospiraceae bacterium, assembly GCA_902786615.1. The sequence goes on from CADADE010000005.1 coordinate 31,973, forward strand.
TCTGGGGAACGTGGTGCCACAACTGCGTGGATGAGATGGAAGCCCTGGCCGAGCTGGACAAGAAGCTCCGGGATATGGGCTGCGGCATCATCGGCATTGAGGTTGAGGGCGACTACGACGAGGCAACCCTCCAGGCTGCCAGAGAGCTGCTGGCCGACAAGGGCGTCACCTACACCAGCGTGATCATGCCCGAGGGCGACGAGTATCTGGACAGCATCAGCGGCTTCCCCACCACGGTTTTCGTGGATAAGACCGGCACCATCCTGACCTATCCCATCACCGGTGCTGCCGTGGAGCAGTATCTGCCTACGATTGAAATGCTCATCAAGGGCGACAGCGCAAGCGCCGCCCCCACGAAGGCTCCTGTCGCCGCCGCTGCCGGAGCTGTCAGCGATACAAGCGCCGCCACGGCCAACGACCAGGGCTGCTACAGAGTCATTGTCAATGACAGCAACGGCCCTGTTCAGGGCGTTACCATCCAGTTCTGCGATGAGAGCACCTGCAATCTCGGCAAGACTGACGCCAACGGCATCGCGACCTTCGAGTTCCCGGAGGGGACCGCATATGATGTTCATGTGCTGAAGGTTCCCGAAGGCTACCAGAAGACCGGCGAGACCTTCAAGACCCTGAGCACCTACAGCGATGTGGTGATCACCATCGACAAGGCCGCATAAAAAATGAATAGTTTAAGCCCGGCGGACAGCCGGGCTTAAACTCTATCACAGCAATATCGGAGGATCGGGAATGGAAACCATCATTGACAGACTACAGCAATATACAGAGAAAAACCCCGGCGCGGCGATCCTGTTTGACGACACCCATTCCAAGGGCGTCAGCTACGCCCGGCTTGACGATATGTCAGGGCGCGTCTATGCCTGGCTCAGGGAAAAGAAGCTCGGGAAGGAAGACTTTATCCTGATCGATCTGCCCCGCGGCGTGCTGCCTGTGATCGCCATGATCGGCGTATGGAAGGCCGGCGCGGCCTGGGCCCTGGTGGAAGATACCTATGCCCCCGAAAGGATCGACTATATCCGCAGAGACTGCGGCTGCAAGGCGGAGATTTCCATGGAAAACTGGGAGGACATCATGCGCCTTGAGCCCCTTGCAGGCCACGAAAGCCCCGACGCGCATGACGCGGCCTATGCCATCTACACCTCCGGCACGACCGGAAACCCCAAGGGCGTGCTGCACGAGTACGGCAATCTCCAGCGGGCGATCGACTCCATCAGCATCCACGGCGAGATCCCATTTACGGAGAAGGACCGGCTTGCAACGCTGGCCCCGATGAATTTCGTGGCGACCGTCATCGTGATCCTGGCGGCGCTGAATGTCTATTGCGGCAAGAACTATATCGTCTCCTATGCGACGATCAAAAACCCCGCGGCGCTGGCAAAGTTCTTCCTTACCAAGCGCATCACCATTACCTTCCTGACGCCCTCGTATGTGCGCAAGATCGGGACGAATACCGGCCCATTCCTGCGTATGCTTTTTGTCGGCAGCGAGCCTGCAAACAACCTTTACAACAAAAACCTTGAGCTCATCAACATCTACGCCGCAAGCGAAAGCGGCTTTGCGGTGGGCTTTTTCAAAATCGACAAGCCTTACGAGACCTGCCCCATCGGCAGACCCCAGGTGGAGACAAAAATCAAACTCCTGGACGAGGCGGGCAGGGAGGTCCCGGACGGGGAGACGGGTGAGCTCTGCTTTGTCAATCCCTATGTGCGCGGCTACATCAATCTGCCGGAGGAGACGGCAAACGCCTTCCGGGACGGCTGGTATCACACCGGGGATCTTGCGAGACGGGACGAGAACGGGAACTACGTCCTGCTCGGCCGCAGCGGTGACATGATCAAAATCAACGGCAACCGCATCGAGCCTGCCGAGATCGAGGCTGCCGTGAAGCAGGCCCTCGGCATCGACTGGTGCGCGGCCCGCGGCTTTGAGGACGGTGACAAGAGCTTTCTGTGCGCCTACTATACGGCGGATGTGCATTTTGACCCCGCCGCCCTGCGCGAGGAACTTCTCAAGCGCCTGCCCTATTATATGATCCCGGCCTATTTCATGAAGATCGACGCCGTGCCGCTAAAGCCGAACGGCAAGCTGGATCGCCGCGCCCTGCCCGAGCCGGACGCGAAAGACTTCCAGAGCAGCTATGTCGCGCCGACAAACGAGACCGAAAAAGCCATCTGCGAGACCATGGCAAAGGTGCTGGGCCTCGGCAGAGTGGGCATTCACGACGATTTCTATGAGCTGGGGGGCGATTCTCTCGGCTCCATCGACCTCGTGAGCGGCTGCGGCCTTGACGGTATAAGCGCGGCCATGATCTTTCGCGGGCGCACGCCGGAGAAGATCGCGGCGCTGTATCGGGAAAGTCTCGCCGCGGACGACGGGATTTCTCCCGTGACGAAGGAAGCGGAGGCCAGAGAAAGGGAACACCCCCTGACTGCCGAGCAGCTTTATATGGTGGACTATCAGCTCTATACGCCGAACTCCACCATGTATAACCTCTTCTCCATGATGAAGCTGGACAAGGATATCATCGACATGGAGAAGATGGCCGAGACGATGAAAGCGGTCATCTCCCGGCATCCGGCCCTGCTCACGACCTTCTCCTGGAACCGGGACCGGGAGCTGGCGCAGCAGTATCATCCCGAGCTTCTGCCGGACGTGCATGTGGAAAAGCTCTCGGAATTTGAGTTCCGCTTTGTCCGCAACGCCATGGTCTATCCCTTCAAAATCGTGGGGGGGCGGCTGTGCCGCTGCCGCGTTTTTGAAACCGAGAAGGCGGGCTATGTCTTCTTTGACGTGCACCACTCCGTCTTTGACGGCACCTCCTTAAAGGTGTTCATGGCGGACGTCGGCAAGACCTATATGGGCATGGAGCCGGACCCCGACTTCTATTACCTCATGCTTCAGCGGCGCGAGGAGATGGCCGGGACAGCCTTTTATGAGCAGAGCCGCCGCTACTTTGAGGAGCGCTACGACAACGTCGATTGGAGCCGTTATCCGAAGATCGACCACGAATCCCGCGAGAACGAGATGGGCGAGCTGTTTGCGCCCCTCGGCATTCTGCAGCCCCAGATGAACGCCATGGAGAGGGCTTACAAGATCAGCCGCAATGAGTTTTTCATCACCGTCGCGGCCCTGGCCATTTCCGTTTACAACGACAACGCCCCGGATATCCGCATCTCCTGGATCTACAACGGCCGCGAGGATGCCCAGAGCCTCAGCACCGTGGGACTGCTGTTCCGCGATCTGCCGGTGGGAATCCGCTTTGCCGATTCCCAGACCCTGCGAAGCGTCTTCAACGACGTGCATGAGCAGGTGCAGAAGGGTATCGAGCACAGCTGCTATCCCTATGTGGACAGCAGGACCCAGGTCAACGACGGCGAATGCGCGTATCTGCTCTATCAGCAGGATATTCGTGACATGGGCGGTATGGACGGCCTCGACGTGGAGATGGTGGATATCCGCCAGAACCAGGCGGCTTCGCAGACCATCCTCGACATGGAGATCCTGGACGGCTCCGGCGGCCTTACGCTGATGATCGACTTTGCCGCGAGCCGTTATACCAGAGAGAGCATGGAGCGCTTCAAGGACATCTTTGTGAAGCTCGCCCAGGCCCTTGTGACGCATAACTCCCAGGCGGACGTGACCATCGGCGAGATCCGTGAAAAGCTGGAGGACAAGAAGAACTTCTTCAAGACCATCGCCGGTATCTTCAGCAGAAAGAAGTAAGCGGCCATGGATCAGGAAAAAGAGCTTTCACAGGAATTTACCTTCTGGTCGCTGCTGAAATTTGTCGCGCCGAGCATCTTCACCTTTGTCTTCATCGGCGTCTATCAAATGGTGGACGGTCTGTTTATCGAGCGCTTTGTGGGGGAGCTTGCCATCAGCGCCGTGAACCTCTATTATCCCATCATCAGCCTTTTCATCGCCGTCGGCATCATGATCGGCAGCGGCGGCAACGCCGTGATCGTGAAAAAGGTCGGGGAAGGGAAGCGGAAGGAGGCTGGAGAGACTTTCTCCCGCGTCATGACCTTCACGGTGATCTGCGGCGTCGTTTTTACGGTGATCTGCCTCGCCTTTGCCGACCCCATCATGCGCCTGTGCGGCGCAACCGACGGCAACATCGAATACCTGCGCCCGTACTACATGACGCTCAGCAGCTTCGCCGTCGCCATTCTCCTCCAGTCGGAGCTCGGCATCCTCATCATCGGCGAGGGCAAGACCGTGGTGGCCGCCGTGGTCATCATGGCGGGCGGGGTGCTCAACTGCGCACTGGACTATCTCTTCATGGCAAAGCTGCACATGGGCATCCGGGGCGCCGCGCTCGCCACGGTGATCGGCTACTGCAGCACGATCGCTTATGCCGTCTGGTTTTACATCATCGCGAAAAAAAGCTCTTACCGCCTGGAGCTTGCAAAGCCCGACATGAAGGAGATCGGCGGCATCTGCTTCAACGGCTCCTCGGACATGATCTCGAACCTCGCCGAGGGGGTGACGGTTCTCTTCATGAACCATCTGGCTTTCCGCTGCTATGGCGAGGTGGGCGTCAGCGCCCTCGCGGTCATCACCTATGTGCAGGTGCTCATTTCCATGGTGTTCATGGGCTTCACCTCCGCGGTGGAGCCGGTGTTCTCCTTCCATTACGGCAGCGGCAATGTCGACATGCGAAAGCGCGTGTATAAGCTGAGCGTGATCTGGAATCTCGTGCTCGGAGCAGTCACGATGCTGGCACTGTTTGGGCTGCGCGGCAGAATCGTCGGGATCTTTTTTACCGAGGGAAGCGAGTTTTACAAAATCGCCGCCCAGGGCTATCAGATCATGCTGCCCGCCTGCCTCTTCGTCGGGATGAATATTTTCGGCTCCGGGCTCTTTACAGCCTTCGGAAACGGCCTGGTATCGGGCATGCTTTCGCTGATGCGCTCCTTCGTCGTGCTGACAGCCTGCCTTTACGGCCTTACGACCCTGTTCGGCGGCCCCGGCCTCTGGAGCGCCTGGCCGGCAGCGGAGCTTTTGAGCTTCGTGATCACAATGCTCACACTCAAAAAATACGCCGGGCGGTATCAGTATATTTAGGAAACGTTTTTTGAAAAATCGGAAAGAAACAAAAGCAGATGGATGGAGGGTTTATCATGCTGAATTATACGAAGAAACAAGAGGGAAGCGTTTTGCGCGTGGACCTGGACGGCGCGCTTGACACTAATACCGCGCCCGGTTTCCTGGCGGATCTGCAGCCGCAGCTCGGCGGCCTTACCAAGCTGGTTTTAAACTGCGAGAAGCTGAGCTACATCTCCTCCGCGGGCCTTCGCGTTCTGCTCACCTTCCAGCAGGAGCTGGAGGAAGCGGACAAGACCATGGAATTGCACCATGTGAACGAACTCATCCGAGATGTGTTTGACGTCACGGGCTTTCTGGACATCCTGACCATTGTCTGAGCGCGGGGCTGACGCTTGCATACAGGAGCTGAATGATGAAATCGAAGCATCGCGGACTGTCCCTCGGCGCGAAGCTGCAGCTGCTCATCATGGCCGTCATTCTCGTAGTGGCGGCGGGACTGGTGGGAATCTCTTACTATGCCTTCTGCCGGCGCGTGGATAACGACTATTTTACCCGGACAAAACGCGCGGCTGTCTCGGGCACCTATTCCTTTGATCTCGAGGACTTGACCGAGTATCGGGATCTGATCCTCTCGGAAGAGTATCAGGAGCTGAGAAAAAAGGCGCTTGAGGCGAAAAGCCCGGAGATCCTGGAAAAATGGATGTCCGAAAAGCCCATCACCGGGTACGGGTATGATCAGAACGGCGAGCCTGTCTGGACGCTTCTGAATGAATATGAGTCGATGGACAATCTCCTCGCGGCAATTACGGATATGAGCGGGGTCGATACCACCTTCCTGCAGGTGGACGTGAACGGGGTGACCTATAATCTGGCGGACCCCACCGAGGATATCTTCTATATCGGCTCAATAGAGAAGAGCATTGACGAATTTGAATATTACGAGGACAATGCCGCCGTTCCGCCGACGGTGTATCATTCGCAATACGGCTGGCTCTGCACGACGCTCGAGCCTGTCACGGACCCAGGGACCGGCAAGGTGATCTGCCTTTCCGGCGCGGATGTCGACATGACCGAGATCATGACGGAGCGGCATACGTTTTTCCTGAATACCATCCTTTTCGTGGCAGCCTTCACCGTCGCGGCGATTGTGATCAGCATGGTATTGCTGCGCCGTGTCGCGGTCGACCCGCTGAAGAAGCTCGCGGACGCGGCGACCGGCTTTGCAAGGGAGACGCACAGAAACTTCACCAAGGAAGACGTCATCAGGCTGGACATCAAATCGGAGGACGAGATCGGGGAGCTCTATCGGGAGATCCGTTCCATGCAGAGCCGCATTGTGGACTATACGGAAAACCTCACCAGAGTCACCGCGGAGAAGGAGCGCGTCAATACCGAACTGCGCACCGCCTCTCAGATTCAGGAGGCCATGCTGCCCGACGTCTTTCCGGCCTTTCCGGAGCGCGGCGAATTCGACCTCTATGCCAGCATGACCCCGGCCAAGGAGGTGGGCGGCGACTTCTACGACTTCTTCCTGATCGACGAGGATCATCTGGCCCTCGTGATTGCCGACGTGTCCGACAAGGGCGTGCCGGCGGCGCTGTTCATGATGTCGTCCAAAATCCTGATCAATTACCGCACGCGGGAGGGCGGCACGCCCGGCGAGATTCTGACCGCCGTGAACGCCCAGCTCAGCCGGGACAACAAATCCAAAATGTTTGTCACGGTCTGGCTCGGCATCCTGGAGCTGAGCAGCGGCCTGCTGCGCTGTTCCAGCGCAGGACATGAATACCCTGTCCTGCGGCAGAACGGCGTGTTCAGCCTTTTCCGGGACAGGCACGGCCTGGTGCTCGGCGCGCTTGCGAGATCGAAGTATCAGGACTATGAAATAAAGCTCCACCCGGGCGACGCTGTCTTCGTTTATACCGACGGTGTTCCGGAGGCGAGCAATGACAAGGGCGAGTTCTATGGCCTGGAGCGCATGAACGAGGCGCTCAACCGCGCGGCGGAGCGAAGCCCGCAGGGTATCCTGCAGAGCGTGCGGGAGGATGTTGACGCCTTTACCGGCGAAGCCAAGCAGTTTGACGATCTGACCATGCTTTGCCTCGAATATAAAGGACTGCCGCAAAAATCAACAGAAAACGGAGGAGAGACAAAATGAAAAAAACCGCACGGCTGATCAGTATGCTTTTGACCCTGTTCATGGCTTTCACCTGCGTTCTGCCGGCGCAGGCCGCGTTTGCCGATACCGGCGAACACACCGTAGAAGAGCGCAGCTACAAGACCTATCTCGGAAAAACGTCGAATTACACGCTGGATCAGGAATTCCCTCTCTATTTTGTGGACGGCGTGGACGATCTGCCCTATGTCGACATCGCGGAATGGACGGAGCTTGTGACCTTCCTTGTCACCGAGCTGAACGATGACCCCGACTACGCGTTGGAGGCCTCTTCAGACGGCGACACGGTTACGCTCAAGCGCGAGAACGGCTATACCATGGAGATCGACTATGAAAACGATAAGGTCGTCTTTACGGACTACGACGCCTTCATGCACGGCTCCGACGATACGACCCTCATTGATGTGGTCAGCGTGAACAACAAGGACGATTCCGGAAATCCCCTTCTCATCAAGCGCGACAAGCAGGCCTCCTTTGACCGCTACGGCGACGAGCTGACCATTGATCTCGGCGCCTACGGCATCCATACGGTCGTGGCGAACAACAGACTCTATGTTCCCCTGCAGACGATGGTCGATCTCATGCTCCTGCCCTATCAGGTCGGCTTCGTCTTTAACGGCGAAGCGCTCTTTCTCGCGAGTGACAATATCTTCTACGATTACGGCGAGGGCGCTTATACGGAGGTATTTGATCTCTATTACAAGCCGGAGCCCAGAGACCGCAGCGACGCGCTGGCCGAGTACAGCTACAATGAGCTGTGCATGGCTCTCGATCACTTCTACGGCCTGAAAAGCTCCCATGACATTGATTCCTTCCGCCAGCTCTTCTGGCAGATCGGCTATGACGAGGTGCTCAGCGGCCCGAGCGCCAAGGACGCCGACAATGCGCTCAAGTCCTTCATCGACTATTACCTGGACGATCTGCATTCCGGTTTCAACGAGTATTCCTGGATGTCCGGCATGGCGGACGTCCCTGTCAGCAACGGCATCGCAAACCGCAAGCTTCTGCAGCATCAGGACAACTTCTCCAAGGCCAGGGACAAGGCCTACCCGGACGGCTGGCTCAAGTATGAGGAGGTCGGCAACACGGCCTATATCACCTTTGACCACTTCACCGCAAACTACGACGGCAAAGCCTACTACGACGCAAAGGCCAACGGCGAGGAGCTGGACGATACCATTGCCCAGATCATCGCGGCCCATGCGCAGATCACCCGCGAGGGCAGCCCCATCGAGAACGTGGTGCTGGATATGAGCTGCAATACCGGCGGCTCGGTCGATGCGGCCGTGTTTGTGCTCGGGTGGTTCCTGGGTGACGCTCCGTTTGCGATCCAGAACATGGGTACCGGCGCGATGACCAACGCCATCTACCGCGCCGACGTCAATCTCGACGGCAGCTTCGACGAGAAGGACACCGTCTCGGACAAGAACCTCTACTGCCTCATCTCCCCGGTCAGCTTCTCCTGCGGCAATCTGGTTCCCGCAGCGTTGATGTCCTCCGAGATGGTCACGCTGATCGGCCGCACCTCCGGCGGCGGCAGCTGCGTCGTGCAGCCCATGACCACGGCCTACGGCAGCGTCTTCCAGATCTCCGGCGCCTCCCGCATGTCCTTCCTGAAAAACGGCTCGTTCTATGATATTGACCAGGGCATTGAGCCGGACGAGCATCTCACCCACCTCTCTACCTTCTATGACCGCCAGAAGCTGACCGACATCATCAACGGACTGAACTGATTTTCCGTCCAAGAGAAAACATGAGGGAAGAAAACATGAGAAAAAAACTGCTTATCGCGGCCTGTCTGGTTCTGGCGGTCGTGCTGCTGGCCGCCTGCGGCTCCCGCACGGCGCAGGGGACGCCTGTACAGACGGCGGCCCCGGGGCCTGCGACGCCGGACCCCTTCCTCCAGACAACGCCCGCGCCTCAGCAAATGCCGACATTTGCGCCTGTCGATCCGGCTCCCGCACTGCCGCAGACGCCCATGCCCACATTCATTCCGACACCGATCCCAACGCCCGTTCCGACGCCTGTACCGACGCCGGTTCCGACCCCGATCCCGACGCCGAGATCCAATCTGCCGCGCATCACCAAGAACCCGACCGACGAGACCGTGACGGCCTACGGCAAGTGCCAGTTCGTTACGCGCTATGAGAATGCCGATATCGCCGAGTGGCATTTCATCAGCCCGGACGGTTCCCTGGATGTTACATATAAGGATGTGCAGAATCAGTTCCCGTCGCTGATCATCAAGGGCGGCAACACAAAGGACCTGACCCTTGAACAGATCCCCGAACAGCTGAGCGGATGCCGGGTGTACTGCCGTTTCAGCAACTATGCCGGCTCGGTCGACTCCGGCTCCGCGCTCATCACGGTTCTGCCCGCGCAGAACGTCACCCCGCCGCCGGCGCAGACGCAGGGCTTTGCGGGCCGCTGGGCGGAGGAGACCGCGGGCCGCTGCCAGGCCACCTTTACCAGGCGAAACGACGGAAGCATGGATGTGGAAATCTTCTGGTCAGGCTCCGCCTGGGAGCGGGCCTGCTGGCGGCTGACGGCCAACGAATCCGGACGCAATATGATGTCCTACGACGACGGCCACTACTGGATCGAAACCTATTCCGACGACAATACCTTCCGCATCTCGGACGAGAGCTTCTACGGCAGGGGAAGCTTCACCCTGTACGAAGGGAAGCTCTACTGGTACAACCAGGACACGGGTGAGGAGACCGTCCTGATTCCAGCCTGAGTTTCGGGACAAGGAGACGCCGACCGGCAGGAAATCCGGTCGGCGCTTTCATATTGTCTTGCATTTTTTCCCGCTTGCGGATAAAATGAAAATCGGTAAAGGAGCGTGATAAACGTGACAAAAAACAAGATCCTGCTGATCGCCCAGACGCTTTTGTGCGTGACGCTGGTGATCATGTTGGCCGTGTCTGCCGTCGGGATCTACCGCAGCGGCATGGCGGAGAAAAACGACAATCCGCTGGCCTGGGTCTATACCCGAGAAAAGGTGGGCGCGGCGCTCAAGCCAGTGCTGCCGGTTTTCCTCGCGTCTTTGGCAGTGACGGCGGTTTGCGCCGTGATGCAGGTGCGCGACGAGGATGCGGACAAGCCCGTCCAGGATATCGAGCTGAACCGCGATCTCATGCGCGCCCGGGTCGCGCAGCCGAGCGAGGAGATGAAAAAGGAGCAGGCTATCCAGAAAAAGCTCCTGTACGGCGGCTGGGGCGTCTTTGCCCTCTGCATGCTGCCGATCCTGCTCTATATGACAAACGCCGCGCATTTCCCGAACGGCGATCTGGAGCAGGTGATCGGGGCGCTGGCGCTGCATGTGTTCCCGTGGATCATCCTGGGACTCGCGGCGCTGATGGTTTCCACCGTTTTGCAGGGAAAGAGCATCCGGCGCGAGTATGACGCCATCCTGGCACGCATCAGGGAAGAAAAGGCGGCCGGGATACAGGCAGAGCCGAAGAGCGCGGCTCCCGCGCGGAATGTGAACGCGGTGCGTATTGTCCTGCTGGTGCTTGCCGTGGTGTTCATCATCGTCGGCATCCGCAACGGCAGTATGATGGCGGTCGTCAACAAGGCGATCAGAATTTGCACGGAGTGTGTTGGCCTTGGATAATATCAAAACCTCCTGGTGGGCTTCCCACCGTCCGTCCAAGAGACGGCTTGTGCAGCTCTATTGCGCACTGCTCTATAACGCCCATTTGAAGGGCTTTCTCGAAGGGGAAATCTACAAGAGCAAGACCCCGACCACCAAGGGGATCTGCGTGCCGGGCTTCAACTGCTACTCCTGCCCCGGCGCTGTCGGCGCGTGCCCTCTGGGCTCCCTGCAAAACGCCATCGGCACCACAAACAAGCAGATCGGCTTCTATGTTTTCGGCATTCTCATGCTCTACGGGCTGATTCTCGGCCGCACGATCTGCGGCTGGCTCTGCCCGCTGGGGCTGATTCAGGAGCTGCTGCACAAGATCCCCACGCCGAAGCTCAAAAAGAACCGCGTGACGCGCGCCCTTTCTTATCTCAAGTACATCATCCTCGCCGTTTTTGCCGTCGGCATTACGGCCTGGTACGGCATTGCCCACGGTGTGGCGGTGCCCGGCTTCTGCAAGTACATCTGCCCCGCCGGCACCTTTGAGGGGGCAATCTTCCTGCTCTCAAATCCCGCCCGCGCGGGAGACTTCTCCATGCTGAACATCCTCTTCACGCGCAAGTTCGTGATCATGCTTGTCATCGGCCTTGCCTGCGTGTTCTGCTATCGCAGCTTCTGCCGCTTCCTGTGCCCTCTCGGCGCGATCTACGGCTTTTTCAGCAAGCTCGCCGTCGTCGGCGTGAAGGTGGACCCCACCCGCTGCAACCACTGCGGCGCGTGCGTGAGAAACTGCGGCATGGATGTGCGCCATGTGGGCGATCATGAGTGCATCCACTGCGCCAAGTGCATGGATGTGTGCAATCAGAAAGCCATCAGCCTCAAGGCAGGCAGCTTCACGCTCAAGGCGCCCGCGGGCGGCTGCGCGGATGACAAGCCTGATTCCGAGGCCAAACGCAAAAAACTTGGCAAAATCGCCTGGGGCGTCGCCCTGGCGGTGCTGTGCGCAGCCCTTGTCTACTATAACTTCCTCGACCCGAACATCAAAAAGGCCGACACAAGCGAGCCTGCCGCGACGCAGACCGCCGCGGAGGAAGCGGCCCCGGCGGACTGGTCGAGCGACGCACCTGCCGGCAACCAGCCCGGGCAGCAGCTTGCCGACTTCACCATTACCTGCCTTGACGGCAGCGAGTTCCACCTGGCCGACCAGCGCGGCAAGCCCGTGTTCATTAACCTCTGGGCAACCTACTGCGGTCCCTGCGTGAAGGAGCTGCCGTATTTCAGCGAGCTCTACAAGAACCACGAGGACGATATCGCCATGCTGGCCCTGCACTCGGACATCGTGGACGACGATCCGCAGGAATATCTGAACGAGCACGGCAAGGACTGGGTCATGCCTTTCGCCGTGGAGAAAGACGACGAGGCGATCTGGAACATCGTGGGCGGCACGACCGCCATGCCGCAGACCATCGTCCTGAACCGCCATGGCGAGGTGATCTACAACCAGCGCGGCTCCGTGACGCCCGAGATGCTTGAGACCCTGTACGCCCAGGCGGCCGAGGGCGGGGCTGCGGATGCCTCCGCCTCGCAGACAGCCCCGGCGGACTGGTCGAGCGACGCACCTGCCGGCAATCAGCCCGGGCAGCAGCTTGCCGACTTCACCATCACCTGTCTTGACGGCAGCGAGTTCCACCTGGCCGACCAGCGCGGCAAGCCAGTATTTATCAATCTCTGGGCAACCTACTGCGGTCCCTGTGTGAAGGAGCTGCCGCATTTCAGCGAGCTCTACAAGAACCACGAGGGCGATATCGCCATGCTGGCCCTGCACTCGGACATTGTGGACGACGATCCGCAGGAGTACCTGAACGAGCACGGCAAGGACTGGGTCATGCCTTTCGCCGTGGAGAAAGACGACGAGGCGATCTGGAACATCGTGGGCGGCACGACAGCCATGCCGCAGACTATCGTCCTGAACCGCCATGGCGAGGTGATCTACAACCAGCGCGGCTCTGTGACACCCGAGATGCTGGAGACCCTGTACGCCCAGGCGACAGAAAAGTAAAAGGGGAGCGCAATGAAGCTTGAAGAGCTCGAATGGACGCGGCAGCCGGCCTGCTGCGTGATCGGCCCGGACAGAATCGAGATCACGACCGCGCCGCATACGGATCTCTGGCAGAGAACGTATTATCACTTTCGCAATGACAATGCCCCAGTGCTGCAAATGGAGACGGAGGAGAAGTATTTCTCCTTCGTCGTGAAAACGGATTTCTCCGGGAGCTGCCGCCGCTTTGACCAGTGCGGGATCGCAGTATATCTGAATTCGGATAACTGGCTCAAGGGGTCGGTGGAATACGAGAACGAGTCCTTCCAGCACCTGGGCTCCGTCGTGACCAACCACGGCTATTCCGACTGGGCGACGACGGCGATCCCGGCGGACGTGAAAACCATGTGGTACCGCCTCAGCCGCCGGGAGGATGACTATTGCATCGAATGCTCACGGGACGGCGTCCGTTTCTCGCAGATGCGCGTGTGCCACCTGTGGGAGGGCGCGGGAAAAATCCGCTTCGGCATATACGCATGCAGCCCGGAGGATTCCAGCTTCACGGCAGTGTTCACGGATTTCAAAATCACGGACTGCGCCTGGCCGGCGCATGACGGCCAGCAGCCTGATTGAAAAAGAAGCAAAATATGGGGGGTACAGCAGGAAAAGCTGCACCCCCCATATTATTTTTTTCTTTCCGAGGGTCCCCCTTATGCTGCCTTGCGGTGCAGGGTGGACAGAATGCGGTCAGCCTGCCTCACAGCGATCTCGCCGTCGAGCCAGAACGATATCTCCATCAAGTCATTGCCGTTTTCAAAGAGATAGTTGGCAACCGAATACATCTGGCCCTCATCTTCCTCGTAAGAAACATAGGACGCCAGGAGAATGTCGTTGACCGTGCGGTAATCCACACGCTCGGCTTCGTAAAGCCGGGCTTCCCCGATCGCATATTCCTCCAGCGTGTGGCCTTCTCTGTCCCACTGGTACACATCGAAATCAAGCGGGCTGCTCTCACTGTAATAGTAGCCGACCGCGCTTGCCTCGAGATCCTCTTCGCTCAGCTCCCCGGCCTTGTAGCCGACGGGAACCGACAGATAGAACGGGGAACTGCCAAGCTGCAGATCATAGCTTTCCACTGCAGACAGGGTGCTGAGGATCGTTGTCGCCTCCTGCTCGGCGTTTTCACCGTCGAGCCAGAACACGATCTCGATACACTCGCTGCCCTCCTCCATCAGCGCTGCCATCACATCGTACTCGATCCCGTCATAAACCTCCCGGGACTTATAGACTCCGACTTCAATGCCGTTGATTTTCCGCGTGCGCACACTGCCGCCGTTAAAGTCAGCGGCGGTCTTTTCCACGTATTCCTCGAAAGTCAATTCCGGGTGAGGTCTGGGGAACTGATAGATGTCAAAATCCATTTTGGAGTTGGGGCTGAAGAAATAGGCGACCTGATTGGCCTGCACCTCCTCGATGGTGACGTCTCCATTGCGGTAGGAGTGCGGCACGCTGATGGCATAGCTGGAGGAGCCCAGCTGAAGCTGCATGAGCTCGTAATCGGCAGATGCCTGCGGTGCGTCAGCAACCGCCGTCTGCGCCGCGGGAGCGGCCTCTTCATCGGCAAAGGCGCTCCCGCCAAAGCACAGGGCCGCGAGCATAAGGAGTACGCAAAGCACCCCGAAACCGGCATTCAGCTTTTTTTTCATTTTTTTCTCATCCTTTTCTCGTGCGTCGTCCAGGTTGTGTGAGCAGGCCTGCCGTTACAGGGGAAGCTGATCTCCGCCGATCGGCTTGATGTCATTTTCCGAGAGGATCTTATAGCTGAGCGATATGGACTCGAGCCGAACCACTCCCCAATCGCTGACATCGCAGAACGAGGCAAACAACAGCTCATACTGGCCCCACCGGATCTTGTTTATTCCAAGACATACGGGGCCCTGGAGCAGCTTGTCGCCGAGCTCTTCCCGGAAGCGGCTGCCGCTGCCCACAATCAGAGACTTAGCCTTCTCCGCGTCCACATACTGCGGCAGACCGATCGTCCATTTGGCCTGTGTGGTTTCGCGGCTGAGATTGTAGAAGCCGACCATATTGGAGTTGCTGATAACCTTTGAGCGGTTATCATAGCTGGCCCGTGTTGTGCGCAGGCCGATATGCTCTACCTTTCCCAGAAAGCCGTCGATTTCAATGTACTCTCCGATGCGTACCTGATCCTCCATAATCAGAAAGACGCCGCTGACAAGATCGCTGACGATGCTCTGCGATCCATAGCCTATGATCAAGGAAATAACGCCGGCGGATGTGAGGATCACGCTCGTGTTCACGCCAAGCTCATGCAGCGAGTAGATCACGACGATAACCGTCAAAAGGAATTGGAAAATGCTGATGATCAGGTCACTGAAGGTTTCGGCACGGGAATCCATTTTGGAGGACAGCGTCTTCATGATCGACTTCAGGATCCGCATGCTGATGGCCAGGAACAATACGCTCAGAAGAATGGTTGTAAACGAGAAAATGCTGGGCTCCCGCTGCCACTGGTGCGAGAACAGATAATCCGCCATCGGGTGTGGAGAGAAGAGCGCGTCGCCAAAGTAAAAGACGACCAGCAGCATACACAGAGACCACACCAGATCTGAGCTGTGCTTTCTAACCTCTATGCGAAGCTCCTGCTCTTCGGCGGATGGGAGGGCTTTGTCCTGCGAGAAAGCCCGGATCAGCGAGAACCGGGAGGGCGCTTTCGCAGTCTCCTCTTCTACCGGCGTGCCGTCGTACGGATAGATGCACGTGGCGCAGAAAATCAGCAGCGTGCAGAAAAGGATTTCCGGAATGATTACACGAAGGTCGTTCTTGATGGGCTCCGTGAAAACCTCAGGCTGTTCGGCGCTGATGAGGATGTGATTGTCATCCGTCATGGTGTTCAGGTAGTAGGAATAACCGCTGATGGTCTGCAAGCCGCAGTAGCGGTTCATCATCACGGTTTGAGGCAGGGTGTTCGCAATGGGCCGCGTGGTCTGGGACGTCGCGGTGGCCCAGAGAAGCGTCTCGGGCGTCGAGGTATAGGTATGCATTTTCGCATAGGTTTCGGTGTTGATCCTGAGAAGCGCGGTGTTGATGTCCGTCTGTTCCTTCATCGCTACCAGGCTGTCGTCCGGCAAGGTGACGTAAATCAGGCCGGGTTTATGGAACATGCGGCGCGATGCCGCGTAAAATCCGCTCTTGTCCGGTAATTCCCCCATCATGCCGGTGTCCGCCTGCCGGAGAAGATTCCAAAGAATGTACTCCTCGTCTTCCGGATTCTCACTGATCTTATACCCGACATATAAGTCCGTTGACATGGTGGAGACGCCATCTGCGCCATAGATCGTCACACTGCTCAGATTCATGCGCTGCGCCAGATCCATGAGGACCTCCTGCGTGAAGTCTTCTCCCATATAATCGGCGAACATGTCGATCATATAGATGTGGCCCATGAGGACCTGCTTGTATAAAGACTCCATCTTTGCCCATTCCTCATCATTGAGCTCAAGCTCTTTGACAAAGGCGCTGAGCTTTTTCTCCATCCTGACATTATGATTGATGTAGTTCGTCAGCAATGGCAGATAGGAGGTGAACAGCAAGGCGGCCAGTATGCCCGTCAACAGCAGCGGCTGGATCTGCCGCATCATGGGAAGATGGATACAGTGCTTCTTCCCGAGCCGCAGACGCGCTTTCGCATCCAGCAGGGCCAGCGCTTTTTTCCGGAGGCTGCGCGAGCGAAACCAGATAAAGGAAAAGATGATAATGATCAGAAGATGGATCGGTGTCGTTTTATCCAGCGTGTCATTAAAAACGGTACTGAACGGTACATATACGAATACCGAATAGCGATCCAGCAGCCGGCTCTTCATAAAATAGACGCCGGAGAGCAGACCGCGTCCCCGGAGAAAGCCCGCCTGGATGCCGTCCGTCGCCTTGCTGTTGAGCTCCTCGTTATAGGTGATCTGGCTTTCGTCCAGAAAATTGTACGGCATCTCAGAGGACGAGATCATGATCTCACCCGTAGTGTTCTCGACAATGTACAAAGAGCTCGGAACAGCATCCGCAATACGCGGAAAGTCCACGCTGTAAATATTGGGAAATTCTGTCCACTTGATGAACAACCAGCCATGCTTCAGACGGGTTGCATTATAGACCAACTCACCCTCAGACAGCATTCCGAGCGTTTTGAGCATACGCGTCTGGCTCTTGTTCAGGGAAAACGGCTCGGCCTTTTCTGTGGTGATGACATTGCCCTCGTCGGGGAAGTAGTAGAGGTCGTCGGCCTCCCAGTTGTATTTGCAGGCTTCGAGCGTCTCCGCGCTTACTCCGAGATAATCGAAAAACGGCTGCGCCAGCTCTGCGTACATGACGGTTTCCGAGTCTCTGAGGTTTACAAAGGCATCTCCGAGACTGCCCTCAAAGGTGATGAGGCTTCGCAGCGAGTACATGGAGTTGCGCAGAGACGCGTAAGCGGAATCCCGCTCGATCCCATACTGCTTATAGGTGAAAAAGCCCATGGTCAGAACGAGGGTCAGGATCAGCAGGATGGCAAAGAATCTGGAGAAAGCTTTTTCCCGCCTGGTCATTTTACCGGATTCTTGTGTTTCGGGGGTCGCGTTCGCATTCTTTTTCTTCATAAACTTTCCAGTCCTTATCAGAAAATGTAAGCCGCGGCAGTCAATTTCCATGTTATTAATTCGGCAATTAAATAACCGCAAATTTCTTACAGAAACATAAGAAATTGCCGAATTAATAATTGCCACATTTTTCGGTTGCCCCGCCAGGGGCCTCCGGCCGTACAGCT
Source organism: Oscillospiraceae bacterium (assembly GCA_902786615.1). The sequence goes on from CADADE010000005.1 coordinate 49,659, forward strand.
CTATGATATGGGGATATCTAATTGCCGGAGTAATAATAAATATAGCAGGAGAAGCAGGGATATGCAATGCCGAAATTAACGATGGAGGTCAATGCGCGCTGCGGCTTGATGGGCAAAGAGCTGACATAATATAAAACCTGTGATATTTTATCTATAGAATTTGGTGATATCTGCTTCGCAGCATTCTGTGGTTTTCGGCTGGTCGATCTGGGGATCGACCCCTTCAATTTTGCATGCATATACGTTTTGAGATAAGCTCTTTTTCGGTGCGCCCGCGGGGCACAGAAAAAACGCTGCTGGGATAAATCAAGCTTGTACCTTCAGAAAAAAACTGCGCGACAAATCAAAACCCCTCTTGACGAAAATCGAAAAAGGTAGGATTATTAGAGTCAGGAGAATACTGCGCATTTGCGCGCAATGCCGATATGATATGGATAAAGGAATGGGTTCAAATATGGAAAACGAGCGAAAAGCCGACAAGACTGCAAAACTGGCAGAGACCGCCAAAAAGGACGAAAAGAAAATGGCGAAGAAATCCGCGGGCGTGAAGAGAAGCGCGGCGGTAAAGAAGGGCGCCTCCGAGAAGAAAGCCGTGGGCGAGAAAAAGGCCGCGGCGGAAAAAAAGCCGGCACCGGCAGAAAAACAGTTTGAGGCCGAGCGCAGGGCTGCGGCGGAGAGCATCTATATCAACCGCGAGCTGAGCTGGCTTGCGTTTAACGAGCGCGTGCTGCTGGAGGCGGCGGATCGGAAGGTCCCGCTGCTGGAGCGGCTCAAATTCCTGATGATCTATCAGTCGAACCTTACGGAGTTTTACAGGGTGCGTATCGGCATCCTGACGCACCGCGCCCTGCTGACGCCGGATAAGCCCGACCCGCTTTCCGGCATGCTGCCGGATACGACGATCCAGGAGACGCTGCGCGTCACACGCGAGCAGCAGACCCTGATGGAGAGCATATGGAAGAACATCCGCGAGGAGCTGCGGGAAAATGGCGTGGACGTGCTGGACTTCAAGAAGATCAGCAAGGTGGACGAGCTGATGAGCAAGAAGCTCTTCGGCGACATCAAGGATCTGCTTTTCCCGAAAATCATTGATCTGGATCAGCCGCTGCCCTTCCTTTGGAACGGGGAGAGCAACGTGATCGCTTTCCTGGGCCAGGGAGCGGTTCAGAAGCTCGCGGTGATCCCGCTGCACCGCGTGCCCGCCTACCTGAGCTTTGAGGTCAACGGCACCCAGAAAATCGTGCTCACGGCCCAGCTGATCCGCCGTTTCCTGCCCCTGCTGCTGAAGAAGGAGAATATCCAGCAGACCGCCATCGTGGAGGTCACCCGCAATGCGGACGTTTTCCTCGCCGATGTGGCCGACCGGGCGGATGAGGATCTGCGCCTCAAAATGAGCTCCATGCTCTCCAAGCGCAAACGGGAGATGCCCGTGCGCGCCAGGATCTATGGCAAGCTCACAGACGCTAACCGCGCCCTGCTCGTGAAAAAGCTTCGGGTGCCGGAGCGCTGCGTCTTTACCCAGTCGGTGCCCTTCGACCTCTCCTTCCGCTCCTGTATCGGCGGACATGAGGGCTTTAAGTATGAGGAACGGCGTCCCGCCCGCGACATCGGTCTCAAGAAGGGCGAATACTTCTCCTACATAGAAAAGCACGATCTTTTGATGAGCTTCCCCTTCCAGAGCATGATGCCCTTCGTGGACCTGATCTACGAAGCGGCGGACGACCCGGAGGTTTTGTCCATCAAGATCACGCTTTATCGCATGTCCGGCAGCAGCAAGATCGCCGCAGCCCTGGCCTATGCCGCTGACAAGGGAAAGGACGTGCTGTGCCTGCTGGAGCTGCGCGCGCGCTTTGACGAGCAGAACAACATCGACTATTCCGAGATGCTGGAGGACGCCGGCTGCCGCGTGATTTACGGCCTGCCGAACCACAAGGTGCACTCCAAGCTCTGCGTCATCACCCGCCAGCACGACGGCAATCTCAGCCGCATCACCCAGGTGGGCACGGGCAACTACAACGAGGTCACGGGCGAGCAATATACCGACCTCTCTCTCATCACCGTCAAGGAGGAGGCGGGGCTTGACGCCGAGGCCGCCTTCGCGGCCCTGGTGGACGGAGAGCTGCCGCCGGAGGCGCACTGCCTCTGGATTGCGCCGAGAAGCTTCAAATCCCGCGTGCTGGAGTTCCTTGACCGTGAAATGGCGAAGGGCTCCGCGGGCCGCGTCGCCATTAAATGCAACGCGCTCAATAACGTCGACATTATGGAAAAGCTGATCGCCTGTTCGCAGGCGGGGGTGAAGATCGAGCTCTTTGTGCGCGGCATCTGCTGCCTGCGCCCCGGCGTGAAGGACATGACCGAAAACATCACGGTCAAGAGCGTGGTAGGCCGCTGGCTGGAGCATTCGCGCATTTACAGCTTCGGTGAAGGAAAAGATCAGCGCATGTTCATCGGTTCGGGCGACATGCTCAACCGCAATCTGGAACGGCGCGTGGAGGCCTTTATGGAGGTCGTGACCCCTGAAACCCGCGAGCAGATCAATACCGTGCTGGACGCCCTCAGAAACGACAGGGAGAAATCCCGCCGCATGCTGCCGGACGGAAGCTATGTGCGCGAAAAGGGCGGCAAGGGCACCAGCTCTCAGGAGGCGCTGTACCGCTATTTCAGCGCCTACAAGGTGAAGCTGGACGAAGAGCCGGCTCCCGTTCCGGTAAAGGCGGCTCCGGCGGCTGCACAGCCCGAGACTGCCGGAAAAGCTTCGGACAGCGTCTCGGTTCGCACAGCTTCTGCGCCTTCCATCATTCTCCAGTCACCCTCCGGCGGGGAGATCGCGCTTGACGCGCTTATTGCCAGGATCGGGGAAGTCGATACGGTCTACGTCCGCATCGACCGGAATAAAGCGTATTGGGTCAAGGGTAAAGAAAGCGGAGATATCAATATCTGGTAATCAAAAGGCTCCCTGAGCACAGGCCGATCAGACGGCTGCGCCCAGGGAGCCTTTTTGCTTATTTGGAGAGACGCAGGAAGCTGCTGCACAGCATGAACCGGTGTTACAGGCCGAGCAGAGAGGAGAGCAGGGAGAGACCGCTGGAGGCGTCGTCCTTTTTGGATTTTTTGCCGCCGCCGAACAGACTGCCAAGCACGTCGCCCATATCGGGCGTATCGCCGCCGAGCATGGCGAGCACGTCGCTCAGATCCAGACCGTCGCTCAAATCGACCTTGGACTTCTTCCCGGACTTCTTGCCGCTCTTGGTAGCGGCGGAAAGCGCCGTCAGCAGGGAGGGGGCAATGGTGCTGAGCAGGCCGGAAACGGCGTTCTTGTCGAGACTGGACTCGTCGGAGAGCAGGGCCAGATCCTCGTCCTTCTTGCTGCCAAAAATATGGCCTATGATCTTGGCGCCATCGATCGTGTCGGCATTTTCGATCTGCTTGTCGATAGGCTCGGTGCCGGTGTGCTGAGTCAGCGCCTCAAGCAGGGAGCTTGCGCCTTCCTTGCTGGATGCATTATTCGTCAGCATCTTGATGAGAAAGGGAACCGCCAGGGGCAGAAACGTTTTGATGGACTTGCTGTCGATGCCGGTTTTCTTTGCGAGGGCTTTGATAGCCTTGTCGGACAGAAAGGCTTTGAGCAGTACGCTGAGAAGATCCATGTTTGTTCCTCCTTGTGTGTTTTTCAGGACGAGATCATTATACACCATTCACCGGCATATTGCACGTTTTATTTTCCCCGAAGGCAGCGCGTTCCGGAAGGAACACCGTCTTGGCGTCACATTGCCGCAGCTTTGAAAATGAATGCAAAATGGATTGGAACCATCACTTGACTCCTGCGGCAAATAATACTAAAATAAAATATATTTTGCCAATTGCGCCCGATACAGGAAGCATTTTCAACAACTTTTCAGACTGCCGAAAAGCGGGTAAAGCGCAATAAGTTGAGGTGAAGAGATGAAAAAGCTGTTTACGATCGATGATTTTATGGTTGCCTTCGTTTCGGCGCTCGGCTATGGACTCGGCACGGAGATCCCGCGCCTTCTCGGTGTGTCGACCTGGCTGAGCAGTCTGATCGGCATGGGGGCCGGTATGCTCCTGGAAGGGTTCATAAGCAAGCTCGTCTTCAGCAAAGCCGTACAGAAAAAAACAGCGCATAAAGCCGCGGTGTTTGCCGGGGTCCTTCTCGTTTTTCTGCTTGGTCAGGCTTTCCTTTCCAGGTGGTCCAACGTGTCTCTTTTCACCTATGTGAAGGAGGAGCATGCGTCCGTGATCCTTATGCCGCTCCTGGGCTTTGCCGTCAGCATGCTGCTGCGCTGGTACCAGACCAGGAAGATCCGGAAAAAGTACGGCGACGGCAGCAAGGGCTTTGTGTACGATGTGAAGCAGGAAGAGCTCGACGAGGTGAACAGAGAAAACCGCCCGCTCCCGGGCGAATATGACACTGCCTGCGCGGTCAGGACAAGAACCGGCGTCTATGTTGGGACGAAGGAAAAGGAAGTCACATACTTTTCAGGCATTCCCTATGCCAAGCCGCCTGTCGGGGAGCGCAGATGGAAAGCACCCGAGCCGCTTGATGAAACGGACACCGTGTTTGAGGCAAAATATCCCGGCGCCTCCGCGGTGCAGGTCGAGTTTGAGGGCTCGATCCTCAAGCTTCACAGGCAGAGCGAAGACTGCCTGACGCTGAATATCTGCTCCGGAAGCAAAGAGAATGGCGAGAAAAAACCGCGAAAGAAAAAACCGGTCATCGTGCTTTTCCACCACGGCGACTTCTCTTACGGCGGTTCTGCCGACCCGCTGATGTACGGCGGCAAGCTTGCCAGGGAGAACCCCAACATCGTACTCGTGAGCTTCAACTACCGCCTCGGCCTTTTCGGCTTTATTGATTTTTCGGAGGTTCCCGGCGGCGAGGCTTATCCGGACGCTTTGAACCTCGGCCTGCTCGACCAGATCGCGGCGCTGAAATGGATCAGGGAAAACATAGCGGCCTTTGGCGGCGACCCCAATAAAATCACGCTGATCGGATTTGAAGCCGGTGCAAGCTCCATCAGCCTGCTGGCAGCCTGTGAAGAGGCGAAGGGACTGTTCCAGAGGGCCTTCGTGTTCTCCGGCAGCCCCGACGCTGCCTATTTAACGCCGGACGCCTCGAGGGCGCTTGCAAAGAAGCTGCTGGAGCTGACCAAAACAGCGACGATGCAGGAGCTGTGCCGGCTCCCGACAGACCGGCTCAAGGCAGCGGCGCAGGAGCTTTGGCTGAACATGGCCGCACCGACCTGCGACGGAAAGCTGATCCCGGCGGATGTGTACGCGGCTTATGAAAACGGCGCGGCCGCCGGCATCGAATTCATCATCGGCATTCCGAGCAATGAAAGATCGGTTTACAAATCCGTCATCGGCAGAGAGAATTACGAAAAGCTTGTAAGCGCGGGCGTGGACGGAATTTTGAACGCACTTGATGACAAAGCGGCGGAGGCTGTCAGCGCTTATATCCGGCAACAGGCGGCGGATATGCCCAGACTTGAAGCAACGGCAAAGCTCTTCGAGCAGTGGAACGCAATGTGCCTGTACCGCAGTGCGCAGAAGCTGTCGGCAGGCGGAAGCAAGGTGCATCTGATGTGCTGGAACGGAAAGCCCCTGATCGATAATCTGGGCTCCGGCACCGTCGATGTGGCTTCTGCCCTCTTCGGCAACAGCGAGGCCGCGCAGATGTACGGCAACGTGGTGGACAAGGATCTGTCTGAGATACTCCAGCGCTTCCTGGTCAAATTCATCTGCGGAGAATCGCTGAGGCTTTATCATAACGAAATTCGAGGCATTGACGCCATCGACTGGAAGAAATATCCCGAAGCGCTCATAATCACGAACGACGAAATCCACTGCGAGCCGATCGACAAAAAACTGAACGAGCTCGGAGCTCTGCAAGATTTCATTTCATAATCATACTGTACGGAGGAAAAACCGATGGCTAAAAGCGTCCTTTTGACATCCCTGAGCGCAATGAACAATGTGACACTGCGATATTATTTCGCAAAAAAAGAATTTGGCTATGACTACTGTGAGGCTTTCATGGACACGGAAGCCAGCACCAAATATCTCCTGGCTCACTACAAAATCGACGAAATCATCGTTATCGGCGGGGAGAGCGCCTGCGATACGAGAACCGATTTGGAGCCCGTCCCGCTGAAAAACGGAAGAAACTACTATTCCGCGGACAAGAGCGATCTCACGACCTATGCGTTGTTTCAATACCGGCTCGCACAGTATCTGGACGAGCTGACGACGGAGCAGGAGACCTGCAATGCGCTGCTTCCCGAGGAAACGCGGAAGAAGCTTGCAGACTTCATCCAAAAGTATCAGCAGGAAGCCGACGAACTGGAGAGCAGGCGCCTCGACCGGCTGTTTGACGAGCTTTCATGCAGCGCGCAGAAGTATGAGAAGCTTGAGCAGGCGATCCTTGCGGCGTTTCCGGAGATGCAGGAGCTCTCCGCGCTCTATATGAGATGGGTGAAAAACTATCTTTACATGGCGCTGAAGCCCTCTGCCAAAATGGAGCTTTTGCAGACCAACGAGAACGCCTCCATCCGCTTCGTCCCGACGGATACCATGAGCGACCGCGCAAAACAGGTCAACAGCATGATGAGCATGAACCAGTCCGTCACCGAAGGCGCAGACGACATCGACCTGTATGTTGCCTTCAACAGTGAAGACGCCGCCGACACCTTTGTGGCGATGAACCTGCTGGACATTATGACGGCGCTGCCGCAGAGCAATGTCCGCTGCAAAAAAATCTTCACAGTATCAAGCCCTTACAAAAACCTGAACGCAGAGATCTGTGACTCCACGAATGTCTTTGACGTCTCGAAGCTTGCCGCCGGCATACACGCCTTCCTCAATTACGGCAAAGCAGACAAGATCGTGGAAATCTGGGAAAGAAGCGGGGGACGGGACAAGCGCGTTTCCGGCATGATCTACGCGATACGCCGCGTGGATATGGGGCTTTCCATGTGCAATATGCAGGAGGTGGAAAAGGGGATCCTCCGCCTGCGGGAGCTCTTTAGAAGCGACAGCCGCTGGAATGAACTGAGCTATGAAGGGGCGCTTTTCAATGTGATCGCGGAGAGCATCAAAAAGGACTATGGCGTACTGCTGGAAGGGGACGGCGAGATTCCGTTCATCGACCTGCTGAAATGGGCCTACCGCCACCAGTTTTATCAGCAGACATTGACGCTGATCGAATCCAAGGTGCCGGATCAGCTGGTGAATTCCGGTATCTTTTACTACTGCGGCGATGAGGGCGAGGCGGGCCATGTCACAGAGCTCTTTGCGCAGCAGCGCTTACTGCTCAAGCCCTTTGAGTCCCACAAGATGGATGACATCAATTATTATTTTATCAAATACTATGACCGGGGCAGAGTTGCACGCGGCAGGGACAAGGATATTCCGGAAGCGTATGCGGCCCTGCGGACAAAGTCTGTTGAAAACAAAAACCCGAATCTGATAAGCGGCCGCACCGCATGCGACAATATGCAGACCCTGCATAATCTTCTGTACGCCTACTACCACGTCTGCATCGTACGCAACAAGATCAATCATGCCGATGCCGCGGCCATGGCCGAACAGCGGCTGAGCGTATTGGAGAGCGACGAAAGCTCGGCTCTGATCTGGCTGAAGGACAGCGTCAATTTCTTTATTAAGAGCTATGAAGCGGCCATGAAGGAGCTGGAGGGGAAAACGCCGCATGTCGTTTTGATTTCTTCCGACGAGGTGCGAAAAGCTGAGGACCGTATCAAATTCTCAAGGCCGAAACCTGGGACGCAGACGGAAAAAGCCTGAAAGGAAGCACCGCTTATGGAAATGCGCGAAATACCGATCACGGATATCGGCATTAAAATAGGACAGACGGAGAATAAAGAGGGCGGCACCGGCTGCACGGTGTTCCTCTGTGAGCAGGGAATGCGCGCCGGACTCGACGTCAGGGGCGGCGGCCCCGCGTCTCGGGAAAGCGAGCTTTTACATCCGCTTGCCAACGCCCGTTTTATCCACGCCATCGTTCTCGCCGGCGGCAGCGCCTTCGGCCTGGGGGCGGGAAACGGCGTCATGAGCTATTTGGAGCGGCGGGGCGTCGGCATTGACGTCGGCGTGACCAAAGTGCCGCTCGTGGTGCAGTCCGATCTCTTTGATCTGACCGTGGGCGATCCGCTTGCGCGCCCGGACAGCGCCATGGGGTTCGAAGCGGCAAGACTTGCCGCGGAAGCACCGAACTACCGGGACGGAAACTACGGCGCAGGCTGCGGCGCGACGGTCGGAAAAGCCGCGGGAATGGACACCTGCATGAAGACCGGCATCGGAAGCTATGCCGTGGAGCTTGGGCCGCTGAAGATCGGCGCGGTCGCTGCGGTGAACGCCTTCGGCGATATTTTCGACTGGAAGACGGGGCGCAAGGTCGCGGGGCTTCTGACGCCGGACAAGACTGCGTTTCGCAGCACAGCCGCGCTGATGCGGGAGAGGATCAGGCCGATTCAGAACAAATTTGTCGGCAATACGACCCTCGGCGTCGTGATGACGAACGCGGCGATGAGCAAGGCGCAGCTCTGCAAAATCGCGGGCATGGCCCATGACGGGTATGCGCGGTCGATCAATCCCGTGCACGCCACAGTGGACGGAGACAGCATCTATGCCGTCTCGGTCGGGGACGTCGCCGCCGATCAGGATCTCGTCGGCACCCTCGCGGCGGAGCTCATGTCCGAGGCTATCCTCCGCGCGGCATACAGCGCTGAAAGCGCCTACGGCTATCTTGCTGCAAAGGATCTGACCTTCGGAACGAAATAACAGAAGACGGATATGTGGTGATTCTCAACAACAGCCAGGTCAGCAATGTAATCAATATGACAAAGAAGGAAAACAATGGATAATCCCGAGGTAGTATTCCTGTCCGCGCCCTATACGTTTCCGCTGCGGGTCTCGCTTGCCCTTTCCATGTTTCAGGCCCGGCTCACGCAGGATGGCGTCTCCTCCTATGTGTACTATCCCATGTTCGCCATGATGCGGCACATGGGCAGAGAGCTGACCGCGCGCTTTGCAAGGCTTCGGTCGCTTACGCTTTTTGAGGAGTTCATCTTCGCGCACTTGACGGGCATGGAGGAGAACGGAACGCCGGAGGAGTTTGCGGCGGTTTCTGCCGAGCGCGACCCCACGATCGACCCGGAAACCTTTGCCCGTATGCTGCGCCGCGCGCGGCAGGCGGCGGACAAGTGCACGGAGGAGGCTGCGCGCCGGATCGTTTCTCTTCATCCGCGCGTGCTCGCGGCGAGCAGCCTGTTCATGCAGAATAACGCGAGCCTCGCCATCCTCAAAAGGGTGCGCGAGCTCGAGCCGGGCATCCGCACCATGATGGGCGGCGTCAACTGCAGCGGGGAAGCGGGGGCTGCCATACTCCGCTTTTATCCGCAGGTGGACGCCATCTTCTTCGGCGAGGGGGACATGGGCATCACCCGGGCGTGCCGGGCGCTGATGACCGGAGAGAAAGCGCTGCGGCCGGAGGGGCTTGTCATGCGGGGCGATGCGATTCCCAGGCCGCTGCCGCACCCCATGACCCACAATATGAACGACGCGCCGATCCCCGATTTCTCGGACTTTCTCCGGCAGATGCGGGAGGAATGCCCGGCGGATATGCTCACGGAGATCCTGGACGACGAGCAGGGGCTCATCCTGCTGGCGGAGGGCTCCCGCGGCTGCTGGTGGGGCGAAAAGCAGGCATGCAGCTTCTGCGGTCTGAACGGCGAAAAAAACATCTACAGAGCCAAAACGCCGGAGCGCCTTTTTGAAGAGATCCGGCAGCTTTCCGCACGCTATGACGCAAGCACTGTCGAACTGACCGATAATGTGCTGAGCCGGGAAACGGTGCGCGGTCTGCCGCCCCTGCTCAAGACGCTGGAGAGGGAGCTGTTTCTGATCGCGGAGGTGCGCACAAGTCTCACCGAGCGTGAGCTCAGAGAGCTGCGTGGGGCGGGATTTCGCATGATGCAGGCCGGGGTCGAGACGATCCAGGACCATCTGCTTGCGCTGATGGGAAAGGGCGGCAGCGCCGTGGGCAACGTGGCTTTCATGAAATACTGCATGCGCAGCGATGTACAGCTGATGTGGAACCTGCTTTACGCCGTTCCCGGCGAGCGGGCGGAGGATTATGATCAGCTCACAGAGCTGATCCCGAAGCTTACCCATTTCAGACCGCCGCAGAACATGAGCCGTATCCTCTTTCAGAAATACAGCCGCTACCTATCGGATCCCGACAGCTTCGGACTCGTTCTGAAAGCAGGCGCGCTCTATCCCTTCCTCTATGGGGACAGGCCGGAGCTGATCGAAGCGCTGGCGTTCTTCTATGATCTTGTCGGAGGGGAGACAGCTGCGCTGTTTGAAGCGCATAAGCCCCTGTATCGGAAAATGAAAGAGGCGGGCGGCGCCTGGCAGAGCCTTTGGATGGAGGGGCGCCCTCCCAGACTGACGATCTGTGACAGGGGCGCGTACACCGTGATCACAGACACGCGCCCCTGCAGAAAATCCGCCCTCAGCTTTCTTCAGGGGGCGGAGGCGGAGCTTTGCAGTATATGCGATGCGCCCGTGTCCTTTAAAACAATCATGGAAAAAACCGGCGGACGATATCCCGAACAGCGGGTACGCGAAGCGATCGACTGGCTGCTCGAGCGCAGCTTCCTGATTTGCCTCAGCGGGAGATATCTGTGCCTCGCGCTGCCGCAGGCGGCGGATGAAACATGACAGGAGGGCGGAGATCATGGCAGACGTCTATCGAAAGAATATATCCCCACAGCGCGGGAGCGACCGTACCAATCAGATCATGACTGTCCATACCCCGGCGCACTGGTTTTTGCTTGCGGGCCTTGTGCTGGTTTGCGTCGGCTTTACGCTGTGGGCGTTTTTCGGAAGCCTCAGCAAAACCGCCGCTGCGAGCGGCCTGTATCATCCGGGCAGCTCCAAATATGGCGAGATCCTGGCTTTCATGCCGCTTGCGACGGGGAAAACGGTAGACGTCGGCATGGATGTGACGGTTACGCTCTCCGGCTACAGCATGCAGGAATTCGGGCATATGAAGGGAACTGTCACCTATGTGGATGACTTCGTCGCCTCTGCCGACGAGATCTACCAGCTCCTTGAGGATGAGATCCTCGCAAACAGCTATATCCAGAACGGCCCCAGCGTCGCGGTGGTCTGCAAGCTGCAGGAGGACAAAAGCGCCGAAAACGGCTTTTATTGGAGCAATGAGCGGGGCAAACGTCTCAAAATACATGACGGAACCGGAGCACAGCTCACCATTGTCGAGGAAACTACGCATCCCATTCAACTGGGATTCCCGCAGCTGAGGGAGTATTTCCGATGAAAGACGAAACAAAGAGCACGTCCGCGCAGCGCGTCGTTGTCCCCGGTGAGCGCAGGAAAAAGCGCGCGCGTACGCCGGAGGTCTTTCAGATGGAAGCGGCGGAGTGCGGGGCGGCCTGCCTCTCCATGATCCTGGGATACTACGGCTGCTATCTGCCGATGGAGGAGCTTCGGCAGGTGTGCGGCGTGTCGCGCAACGGCTGCACGGCAAGCGGGATCCTTCGGGCGGGGCAGCACTATGGCCTTGTGGGCGGAGGCTTTCGCTGCGAGCCGGAAAAGCTCGCCAAAGCGCCCAAGCCCTGCATCCTGCACTGGAACTTTGACCACTTCGTGGTGCTGGAGGGCTTTCGGGACGGCAGGGCCATCATCAACGACCCCGCCGCCGGACACCGCCGCGTCTCGGCAGAAGAGCTGGATCGCGCCTTTACGGGGGTCATGCTCTGCCTGGAACCGGGACCGGGCTTTCAGAAGCAGGGGAAAAGCCACCGGCTTTTTGAGATGGCCGGAGAGCGCCTGCGGGGAGAGGGCGGCGTATTCCGCTATCTGTTTATCCTGAATCTCGTGTTTTTGGTCTCGGGTGTTGCGCTGCCGATCCTCACGCAGATCCTGATGGACGAGGTGGTGGCGGCGGGCGACCCGGACTGGACCGTGTCCATCGTGCTTGCCATGGCGGTGGTCTACGCCTCAAACATGCTTATCAGCTTCCTGCAGTCCAGCATTCTGCTGCGGCTGCGCCTCAAGCTGAATACCGTGACAAGCTATCGGCTGATCCGCCACATCCTGCGCCTGCCCTTTGCCTTCTTTGAGCAGCGCTATACGGGCGAGCTTGCAAAGCGCGAGGAGAGCAACAGCGCGGTCAACGCCCATCTGGCTGGCAGCTATCTCGTTACCCTGGTGAGCCTCTCCAACTGCCTGCTGTATCTCGGACTCATGCTGCTGTACGATGTGCGCCTGACAGCTTGGGGGCTTCTGGGAATGGCGCTCTGCCTTTCGGTTTTGCTCCTTACGGCCGAGCCGTTGAAAAACCTTTCAATGAAAGCGCAGCAGGATGAAAACCAGATGAACGGCAGACTCTGCGCCGGGCTCTCCATATATCCTTCCCTCAAGGCGAGCGGCGTGGGAAACGACTTCGTGGCCGAGCTTTTGGGTTACTATGTCAACACCACCCGCAGCGCCCAGAAAATGACCCAGCTCCACCATATTCTGACCTCCATCCCGCATGCGGTTTCCTCTATGTTCAATGTCCTGCTGCTGATCATCGGCAGCACCATGGTCATTGACGGACGGCTGACGGTCGGCGTGCTCACTGCCTTCTGCATGGTCTACGGGCAGTTCATGACGCCGATGATCGACTTTATCTCCATGGCGCAGGAGACCCAGACCATGCGCGCAAATCTTGCCAATGTGCAGGATATCGAGCAGGCAAAAACAGACCCGCGCTTTGACCTTCCGCCGGAGAGCGCCGCAGAGCCGTCGGGAAACAGCCTGGAGCTCAAAAACGTGTCGTTCGGTTACGACCCCACCGGGACGCCGCTCATCCGGGATCTGTCGCTGACGGTCGAGGACGGCAGCCGGGTCGCCGTTGTGGGCCCCTCGGGCTGCGGGAAGAGCACCCTCCTGAAGCTGGCGGCAGGACTCCTGCCCGCCTGGGAGGGGGAAATCAACTGCGGCGGCGTCCCGCTGTCGGCACTGCCGGCGGAGAAGCTGACAAAGCGCCTCGCGGTGGTAAACCAGAAGGAGAGCTTCTTCTCCGATACGATTGAAAACAATCTCACGCTGTGGGATCGCGGCTTTGAGGAAAAGCAGCTTCTCAAAGCGCTGCAGGATGCCGAAGCGCTGGAGCTTGTGGGCGGGCTGCAAGGCGGTCTGGAGCATGAGCTCGGAGAGGGCGGAAGAAGCCTGTCCGGGGGGCAGCGCCAGCAGCTTGCCGTTGCCCGCGCGCTGATCCGCTCGCCGGGCCTGCTGTTTCTGGATGAAGCGACCAGCGCCATGGACCCGATCCTGGAGCAGAAGATCATGGAGAACCTGGCCGGAAGAAAATGCACCTGCCTGATTGCGGCACACAGACTCTCGGCCGTGCGCGACTGCGATTTGATCGTCGTGATGGATCACGGCGCGATCGTGGAGGCGGGCACCCATGAGAGCCTCATGCGTCAGCAGGGTCTTTATGCCGCCATGTATGCCGCAGGTGGAAAGAAGGTGCAGCCATGAACGCCAAAATACAGTCCGACCCTTTCTCTGCCGGCAGCATGGCAAAGACCGACGGCGGCGAAGCCCGACGGAAGATGCCGACGCAGGGGGAGCAGGCCAATGTTGCCGAGTGGCTGCACAGCGTTTTTGCATCCGACAGCAAAAGAACGCCGGAGCGGGAAGCGCTGACAGGCGATCTTCTGTATGACGCGGCGAGCTTTCTGTGCCTGCGCCGCGAGGTCAAAATCTGCAGCTTTGAGCGCCTGCGCAGGGCCTGCCCGAAGGAACGTGATTTCAGGGATATTGCCCGTCTGTCCGGCTTCCCCTGCCGCGAGGTAAATCTTCCGGAGCACTGGCCATCGGCCGACATTGAGCCGGTTCTGGCCTTTCTGCATGATTCCGGCGCGCCGGACGGAGAGATCCGGGTCCCCGTCGTCTGCTTTCCGGGGCGGCTCGGGAGAGGATATCTCTATGATCCGCGCACCGGCCAGATCAGGCGCATGACGAAGGACGATGTCAGCGGCGTGGAGAGAACAGCCTGGGTGCTGTGCAGACCGTTCCCCTCGCAGACGGTGGAGCTGCGGGACCTGATTCGCTTCTCGCTGCGTGAGCTTGCTGTTTCGGATGTCCTTCTCGTGGTGCTGGCCATGTGGCTCGTAACGCAGGTGGGGCTTGTCATCAGCGTGCTGAATAAGTCCATCTACGACTATCTGATCCCCATGGGAAACGAAACCGCGCTGTATCAGCTTGGCGGACTGTTCCTTGCGGTGATGGCGGCAAACGTGCTGTTCTCCATTTTGCAGAAGCTGGTGCAGTTTCGCCTGACCAGCCGCATGGGCTACAATCTGCAGTCGGCAATCTATGACCGCCTCTTCCATTTATCGGAAAGCTATATTTCCGGGAAGGAGTGCGGCGTCCTGGCCTATCAGGCGAGCAATCTTTCCTCGACCTATGTCTCCGTGTTCCAGGGGGTCATGACCATCCTGATGCAGGGCTTCTTTTCCCTGTTTTATCTCAGAAAAATGCTCCGGCTGTCGCCGAAGCTCTTCTCGATTGGCCTTGGCGTCGTGGCGGCGGAGAGCATTGCGGTCATGGTGCTGAGCCTTGCCATGCGCCGGTTTTCGATGGCGCGCGCGAAACAGACGGGCAAAATCCAATCCTTCCTGTATCAGGTTTTCAGCGGCGTCGGCACCGTCCGTACAGCCGGGGCGGAGGATGAGGTTGTGCACCGTTATATGACGATGAAGACGGAGCTGTACCGCAACGACCGCAAAAACGACAGGACGCGGCACCTCAGCGCGCAGGCTCTCTCGCTGGGCAATGCGGCGGCCATGCTGACGTTTTACCACTACATCGGAAGCAACGCCGCGGAAATAAGCCTCGGCACCTTCATGAGCTTTCTGGCCGCGTTCGGCTTCTTCGCCGCCGCGATGGTTCAGGTGGTCGCCGCCGGAACAGAGGTGTACGCCACCATGCCGATGCTGCGCTATTCCTCGGACATTCTCAAGCAAAAGCCGGAGCGAAGCCTCGGGGGAACCATCCTGGGGGAGATGAAGGGAGATATCATCATCTCCGGCGTTTCCTTCCGCTATGAGGGGCAGGAGAAGCCGGCGCTGAACAATGTTTCCCTCCATATAAAGCCCGGGGAGTACCTGGGCATCGTGGGCGAGTCGGGCAGCGGAAAATCGACGCTGCTGCGGCTGCTGCTGGGCTTTGAAAAGCCGGCTTCCGGAGAAATCTTTTACGACGGCGTCTCCCTGAAAAAGCTCAATCTGCCGGAGCTGCGCCGCAGCATCGGCACTGTGCTGCAGGACGGCTGCATCTTTTCCGGCAGTATTTATAAGAATGTCAGCATTTCCGCGCCGTCCATCACGCCCGAGCAGGTGCGGGAGCTTATGGATACCGTCTGCCTTTCGGAGGAAATCGGCGAGATGCCCATGGGTCTCATGACCCTGATCTCGGAAGAGGCGCAGACCATCTCCGGCGGACAAAAGCAGCGCATCCTGCTTGCCAGAGCCATTGCGAACAAGCCCAGGATCCTGTTTCTGGACGAGGCCACAAGCTCGCTGGACAATCTGACGCAGGAGAAAATTGCGAACAATCTGGCGCGGCTTGCGTCCACACGCATCGTCATTGCGCACAGACTCTCAACCGTGCGCGGCTGCGACAGGATCATCGTGCTCCATAACGGGCAGATTGCGGAGCAGGGAAGCTACGACGAACTGATGCGCAAGCGCGGGCGCTTCTTCCGCATGGCCTCGCGACAGATGGCGCACAGCGAAACAGAAATAAAAAGAAAGGACGGATGCAATGCATGAAGTGGTCAAGATACAGCACCCTCTTTGAGTCGAAAAGAAACGGATGGCTGCTGTTCAATACGGTTTCCCGCTCCCTCCTGACCGTGGAGCCGGAGCAGCTTCCCACGATACGGGGCATTATGGCGGACCCGGAGGGATATGATTATTCCAACGCGGTGAAGCTGTATATGCAGCTGCGCGCGATGGGCTTTCTGGTGGAGGACGGAAAGGACGACGAGTTTTACAACATCCACAAGATGCGCACCCTCGCCTTTCTGTACGGCAACCGGAGCCTGACGCTCACCTTTGCCCTGTCCATGGCCTGCAACTTCGATTGCAGCTACTGCTATGAGAGCAGCCATGTTGGCCACGTCATGACCCAGGAGACGGAGGACAAGGTCATGCGCTTTATCCGCAAATTCCGCGCGGATAATCTGTACATCACCTGGTACGGCGGCGAGCCGCTGCTGGCCTTTGACCGCATCCTGAGCATCAACCGGCGGCTGCAGGACATGGGGAAAAGGTATGAGGCCTCCATGATCACAAACGGGTATCTTTTGACGCGGGACAAGGCGGAGCGGCTCAACGAGCTTCGCATCACCTTCCTTCAGATCACGCTCGACGGCAGCAGGGAGACGCACAATGCCCGGCGCTATCTCAAGGGCGGCGGCGAAACCTACGACCGCATCCTGGAGAATATCGACGGGGTGATGGCCTCGGACTTTCGCGGGATCGTTCATGTGCGCGTCAACGTGGACGGGCGCAACGACGAGGAATTTGCCCAGGTGTACAAAATGATACGCGACAAATACCCGAAGGACTTCGGGCGGCGCATCACGGTCTATCCGGGCTTCGTCAAGGGGGATGCGCACCCGGACCGCGGCTGCTTCTTCGACCCGGTGCAGCAGGGCGAATTCATCTCCCGCATGGTGGAAAAGTATGACATTGCCCCCTTCTCCCCGTTCCCGGAGCGGAAAATGCAGGGCTGCATCCTGACCCGCCGCAACGCCTATGTAATCGGGCCGGACGGGGAGATGTACAAGTGCTGGGACGACGTGGGGATCCCCGAAAAGGTGGTCGGTACGGTCGACAGCTTCAACGACTGGAACATGGGCCTGATCGCGGAGGGGATGACCGCCTGCAGCTATCTGGATTCCCGGGAGTGCCGGGAGTGCTTTTATTTCCCAATCTGTGACGGCGGCTGTCACAGGATCCGGCAGAACAATCTCCACACAGACCACCCGCAGAGCAGCTGTTCGTGGTTCCGCGGAAATCTGGAGAACCTGCTGGAGCTGCACTATGAGAGCCGCAAAAAGCAGGCGGCGCAAAAGAAGAAATCACAGGGGTGAGGCCGCTTGCAGGACGGAGAATACGCCCGCTTTAAGCGGGCTGCGGAGACCTTCGCCATCGACCCGGACTTTCGGCGGCTGGCCGCAGAGCATCCCGCCGCCGCGCTTTCGGCTGCTGGCCTTGCCCTGGAGGATCCGCCTGCGGCCGTGGAGGCCGCAGCCATGGTGAGCTGCGGCTGCGCCGTGGAAGCCGGAGAGAATCCGTATGCAAAAGAGTATGTAAGGAGAAACGGCGTCACGGGTGCCTATGTGGCAGAGACGCACGCAAGAGAAGCCTATGCGGATCGGGAACTCTACTTGTTCGCGGACGCCGTGCGAAACCGCTGCCGCATGGAAAACCGGCTTCTGCGCTTCCACAGCAATATCCGCTATTACCCTTTGTGCTTTGAATTGAGTCGGGGCTGCTCGGTCCAGTGCCCGTTTTGCGGCCTGGATGCGAAGCCCTGGATCGCGGACTTTCGCTATACGCCGGAGAACGCCCGCCTGTGGAGAGCGGTTTTGCAGGCCTCGCGGGAGCTTCTCGGGCCGGTCGCGGGGGCGTCCCCGTGCTATTTTGCCACGGAGCCGCTGGATAATCCGGATTACGAACGCTTCCTTGAGGACTTTGCCGAAGTCATGGGCAGCGTTCCCCAGACCACGACGGCCGTTGCCGACAGGGAAGCGGAGCGGCTTCGGCGGCTGATGCGCCGGCTCGGCCCGGAGAGACTTGAAAGGCAGGCCGCCCTGCGCTTCACCGTGCGCACGCTGGCGCAGTTTCACCGTATCTTGGAGCTGTTTTCGCCGGAGGAGCTGATCGGCGTGGAGCTTCTTCCCAACAACCCGGAATCCCTGAACCGCTATTCCGCGTCCGGGAGAACGAGAAGCGGAAGAACCGGGAAGAGCGATCCGCTCAGCTATTCGATCTGCTGCGTCGCCGGGCTCAGAGTCAATATGGTCGAGAAAAGCATAAGTTTTATCGAGCCGGAGATCCCGGACGAGCGCTGGCCGCTGGGCCTGCGCGTGCGGGAGGAGCGCTCCTTTTCCGACGCGGAAAGCTATAGGCGTGCCACAGCGGAGCTGACGGGAAAATGGTCGGTCGGCACTCTTCCGCCCCGGCGCGCGCTGGCCTGGAACCGCCATTGCCGGATCGAAAGGACGGCAGACGCCGTCTGCTTTCTGGGGGACGGCGTCGGCTATCGCATCCCGAAAAATCCGTTCACCGAAGCGATGCTGCCGCTCGTGGAGCAGGGACATGAGTTTGAGGAGATCCTGCGGGAGACGGGGCTTCCCGCAGCGTGGAGGGAGAGCTTCACGGCGATGATGAATCAGCTCTATCTCAGGGGATATCTGAGACTGCGCTGAACCCCGGTTGTATTTGGAAGGTAAAAAGACTTAATAGAAAGGGTGAGTCTAAATGAGCTGGACACAGAAAAAACTTGAGGAGCTTTACCAGGAAATCAATCGCAGGCTGAAAACCGACCCGGAATTTGCGGAAAAGCTCCGGAAGGATTCCAGGAAGACGCTGGAGGAGCTTGCCGGTCAGCCGCTTCCCGAGGGCTTCAGCCTCAAGTTCGTGGAGAAGGACGATAATTACGGGCAGACCTATGTGCTTCCGGACTTCGCGGGAGAGGAGATCGACATCAGCGATCTGGACGATATCTCCGGCGGAAAGAACGGCCGGTACAGTTCGTCGGGAAATCAGTCCTGCCAGATCAAGAAAGGGCATAACGCCGTTTCCGTTCTCGGAATCGTTACGGCCTGCGCCGCGGCCGTCTCCTTCACGGCCTGCCCGGCGGACGCCTGCGGCGCGGCTGCCTGCCCGGCGGACGCCGGCTGCGGCGCCAAAGCCTGCGGCGGCAAGGCATGCGCCGGTAAGGTGGGCTGCGGCGGCGACGCCTGCGGAAGCGAGGCCTGCGGCGGCGCAGCGGGCTGCGCGGCCAAGGCCTGCGGCGGCCAGGGCTGCGGCGCGGCTACCGGCTGCGCGGCAGAAGCCTGCGGCGGCGACGCCTGCGGGGCCTATGGCGCGTGCAGCGCCAAGGCCTGCGCCGGAGAAGCCTGTGCCTCCAACGCGGCATGTATGAACCATGCCTGTGGCGGCGACGCCTGCGGCGGTCACGGCGGCTGCTTCGGAAAAGCCTGCGGCGGGGAAGCCTGCGGCGGCTATGGCGCCTGCGCCGCCAAGGGCTGCGGCCGCGACGCCTGCGCCGCTTTTGTCGGCTGTCTTGCGGAGGGGCACATCAAGGAATCCTGCGCCGCGCATGCTATGCATGAGCATGAGGAGGAGCATACAAACGCATGCCAGGGCGTTTTCGAGATGTCCGAGAACGGAAGCTTCCTCGGGTGCGAGGCCTATGACCCCATCGCGGACGGCGTCGACCCCAGCGCATTGGAAAGCAGAGACGCGTTTGCCGAATATCTTTTCGGCGACGGCCAATTCGACGGCGACGGCGGACAGTGAATAAAAAATCGAGGCTGCAGCAAACAGGCTGCGGCCTCGATTTTTGCTTATGATGTGCATTATTTCACCCTGGGATACTCGGTGCAGAGCAGACGATAGGGCGGCTCGTCCTCCTCAATGGCGGGGAAGCGGCCCATCGGCGGGTTGAATCGGTTGTCGTTGGTGTCATCGTTGACCTGGCTGACCTCGCCGAGAAGCACCGCGCCGCTCCCTTTCTCCACTTCAAAGTCGTGGTAGAGAAAAGGCGTGATGCTGATGCTCTGCCCCGGGCGCAGCGCCACCTGGAATCCTGCGGGAACGGTCATGGTGCGCCCGTCGACATGGACCGTGACGGGGCTTCCTTTATCCAACTGCTCGTCCGGCAGGGAATTGTAAACCCGGATCAGCGCCGTGCCGCCGCCGCGGTTGATGATATCTTCCATCTTGAACCAATGAAAGTGCATGGGGCTGTACTGTCCCTCTTTGAGGTACAGGAGCTTTTCCGCGTAGGGCTTGGGGTAGCGCTCCCTCAGCTTGAGGTTGCCGTTTCGGAGGGTGATGAGAGAGAAGCCTACCTTGTCAAATCTGCCGAGACCGTAGTCCGTAATATCCCAGCCCAGCATATTATCGCGTATCTCATCGTATTCATGGCCCTTGCTCTGCCAGTCCTCCGGGGTGAAGTGACAGAAATCCGGCAGGGAAATGCGGCAGGCACGGATCATCTGCTCCATCTCCCGGAGGGCGGCGTTGATTTCGCTGCGTTTCATGGTTTGTCCTCCTTATGTCAAGGCAAAGTAAATGGACCCCACGGCCTGCCCGAACTGTGCGACCGTAACATCCGGACTGTCGGCAAGCGCGCGCATGAGCGGCGTGTTGGCGAGTCCTTCGTCCGAGGGGATCAGGCGCAGCCACGCAGCCCCTGCCCGAAAACCCTCGTCCAGCAGGGCAAAGACAGCGGGCCGCTTGATAAAGCGCCCGAAGAGATAACGCGCCTGCGCCGCAGGATGCAGCAGATACTCCATCTCCCGGGAGACGATGGCGAGATTGCCCCCAATGCTCCGAAAAACCTCACAGGCGGCGGGGTCGCCCGCTTCGGCCTTACGCATCAGGTGTTCCAGACAGGGCTTGCGCAGATCCTCCGGCGCGGTTTTGATGCACAGAAGCTCGCCCGCGTATTCGGTGAATCCGTCCAGCAGAGAGGGGTCCAGCTTCTGCGCCAGACGATAGGCCGCAGCCTGCCCCATGTAGCGTCTCGCCCCGGGAAGGCCCGAGTTTTCGTTCCGCGTGCTTCTCAGATCGTCCGGAGCGAAAGCGCGGGAACGGAAGCTGCCGAGGTCGAGGATCATATCGTACATCTCCAGCGGCAGGGCGGGGATCGTCCCGTCGGCCTGCAGCCAGCCGGTGCCGAGAGCGGTACCCAGGCTGTGGGCGACAACGCCGTCGCGCAGCATGTGCGCGTCTTCACTGTGCGCAATTTCCACGGCGGCGGTAAAGGCGGCCATGTTGCCGTCATTCGTGATGTGCACGCGCCCGCCTGCGCGGCAGAGGGACAGAAGCTTTTCTTTCAGCCCGGAAATTTTGGCAAATTCGGCTTCATAATCCAGCGCCTCATTGCAGCGCATGCCGTAGGTCTTGGGCGTCTCGCCGCCGAGAATGCAGTCGTCGATGACAATATCGGGAAAGCTCAGACCCACGCCGTCGAGCGCCCGGATCCCGCTGCCAAAATATGCCTCGGCGGCTTCCACCGCCTCACGCATCGCGGACAGCGGCGCCGCCTTGTCGAGCGCGGCCCGGAGGGCGGCGCGGACTGCCTCCGGGCATGCGCCGCGCTCAGCCGCGAGACAGCAGCGCATCAGCCGTGTGAGCAGCAGGATCGGTTCCGTGATCTCCTCCGCAGTCTGATACGCCTCGGGGTTCCAGTCATACTCCTTGGTGCACAGCAGCCGCTCCCCGTCGGAGAGAGCCAGCTTGATGTCCGTGCCGCCCACATCGACGCCGCAGAGGGCAAGCCCGGCTGCATTCCGGCACAAAGCGCGAAGCTTTTCGTCCAGCGGCGCGGGCGTTTCGGCGGGCGCACTGGGCAGCGGCGCATAATCGCGCAGATCCGAGCGGGTAAAGCGGAAGGCGGGACTGCCGCAGCGTCGGGCAATACGCCCGGCAATGTTGATCACCTTGCCGTAGCCGTGCCGCTTTGCCGCATGGAACTGGAATGCTTCGTCGAGACTGTCCGCGAGGGCGCAGAGCTCCGCGTCGGCAGTATCAAAGAAGAGCCGCAGCTCCCGTCCGCTGGATGCGGCGAGAATGTTGTACACGCAGGCATGAAAATAGTCCGTGACAAAGCGCCGCTCCTCCTCCCCCTCCCAGTGGGGGACGGCGCAGGGGTAGTCCCGCTGTCCTCCGTCGTGCAGGGTGAGGCGCAGGGTCATCGGTTTTGACGCGGGATCATGAAGAAAAGCCGCACGGAGGTCCGGCAGCCAGAGGGGGCTGTCGGCGCGTGCGCGGGAAAGCAGAGTTTGGAGCATGGCGGTGTCTCCTTTTCGTTTGTAATTTCCTTTATTATATCCGCAAATGAGATGCTTGTAAAGCGGCGGCGATATGATATACTGATGCAGAGAGAACGCATAACGCAGGATTATAGCGCGTTGGATAAGGAGGCATCAACATGAAAATCGTCATTCTGGACGGCTATACCGAAAACCCCGGCGACCTGAGCTGGAAGCCTTTGGAGCGCTTCGGCGATCTCAGCGTCTATGACCGCACCCCGTATGAGAATACCGAGATCATACGCCGCATCGGCGATGCGGAAATTGTGGTCACCAACAAGACGCCCCTGAGCCGTGAGGTGCTGGAGGCATGCCCCGCCATCCGCTTTATTGCGGTGCTGGCTACGGGCTACAATGTGGTGGATGTGGCCTGCGCGCGGGAGAAGGGCATCCCCGTGTCCAACGTGCCCGCCTACGGTACCGCCGCGGTGGGCCAGTTTGCCATCGCGCTTCTGCTGGAGATCTGCTCCCATGTCGCCCACCACTCCGACGCCGTGCACGCCGGCCGCTGGCAGAGCGCGCCGGACTGGACCTTCTGGGACTATCCGCTCATCGAGCTTGCGGGCAAGACCATGGGAGTCATCGGCTTCGGCCGCATCGGGCAGACCACCGGGCGCATTGCCAAGGCTCTGGGTATGAGCGTCCTTGCCACCGGCAGCCGGGAGACCGAGGCTGGCCGCGCCATCGCGGAATATACGGATCTGGACACGCTGCTGCGCTCGTCGGACGTGATCTGCCTGCACTGCCCGCTCTTCCCGGAGACGGCGGGCATTATCAACAAGGAAAACATCGACAAAATGAAGGACGGGGTCATCCTCATCAACAACAGCCGCGGCGGACTCGTGGTCGAACAGGATCTGGCGGACGCGCTCAATTCCGGCAAGGTCCTGGCAGCCGGGCTGGACGTGGTCTCCACGGAGCCTGTCCGGGCGGATAACCCCCTGCTCACGGCGAAAAACTGCCTGATTACCCCACATATCTCCTGGGCGCCGAAGGAGGCCCGGCAGCGCATTCTTGACTGCACGGCGGAGAATCTGCGCGCTTTCCTTGACGGGAAGCCTGTCAATGTGGTAAATTAAACAGGAAGTACAGGGGAGCATGCTCCCCGGGAAAGAAAAGAGTTGATTCGTATGAACCGCAGCAGCGGTGTCCTCATGCCCATGACCTCTCTGCCGTCCCCGTATGGAATCGGCACCATGGGAAAAAGCGCCTATGAATTTGTCGACTTTTTGAAAGCGTCGGGCCAGCGCTACTGGCAGCTCCTGCCCCTTGTACCCGCAGGCGCGGGCGACAGTCCCTATTCCTCGTTCTCGACCTTCGCGGGCAACCCCGACCTCATCGACCTTGACCTGCTGACGAAGTACAAGTTCCTCAAGGCCAAGGAAATCGACGAGACCGGCTGGGGCGACGATCCGCAGAACGTGGATTATGTGACGGTCAGGGCGAAGCGCGCCCCGCTTCTGCGCCTTGCCTTTAAGCGCGGCTGGGATTCGCTTGGCAATGAAATCGAGTCCTTCCGCAAAAATAACAGGTGGGTGGAGAATTACGCCCTATACATGGCCATCAAGGAGCATTTCGACATGCTGCCTTGGATGGAGTGGCCGGAGGAGGATATCCGTCTGCACCGCGACAATGCCCTGCGCTACTGGGCGGACAGGCTGCGCGACGAGGTGAATTATCATATCTTCATTCAGTATGTATTCTACTTCCAGTGGGAGAAGCTGCAGGAATACGCCCACAAGCAGGGCGTCAAGTTTATCGGGGATATCCCCATCTACGTCGCGCTGGATTCCGCCGACGTATGGAGTGAGCCGCACTTCTTCCAGCTTGACGAGAAAAATGTGCCCAAGGCTGTCGCCGGCGTGCCGCCTGATCCTTTCACTGCCGACGGGCAGCTCTGGGGCAACCCCCTCTATAACTGGGACGCAATGGAGCGGGACGGCTTTGGCTGGTGGATCCGCCGCGTCGAAGGCGCGCAGAAGCTCTATGACGTGATCCGCATCGACCACTTCCGCGGCTTTGAGAGCTATTGGGCTGTCCCCTACGGGGAAACCACCGCCAAGAACGGCACCTGGCGTCCCGGCCCCGGCATGAAGCTGGTGGGAGTGCTGACCTCCTGGTTCCATAACCTGGACTTCATCGCGGAGGATCTTGGCTATGTCACCGAAGGCGTGCGCCAGTTGGTGCGCGATTCCGGCATGCCCGGCATGAAGATCCTGGAATTTGCCTTCGACGCACATGGCGATTCCGATTACCTGCCCCACTGCATCTCCTATAACAGCGTCTGCTACATCGGCACCCACGACAACAACACGGTCATGGGCTGGGTCAAGGAGACGAAAAAGACCGATCGCGAATTTGCCGCCCGCTACATGCACATCACCGAGGATGAGGGCTGGTGCTGGGGCATGATCCGCGCCGGCATGGCGACCTGCGCCGACCTCTTTGTCATACAGATGCAGGATCTTCTGGAACTGGACGAAAAAGCCCGCATGAATACCCCCGGCGTGCCCCTCGGCAACTGGCGCTGGCGCATGCTGCCCGGCGCGGCGAACAAGGAGCTTGCCAAAAAGCTGCTGCTCTACACCCGCACCTTCCGCAGAGGATAAGCCTCTGTCCAAACGAAAACTGAGTGTTCGACTGGGACTGAACGGAAAATACATAAGCAAAAGAGAATAAAAAAGTACAGCGGATCGAATGAAATCGACCCGCTGTATGTTTATGCCTTTATCAGCCGTAGCCCCAGGTCAGTACTTCCCAGCCGCCGTCCGCGCTGCGGGCCAGCCACCACTGGTAGTCGGTGTATTCCTGATCGGCGTTCCAGGCGCCGACCTGCTCCATCGGGGAATGGAAGTCCATGAGAAACTGTGCGACCTGCGTATAATGGCCGTCCGGGTTCAGCTCGTTCATCCACTTGAGGTTTTCCGCTGTGCTGCTCTCGTCCCCGGCATAGCGGATGCTGTGCAGGACGCAGCCGTCAAAGCCGGCAAATTCCTCCATGATTTTGGAAACGGCGCGCTCCAGATCCGCCTGGGTATAGAGAGGGGAAGTGCCGAGCTCGATCTTAACGGTCTCCTTTGCGCTCGGCTCAAAGCCCCAGCTCTGCCAGGTGTCGGGACTCAGGCGCTCCAGCGTGTCGATCACGACCACACAGTCGGGCTTTACGCGCTGCATGACGAGCTTCATGATGTTCTCCGGCAGGCTCACGCAGCCGCCGGTATAGGGCTTGAGCGGGCCGAAGCAGTGCAGGAAGATGGCGGAGCCCCTGCCCGGGGTGCCGTCCTCGTTGAAGCTGATATTGAGGCAGTACTGGTATTGATACTCGTAATCCACAATATGCTCGCTGTCGTCCTTGGCAAGCTCGGGATGATCCTTGATATCTACCATTTCGTTATAGTGATACGCCGGATCGCCGGACCACCAGGTGTCGTCCGTCACCTGCACATAGGGGATCGCACAGCCGGGATCGGGCGCGATGCCGAAGGCCTTGTTGAAGGAATAAACGCCGATGGGCGTCTGCCCGCAGCCCTCTTTATGGTTCTCGTCCAGGCACAGGCCGTTCTTTCCGACAAAGCCCGGGGTGGAAAGGAACTGCTTCCAGCTTCCGTTTTCGTCCCGTTCGTGCATGGAGACGCTTGCGGTGGTCTTGTCCATGCCGAGGCCCGCCACCACAAAGAGCTGCTTTGTGTTCTCATCCTTCGCGGCTTCAAGAGCCGTGACCCATTCTGGAGAATCCGTCTCGCGCTGAATGGAGGCGTGGAGCTGATCCTCAACCTGATCGGCAAGGCCGGGCTCGGCGGCAAACGCGCTCAGAGAGGCAGCGCTGAGCAGCAGCACCGCAATAAGCAGCATGGAAATGGTTTTCTTCATTCTGTTGTCCTCCCTGTCAGTTCTTTCCGAAATTAGATTTATATTCAGGAATTCTCTTTCTTATTTTACAAGAAAACTGTTTTTTTTCAAGTATTATTTCAAGTGAGCATGGCGAAATGCCGCGCTTTTCAATTTGCTCTTGAGAATTTGCGGATGATTGGGTAATATAAAGGAAAACGCGGACAAGGACGGCATTCTTAAGAATCTCGACACCAATCATACAAAAAGAAAAGGAGAGAGCAAGATGGAAACCAAATACTATACCCTTACCAGCATTGACGGAGACTATGCCTGGCTCACCTGCACCAGCGCCCAGGAGGAACCGTACTTCATAGCCCGCGCCCTGCTGCCCATGGAGGCCGACGAGGGCAGCAAGCTGAAATTTGAAAACTTCCAGTTCGAGATCGTATAATGACAACACCCAGCCAAAATCCCGGCTGGGTGTTGTCATATACGCTGTTCAGCTTTCGGAATCCTGCGGAGTCGGTGGCTGCGGATGCCTGCGGTGCTTGATGTAGTAGTAGGTCAGCTCCACCGCGCAGCAGGCCATCCAGCCCACCGGATAGCCGAAGCCCACCAGACGCGGCGTGTTTGCAACAAAGTGTGTGACCCAGTAAAGATAGCACTGCCGCAAGGCCACAAAGGTGGAGAGCATGATCACCATGGGCCCGCGGGAATCGCCCCGTCCGCGCAGAGCGCCTGCCAGCACATGGTTGATGCAGTTGAAGAGCAGGAAAAAGACGTTGGTGCGGATAAACATCACGCCGTATCGGATCACCGCCTCGTCGGGGGAGAAGAGGCGCACCGCACCCGGGGCAAAGAGAAACAGCACCAGGGCGATCACGCCCGTCACGCCGCAGCTCATTTCCAGCGCGGTCACCGTGCCCCGGTCGCTGCGCCGCTCGTTGCCCGCGCCGGTGTTCTGGCTCACGAAAGTGGTGGAGGCCATGGCCATGCTCTGCATGGGCAGCATGATGAACTGGTCGAGCTTGTTGTAGCTGCTCCAGCCCGCCATCACATCCGAACCGAAGACGTTGATGTAGCCCTGCACGAAAATGTTGGAAAAGGCGGTGATGACCGACTGAATAGCGGCGGGCATGCCCACGGCAAAAATCTTGCCGAGAATGGCGCGGTCGATATGGAGCTCCCGCCAGCTCATACGGTACACGTCCTTTGTCCGCGTCAGCAGCATCAGGATCAGCGCCGCCGAGAGAAACTGGGAAAGGATGGTCGCGATCGCGGCTCCGGCAATCCCGGCCTTGAGCGCGATGACAAAGAAGAGATCGAGCAGGATGTTCAGGATGCTCGTGAGGATCAGAAAATACAGGGGCCGCGTGGAGTCGCCCACGGCGCGGAGGATGCCGCTTCCCATGTTGTAGATCAGAAGCCCCGACATGCCGCCGAAGTAAATGCGCAGATACAGCGCCGCGTCCGCCATGACATCCTCCGGCGTGCGCATGATCTGCAGCATCGGCCTCACCAGCACGACGCCCAGGATCGAAAACAGCAGGCTCAGCACAAAGGTCGCGGCCATGGTGGTCTCGATCGCGTCATGCAGCATGCGCATATTGCGCGCGCCGAAGTAGCGGCTGATCAGCACGGAGGCCCCGATGGAAAAGCCGTTGAAGAAGAACACCAGCATGTTCACGATCACGGTGGTGGAGCCGATGGCGGCGAGGGCCTGCTTGCTCACAAAGTTGCCCACGATGACGGAGTCCACCGTGTTGTAGAGCATTTGGAACACATTGCCCAGCATCAGCGGCAGGGCAAAGTAGATAAGCTGCTGCAGGATCGGCCCCTGCGTCATGTCCCGGGCCGTGCTTTTTCCGGTAGCGTTCAGGCTCATGGCTCAGCCTCCAGGATGATCCGTCACCGTCGCCCAGTCGGCGTCCCGGATCGTTTCTTTCGTAAAGCGCATGCGCTCGTTTGCCTCGTCATATTCCGCGCCGATGGAGAGAAATTCGTCCTTCAGCACATGGTTACGCTCGGAAGGACGGTATATGATCTCCATGGGCGTACCGAAGCGCTCCATCAGGCGCAGGATCACAGCGCTCTCCACCTTCTTTTTCGCCACGCGGCAGGAGATCACAAAGTCCGTGCACAAAAGCGTGTCCGTCCGCTTCTCCAGAATCAGGCAGCCCACCGTGCCGTATTCGCCGTACCTGTCGCGGCAGCTGACGCGCAGGACAAGCTTTTCCGGAGCGGCGGCAATGGCCTGAAATTCCTCAAAGGGGATGCGGTTGGTGGAGGCGTTGAGCTGGTTTGTGCGCATCAGCAGCTCATGACAGCGCTTGATATCCTCACCTGTTTTGCAGGGGGAAAGGTCGATCTGAAACGCGCAGGAGCGGATGAAGGCCCGGTAGTCCCCGCTCTGCGATTCGGAAAAGGCGTCCTGTCGTTTGGCTTCGGCCATGTAAAAGCCGCGCCGCTTTTTGGAGTCGGCTGTCACCGGCACGTCAAACTCCGGGCGGGAGAGGAGCCCCGCGGCCTCGCTGTCCGCAAAGACGCGTACACAGCCGAGGGCGTTTGCCACCTCCGCCCGCTCAAAGGCGGAATCGTCCACAAAGGCAAAGGTATCGATGTTGATATTCAGGAGCCTGCTGATTTCCAGCAGGTTCCCGCTCTTGGGCAGCCAGTTGATTTTCGGATAGAGAAAATAATCCCGCAGACCGAATTTCTCAAGCCCTGCAAGGGCGGGCGCCTCGTCGTTCTTGCTGCATATCGTGTTGAGAATGCCGCGCTCGTCAAGCCTGCGGATCAGCTCCGCCATCTCAGGCCTGAGCGTCACGCCGTCCGGCCCGTCCTCACCGATGACGCCGTCCCAGAGCGTGTTGTCCAGATCCCAGGCTACGCACTTGACCTTCTTCGCGGGCTTCTTCTGTATGTTCGCGGGGGCGGCAAAGGCGGAATCCGCTTTGAAGGTCACAAGGTCCGAAAACAGCATGTAGACCTCAAGCAACTCGTCGTCGGAGGGGAAGAGCTCCAGCATGTAGATCGTCTCGCCCGCGCGGCTCAGCTTCTCCGTGGGGACGCGCCAGACATTCAGCCCCTCGCGCACGGAATATACATTGCGCGTGAGCAGCATCTCGTCAAAATCGTAGGAGTCGAGGATCAGGCGGCTGTCCTGCGCGGGGTTCACGGCCCAGAACACCAGACAGAGCTCCCTTGCCGCGGAGCGCTGCTTCGGGATGGGCCAGAACTGCTTGATATAGCGATGGTGCACCAGCCGCGACGCGGGGTAGCGATACGGCTTCGGCGCGGACAGGAAAGCGCTGTCGAGCCTTCGGGTCAGATTAAGTCTCTTTTCGTGGCGGAGGTTGTCCGCAAGAAAGCTCTCCGCATCCAATGCGGCGCTGCTGGTGCAGGGGCAAAGAAGTTTGGCCCATTTGCGAAAGCGCAGATGGGCGGCGGGGAAGTCATAGCCCGGAACCGTCCCGAGCGTCAGATCGTCAACACGCCGACAGCGCCCGATCTCGTTGGCCTCGAACATGGCGCAGGAGGCATAGCAGGCCGGAGGGCTGCACTCGAGACAGTGATCGGCCCAGAAAAGGGGCGCGATCAGCTCAATATCATGAACGGTCGGAAGCTCGGCGACGCGCGCTTTCAAAGCGTCGGGCGCGGTGAGCGCTCCGTGACAAACATAATCAAACATGGTTTCCTTTCCCGCCTCAGCGGCGGCTCCATTTGATGAGATACAGGCGGCGCATCAGCCTGTCGTAAAGGCTGCGCTTCCTGTCGGTGGGACTCGCGTCAAAGTTTTGAAACTCTGCGGCGTTTTCCTTGAGAAAAGCCTCCAGACGTTCAAAGTCCTCCACCTGCATCAGGTTCGGGTGGTAGCAGAAGGTAAGGGTATGGAAGGGAAGCTTTCGCACCACGCCGGCCTGCATGGGGATGAAGGTGAAGCCGTCCAGCGTATAGGGGCGGCTTGCAATCGTGTCGGAGATCACGCGGATCCTGCTGCACTCCCGCAGGGCGGTGAGCGTGTTCCGGTCAAAGGTATGGGAGGGCGCGAAGAAAACCTCCGGCTCAAAACCGTGCGCGCGGAAGATGTTTACGCCCTCCGTGATTTTCCGCTTCTGCTCCTCCAGCGGCACGCCCGCAAATTCCGAGCGCTTCTGCGCCGGGTTCAGCCCGCCGTCCTTCGTGATGTACAGATGCTCATACCCGTGCAGGGCGAGGACCCAGCCCTTTTCCTTCCAGCGGGCCGCGGTATCCCAGAAGCCTTCGTCCACAGGATAGCCGTCCATCTCGGGGTCCTTGCAGCAGGGGATGATCCCGACCAGCGGCGCGATGCGGTAACGGTCAAGGATGGCCTCCATGTGCGCCCACTTCTCCATATCTCGTTTTTCACAGGCGTCGTCCAGACGTATCATGCAGGGCATCCGCTGTTACCTCCAAATCATTGATTATATTATATTATACAACAGGGTGGACAAACTTTTCAAGCCGCCGCTTTCCTCAAAATATTTGTTGCAAACAAACGATAGTCGTTCTATACTTAGACGACACCAAAAAGAGTAAAAAGGGAGAAGATAATGGAAAAGAGACCCAAAAAGAGAGGCGACCGCTTTGACGGTTACTGGCTGCGGGACGAAGCCCCGGCTCTCGGCCAGTTCATGGCCTATCTCATGCCGAACCGCGCCGACAACGAAGCGCACATCAATGTGGATGTCGACGCCCGCCCGCTGGACGCCTACCTTGCAAAAAAGAACGAAGGGCTGACGGAGGACAAATATACCTATTTCCACATTTTCCTTGCCGCCATGGTCAAGTGCTTTGTGCTGCGCCCGCGCATGAACCGCTTCATCTCCGGCAACCGCCTGTATATGCGTGACCACATTTCCGTCTCCTTCGTGGTCAAGAAGAAGTTTGAGGACAAGGCGGAGGAGGGCCTCGCGTATAAGAAGTACGACGAGAACGACACCATCGACACCCTGCACAGGTCCATCATGGAGGAGATCCACCAGTGCCGCCGCGAGGACGTGCTGGACAACTCCACCGACATGATGACAAAGCTCCTGAAGCTGCCGCGCTGGCTGCTGCACATCCTCGTGGACATCCTCTTCGAGCTTGACCGCAACGGCAAGGTGCCCTATGATCTCATCAAGGCCGATCCCAACTATTCCTCCATCTTCCTGACCAATCTCGGCTCCATCGGTCTGGACAGCGGCTACCACCATCTGAACAACTGGGGCACCAATTCCTTCTTCGGCATGATCGGCAAGAAGCACCTCGCGCCCGAGTGGCATGAGGACGGCAGCCATATCGTGCGCCCGGTCATCTCTCTCGGCCTCACGCTGGACGAGCGCATTGGAGACGGCTTTTATTACGCCGGCACCGTCCGACTGCTGCACAAGATCCTGGAAAACCCGGAGATCCTGGAGCAGCCCTTCTCCACGCCGGTGGAATACTGAAACAAACGAGGAACAAAAATATGGAAATCACCGCGAAGCGCCCGTGGCTGTCGAGCATGGGCGATGTGCCCGCCAATCTGGAATACTTCCAGGGCTCCATGGTGGAGATGCTGGAAAACAACGCGAAGCTCTATCCCAACAACGTTGCCTTTGACTTCATGGGCAAGTCCACCACCTATAAGGACATGGTGGCGAACATCGAAAAATGCGCGAGGAGTCTGCGCACCATCGGCGTGCGGCAGAATGACCGCGTCACCATCGCCATGCCGAACTGCCCCCAGGCAATCTACATGTTCTACGCCGTGAATATGATCGGCGCCGTGGCCAACATGGTGCACCCCCTGTCCAGCGAGAAGGAGCTGGAATTTTACATCAACGAGTCCGAGAGCGTCACGGTCGTGACCCTCGACCAGTTTTATCACAAGTTTGAGGCGATCCGAGAGAACACCTGCGTCGTGAACGTGGTCATCGCCCGCATTCGGGACGCCCTGTCCAAGCCCCTGCGCGTCGGCTATATGCTGACCGAGGGGCGCAAAATCAAAAAGATCCCGGAGGATGCGCCCGTCATCATGTGGGACGAGTTCATGCGCCTCGGCAAGGCCTGCTTTTGGAATTACAAGGTCAAGCGAGGGGCGGATGATCCCGCCGCCATCCTCTATTCCGGCGGCACTACCGGCACCACCAAGGGCATCCTGCTCACAAACCTGAACTTCAACGCCCTCTCGGCCCAGATCATCGCTACCAATCCCATGTTCCGCCCGGGGGACAAGATGCTCTCCGCCATGCCGCTTTTCCACGGCTTCGGCCTCGGCGTCTGTATCCACTCGATGCTGGCTCAGGGCGGGCGCTGCATCCTGGTACCGCGCTTTACCGCCGAGAGCTATTCCAAGCTCATCACCAAGTACCGCTGCAATTTTATTGCCGGGGTACCCACGCTGTATGAGGCGCTGCTGCGCCTGCCGAACATGGAAAAGGCGGATCTGAGCTGCCTCAAGGGCGTCTTTTCCGGCGGTGATTCTCTCTCCGTGGAGCTCAAGAAGAAATTTGACAAATTCCTCTATGACCATAAGGCAGTGATCCAGGTGCGCGAGGGCTATGGGACAACCGAAACCGTCACGGCCTGCTGCCTCACTCCCATCACCAAGGCCAAGGAGGGGAGCATCGGCATTCCCTTCCCGGATACCTATATCAAGATCGTGACTCCCGACACGGAGGAGGAGCTGCCCTATGGCGAGGAGGGAGAGATCCTGCTGGCAGGCCCCACGGTCATGAAGGAGTACATCAAGCACCCCGAGGAGACCGCAAGGACGCTGCGCCGCCATGCCGATGGCCTGACCTGGGTATATACCGGAGATCTCGGCTATATGGATTCCGAGGGCTTTATTTACTTCCGCGGCCGCTCCAAGCGCATGATCATCTCCTCCGGCTACAACATTTACCCCGCCCAGCTGGAGAATGTCTTCGACTCCAACGAGCTTGTGCAGATGAGCTGCGTGATCGGCGTGCCCGATCCCTACCGCATGCACCGGCCCAAGGTTTTCGTGACCCTCAAGCCCGGCGTTCCGGCAAGCGAAGAGACGCGCCGGGCCATCATGGACTATGCAGCGAAACACATCGCCAAATACGCCATGCCCAAGGAACTGGAGTTCCGCGAGAGTCTGCCCAAGACTCTGGTCGGCAAGGTGGCCTATCGCGAGCTTGAAGAGGAAGAAGCCGCAAAACGCAAGGCGGCGGGAGAATAACAGATACCCTCACATTCCGCTTTACAAAAGAACATCAATAATAGGACGGTGGAAAAATGAAGAGAATACTTAGTTTGGTTTTATTATTATCTTTATCGTTGACCACTGCCTCATGTATGCAGATCAATCCTGCTCCGTCACTTACACCTGCTTCTTCACCGGATACAACAGCTGCAACAGACGCTGAATCTTTAGAATCCCATATTCAATGTGAAGTAGAGACACTTCCTACAGATATCACCGATGGTGCATCCGAGATTTATACCTCAATGCTTGATCAAGAATATGGTTATCTTCTGAAAAGAGGTTATCCAGCCGCAGGCCAAATGTTCAGCTTCCTATACCGCACAACGGATGGAAAGAATTGGAAACTTATACGAGAACTCCACGATGATGTACATAACTATCCAAAAAGTTTGCTCTTCTGGAGCAAAACCGACGGTGTTATATTGACAAATTATCATGGTTATGAAGATTGTGTCTATATAACGCACGACGGAGGTGATAGTTGGCACCCCGTGCCGATATTGGTTCCAGATGAAATCCGCAATTATTCTTATTATGAGGGAGAAAATGCCCGGGTTGAAACCGGCAAACTGCTTCTTGAACTTTCAGCACATTTTGAGGACAAAAATCCAGTTATTTTTACAGTATCCATAGACGCAAGTACTGAATAACAGATAAACATAAATGGTTTATGTTAGTATAATGTACTCCGTAAATCCGGAATGAAGAAAACTAAATCGGTTTGCCCGGTATTCCAGTATTATTATAACAAGGGCAAACCTTTTTTAATACGTCGTCGTTGCATTCCCATAGACGGAGGTAACCGCTCGATAATACGCCGCCTGTACAAAAGCAGATATCCCGTTGTTCATCTGCAAAAAATTAAAGATTATTTCTTGAGGAATACAAGGCACTGTGGTATGATAAACTAAAGAGCAAGTATTCGAATTGAAATATCGCAGCGTGACGGGAAAGGGTGATTGTCTATGCTGGCTGTACATGGATATTATGATGGCGTGGCCATTAAACCGTTGGAAAAGATTCCGGCAAAGCCCAACCAGCGCGTCATCATCACAATTATGGACGAATTTGTGGAGCCGATAAAGGAAACACAGAAAAAAGGCATGCGCGGTATCCTTGCCGAATATGCCGATCCGAATCTGGCGCAGAAGGAAAAGAGCGCCTGGGAACAGGCCATGATAGAAAAGTATGGTAATTCTTGATGCCAACATGATACTGAGGTATCTTCTGAATGACAATTAGGAGATGGCAGATCAAGCTGAGCAGTATCTGAACAGTGAAAATGCGTTTGTAACGATTGAAGTGATCGCAGAGGTCGTTTATGTGCTTAAAAGTGTTTATTCCCTGAAACGTAATGCAATTGCCGATACCGTCAAGGGTTTTCTGAATCTTGCCGACTGCCGGGAGATGGATGTGGTGAGAGTTGCCCTGGACACTTTTGCTGCGCACAATCTTGATTTTGTGGACTGTGTGTTATATGGATATAACCGCGTAAAGGGAATTCAAATTGCGACGTTCGATAAAAAACTGCTAAAGCTGATTGCTGAGCATTGATACTGCCCATATTGAAAACCGTGCCGTAAATTCGTACATCCGCGAATTTATGGCACGGTTTTGGTTTGCAATGATTTGGGGTTTCTATTGTCTGCACGTCCCGCAGCCGTGGCAGGCGCCGCAGTCGGCGCAGCTTCCGCCGCAGGCGGATTTCCTGGCCCGCCTGTCGCGGATCATGCCGCGCAGGATCAGCCCGACCACCCCGGCGACCACGAGGATCAGCACAATGTTGATAAGATTCGCCGCGAACCACGCGAGCATAAAAACACATCCTTTCGGGAAGCTGCTCCGATACCGGGAAGCCCGGTATCGGAGCTAAGGCAACACCGCACAATCCGCCTTCGGCATCTTTCGGAAAAATCGTGCTCTGATTTTGTCACTTTTTCTTGCAATACACAAAGTGTTCCTGCGAAAAACTGCCTTCATCAGAACCCAATTTTTCTCGAAATCTGCTCTTGCCGAATTATGCGGTATTGCCCTAAGAAAAAGAGGAAAAGGGGTTGACTTACGTAACGCTGAGCTTCTGGGACTCCTTATAGGGCTTGAAGAGCTGCCAGCAGATCGCGCCGAGCAGAACGAGGGCCGCGATCAGGCCGAGGATGTTCATGCTGCCGGCGAAGGCGCAGCCGAGCTGCCACACGATCAGCGCGATCACATAGGCAAAGCAGCACTGGTAGCAGATGGCAAACCAGGTCCACTTGCGGCTGTTCATCTCGCGCTTGATGGCGCCGATGGCCGCAAAGCAGGGCGCGCACAGGAGGTTGAAGATCATGAAGGCATAGGCCGCAAGCTTTCCGTGACCGCCGGAGAAGTTGTTGAAGTCCTCTGCCACCTTATCCCAGATCTGGTCGCCGTTTTCTTCCAACTCATCCTCGCCGTTCTTATCGTCGTAATTGTACAGGACGCCGAAGGTGCCGACCACCTCCTCCTTGGCGACAAGGCCGGTAACGGTGGCGACGGTGGGCTTCCAGTCGCCGAAGCCCAGGGGTTTAAAGACGAAGGAAACAGGCTGGGCGACGCGGGCCAGAATGGAGTCGTCCATGGGCTCGACCTCGTCCTCGGGGATGTTCATGC
This sequence comes from Oscillospiraceae bacterium, assembly GCA_902786615.1. The sequence continues at coordinate 85,514 of CADADE010000005.1, forward strand.
GCTTTGCCACCTGAGAGACATACTCTTTGGTGACGACGGTCTCGTCATTATACAGCTCCTTCACCATGCCGAAGCGGCCGTTGACCGTGCCGAAGCCGGAGAGGAACCAGATCACGATGGAGGCAACGACGATGACGGAGCCCGCGCGCTTGATGAAGGACCAGCCGCGCTCCCAGGTGCCGCGCAGGACGTTGCCGAGCGCGGGAACATGATAGGGGGGCAGTTCCATGACGAAGGGGGCGGGATCGCCGGCAAACATCTTCGTCTTCTTGAGCATGATGCCGGAGATGATGATGGCGGCAATGCCGATAAAGTAGGCGGAGGTGGACACCAGCGTGCTGCCGCCGAAGAGCGCGCCCGCGATCAGGCCGACGATGGGCATTTTCGCGCCGCAGGGGATGAAGGTCGTGGTCATGATGGTCATGCGGCGGTCGCGCTCGTTTTCAATGGTGCGCGAGGCCATAACGCCCGGAATGCCGCAGCCGGTGCCGACCAGCATGGGGATGAAGCTCTTGCCGCTGAGACCAAAGCGGCGGAAGATGCGGTCCATGATAAAGGCGATACGGGCCATATAGCCGCAGTCCTCGAGAATGCAGAGCATCAGAAACAGCACCAGCATCTGCGGCACAAAGCCGAGCACCGAGCCGACGCCTGCGAGGATGCCGTCGGAAATGAGGCCGACCAGCCAGGGAGCCGCGCCCCATTTTTCGAGCAGCGCGCGGGAGCCGTTGACCAGCCATTCGCCGCCCAGCACGTCGTTTGCCCAGTCGGTGAGGAAGGTGCCGATGGAGATGCCGCCGTCGGCGATAGAGGTGCCCATGGAGACGGCGTAGACCAGGTACATGACCACGGCGAAGATGGGCAGCGCGAGCCAGCGGTTGGTGACGATTTTGTCGATCTTATCGGAGACGGTAAGCGCTCCGACGTTTTTCTTCTTGTAGCAGGCCTTGATGACGGAGCCGATGTAGATGTAGCGCTCATTGGTGATGATGCTCTCAGCGTCGTCGTCCAGCTCCTTCTCGGCGGCCTGAATGTCCTGCTCGATATGTTCCAGCGTGGCGGCGGGCAGGTTCAGCTTCTGCTTTACTTTTTCGTCGCGCTCGAAGAGCTTGATGGCGTACCAGCGCTGCTGCTCCTCAGGGAGATTATGCACCGTGACCTCTTCGATGTGGGCCAAGGCATGCTCCACAACGCCGCTGAACTTGTGCTGGGGGATCGTGCGCGCGCCCTTGGCGGCCCGGACGGCAGCCTCGGCGGCATTCTGGATACCGTCGCCCTTCAGAGCGGAGATCTCCACGACCTCGCAGCCGAGCTGACGGGAGAGCTCTTTGATGTTGATCTGATCGCCCTTGCGGCGGACGATGTCCATCATGTTGATAGCCACCACCACGGGGATGCCGAGCTCGGTGAGCTGGGTGGTGAGATAGAGGTTGCGCTCCAGGTTCGTGCCGTCCACAATGTTCAGGATGGCGTCGGGGCGCTCGTCAATAAGATAGTTTCTGGCAACCACTTCCTCCAAGGTGTAGGGGGAGAGGGAATAGATTCCGGGCAGGTCGGTGACGGTCACACCGTCGAATTTCCTGAGCCTGCCTTCCTTCTTTTCCACGGTGACGCCGGGCCAGTTGCCGACGAACTGGGTTGAGCCGGTCAGGGCGTTAAACAGCGTTGTCTTGCCGCTGTTGGGGTTGCCGGCCAGGGCAATACGAATATTCATATCCTGTAAATCCTTTCTTCCTGCGTTAGGTTTTGCTAACCACAGGGCTTGAAGATACGGGGCCTCAGCCCCGGAAAAAACGTTCTTATTCGACCTCAACCATTTCGGCGTCGGCCTTGCGCAGGCTCAGCTCATAATTGCGCACGGTGACCTCCACCGGGTCGCCCAGCGGCGCCACCTTGCGCACATAGATCGACACCCCCTTGGTGATGCCCATGTCCATGATGCGGCGCTTCACCGCGCCCTCTCCATGGAGCTTGACGACCTTGACGGTCTCGCCGATTTTGGCGTCTCTCAGCGTTTTCATACCTCTCTCCTCCTTAAATCATGATACGGCGGGCCATGTCCGCATCCAGGGCGATCCGGGCTTGCTTGACGTTGACGATCACGTTTCCGTTCAGCACGGACACCAGCGTTACGCTTCCGCCCACTACGAAGCCGAGATCCTCCAGGTGCTTCTTTACCTCGGGGCTGCCGCCGATTTTGCGGATGATGTTCTCCTCACCCGGCTCAGCCACATTCAATGGCATCATTGCAGTATCCTCTCTTTGTATTCTCTATGAAGTTGCGTTCTGCTAACTTCATAGGCTATAATAGTTAATCAAGGCTAACTTGTCAAGGGGTTTTGCAAAAAAAGATAGCGGCAGCTAACGAAAAACGATTCCTTAAGATTTCCTAAATTACACGCGCCGTGCTTGTAAAAAGTGTGCGCGGCGCTTATAATTTCAGTATCGTTCAGGCTGGGCGGCTGTACCGTCCGGCAACGGAAAGAAGGAGGAACAAATATGAGCCAAAAGGAGATGCATCGCCTTGACGATGCCGGCCTGGGCGCGGTCAGCGGCGGCGCGCAGGAGGAGCCGAGACGGCAGAAGATCGGCTACAACGTCAAGCGGGGCGACACCCTGCTCAAGATCGCGGCACAGTTCAATGTGTCGATCCTGGATCTGATCGCATGGAACGACATCCGCAATCCCGATCTCATCTACGAAGGACAGACCCTGATTATCTACAAGTCCTGAAAAGGAGCGCGGCCCCGGAATCACCAGCGTGATTCCGGGGCCGCGATTTAACCTGCCTCCCCGGCCGCTTGCGGCGAATGGGGGAGGGGGACCGCTTTAGCGGTGGAAGGGGTTCACATTTTCAAAAACGCCTCAAAATTTTCGCTCAGGATCATCTCGTTCATGCGATCGTCGAGCCCGAGGGAGAAAAAGCGCTCCAGCTCTTCGCCCGGCTCCCACATGGGATAATCCGTACCGAAAAAGATATGCGTCGGGTCAAATACTTCGAGGGCCTTGCGCGCCGCGTCATAGGCGTTGAAGGGGAGGGTGCTGCTCGTGTCGATGAAGACGTTCGGAAGCCTCAGGCACTCCCGCGCATCCTTCCATTCGCTCCAGCCGCCGCAGTGCGGGGCGACGCAGCGGAGCTTCGGAAAGCTCCTTGCCACGTGGGCCATGCGCCGGGGTGTGGAGTAGTCGTAGCGGTAATCGCCGGTGTGCGCGATGAGAAACAGGTTTTCCGCGCTCATGATCTCGTACAGGGGCAGGAGCCGTTCGTCATCCAGTTTGAAGCGCTGAATATCCGGGTGGAGCTTGATGCCCACGAGACCGCTCTCCTTCATGCGCTTTACCTCGCCCTCAAAGTCGGGGTAGTCGGGGTGCATGGTGCCCACGCCGATGAGCTGCGGGTTTTCCCGGCAGGTATCGCGGATAAAGCGGTTGATGATCTCCACCTGATGGGGCGCGGTGGCGGTGGAGAAGACCACGGCGCGCTCGACGCCGTCCTTCTTCATGCGCGGCAGCAGATCTTCCACCGTTCCCGGCAGATGGCCGAGAGGGACGGGCGCGGGGATCTCGGCGTTGCAGGAGCCCTCATAGAAATTGTTGGTTGCCATCACGGCGGCGAGGGCGATGCGGGGCTGAAAGATGTGGACGTGCGAATCAATAATGTGCATGGGGGTCACCCGGTTTCTCATAATATACGCGCAAGTTTAACGATTCAAAGGCAGAATGTCAAGAATTATTTCAAATACAGATAGAAAAAATGGTAATTTATACAGTTGACGCTGGGGGTGCCCTGTGATAAAATCCGCATAGTAAAAAGGCTATGAAGGAAAATCGCTTCCGAAGGATCGCCACAGAGAGCCGGCGGCTGGTGTGAGTCGGCGCGGGAAACGGAAAGCGTCTCATTCCTGAGCGGGATCTGCGAAGTGCGCACAGCGGCATGGTAGCGGATCACGGGAGGCCCCGTTACAGGCCATGGGTTTATCGGAACCCGAGAGAGTCCGCCGTCGGCGGAAAAAACAGGGTGGTACCGCGAATACAAATTCGCCCCTGAAGCTCAGTGAGCTTCGGGGGTTTATCTATTTGCCAAAGGAAGTGCATACAATGGACAAAATCCGCGTCAGCGACATAACGATGAAGCAGCTAGCGAAACAAGGGGACAACAGCCTGAGCTTCAAGGGAAAAATCGAGGTTGCAAAGCTTCTGGACAAGCTGGCGGTTTCCGTCATAGAGATCGAGGGCATCCGCTCCGCCAGGGCCGACGCCCTGCGCATCAAGTCCATCGCCTCCGCCGTGAAAAACAGCGTCGTCGCCGTGCAGGTGGAGCTGGATCTGGAGAGCGTCGAGCAGACCTGGGAGGCGCTCAAGGGCGCAAAGCACCCGCGCCTGCAAGTCATGGCCCCGGTGAGCACCGTGCAGATGGAATATCTGTCCCGCAAGAAGCCTGACGCCATGATCGAGACCATCGACAGCATCGTGCGCGCCTGCGCCGCCAGGACACAGGACGTGGAATTTCTTGCCGAGGACGCTACCCGCAGCGACGAGAGCTTCCTGAAACGCGCCATTGAAACGGCGATCGCCGCGGGCGCGAAGACCGTTACGGTCTGCGACGCGACCGGGGCGCTGCTGCCGGAGGAACTGGCTGCGTTTCTGAATAACCTGCTTGACACGATCCCGGCCTTGCGGGATGTGACGCTCGGCGTCGCCTGCGCGGATACCATGGCCATGGCGGACGCCTGCTGTGTCGCTGCGGTGCGCAGCGGTGCGCGCGAGGTCAAGACGGCCTGCGCGGGGGAGACCACCTCTCTCCAGAATGTGGCGGGCATCCTCGCGGCGCGCGAGGAGCTTTTCGGTGTTGTCTGCCCCCTGCACACGGTGGAGCTCAAGCGCATCGTGCGCCAGATCGTCTGGATGGTGGAGACCAAGCGCAACAAGACCTCGCCCTTTGACGACGGGGTGCAGGACGCCGCGCGTGAGCTCTCCCTTGCCATCGGGGACGACGCCGTGAGCGTTGCCAATGCCGCGCGCGAGCTCGGCTATGACCTCAATAACGAGGATATCCAGGCCGTGTGGGAGGCCGTGCAGGAGCTTCTGAGCCACAAGGAGCAGGTAGGCTCGCGCGAGCTTGACGCCATCATCGCCTCCGTCGCCCTGCAGGTGCCCCAGAGCTACACGGTGGAAAGCTATGTCATCAACAGCGGCAGCAACATTTCCGCCATGGCGCACCTGAAGCTCAGCTACCAGGGCGAGATCCTGGAGGGCGTCACCCTGGGCGACGGCCCCATCGACGCCGCCTTCCTTGCGCTTGAGAAAATCGTCAATCGTCACTATGAGCTGGACGACTTCCAGATCCGCGCCGTCACCGAGGGGCGCGAGGCCATGGGCGAGACGGTGGTGCGCCTGGTGTCCAACGGCAAGCTCTATTCCGGGCGCGGCATCTCCACCGATATTGTGTATTCCAGCATCATGGCCTATGTGAACGCGCTCAACAAAATCGTATATGAGGAGGGCGAGGCATGAAGCTTTCCTTTTCCACCCGCGGCTGGCAGTCCATGGACTGGGAGCAGCTTTTGGAATCCGCCAAAGAGAGCGGCATGAACGGCATCGAGCTCTATGATCTCTATAAGCGCCACGATCTCATCGACCGCGGCTGTCCCTTTGACCGCTACCGCGCCGCCGCCACCGCAAGACAATTGAGGGAAAACGGCATGTCCGTGCCCTGCCTTGACAGCACTGTCGATCTCTCCGTCCCGGGGACGGAGCCGGACGGCCTTTATAAGCTCTTCGACATTGCCGGCGCTATCCGCGCCCCCTATGTCGCCGTCATTGCGCTGGAGGAGCGGGAAGAGCTTGTGCGCGAGCGCCTTGCGAAGATCCTGCCCAAGGCCGAAGCGGCGGACGTGACCCTACTTGTCAAGACCACCGGCATCTATGCCGACACGGGCAGGCTCCGCGCCCTGCTGGATGACTTTGCCAGCGACCGCCTGGCTGCCCTGTGGGACATTCACCACCCCTGCCACGACTTCGGCGAGGACGCCGACACCACCATCAAAAACCTCGGCGCGTATGTGCGCCATGTGCATATCCGCGACTCGGACGAGTCGGGCGAATACAACATTATCGGCGAGGGGAGCCTGCCCGTCGACGAGATGATCCGCGCCCTCGGCTCCATCGACTACGACGGCTTTATCTCCCTCGTCTGGAAGCCGGAGTGGATCGAGGACATGGACGATCCCGATATCATTTTCCCGCACTTTGTCAACTACATGAGCCGCTTCGAGAACACCCGCGGCAAGAAAAAGCGCCTCTATCCCAACCACGACGGCACCGGCGAATACGTCTGGAAAAAGGACGAGCTGCTGGATCTCAACTTCTCCCAGGTGCTTGACCGTATGGTGGAGGAGTTCCCGGATCAGTACGCCTTCAAGTACACCACCCTCGACTATACCCGCACCTATGAGGAATTTCGTGAGGATGTGGACCGCTTCGCCCGTGCCCTCGTGTATCTCGGCGTAAAGCCCGGCAGCAAGGTCGCCGTCTGGGCCACCAATATCCCGGCCTGGTACATCACCTTCTGGGCCACGGTCAAGCTCGGCGCGGTGCTCGTCACGGTGAACACAGCCTACAAGAGCCATGAGGCCGAATACCTCCTGCGCCAGTCGGATACCCACACCCTCGTCATGATCGAGTCGTGCCTGGACTCCAACTACCGCGCCATCATCAACGAGCTCTGCCCCGAGCTCAGGGGCCACGACAAGGACAAGCCTCTGCACTGCCGCAAGCTCCCGTTTCTTCGCAACGTCATCACCGTGGACTTTAAGCAGGAGGGCAGCCTCACCTTTGACGAGGCCATGTCCCGCGGCGATCTCGTCCCCCAGGAGACGGTCAACGCCATGGCGGCGCAGGTAAAGCCCGACGACGTGTGCAACATGCAGTACACCTCCGGCACGACGGGCTTTCCCAAGGGCGTCATGCTCACGCACTACAACGTGGTCAACAACGGCAAGTGCATCGGCGACCGCATGGGCCTTTCCACCGCCGACCGCATGATGATCCAGGTGCCCATGTTCCACTGCTTCGGCATGGTGCTGTCCATGACCTCCTCCATGACCCACGGGGCCACGCTCTGCCCCATGCCCTACTTCTCCGCGAAAAGCTCGCTCGCCTGCATCCAGCAGGAGAAAATCACCTGCTTCAACGGCGTGCCCACCATGTTCATCGCCATGTTCAACCACCCGGACTACCGCAAAACGGACTTCTCCCACATGCGCACCGGCATCATGGCGGGGGCCGGCTGCCCGCCTGAGCTGATGCGCCGCGCCGCGCAGCCGGACGAAATGAACATGCGCGGTATCGTCTCCGTCTACGGTCAGACCGAGTCCGCCCCCGGCAGCACCATGTCCGCCTGGACGGATTCCATCGACGTGCGCACCGATACCGTGGGCTATGCCTTCCCGCACGTCGAGTGCAAGATCATCGATCCGGAGACCGGGCTTGAGCTCGGCGACAACCAGACGGGTGAATTCTGCTCCCGCGGGTATAATACCATGAAGGGCTATTACAAAATGCCCCGCGCCACCGCCGAGACCGTGGACAGCGAAGGCTGGCTCCACTCCGGGGACCTTGCCGTGCGGGATGAAAACGGCAACTACCGCATCACCGGCAGACTCAAGGACATGATCATCCGCGGCGGCGAGAACATCTACCCCAAGGAGATCGAGGAGTTTATCTACACCCATCCCAAGGTGCAGGACGTGCAGGTCATCGGCGTGCCGGACAAAAAGTACGGCGAGGAGGCCTATGCTGCCATCATCCTCAAAGAGGGGGAGAGCATGACCGAGGCGGAGATGCGCTCGTATATCACGGATCACATGGCCCGACACAAGGTACCGCGCTATATCGCCTTTACCGACAGCTTCCCCATGAACGCGGCGGGTAAGATCCTGAAATACAAAATGCGCGAAGAGGCGGCAAAAAGACTGAATCTGGAGTAAATCGACCAGCGCTTTTCGTCAAAAAGCCCAATCTCTTTAAATGGCGAAAGTTTCTCCTTGACAAATACAGAATTTGCGGTAATAATTGAGGCAACATTCACAAAGGCTGTGACGAAGACGGCCGAAGGGAAGCGTTCTCAGAGATCCGACGGACGGTGTGAGTCGGAAACGCCAGCTTCAAGCGCCCATCACTTCCGAGCCGGAGACCCGAAAGGCATGCCAAGTAGGCGTCTCACGTTCCGCCCGCGTTAAGGGATAGGGCCTGTTGGGGCCTGAAGCGGCAGCGTTTCGCTGCAATTTGAGTGGTACCGCGGGTTTATGACAGCTCGCCTCAAGTGTTCTTGGGGCGAGTTTTTTGTTTGATTCAAGGGGAATAGGAGAAACTTTATGAACGTACAAACCGCAGACAATCAGCTTATGCAGATCGCCCTCCGTATCCGGGAGCTGCGCGATATCGTGGGCTTTTCCACCGAGGAGATGGCGGCCCGCACCGGCATAACCGAGAAGCAGTACATTGAGTACGAATCGGGCCGGGTGGATCTGCCCTTCACCTTCCTGCACAAGGCCGCCATGGCCATGGGGGTCGAGCCGATCCAGCTTCTCGAGGGCCGCAGCGCAAGGCTGACCTCCTACGCCGTCAACCGCAAGGATCAGGGCCTTGTCACCGCCGTGGAGGACGGTATCGTCATCCAGAACATGGCGGCTCTCTTCCGCAAGAAGATGGCCACGCCCTACTGGGTCACCTATCAGTATTCCGCCGAGCTGCAGAATGAGCCGATCCACACCACCACCCACGCCGGGCAGGAGTTTGATCTGGTCGTCTCCGGCACCCTGCGCGTGCGCATCGGCGAGCATGAGGAGATTTTGCACGAGGGCGACAGCATCTACTATGACAGCTCCACGCCCCACGGCATGATCGCCATCGACGGGCAGGACTGCACCTTCCTCGCCATGATCATGGCGGCGGACGAAACCGTCCAGAAGCCCGGCCTCATGCAGACAGAGGCCGAGGAAGAGCCGAAGCCCGCCCTCAAGCCCGAGAAGGAGCCGCTGCTGTGCGAGAAGTTCATCGAGGTCACCGAGGACGCCGCCGGCTGTCTGCGGGATATCCGCTTCAAGAACGAGGACAGCTTCAACTTCGCCTTTGACATTGTGGACGAAATCGCACGCAAGACGCCGGAAAAGCTCGCCATGCTGCATGTCGCAAACGATATGACCGAGCGGCGCTTCACCTTCAAGGACATCAAGGACGCCTCCTCCCAGGCAGCAAACTACTTTACCTCTCTCGGCATCAAGCGGGGCGACCGCGTGATGCTGGTGCTGAAAAGGCACTATCAGTTCTGGTTTGCCATCCTCGGCCTGCACAAGCTGGGCGCCATCGCCATTCCCGCGACGAACCAGCTTCTCTCCCACGATTATGAGTACCGCTTCAAGGCGGCGGGCGTGTCTGCCATCGTCTGCACTGCGGACGGGGATGTGGCCCATCAGGCGGAGCTCGGCGAGCAGAAAAACGGCATGCACCTCACCAAGATCCTGGTGGGCGGCAAGCGCGAGGGCTGGCACGACTTCGATTCCGAGTACGGCCTTTTCTCCCGCCGCTACCGCCGGAGCGAGGATTCCCCCTGCGGGGACGATCCCATGCTCATGTTCTTCACCTCCGGCACCACGGGCTATCCGAAGATGGCGCTGCACAGCTACAAATATGCGCTCGGCCACTTCGTCACGGCCCGCTACTGGCACCTGGTCGAGCGGGACGGCCTGCACTTCACCATCTCCGAAACCGGCTGGGGCAAGGCCCTCTGGGGCAAGCTCTACGGCCAGTGGCTGTGCGAGGGCGCGGTTTTCACCTATGACTTTGACCGCTTCGACGCGGAGAAGATCCTGCCCATGTTCGCCAAATACAAGATCACGACCTTCTGTGCGCCGCCCACCATGTACCGCATGCTCATCAAGAGCGACATTTCCAAGTATGATCTCTCCTCCATCCGTCATGCCACCACGGCGGGCGAGGCGCTCAACCCCGAGGTCTTCTACCAGTTTGAAAAGCTCACCGGCCTGCGCGTCGCGGAGGGCTTCGGCCAGACTGAAATGACCCTCGGCATCGCAAACCTTGTGGGCGAGAACATCAAGCCCGGCTCCATGGGCAAGCCCGTCCCCGCCTACGGCGTGGATATCCTCGATCACGAAGGGAATCCCGTCGAGGACGGTATCAGCGGCGAAATCGTCATCAAGGCCGACGAGAACGGCAAGCGCAAGTGCGGCCTCTTCCTCGGCTACTACCAGGACGAGGAGCGCACCCGCGAGGTCTGGCACGACGGGTATTACCACACCGGCGACGAAGCCTGGCGCGATGAGGACGGCTTCTTCTGGTATGTCGGCCGTGTGGACGACGTTATCAAATCCTCCGGCTACCGCATCGGACCCTTCGAGATCGAGAATGTCATCATGGAGCTGCCCTATGTGCTCGAGTGCGGCGTCTCCGCCGCGCCGGATGAGATCCGCGGTCAGGTCGTCAAGGCCAGCATCGTCCTCATTCCCGGCAAGGAGGGCACGGACGAGCTCAAGAAGGAGATCCAGAACTACGTCAAGCAGAACACCGCGCCCTACAAGTATCCGCGTATCGTCGAGTTCAAGAAGGAGCTGCCCAAGACGATCAGCGGCAAGATCATGAGAAACAAGCTGTAAAATGAACCATAAAAGACTGACCCTGTTTGCCGGACATTACGGCAGCGGAAAAACCAATATCGCCCTGAACTACGCCCTGTGGCTTAAACGGCAGGGGCTTTCGGTCACGATCGCGGATCTGGATATCGTAAACCCCTACTTCCGCACAAAGGACGGGGAGCGGCAGCTCAAAGAGGCGGGCGTGCGCCTCATTTCCTCAGACTACGCAAACTCCAACGTCGACCTGCCCGCCCTGCCGGGGGAAGCCTACTCCCTGGTGGACGACCGCAGCGCCTGCGGCGTAATCGACGTGGGCGGCGACGACCGGGGCGCGCTGGCGCTCGGCCGCTATGTCCCCGCCATCCGGGAGGAGGGGGACTATGAGATGCTCTTCGTCCTCAACAAGGCCCGCCCCCTGACGCGGACGGTGGACGACGCGCTGGAGGTCTTCTATGAGATCGAGGCTGCGTGCAGCCTGCCCTTCACCGCCATCGTGAACAACACGAATCTCGGCCCTCTCACAAGGGCGGAGGACGTGATCGCGGGGGAGCGCTTCGCCGAAGAGTTCGCCGCGCGGGTCAAGCTTCCGGTCAAGATGAGCTGCGCGTCCGAAAAGCTCAGAGCGGAGCTTCAAAACAAAGTGAGCAATTTCTTTCCTATACAGATCATGCAACTATACTACATGGAGAAAGAAGGAACAAGCCTTGGCAAAATTAACCTTTAG
>CADADE010000006.1:0-47488 GCA_902786615.1 Oscillospiraceae bacterium
GCGCTTCAGCTCTTTTATGCCCTCTTCCACCTCCCAGGCTGCCGAGATGACATAACAGCCGTCGACATAGATCGGAAGCTTCCCCTGCCGATCCAGCTCTCGCAGGCGAGAGTAAACGTGCTCATGAAATTCAGGAAATCCGGGGATACCGGCGTCAAAGACCGCTGACACACCGACACTGACAGAAAAATCGATCCAGCGCTGAAGCGCAGCGTCAATCGCCGAATCCGGTTTATCCATTGCGCTGTCCAGAATGATCGGCAGCTCCGTCGCGCCCTCGCTCATTTCTCCGGTCACATGCCCGTCCTTACGCACGTAAAAGCTTAAGCCCGGTACCGGATCCTTGATATCGTCTGTGATGCCATGCTTCTTTAAAATTTTCGAGTTCACCCAGATACTGTGCCCCTGCCCCTCCTGAATCTGCAGTTCCGCGTCAGGGCAAATCGCGTCCAGGTCCTCTTTGGTGATATTGTCATCCTTCAGGTGCTTTTTGTCGAGCATCAAGCGGTAACGGTCCTGACCAGGATGCTTCTGAATATAATCCGCTATAAAATCCAGCGCACCCTGCTTGCTGTCGCAATTAATAATTTCCCCGAATCCCGTTACGCCTATCAGATCGTATCCGGCTCCCATGGTCACATGGACATGGCTGTCGATAATACCGGGCATGATGAATTTCCCGCCAAGATCCGTGACCTCTCCCTCGTACGCAGAAAGACCGGCCTCGTCACCCACATAAATGAATTTTCCATTCTTCACCGCGAGGGCGCTTGCTGTCGGTTTGCTCTTGTCCGCTGTGAAGATTCTGGCGTTTTTTATAATCTGATCCGCTTTCATTGGTGCTCCTCCTTTATGTAAATATAATTGTTTAAAAAAGTCGCCGCCGGTTTCCCGGCGGCTCTATGTCAGTCAGCCGCCTTGACGGTCCGATACAGGCCGCCGTCCTGACTGTAAAAGCTCACTGCGGCCTCCTCCGGTTTCGCGCCGCTGATCGCCGCGTACAGCGCACCGAAGCGCAAGAGCTCCTCCGTGAGGGTGGTCTCCTCCTCGCTCAGGTCCATACCGGTGACAAAGACGGTAAACTGCATGCCGTTGTCGGTGCGCACGGAGGTGAAATCCGGCAGCAGCCTCTCGTCAAAGAGCCGTGCCAGCACTTCGGCGATCGCGTCGTGCATGGTGGAGAGCAGCTCGTGCTCGCTCCCGGCCTTTACGCGCACGGACAGGGAGCCGTCCTTCTGCTTCGTGAGGGAGACAAGGTCAAAGGACTTGGCGACCTTGTCAAGCTCCGCCACGCCGAGGGCGCTGAAAAGCGGCGCGCAGCGGGCCGGAATGCTGTAGGCGTTCGTGCTGAGCAGGGGAGCGGCGCTGACCGGCTTCACCGTTGGGGACTGTCTGCCGCCCACCCGCGATTGCAGAAAGCCGGTGAAGACATAGAGCAGGATCGCGCCGAGGATACCGACAAGCAAAATCGTGCGGTAGGGATGGCGCGGCTTGTCCACATTCACGATGGGCGCTGCGGCAAAGCGCTGGGGCTCCGGCGTCTGTTCGCGGGAAGTCTGTAACAGAGCATAGAGCCTTTCAATATCGTCCCTGCTGTAGACCTGCCCGTAATCCCGGATACAGCGCAGAAGAATATCCTCCATGCGCGGGACCGTCAGCATCTGATCCATTTTGGCCGACGTGACCTTTTCAAGGCCGCTGTCGTCGGGGTAAATCAGAAAGGCAAAGGTTTTGGCGAAGTTGTGTTTTCGCAGCACCTGCTCCAGAATATTCTGCTGCCGCTCCAGCACGGAGACGGGCCTTTCCAGCATCTGAACGCTGTGATCGGCGGTGTATTCGACCCGCCAGAAGCGCATCCTGTCGCTGCCCTCTAAAATGCGATAGGACTCGCTGATCCGGAAGGCGAAAATCCCGGCCTCATGAATTAAAATATAATCGAAAAAAACCTCATCCTCAAAGTTCCTGATCCGGCAGTTTTCCAAAATCCGCTTATAGCCGGGGAGCTTTTTCAGGATGGACACCACCCGCTGTCTGTCCACGACTTCCGGCCGTTCGGTCAGCTTTGCCCCGCATTGCTGACAGTAGCGGCTGGCGTCGGGGTAGCGGAGCTTGCAGTTTTCACAATAGCGCATCGGCAGCACCGACTTTCTTACAGATACAGGTATATGCGTATCGGCTTAGCTCAGCAAATGTGCAAACAAGAGGGGCCTTGGCTCCCCCCGCCGGGGGGAGCTGTCACCAGTGCGCACACTGGTGACTGAGAGGGGTCACGATTGCACCCAAGCTGGTTGCAAGACATCCCCCTCTCCGCCCCTTCGGGGCACCTCCCCCCGAGACGCCGCTTCGCGGCTGGGGGAGGCAAGTGCTCAGTTTCCGAAGCTTTACAAGGCGGCGCGCACGGGCAAAAAAACGCCGCCGGTTTCCCGGCGGCTCTATGGAGGTATGGAGGAAAAGAGGCAAATTGTGTGGGTCAGTTCCAGATCAGCGGGATCAGCAGCTTTTCACCCGCGCCGAGCTTGTCGAAGGCCTTGGTGTTGTACTTCTGCAGCTCGTCCCGATTCTTGTTGAAGTCAATGCCGTAGCGCTCGAACACGCTTTCGACCGACTCGTCCTGCAGCAGGGTGTGGGACATGACCGTGGTGTAAACGTTGGTCTTGAGGTTTTTCTCCGTCGTCGGCAGCAGCACCAGATCCCCGACATACAGCTTGTCAAGATCGACGCCGGGATTGAGCGCCGCGATGCGGTCGGCGTAGCTGTCATAGGGCAGGCCCCAGAGCTTGTAGATGAACTTGATCGTGTCGCCCTTCTGAATCTTGTAGGGGATCACGTAGTAATCGATCGTGTCCAGGGAGGAGATGAGGTGCGGAGCCCTGCCGATGATCTCGGTGGAGGCCTTGGGGATCTTGAGCGTATCGCCGATGCTCAGAATTTCGAGCTTGGATTCGCGGTCGAGGCGGTTGAGCACCATGACGATGTATTTATCCGTCTCGTAGCTTCTGCCCCTGGCCTTCAGGAGCTTCAGCACCGTGTCGCCCTTCTGTATGGTCACGGTGTCGTAATCCTCCTCGGCAAAGGCCGCGGCAGGAATCACCAGGGCGAACAGCACAACACACAGGAAAAGCGCAAGCAGACGTCTCGACATAGCCGACAACCCCCCTGTCTTTTTTTAACAGCTATATCATAACAGAAAATTCATATTATGTAAAGCAATTTATCGTAACAATTTGGTTGCAGTTTTTTCAGTCCGTCCGCATTTCACGCAGCAGCATCAGCAGCAGATCGCTCACGCCCTGGGCGAGCTGGTTGGCCTTCTGGATGCGCACATAGGCGTGGCCGTAAATGCGGTTCACGTTCTCAAGGTGGGTGGTGTTGCCGTGGAACACCGCGCCGACGCGCACGCCCTGGCTCCGCAGGCGCCTGACCGCCTCCTGCGCCGCGCCGACCGCGGCCTCGCCCTCATACTCGCGCTCAAGGCGGAGCCCGACGGCGGGCAGGGGCGTGGAGTCGTTCGGGCTGCCGTCCGTGAGCACCAGGACAATGCGCTGCCGCCCCTCCATGGCGGCGTCGTCCGAGAGGCGGCCCAGCGTCTCGATGGCAAGTCCGTCCCGGTTCCAGCCCCCGGCGTAGTAGCGCAGCAGCCCCCGGCAGTCCGCCTGCCGCCAGTCCTTGAGGATTTCCAGCACCGTGTAGCTTCGGAGGCTGCGAAACGCGGACACCCGCACGGGGATGCGCAGCTTCGTGAGGCTTCGGGCGATGATCGACGCCTCGGCGGATAAGACTTCCTGCGAGTGCATGCGCGACTGCGAGGCGTCGAGCAGCAGATCCACGCAGATTTCCGGCTCCGTTTCCTCGCCGTTTTTGAGAAAGACCGACGCGTCGTTCAGTACCGGGAGCCGCCACGCGGCCTCCGGACGGATGCGCCCCGCGCGGGCGGCCTCCGGCAGGTGCTTAAAGTAGGAGGAGAAGATGGTCTCCATGCGCGTTGCGAGGGCGCGGACGCTCCCTTCGATCATCGCGGCGTGCTCGGCGCTGAAGGCCTCATTGCGCTTTTGCTGCCGTTCGGCGCTCTCGCGCACCTCCAGGGCGTCCCTGTCCGCGGTGGCGGCTTGCTCGCCCCTGGTGATCCAGAGGCGGCAGAGCCCGTCGTCCCCGACGCAGAGCTCATTTTCCAGAATGCGCAGCTCCTGTTCGCTGCGGCTGAGACGGCCGAAGACCGCCTCAATATAGGCCCTGTCCTCCGGTCCCGGCCCGACGTGACGGCCCAGCCCCGCGTGGCGCTGCTGCCGCGCCTTTTCGTGGTCGCCCTCGCCGGTGCCGATGCGCACCAGCAGGCGGTCGTGCCGCTTCGTCTCGTGGCGGAAGAGCAGGCGCGCAAGCGGCGTCGCCTTGCGGATTTTCAGCTCGTCCCCCGGCGTGAAGCGGAAAAAGCCCTGCAAAAAGGCTTTCATGGCCTCGATCACGCCGTCGGTGTCCAGCGCCCCGGAGAAGCGCAGCGCCTCGCTGACGCGCTTTTCGCGCGGCGTGAGCAGGGGAGGGCGCCGCCCGCAGACGACAGCCCAGCGGTACTCCTGCTGGTTGAAGACCGGCATGCTCTGGTATTCCATCTGCTGCCGGGACATCTGCTGCATCTCGGTGAAGAAGAGCTCGCCCCGTTCGCGGCGCAGCGCCTCCAGGATCGGGCGCTCGGGAAGCTCCTTTTCATACACGCAGTTTTCAAGCCCCAGCCACAGATAGTCGTCGAACTCGTCGGCGCGGCGGTCGTTTTCGTAGCTGCGGAAGAAGTCCCAGAGCTTCGGCATGTCCAGCCACTTTTCGACCAGGCCCGCGACCATGTTGAAGTAGTGGTCGGGGTGGCCGTTTGCGAAGAAGGCCATGAAGGGCGGGTCGAAGTCGTAGCGCCCGGCGGCGTTCCAGATGATGTTGCGGGCCCGGCGCGCCGCGCCCGTGTACTGCTTCTTGATCATGCTGTGAAGACCACGTCCCGCGTGAGATCGGCGGGGATGCGAGCCTTGACCACGTCGCGGATGAGGCCGCGCTCGTAGCTGTCAAAGCTCTTGTTGACGATGCACATGTCCAGCGCGTCGCCGGAGCAGAGGCCCTGCTCCATGAGGGCGATGGCGTCCAGCAGGCCGCGCAGGTCGAGCGCGGCGTCGGAGATTTCGGCGCTCTCTGCCTTGCGTTGAAGCTCCGCGTAGAGCTTCACAAGCTGGTCGCGGATCTTCACGCTGATCGTGGGATAGCGCCGGGAGATGAGCTTTTGCAGGTTCTCCTCGGAGATGACGGGCATGTCCAGCACCGCAAAGCGGGAGGTGAGCGCCTCGTTTAAGTCGCGCGTCCCGGCGTAGCCGTAGTTCATCGTGGCGATGAAGCGGGTCTCGGGCCGCAGGTCAAGCTTCTCATAGCCCGGCACGTCAAGGCTGCGGCGGAAGTCCAGCGCCGCGTGCAGGACGGCCAGCGCCTCGTTTTTCGCCATGTTGATCTCGTCGAGGATGCCGAAGCCGCCCTTCGCCGCGCAGAGCCAGACGGGGCCGGGGCGAAAGCTGACCTTATTGCCGTCATAGGTGTCCGTGCCGACGAGGTAGGCAGCGTCGGTGTTGATGTGGAAGGACACATTCCACACGGGCCTGCCGAACAGCGCGCCGAGGTTTTCGCTCAGCACGTTTTTGCCCGTGGCCTTGGGCCCTGCCAGCAGCAGGTTCTTGCCCGCGAGCATCGCGGCGAGCGCGAGCTCCCAGGTCTTTTTGCCGTAGTAGAAATATTCCGGGGCGGGCACGCGGGCGGCGTTTTCGCTCTCCGTGGGGTACTTTGCGCGAAAGGCCTTTACCCCTTCGAGCAGCGCCCTGTCCACGCCCTCGGCTTCAAGAAAAGAATAAAGCTGATCCATAGTATTGTTCCTTTACAAGTTGATTTTATGATTTACATGCAGATCCACGCACAATGCAAAGCCTTCCCCTGGAGGGGAAGGTGGCATCCGGCGTCTCACGGAAGCCGGATGACGGATGAGGTGACAGCGTGGCGATATGTACGATGGCGGTCAGAGGCGGTCGGCAATCCACCTCATCCGTCTCGCCCCTCGCGTGGGATCGGGGCGATCCACCTTCCCCTCAAGGGGAAGGCAGGGCCTCGCACGGCGCATCACTCGCCCCTCAAGGGGAAGGCAGGGCCTCGTCGTGCTCAAGATGGTTTAAAATATCCTGGCATACACTGAAAAAGTTTTGGTTTATATCATAATTGGAATATCGCAAAACATGCAGTCCGAGACCTTTTAAAAATGCATCTCGCTTCTGGTCTGCCAGTTTTCCGACCTCTTCATAATGCTGTGATCCGTCGAGCTCGATCACAAGCTTGGCTTTTGCGCAATAAAAATCAACAATATAGGGGCCGATTACCTTCTGACGGTGAACAGTGACAGGAAGCCCGCGCAGAAAATCATACCAAAGGTGTCGTTCCTCTTTCGTCATATCGCGACGAAGCTTTTGAGAATTGGCTTTCAGCTTTGGATTGTTCATCTGGTTCATGGTGACACCTCATCCGCCCTTTGGACGCCTTCCCATCAAGGGCAAAGCGTCACACCTCGTCCCGGTATTCGCACACGAGAAACAGCGGCTTGACCGCCACGACCTCGTCGTGCTCCTGCTGGGTGACCTTGACGGAGCTGTTGAGCGCCTTGAGGTCCTTCTTCATCACGGCGTAGGCTCCCGGCACGTCCTTGGCCCGGCCCTCGCGCAGGACGCGGATCATGCGCTCGAGCACGATGGGGTGGGCGTACTGCGGCGGCACCGGGAAGCCGGGATAAGCGGCAAGGTAATCACGCATGCCGGATAGAGCCTCGTCCCAGTCCTTCTGCCCCTGCGTTTTGCTGTTCCACTTGCTCGGCAGCATGTTGGAGGAGAGCGTGAAGAAGAAAAGCGCGAGCCCGCCGAGGATGAAGTAGGTCGCGGCGGTGCGCCGCTGCGTCAGGGCGTAAACGCCGTAGAGCATCAGCACGACGCTCACCGCAGCCAGCACCGCCCCGATCACGCGGTAGGCGTTGGGGAAGTTATCGACGATGCGCTTCTGCTTTGCCGCGGCGGAGAGAAGATTGGAGAGCGAGGGGCGCTGCTCCAGATAGTCCTTCGCGCCCCGCAGCTCTTTGACGGCGGCCTCGGCGTCAGGACTCAGCTCCTTGAGATAGCGCTTTTCCTCGGCGGCCTCGGCCTCGGCAAGCTTGCGCTCGGCCTTTGCGCTGTGGGTGGGGATGTCGGGGTGCGTCTGCTCCACCAGAGCGAGCAGCCTGTCCACATCCGCCTCATGGCGGAAGCGGCTCTGCTTTTCCTTGCCGCTGCCGAACTGTACCACCAGATAGGCCAGCGCCCCGAACGCGCCCTTGCCGGAGAAGCCGCCCTGACTCATGGCGACGCGCTTGAAGACGCGCTTTACCTCGCGCCAGGGGATGTAGAAGCAGCGGTCGATGTAGTTGGTGCCCATGTACAGGGCCTCCTTGCCGACGCCGCAGGGCCCGAATTTGACGCTGTCACGGCGGTCGGCCTTCAAAAGCTCCGGCTCCAGCGTTCTGCTGCCGAGAGCTCTGGGTTTGAGAAACATAATGTATTGCCTCCTGCGTGTGGAATCAGAAAGGGCCTGTGAAAGAGTATTTCACAGGCCCGGGTTTTGCTTATGTGTTGTGCCGCATTAGGGCCGATCAGGCGACCTTGGCGGTCTTCTTGGAGGCCTTCTTTGCTGCGGTCATGAAGATGTACAGGCAGCAGGCGGCGAAGATCAGGCCGACAGGGTAGCCGACCATGGCGTTGTTCTTGAAGAAGGGGATCAGGCCCATGCACTCGCCGGCCATCATGAAGTAGGTCATGGAGACGGCGCTCATGAAGGTTGCGGGGACGGCGCAGATCCAGTAGTTCTTCTTGTTCTGGGCCAGGAACATGGCGCCCGCCCACAGAACGATCATGGCGAGGGTCTGGTTGGACCAGGAGAAGTAACGCCAGATGATCTGGTAGTCGATCTTGCCCAGGGCGTTGCCGAAGCCGAGGATGGCGCCGATGCCGAGGACAGGGACGCAGAGGATCAGACGGTTCTTCCAGCTGCCCTGATCCAGCTTCATCCAGTCGGCCAGGGTCAGACGGGCGGAACGGAAGGCGGTGTCGCCGGAGGTGATGGGGCAGGCGATAACGCCGAGCATGGCGAGGATGATGCCGATCTTGCCCATGGTCATGGTGCAGATCTGGTAGACGGTGTTGTTGTTGCCGCCGCCCAGCTCGCTGAGCTTGTCAACGCCGAGCAGGGTGACGCCGGCGGCAGCCCAGATCAGGGCAATGATGCCCTCGGCGACCATCGCGCCGTAGAACACGAAGTGGCCCTGGCGCTCAGACTTCAGGCAGCGCGCCATCAGAGGAGACTGGGTGGCATGGAAGCCGGAGATAGCGCCGCAGGCGACGGTGATGAACATGAAGGCCCAGATGGGGGTTCCCTTGGGGTGCATGTTGCGGAAGTTGGAGAAGATCTCGGGGATCTTCTCGCCGCTCGTCAGAGTGCCGAAGCAGACGCCGACAGCCATGATAATGAGGCAGATGCCGAACACGGGGTACACCTTGCCGATGACCTTGTCAACGGAGATGAAGGTCGCGATGAAGTAGTAGGTGATGATGATGGCCAGCCAGAAAATCTTGTTGGTCAGGATGCCGGAAGCGCCGCTGTTGGTGGTCAGGGTGACGATCAGGCCGGCGGGGCCGACGGCGAACACGGTGCCGACCATGATCAGCAGGATCACGGAGAACACGCGCATCACGTTTTTCATCGTGGGTCCGAGGTAAATGCCGGTGACCTCGGAAATGGAGGCGCCGTTGTTGCGCTCGGACAGCATACCGGCGAAGTAGTCATGCACAGCGCCGGCGAAGACGGTACCGAAGGTGATCCACAGGAAGACCACAGGTCCCCACATGGCACCGGACAGGGCGCCGAAGATGGGGCCGAGACCGGCAATGTTCAGAAGCTGGATCATGAACAGCTTCCACTGAGGCATGACGACGTAGTCAACGCCGTCGTTGATGGCGACAGCGGGGGTCTCGCGGTCGTCGGGTGCGAAGGTCTGGTCTACAAACTTGCCGTAGAAGAAGTATCCGCAGACAAGAACAGCCAGGCACAGGAAAAAGCTAATCATTTTTTCTTCCTCCTATACATAAAAATATTTCTCCGGGTATTCACAAAAAGTTCATATCCCTATGGCACATATTAGTACAATGCTACAAAAAAATCAAGTAGTTTGTTTCGCTTTTTTGAATTTTGTGATAAAGAAATTTTTTCTTATAAAAAGAGGCTGAAACTGTTTGAACAAAAATGCCAAAATGCATGAAAAGACTGGGCGGAAGTGTCAGGAACGCGGCAAGACGCGCCCACGCTTGACAAGAACGGCACGGGAAGGTATATTCTTTTTTATAAAACGACCCCGGTGCAGCCCGGGGCCGGACGATAAAAGGGGTGCGTCAAACGCCATGTGGAACTACAGCTTTACCTTGCCGAGCGCCATGATCCTGATGATCCTGGTGGCCTTCTATTTCCGGCGGCCGAGACTGCCCATCCGCATGAACAGGACCTTCCTGGTCCTGCTGTTGATCGACGCGCTCACCCTGCTGGCGGACTTTGCCTCCTCGCGCGTGGACGAGCTGTACACGCTCTATCCCATGGCGCTCTGCTATATCGCGAACCTTGCGTTTTTCGTGCTCTTCCTCGCGCGCATCTATGCGTTTTTCCT
The DNA here is from genome assembly GCA_902786615.1 of Oscillospiraceae bacterium. Next base: position 9,743 of record CADADE010000006.1, read on the forward strand.
TTTTGTGCTGGATGTGCTGGAAAACCACCAGACCCTGCCCGCGTGGGTGCGCCGCTTTGCCCCGGCGGTCTTCCTGATTTCGGAGCTGATCGCCCTTTCCAGCCCCTTCACCCACGCCGTCTTTTATATGGACGCCGGGGGCTATCACCGCGGCCCCTGTTATAATGTGCTGTATGTCTGCTTCTTCTGGTATCTCGCCTTCGCGGCATGGCTGATCCTCCGCCATCAGCGCGCCCTGCCGCGCGGGGCGCGCAATACGCTTATCACGGCGGTGCTGATCCTGGTGATCGGCAACATCGTGCGCATGCTCTTCCCGCAGCTCCTTGTGATGAACACCTTCTTCCTCATGACCATCCTGGTGCTCTATCTCGCCTTTGAAAACCCGGACCTCTTCCTCTCCGACCGGGGCAGCGCCTTCAATATGCGCGCCTTCGGCATCGGTCTCACGGAGTGGTGCCGGATGGATTCGTACAGGCTTCTGGCCTTCGTCATCCGCGATTACAGCGAGATGCGCGGCATCTACGGCGGCCTTGTGATGGATCAGTGCATCATCCGCGTCAGCGACTTTCTCACCGAGGCCTATCCCGACTGCCCGGTCTTCTATCTGAGAAACGGAGCCTTCGCCATCGTGGGGGAGAAAAGCATGGACGTCCACCGCCTGAGCGGGGAGATCGCGGAGCGCTTCCGCAAGCCATGGCTCTGCGGCGGGACGGAGATCCTGCTCAAGCCCGCCTTTGTGAAGGCGGAGCTGGAACGGCGCGACAGCGGCGCCGACCAGGTGATCGGCAAGCTCCAGCTCGCCCTGGAGGGCGCGGGCCGCGAGGAATATGCCAAGGATCGCGTTACGCCCCTCTCCCTGCATGTCATCGACCGCTACCTTGCCCAGAAGCAGGCCCTGGAGCTTGCTCTGGAGGGGGAGGCAAAGGGGATCGAGGTGTACCTCCAGCCCTTGATGGACAGCGGCACGGGCCGCCTTGTCGCGGCGGAGGCCCTCGCCCGCCTGCGCGGGGAGGACGGGCGCATGATCTCCCCGGCGGTGTTTATCCCCATCGCCGAGAAGGACGGCAGCATCATCGCCCTCGGCGAGCAGGTGCTGCGCAAGACCTGCCGCTTCATCCGCGACAACGACATCGCCGCCCTGGGCCTGCAGTGGATCAACGTCAACCTCTCGCCCTACCAGTGCATGAGCCCGACGCTCGCCGAGCGCTTCAAGACCATTCTGGAGGAGTACGGCGTCGCGCCCGACCTCATCCACCTGGAGCTGACCGAGCAGTCCATCGCGGATTACGAGCTCATCAAGACCCAGCTTCTGGCCCTGCAGGAGATCGGCTTCCAGTTCGCGCTGGACGATTACGGCAGCGGTTACTCGAACCTCACGCGCGTCAAGCAGTTTCCTTTTAAGAATATCAAGATCGACATGGAGGTCGTGCGCAACTACTTCCGCGACCGCGACCCGCTGCTGCCGACGCTGGTGCAGGTGTTCAAACAGATGAACTTCAGCATCACTGCCGAGGGCATCGAAACGAAGGAGATGGCCGAGGGCATGCGGGAGATCGGCTGCGATTATCTGCAGGGCTTCTACTTCTCCCAGCCCGTGCCGATGCAGGCGTTTTTGCAGCTCTACGCAAAGGACAGGCGCTGACGGCGTCCGCGGCGGAAAATATGAGAAAACCGTAAATTCCGGCCGTAAAGCCTTGAAAAAATGATCGAATTGTGATATAAAGAATAATTATGGTTGATTTGTAAAGAACGGGGCGGCAGGCACCGCCGGACTGAGAAGGGTGACTTTCCTTTAGAATGGAAAATACAGTAAAGAAAAAGGTAATATCCGCCAAGAAAATGATCATTCCCACGGTGGTCGCGATCCTGCTCATGCATGTGCTGATCATTTTCAACACGATGCGCATCAACGACATGGGCGGCGTGATCGCCGATGTGACGCAGCGCAATTTTCAGCTTGGCGGCCTGTCCACAGACTATTCCCAGGGCACGGACGCGCTGGGCAGCATGGCGATGAGCTTTGTCAACAGCGGCAGCGAGGAGAATCTGGACGGATACTTTGAAAAGCTTGCCGCGGTCGAGGAAGACTATAACGGCATGCTGCGCATGCTTGAGGAGCAGCACAGCGTCGAGGACGAGATGAGGACAAAGCTTCTGCCGCATGCCCAGGCGTCCGAGGGCGACAGCGCCGAGGCGCGTCTCAAAAACTCCTATTATACCGTGCTCCAGCGCACGGAGGTCGAGAAAAAGGCGATCGCCATGGCGGCACGCGCCCGCGGCGTGGAGCTGGACGCTTATCCCCAGCTCAAGGAGATCGCGCTGCCCGACGAGCCGGAGGGACTCCCCGAGGAGGCGAGGATCGCCAAGGCGCGCGAGCTTCTCACAGACCCGGACTATCAGTCCCTGCGCGGCGGGGTGCAGCGCAATTTGAGCGTTGCCCTCAGCATGGCGAACACCGTTACCGCCGGGGTGATCCAGCGCTATTCCGAGCGCCTTGCCACCTACCGGCTCGAGCAGTGGATCCTGATCGCGGTGATCGTGGCGACGATGCTGGCGATGATCGTGCTGCTTTTCACGGGGCTTCTGATCCCGCTGGAAAAGAGCGTGGAGCTTGTGCAGAATGGACAGATGCTCTCCGACAAGCACGGCTTTTCCGAGCTGCGGCGTCTGGCGACGTCCTATGACGAGCTTCTGGCCCACAGGAACGAGCTGGAGTCCGACCTGCGCGAGCGCTCCTTTACCGATGCGCTGACAGGGCTTCCCAACCGCATGGCCTATCAGGAATACCTGGAGAAGCTGGAAAAGCAGCCGGAGGACTGCTCCGTCGCGGTCTATTCGATGGATGTCAACGGTCTCAAGTCCACCAACGACAAAAGCGGCCACCTCAAGGGCGACATCCTCCTGCGCGAGTCAGCCTCCTGCATCCTGAAAAGCTTCGGCGACGAGACGGGCAAGAACGTCTTCCGCATCGGCGGGGACGAGTTTGCCGCCATCTGCCTTGGATTCACGGAGGAGGAGGCGAAGCAGGCGCTCGCGCGCTTCCGGGAGGAACAGAAGCACTACGGCATCAGCATCTCCGCGGGCTATGCCTGGGCGCCGGACATGCGCGGCGAGAAGCTCCAGCAGCTTTTTGAGAGAGCCGACAGACTCATGTACGGCAACAAGGCCGACACCAAAAAGGCCGCCTGCCTATAAGCATCCAACCGGGAAGGCCGCGCGGCCTTCCCGGAACATTTATGGCGCTGGAACGTCATAGAAAACATTACGGCTCCCTCCCTCAAACCGCCGCAAGCGGCTGAGGGAGGTAAAATACATAAGAGGAGAATTGCCATGAAAAAGAATCGCCTGATCCTCGCGGCCGCGCTGCTGCTGTGCTGCCTGCTGCTTGCGGCCTGCGGGTCGAAGAAGCCGGCGCAGACCGTGAACGCGCCCGCCGTGTACCCGAGCGCCGTGCCGAGCGCCGCGCCGACGACGCCCGTCTGGCCCATGAACGAGCAGGAGCAGCTGACCTTCATTGAAAATAACCGCAGCGCGTGGCTGCCGCAGGATCTGGAGTATGAGACCTGGTTTTACACCGTCACGGATCTTGACCACAACGGCCGCCTCGAGGTGCTGACCGCCTCGCTCCAGGGCTCCGGGCTCTATACCTATGTGGACTGCCGCGAGGTCAACGAGACCTGCACCGGCCTGAACTATTGCCACGACAACCTGGGGGAGGGGGAGGCCTGGCCCGATATCATCGTGAACAGCCTCACCTTCTACCGCAACCCCGCGACCGGCCTCTACTACTATCTCTGTGAGGACGGCGTCCGCGACGGCGCAGCGCACTATCTGACCACCCTGGAGAGCGTCTGTCTGGATCACGGCCGCATCGAGCTGCGCCGCCTCGCCTCCAAGGATGAGACCTACACCGACCCGAACAACTCCGTCAAGCGCTACTACGACGAAAACGGCGCGGAGACCACCGAGTCCACCTATCTCGCCGTGGAGCAGCGCTTCTTCGCGGGCTTTGAGCGGGGAACACTCAACCTGAACTGGGTGCAGCTCGAGGCCCAGCCCACGCCCCAGCCGCAGACGCCGGTTCAGCCCGTGCAGCCGCAGGTCACCGCGCAGCCCCAGTATGCCGCGCAGCCGCAGGTCACCGCGCAGCCGCAGTACGCGCCCCAGCCGCAGCTCGGCGGCCCCGTGACCGTCACCAAGAACCCCACCAGCGAGTCGCTGGCGGCGGGCGGCAAGACCTGGTTCATCGCCCACGCCAACAACGCAAGCTCCCTCACCTGGCTTTTCACCAGCCCCCAGGGCCAGTCCTTCACCATGCAGCAGGCCATGGCGGCAAACCCCGGCCTGCGGCTTCAGGAGCTGCCGGAGGACACGCTGGAGGTGAGCAACGTCCCCGCCTCCTTCGATAACTGGAGCGTCCAGGCCCGCTTTGACGGCCCCGGCGGCTCCGCCGTGACCGCGCCCGCCATGATCTATGTGGACGACAGCATGACGGTCTACGGCTCCGTGATCTCCGCCTACTACCGCGCCTACACCACCGGCAGCACCAATCCTGAGTACGCCTTCAACAACAATCTCTCCGAGTTCATCGCCTCCGCCGCCCATGTGGGCTACGCCCTGCAGGACCTGGACGGCAACGGCACGGACGAGCTGATCGTCGCGGGCATGCTGGACAACAATTACACCGAGCTTGTGCTCTTCGATCTCTACACCCTGGAGAACGGGCAGCCCGTGCAGCTTGCGACCAGCCGGGCGCGCAGCCGCTTCTTCCTGCGCTCCGACGGCTCCGTGCTCAACGAGGGGTCCAACGGCGCGGGCAACAGCATCTTCATCGTCAACCGCCTCTACGGCAGCCAGCTTGCGCCCGTCGAGTCCGCCTTCACCTGGTTCACCGGCGAGCCGACCGACGGCTACTACCACCAGACCGACGGCTATTTCTACGAGCCGCGCAGCTACGACGACTATCTGGACGAACAGCAGTTCACCCAGCTTATCACCGGCTGGGAGAGCACCATCGTCTTCCCGAAGCTCACGCAGATCGCCTGAGCGCCCCTTACGCATTGAACCGCCCCGTCTCCGGGGCGGTTTTCTTTGACTTTGCTTGACAATCGCGCCCACAGCGGGTATCATGGAATTACAGATTTCCCGTCATGATTATGGTATGCTGTCGGCAGATTCGGATAAGCGCGGGGGAAAGGAGCAGACGATGAGCTATAGAGTGAACATGATTTGGGACAGGGAAGCGGAGGTCTGGGTCGCAACCAGTGAGGATGTGCCCGGTCTTGTGCTGGAATCCGGCTCCTTCGACGCGCTGCTCGAGAGAGTCAAGTACGCCATCCCGGAGCTGAAAGAGCTGAACGGGCAAAAGCCGGGTGCCTATACGATCACCTTCTTCGCCGAGCGCAACGAGCAGGTGGCGGCCTATGGCTGAGTATGAGAAGAAGGTCCGGGATGTGCTGAAGCTGTACGGCTGTTATTTTGTCCGCCACGGCAGGGGCGATCACGATATCTGGTTCAGCCCGATCACCAATACCCATGTCACGGTGGACGGAAAAATCAAATCGAGACATACGGCAAACGAGATCATGAAGCAAAGCGGCATAGACCACCGCTTTTAACCGCCCCGTCTCCGGGGCGGTTTTCTTTGACTTTGCTTGACAATCGCGCCCACGGCGGGTATCATGGGCTTAACCTCTACTTGGGAGTATGATGAAAATGGAAAAATTCCGCGCTTTTCTCAAGCATAAAAATATCATTTTCTCCGGCAGGCGCTACGGCATCGTCGCCATGAGCGCCATGGCCCAGGGCCTTTTCTGCTCGCTGCTGATCGGCACGATCATCAAAACCCTCGGCACGCAGCTCGGCGCGCAGATGCTGGTGGATATCGGCGCGTATGCCATGGCCGTCTCCGGCCCCGCCATGGCCGTCGCCATCGGCTATGCCCTGCAGGCCCCGCCCATGGTGCTCTTCTCCCTCGCCGCGGTCGGCTGGGCCTCGAATGCCGAGGGCGGCGCGGGCGGCCCGCTTGCGGTGCTCATCATCGCCATCATTGCCACGGAATGCGGCAAGGCCGTCAGCAAGGAGACGAAGATTGATATCCTCGTGACTCCCGCCGTGACCATCATCGTGGGCGTCGCGCTTGCCAAGCTCATTGCCCCGCCCATCGGGACGGCGGCCTCCGCCTTCGGCGTCATGATCGACCGGGCCACCAGGCTCCAGCCCTTCTGGATGGGCATTGCGGTGTCGGTGCTGGTCGGCGTCGCGCTGACGCTGCCCATTTCCTCGGCCGCGATCTGCTCGGTCCTGCAGCTCACCGGCCTTGCCGGGGGCGCCGCCGTCGCGGGCTGCTGCGCGCAGATGGTGGGCTTTGCCGTCATGAGCTTCCGGGAAAACCACTGGGGCGGACTGGTGTCCCAGGGTCTCGGCACCTCCATGCTCCAAATGCCGAACATCATCCGCAATCCCCGCATCTGGATCGCGCCCATTGTCTGCTCCGCCATCACGGGGCCCATCGCAACCTGCCTTTTCCGCCTCGAGATGAACGGCGCGCCCATCAACTCCGGCATGGGCACCTGCGGCCTGTGCGGGCAGATCGGCGTCTGGACGGGCTGGCTCTCCCCGAGTGCGGAGGCAGCCGCGAAGGGGGCCGCCGCCATCACGCCCACCGGCTTTGACTGGCTGGGCCTCGTGCTCATCAGCTTCGTGCTGCCCGCGATCCTCTGCCCGCTTGTAAACGCCCTCTGCCGCAGGCTCGGCTGGGTGAAGGACGGGGACCTGACAATCGCGTAACAACTGTCATACAAGTCATTGCCGCCTTTTATTTCTCCTCTGCCGGCAAGCTCAGCTCCGCGGCGAAGTGTTCGCCGTCGTTTGTGACCTTGAAGCTGCCGCCGAGGGCGGTCATGATCTTCTCACAGGTGCGCAGGCCGATCTTCGTGCTGTCCTTGCGCGAGTGCTGCGCCGCCACCGTGTTCGATACGCAGAGCGTGAGCTTCCCGTCGTCCAGCTCCGAGAGGACCGCGACGGGGCGGCTCGGCTCGGCGTATTTTTTGATGTTCGACACCAGATTGTCGAGCACCCGCTTGAGAAAGAGGGGATCGACGCTGATGAAGCACTCGCCCTCAAAGTCGCGCCGCTCCATGGTGAAGCCCGCGTCGGAGAGGTCGAATTCCATCTCGCCCAGTAGCTGCTCCAGCAGAAGCCGCGCGTCGAAGCGCTCGCGCTCCATGTCGAGCTCCGCCTTGCCGTAGACGAGGAAATAGCGGAAGAGCTGGTCGGTCAGATCCTTGAGCTCCATGGCCTTGAGGTAGGCCGAGGACGCAAGCTGCGCCCTTGTCTTCTCGTCATCTGTCTCGTTGCAGAGAAGTCCCAGATAGCCGATCAGGGCGGTCATGGGCGTGCGGATGTCATGGGAGATGGCGGTAATGAGCTCGGCATTGGCCTCCCAGGCGCGCTTCTCGTTGCCCATGCGCTCGATGACGGAGCGGCGCATCTCGTCCACGGAGTCGGCAAGGCGGCTCAGCTCGTCCTCTCCGGGGGAGACGATCACGCGCTCAAGATCCCCGGCGCTGACGGCGGCGGCCTCCTTCGACAGACTGATGATGCGCCGGGTGAGCCGCCCGGTGTACCACAGAAACAGCAGCACATAGCACACGCCCGCAACGGTGAAGGACACGAGGTTGATGATCTGCCGCTGGCGGATCTGGGAATTGTCCCCGATGGCCACCTGATAAAGCCCGTCGGCAAAGCGGATGGGGTAGAGCCTGCCGTGCACCTGCGGGTCATAGCCGCCCATGGCGGACTCCAGCCTGCCGCCGGTGTAAAGCTGCTGCTCGCGCCCGGTGCTGAAGAGCGTGATGGTCACGTATTCGTGCGACGCTGTCCAGCGGGCGAGGGCGGCGGTGTCCCTGCCGCTGATGCCCTGGGAGGAGACGTAGGAGCTGAATTCGCTGCAGATCTGCGCCCTGCGGCGGTTGACGTTTTCGGGGCTCATGTACTTTTCCCGCAGCAGAAAGCCGCCGAGCTCCGAGAGCGTGAAGAAGACCAGCGCCCCGATCACGAGGCCCACCAGCGCCACGCGCAGCACCTGGCCGCGCAGGGAATGGGAATTTTCAGTCAATTTGATAGCCCTTTCCCCATACGGTGCGGATGATGCGCGGGTTGGAGGGGTTTTCCTCGATCTTCCGGCGCAGGTTCAGCACGTGCACCATCACGGTGTTGCCCGAGCCGGGCAGAAAGCGCTCCTTCCACACAGCCTCGTACATGTCCGCGGCGGTGACGGTCTTGCCCCGGTTTTTCAGCAGGTGCTCCAGAATGGCAAACTCCGTGTCGGTCAGGGTAATGTCCTTGCCGTTCGATTTCACGCTGCGGCCCGCGAGATCGACCTCCAGCCCCTCAAGCGTGAGGGCGGAGGCGGGCTTGCCGCGGTACTGCTTGTAGCGGCGCAGCAGGGAGGACACCTTCGCCAGAAATTCGCCCTGGGAGAAGGGCTTGGAGAGAAAATCGTCGCCCCCGCTGCGGTAGGCGGAGAGCCTGTCGGCCTCGGCGGATTTCGCCGTGAGAAAGAGGATGGGCACGTTGGAGAGGGCGCGGATGCGGTCGCAGGCCTCAAAGCCGTCCATCCCCGGCATCATCACGTCCAGCACCACGAGATCGGTCTCGGGGTGCGCCTCGATATAACGCACGGCGGCAGTTCCGTCCGCGGCCTCTGCCACGCCGTAATCGTCGCGCAGCAGCATGTATAAGACCTTGCGGATATCGGGATCATCGTCCACGATCAGAATGTGTGAGCGTTCGTCCAAAGAAATCACCTCGCGTGTATTTTACCACGCCGGATGGAAACTGACAATCGGTTTAAGAAAGCTTAAGACACTTTTCCTGTATGTCATGGTATAATGACCCGCGTGAAAACAATATGCCCCTTCGGGTATTGCAGTATTCAGGAGGATTCCAATATGAAAATGAAAAACATCGTTTGCCTGATCCTCGCGCTGGCCATGGCTCTGTCCCTCGCGGCCTGCGGGAGCTCCGGCGCATCGACCGCCAACACCGCCACGCCCGCGCCCGCCGAGAGCGAGGCGCCCACGATGGTGTATGTGTCCGAGTTCAAAAAGCTCACGGAAGACAGCGAGAATTATATCTCCATCCGCAGCTACAGCGACGACGGCATCTACTACAGCAGCTGGGAAAAGGTCGGCGAGAACATCCCCGAGGGCGTCAAGCCCCAGTATGAGGGACAGTACGACGTGTATGAGACTTACCTCTACTACATGGACAAGGACGGCAAGGTCACCAAGCTCGAAAACTACAAGACCGTCGACGCGCCCGAAAACGACAAGGGCGTCAAGGAATTCTACTCCGGCAGCGATCTCAGCGGCATCTGCTTTACGCCGGAAGGTTTCGTGACCCTGGAGCTTGCCTACTCCTCCTGGAACGACGGAGACGGCAACTACGCCATGTACAGCGAGGAATATTTCCAGCACCAGCGTTTCCAGCAGGACTATTACATCCGCTCCTTTGACCGCAACGGCCAGGAGCTGACGAGCGCCCACATCGACGTGCCCGAGGGCGCGTGGCTCGACGCGCACAACATGGCCCTCGACGACAAGGGCAACGCCATCCTCACCGACGGCCAGGGCCTGCGCGCCATCGGCCTTGACGGCAAGGACGCCTATCAGATCAGCCTCAACGGCTATGTCAACGGCATCATCAAGCTGCCCGACGGGCGCATCGCCGTCGCCACCGGCGGCGACGAAAACCTCATCAGCATCCTCGACAGCGAGAGCGGCAAGCTGGTGGACGGCAGTCCCGCAAACTTTGAAACCTACGACGCGATCACCGGCAACAAGGATTATGATTTCTACTACACCAACGGCGCGTACTTCTACGGCTGCAAGCTCGGCGACGCGGAGCCGACCAAGCTCTTCAACTGGATCGGCTGCGACGTCAACGGCAGCCGCGTCAGCGTCGTGAACGTCTCCGACGACGGCGTCGTCACCGGCGTTCTCAACAACTACGACATGAAGACCCGCAAGTACAGCACCGAGCTTGTCACCGTCAAACAGGTGTCCTCCGACACCGTGCCCCACAAGCAGCCCATCAAGCTCGCGGTCATGTATCTCGACTACAACGTGCAGGACATGATCATCGACTTCAACCGTCACAACGACCAGTACCGCATCGAGGTCAGCGACTACTCCGAGTACGGCACGGACGCCAACGGCGAGAACATCGGCGCCACCAAGCTCAATACCGAGATCCTCTCCGGCAACGTCCCCGATATCCTGTGCCTGAACGGCCTGAACTACCGCCAGCTTGCCAACAAGGGCATCCTCGAAGACCTCTATCCCTACATCGACGCGGACAAGGAGCTGCAGCGCAGCGACTTCTTCCCGAACGTGCTCACCGCGATGGAGGTCGACGGCAAGCTCTGCTCCACGGTCTCCAGCTTCTTCATCAGCTCCGCCCTCGGCGCTGCCGCCGTGGTTGGCGACGAGCCCGGCTGGACCTATGACGAGTTTAACGCTGCCCTGGCCTCCATGCCCGACGGCTGCACCGCCTTCGACCAGTACGTCACCCGCGACAGCATCCTCTCCACCTGCCTCGCCCTCGATATGGTGGACTATGTGGACTGGGGCACCGGCACCGTGCGCTTTGACAGCCCCGACTTCATCCGCCTTCTGAACTTTGCCAACTCCTTCCCCTCCGAGTTTGACTGGGAGAACTTCGACTGGTCCAGTGAGGAGAGCACCGAGGAGCGCCTCGCACAGGGCAAGCAGATGCTCGTCCAGACCAGCGCCTACAGCATCGACGATATCTTCTATAACAATTACACCCAGTTCATGGGCGGCAAGGTCACCTACATCGGCTATCCCACCGCGCACGGCACCGGCAACATGATCAGCTTCTCCGGCGACTCCGGCTACGCCATGAGCAGCAAGTGCCCGAACAAGGACGCCGCCTGGCAGTTCCTGCGCACCTTCTTCACCAAGGATTACCAGAGCTCGAACGTCTACTCTCTGCCGAGTCGCCTGGACGTGTTTGACGAGAAGGCCGAGGAGGCCGGCACTGTCCAGTACCAGCAGAACGGCGAGGGCCAGTTCCTCCTGGACGACAACGGCGAGAAGATTCCCGTCGTGCGCTCCACCATCTGGAACAAGGATACCCAACAGACCGAGGAGATCTACGCCCTCACCGAGGATCAGATCCAGCAGATCCGCGAGCTGATCCTCACCACCACCAAGGTCGCAGACTACGACCAGGCCATCCTCGACATCGTCAAGGAGCAGGCCGCCCCCTTCTTCGCCGGTCAGAAGACCGCCGAGGAGGTCGCAAAGCTCGTGCAGAGCAAGGCCAACATCTACGTCAACGAACAGCGCTGACAAAATACAGGAAACAGCCCCGACAATTTTGCCGGGGCTATTTCTTGCAATCAGAGAACAGCTGTGCTATAATTCATTAGATGTTTTATGTAGACCGCTTTACGTCACAAAATTAACCGGAAAGGCGCGGCATGGACAAGAGAAAGGAAATCAGAAAAAAAAGGCGGGCCGACTTCCTGCGCAGCCTGTGCTTTCTGCTGCCGAGTCTGCTGGGCGTGGGCGTGTTTTTCATCCTGCCCTTCGGCGTGGTGGTCTACTATTCGATGATCGACGGCGTGGCCTCCCGGAACATTGTTTTCCTGGAAAACTTCGAGCGCCTGTTTCAGAATTCCGCCTTCAAGATGGCCTCGATCAATACGCTGAAATTTTCGGCCATGGCGGTGCCGCTGGCGGTGGTGCTGTCCATCGTGCTGGCTTTGATGCTTGAGTGCCGCATCCCGATGAAAAGCCATTTCCGCACCTTCTTTTTAAGCCCCATGATGGTGCCGGTGGCCTCGGTGGTGCTGATCTGGCAGGTGCTCTTTAACTATAACGGCACGGTCAATCAGTTTCTCGCACTCTTCGGGGCCAAACGCATCGACTGGCTCCAGTCCGAGTACAGCATGATCGTGGTGCTGCTGCTCTTTCTGTGGAAGAACCTCGGCTACAACATGATCCTGTTCATGTCGGGCCTTGCCAATATCCCCAAGGAGCTTCTGGAGGTCGCAAGCGTGGAGGGCGCCTCGCCCTTTTACAAGTTTTTCAACATCAAGCTGCGCTACCTCTCGCCGACGGTGCTGTTTGTGACCATCCTCTCGCTCATCAACTCCTTCAAGGTCTTCCGGGAGGTATATTTGCTGACGGGGGATTACCCCTACGAAAGCCTCTACATGCTCCAGCATTTCATGAACAACACCTTCCGCTCCCTGGACTACCAGAAGCTCTCGGCGGCGGCGGTGGTGATGGCCCTCGTGATGGTCGTGATCATCGCGCTGCTCTTTAAGATCGAGGACGCCTTCGGAAAGGATGTGGAGGGATGAACCATACACAGCGCAGGGGCAGAAAGCAGCACTATTTCGGCCGCGCGTTCATGTTTGTGCTCTGCCTGCTCTTTTCCGTCCTCTTCCTGCTGCCGACAGTGCTGACCATTACCAACTCCTTCATGTCCGAGGCGGAGATCAAGTCCAATTACGGCATGGTCTTCTCCACGACCTCCGGCGGCTTCGTGTCGAAAACCGTGAACCTCAAGTTCATCCCCGACAAGGTCACGCTCTCGCAGTACATAAGCGGCCTCATCAAGTCCCCGGAATATCTTTTGAAGCTCTGGAACAGCATCCTGCTCGTGGTGCCCATTGTCTTCGGGCAGGTGAGTCTCGCGTCGGTGGCGGCCTACAGCTTCACCCGCTGGCGCGGCAAGATCCGCAGCGGCATCTTTTTCTTCTATGTCATTCTGATGCTTATGCCTTATCAGGTCACGCTGGTGCCGAACTATCTGGTCAGCGAATGGCTGGGCATCCTCAATAAGCCCTGGGCCATCATCCTGCCCGGCGTCTTCGCGCCCTTCTCAGTCTTTCTTCTGACCAAGTTCATGCGCCGCATCCCGTATTCCCTCATCGAGGCCGCCAAGGTCGACGGCGCGGGGGAGTGGGAGATCTTCACCCGCGTGTGCCTGCCACAGTGCCGTTCGGCGCTCTACTCCATCGCCATCCTGGTCTTCATCGACTACTGGAACATGGTCGAGCAGCCGCTCATTCTCCTGCAGGACGCGGACGCGCAGCCCCTCAGCGTTTTCCTCTCCAAGGTCAACACCGGGGAGATCGGCCTTGCCTTCGCCATGGCGACGGTCTACATGATCCCGTGCCTGCTGCTCTTCCTCCACGGCGAGGAATACCTGGTCGAAGGCATTGCAAACTCCGGCAGCGTGAAGGGATAAAAAAGTATTTGCATGCATGCCGACTGCTCAGAAGACGGTATCTGCGCAGATGCGCCCCCCATTCTTTCTTTTCGGCTCTTGCCCGAAAAGAAAGAACGCGCCGCGCCCGGTGTAAGAAAGAAAAGGGCCGCTGAGACGCGATGGACATATATATTCGTCCGACCTTTTCCCCGCGGCTATCGAACGTTTCCCTTGTCGGGTCGCAAGGGCGATACGCCATCGCGCAGCCATCCGCGCACGGCGCTGCCTGGGTCATCGTTTAAGCCCGTCGAGCCGCGTTTTCGTATGGTGTTTGCCCTGCGCAGTTTATGTCACGGCGGACAGGTAAAGCGATACATCAATCTCATCAACCTCCTGTTAACTGAGGTGAAACATGGAAACCACTGTCAAAAAACGTGAATGGGTCAAGGACGCCGCCATTATCTTTCTGGCGGTGCTGCTTGTGCTGACCTTTTTCTCCAACACGATCATGAACCGCAGTCTGCCGGAGGTTGCCACCGCGGCTGTCAACAGCGGCTCCATCGTCGCAAAGGTCAGGGGCAGCGGCGTTGTCACCGCAACCGGCAAGCAGCAGGTAAAGGCCAAGGAGATGCGTACTATCCGTTCCGTCATGATCAAGATCGGGCAGGAGGTCAACGCGGGCGATGTGCTCTTCGTTCTCGGTCAGGGGGACGAAACCGCGCTCGAACAGGCGAAAAACACTCTGCGCGCCCTACAGTATACCTACCAGCGCGACGCGCTGAACGCCCCCACCTACGACGGCAGCTACTATGACCGCGCCGTGGACAGTGCCTATGCGAGCCTTGTCCGGGCAGAGCAGTCCCGCGACCGTGCTCTGGAGGCCTATAATCTTGCCGTTGCGCGCGATTCCGCCGCGGACATCCAGGCCACCAATGCCGAGGTCATGCAGCTTGAATCCCAGCTCAAGAGCGTCTCCGCCCAGCTCAACGACGCGCGCGCGACCTATGACGAGCGTGTTGACAAAGCATGGGCCGACGTCGACGCGGCGCAGGCCGCCTATGACGAAGCCTATATGGGCGGCGGTGTGATCGAGCTTGACGAGAACGCCGAGGTGATCAGCTCGCCGGATACTGATAAATTGTGGGAAGACTTGGAGCAGGCCAAGTTGCGCCTCAGTCAAATCCAGAACGACAGCTATCTCACCTCCCTGCAAACCCAGTATGACAATCTGCTTGAGCGCTACAACTACCTCCTGCAGCACCGCGACAACTACACGCCCGACACCGTCATCCCCTATGCCGAGGCGCTGGACGCGGCGGAATCGAACGTGTATTCCGCCCAGCTTGAATACGAGGGGGCCATCGCCAACCGCAGCATAGCCTATCAGGAATTTGAACAGAAGGTAGCCGTGGCAGGCGTCAACCTCGCAGAGACGGCGGAGGAGATCCGCGTGCAGCAGGAGAAGATCAAGTCTCTCGCGGGCGAGGCGGAAAACGTCATCACCGCCACCGTCTCCGGCACCATCGACACCATCGACTGCACCGCGGGCGACACGGTTTTGAAGGACGCGCTTCTGTGCACCATCGAGGTGCCGGACATGGGCCACACCCTGTCCTTCTCCGTCACGAACGACCAGGCTCAGCGACTGCGCATCGGCGACACCGCCACCGTCTCCAACTACTACTGGGGCAACAGCGTCACCGCGACGCTCACCACCATCCGCACCGACCCGAAAAACCCCCAGACCAACAAGCTTCTGACCTTCGACCTGCAGGGCGACGTGACCACCGGCGCGGAAATGAGCATCTCCGTCGGACAGAAGAGCGCAAATTATGACCTCATCGTCCCCAACTCCGCCATCAAGAGCGACTCCAACGGCAGCTTCGTCCTGCTTGTGACGGTCAAGAGCTCGCCCCTCGGCAACCGCTACACCGCCAAGCGCGTGAGCGTCGAGGTGCTGGCAAACGACGACAACAATTCCGCCGTCGTGGCCGATCTCTCCAACGGCGACTATGTCATCACCACAAGCTCCGCGCCCGTTGCCAGCGGCGACATGGTGCGCATGGCGGACAACGCATGAGCATGCAGAAGCTACTCAGGCGCTGGCCCATCGTGCTCGCGGTGCTGCTGGGCCTTATCTGCGCCCTATGCTTCTGGCGCTTCCGGGCGGTGTCGAATCTGCTTGACAGCCAGAAGGCCGCGCAGCGCTGGCAGGGCGGCGGCGAGCGGGACTTCGCCCAGCTCTCCTTCTTCCTGCCCGCCGACCAAAAACTCAGCCGCGATGAAATCTACACCTTCCGCAAGGACATGGCCCAGAAGCTCAAGGGCGCGTCCTATAACATCGAGACCGAGACCGGCCTTTACCGCGACGCCTGGAGCCTCAGCGCGCCCGTCAAGGTCAGCCTCGGGCGGCAGATCGGGGAGGTGCAGGCCTTTGCCGTGGGCGGCAATTTCTTCGATTTCCACCCCCTGCGCCTTCTGAGCGGCAGCTATATAAAGCCCAATGACGTCATGGACGACCGGGTCCTGCTCGACCGCGAGACGGCCTGGCTCCTCTTCGGCGCGGTGGACGTGAGCGGCATGAGCTTTTCCCTCAACGGTACGCCCTTCGTCGCGGCCGGCGTCTTTGAGCATGAGAAGGACGCCTTCTCCAAGGCCGCCTACGGAGAGGGCATGCGCGTCTATATGAGCTATGACGCCTTTATCCGCCTCTTCCCGGACAACACCGGCATCAGCTGCTATGAGCTTGTGATGGCGGAGCCGGTCAAGGGCTTTGCCCACAGCGCGGCGTCGGAAAAGTTCCCAGTCAAAAAGGCGGAGCTTGTGGACAACAGCTACCGCTTTGATACGGACCGGCTCTTCAAGCTTCTCCGCGCGGGTACGGAGCGCTCCATGCACAAGGGCAGCGCCGTCTATCCCGACTGGGAAAACGCCGCCCGCGCCGCCGAGGACAGCGCCGCGCGCTGGCTTGCGGCTTGTGTGATCACGGCGGCCTTCCCGATCGCCCTGCTCCTCTATGAGCTGATCCGCGGCTTTGTGCGCGGCAGGAAAAAGCTGGAGGAGGACGTGCTGCCCAACGCGAAGGCCAAAAGCCGCGAGTTTATCCGCGAGCAGAACCGCCGCCGCTGGGAGCGCAAACACCCCGGCGAGTATTGATCCGCAAAACAGAGCTTTATACAGTCTTCCCGAAAAGCGGCCCGAAGGGGGGCCGCTTTTTCATTGGAATTCCCGCTTGTTCGACAAAGCCCGCTGTGTTACACTATGCGGGTACAAAAGGAGGGAGGGAGCGCATGCGCATCCTGCTGGTCAATGACGACGGAATCGAATCCCCCGGCCTCGCGGCGCTCGCGCGCGCAGCCGTCCGCTTCGGGGAGGTTTGGGTCATCGCGCCCGAAACACAGTGCAGCGGCATGAGTCAGGGGCTGACGCTGTTTAACGAAATGCCTCTGCGCGAAGCGGCGTTTCCTGTCCCCGTGAAGGCGGCCTGGAGTCTCGGCGGAACCCCGGCAGACTGCGTGAAGGCCGCGCTGGGGCACCTGCTGGATTTTCGCCCCGATTATGTCTTCTCCGGGGTAAACGACGGGTGGAACGCGGGCTTTGACATCGCCTATTCCGGCACGATCGGCGCCTGCTATGAGGCGGTGATGAACGGCGTGCCCGCCATGGCCTTTTCCAGAAAGGCGAAGGATGATCTGGAAATTGCCGAGCGATACATGCCCGCGATGATGGAGGAGCTGCTTGCCCTCGGACAGAAGCCGGGCGAAATCTGGAACGTGAACTTTCCGGCGGGCCCCCTCTCCGCCCTGCGCGGCGTCCTGCGGGAACGGCGGATCGCCCCCATGCAGCTTTATCGGGACAGCTTCACCGCGCGAGCGCACCCGGAGGGACACAGCATGCTCAGCCTGCAGGGCGTCGTCATAGAGAAGGGGAGCGCGCCGGAGGGCAGCGACCTCGCCGCCTTGATGGACGGTTTTATCTCTGTTGGAAAGATTCAAAGCCCGGTCATGGGTTTTTTTGGGCAGATTTAACGGCTTGTCAAATCCTGTCGGACATGGTAGAATAAATCTTGTGGAAAAAACAGTAAAAGCTTCAATATTTTGTGCTTTTCCTTTTGGGATGGATTCATCGCCCGCAGGGCGTGAACATATTTTTTTAGGAGGAATCTCTACATGAAGAAGATCATCGCCATGCTCCTCGCGCTTGTGATGGTGTCTGCGCTCTTCGTCAGCGGCTCTGCTGTCGCTTTCGCGGAAAACAAGCACTTCGACAAGCTGACCCTCGAGTTTGTTCCCTCCAAGGACGCCGATGTTATCATCGCCGGAACCGCGAACCTGCCCGAGCTCGTCAAGGCTGAGATGGCCAAGCTTGGCTACGACATCGACAAGGTCGACATCACCGTCGGCACCAGCTACGCTGCCACCGGCGAGGCCATGTCCGCCGGCTCCATCGACATCGGCTGGCTGCCCGCAGGCACCTACATCCTCTACTCCGACGATACCGACGTCATCCTGACCGCCACCCGCAACGGCCTGTCCAACGACAGCACCGACCCCGCCACCTGGAACGGCGAGGCCAACAAGACCCTCAAGAACGGCCCCCAGGTCACCTACTACCGCGCTCTGATTTATGCAACCCCCTCCGAATACGGCAAGGAACTGGCCGCCAAGGTCAATGCCGGCGAGAAGCTCACCTGGGACGATCTGAACAAGGCCAGCTGGGCCGTGCTCAACAACTCCTCCAACGCCGGTTACATCTACCCCACCATGTGGCTCATGAACAACTATGACGGCAAGAAGCTCACCGACCTCGAGCGCGTCACCACTCTCGAGGGCTACGGCCCCGCTTTCTCCTACGCCGCTGCCGAGTCCGTTGACATCATCGTCTGCTACGCCGACGGCCGCAACGACTACGAGGCTTCCTGGACCATTCCCGAGACCGAGGTTGACGCCACCGGCAAGCAGGGTCTGGGCCGTCCCGACAGCATCTGGAACGAGCTGAACGTCATCGGCGTGACCGACGGCATCTACAACGACACCGTCGCCATCTCCAAGGAGAGCCCCTACTACACTCCCGAGATCGTCGAGGCTCTGCAGAACTGCTTCATCAACATCATCAATACCGACGAAGGCAAGGCCATTTTCGATATCTACAGCCACACCGGCTATGCCAAGGCTGTCGATTCCGACTATGACAATTCCCGCATCGCCATGCAGCTTCTCAACGGCTGATCTTTAAGGCAATGTGAAATCGCAGCCGCCCCCTGTATAACTGAATACAGGGGGCGGTTTTTTGTCGAAAGCGCTGAACGGCACACTCAGTGCCGCTGAGCGGTTTCAATAGAAAGCTGACTGATTTTTACAGAAAAGGTATGAAAGGAAGAGAGCCGCCGCATGATTGATTTTAAGAATGTCTACAAGACTTATCCCAACGGCTTTACCGCGCTGAAAGACGTAAACCTCCAGATCGAGCAGGGCGAATTTGTCGCCATCATCGGCCTGTCCGGCGCGGGCAAATCCACCATCCTGCGCTGCATCAACCGCATGCACGACGTGACCAAGGGCACCCTGACCGTCGACGGCGTGGACGTCAACTCCCTCAAGGGGGCGGAGCTCAGAAGGTACCGCCGCAAGGTGGGCATGATTTTCCAGAGCTTCAACCTGGTCAGCCGCTCCACCGCCATCAAGAACGTGCTCACGGCGGACGTGCCGGACATGGGCTTTTTCCGGGTGCTCTTCGGCATCTTCAATAAGGAGCAGAAGCTGCGCGCGCTCGAAAGCCTGGACAAGGTGGGCATCCTGGACAAGGCCTACACCCGCTGCGACCAGCTCTCCGGCGGCCAGCAGCAGCGCGTCGCTCTGGCCCGCACGCTGAACCAGAACCCGAAGATCATCCTCGCGGACGAGCCGGTCGCCTCGCTCGACCCCATCACCGCCCGCCAGGTCATGCAGGACTTTGTGCGCATCAACAAGGAGTACAACATCTCCATCCTGCTGAACATCCACCACATCGACCTTGCCCTGCAGTACTGCGACCGCGTCGTCGGCGTGCGCGCGGGCGAGATCGTCTTCGACGGCCCGGCCTCCACCATCACGCAGGAGCAGATCGACTTTGTCTACAACGGCAAGAAGGCCCCCGTGCTGGGCGATGGGGAGTGAGCCGATGGACAATCAGAACAACACGCCCGTCAAGCTGACGTGGTTTGACAAGATCTTCAAGCCCGAGGTCATCACGCTTCCCAACGGCCACAGCACCATCCGCCGCCGCAGCCGCGCGCCCTTCATCGCGGCGCTGGTGCTGCTCGCGGTGATCCTGTCGCTTCGCATGACCGGCTTTGATCTCAGCGTCGTCATCAAAAAGTTCGACAAGCTTCTGGATCTGCTGGTGAAGATCTTCCACCCCAAGTGGAGCTTCTTCGACAAGGTCACAAAGCCCCTGGTCGACACCGTCAAAATGTCCATCCTCGGCACGGTCATCGGCTGCACGCTCGGCCTGCCCGTGGCGGTGCTGGCCTCCACCAATATCTGCCGGAGCAAGGTGATCGTCTCCGTCCTGCGCTTCATCCTGGCCCTCATCCGCACCCTGCCCACCCTGGTCATCGCCCTGGTGTGCGCGCTGGTCTTCGGTCTCGGCACCTTCGCCGGTACGCTCGCCATCGCGGTCTTCACCTTCGGCATCGTCGCCAAGATGCTCTATGAGAGTATCGAGACCATCGACATGGGGCCTTTTGAGGCCATGGAGGCCATGGGCGCGAACAAGTTCCAGGCCTTCTGGTCGGCCTGCGTCCCCCAGATCCTGCCGGTCTATCTCTCCCACAGCCTCTACTGCTTCGAGATGAACATCCGTGCCTCCGCCATCCTCGGCTATGTGGGCGCGGGCGGTCTCGGCATCACGATCAACGAGCGCATCGGCTGGCGCGACTACGAGGGACTCGGCATGGTGCTGCTGGCGCTGTTCGTCGTGGTCGTGAGCATCGAGTTCTTCAGCGAATACCTGCGCGGCAAGCTGAGCTGAGAGGAGGGACGACATGGCTGAAAAATTGGAAAAACTTGAAAAGAAGGTCGACGAGAAGCTGACCGTCGCCGAAATGTACGCGCGCGAGCCGCGCAAGTGGCTGCTGTACACCATGATCGTGCTGATCCTTGCCGTGCTGATCGGCTGGTCCGGCTCAAGCCTGAGCTTCACCGGCATGACCGCCACCGGCACCCAGGTGGCAAAGGGCGTTGTGGCGGGCATCACCCATCCCGACACGAAGCTCCTCTTCGGCACCGGCGATACCGACGTGCCGTATCTGCTGCTGCAGACCATGGCCATCGCCGTGCTCGGCACCCTCTTCGGGGCGATCCTTGCGATCCCCTTCGCCTTCCTCGCCTCCACCAACATCCTGCCGAAGCCCATCGCCTATCTCTTCCGTGTCGTGATCCTGCTGATCCGCACGATCCCGAGTCTGGTGTGGGCGCTCATGTGGATCCGCGTGACCGGCCCCGGCGCCGCCTGCGGCGTAATCACCCAGTCGGTCTGTTCCATCGGCATGATCTCCAAAATGTACATCACCGCCATTGAGGATCTGGATACCCGCATCCTCGAGAGCCTGGACGCCATGGGCTGCACGCCCTTCCAGAAGATCCGCTACGGCGTCATTCCCCAGCTCACCGCAAGCTTTATCTCCACCACCATCTACCGCTTTGACATCAACCTCAAGGATGCCACGACTCTCGGTATCGTCGGCGCGGGCGGCATCGGCGCAAGTCTGGTGCAGTGCCTCAACTCCCGCCGCTGGGCCATGGTGGGCTCCTTCGTCTGGGGCTTGATGGTGCTGGTGCTCATTATCGAGTTTATCTCCACCCGCGTGCGCAAGAAGCTCGCAAGAGGAGAATAAGAAACCAAATTTCCCTTACCTCCCTTTAAAAAAAGGGAGGTGCCCGAAGGGCAGAGGGATCGATCCCCCAGTCGCTTCGTGACAGCCCCCTTTTTCCAAAGGGGGCGGAAAGGGAATGCACACTCCACACGCTAAAGGGGTTTCCATGGATCGTAAACTGACCATCTATTTCACATCCGACGTGCACGGCTATTTTGCCCCGACGGATTATGCCAAAAACTGCCGCGCAGACACGGGACTTGCCAACTGCGCGGCAAATTACAGCGACGACGGCAATACCCTCATCCTCGACGGGGGCGACACCCTGCAGGGCAGCCCCTTCACCTACTGGCTCTACAGCCGCACCCAGGAGAAGAGCCTGATCCCGGCGCGGCTCATGAACCTCGCGGGCTATGATTTTATCACCCTCGGCAACCACGATTTTGACTACGGCGTCCCGGAGCTGGAGCGCTATCTCGAAGCCCTGGACGCCCAGTGTCTCTGCGCCAATGTCGAGGGATTGAAGCACAACAGGAAATTCGCTGTCGTCACGCTGGAAAACGGCCTTCGCGTCGGCGTCACCGGCGTGACGAGTCAGTTTGTCCCCCGCTGGGAAAAGCCGGAGAACCTCGCGGGTCTGCGCTTTGCCGACGCCTTTGAGACGGCGCGGGACGTGCTCGCGGAGCTGAAAGCACAAAAGCCCGATCTCACGGTCTGCCTCTACCACGGCGGCTTTGAGCGGGATGTGAACACCGGCGCGCTCCTCTCCGAAACCAAGGAGAACGAGGGATACCGGATCTGCCGGGAGCTGGATTTTGACATTCTGCTCACCGGGCATCAGCATATTACCATGGAGGGGGGCTGCCTGAACGGCACCTTCACCTGCCAGCCCCCGGAAAAGGTACCGCAGTATATCAGGATAGACGTGACGGTGGACGAGGCGGGCAAGACCGCGGCGGCGTCGAAGCTCTGTCCCGCCGGAAATCGGACGCCGGAGGCGTTTGCAAAGCTTCTGGACCCGCTGGAGGAGAAAGTCGCAAGCTTCCTGGACACGCCCCTCGGACATCTGGACAGGGCCTTGAAGCCCTCCACGCCGCTCAAGCGCGCACTCAAGGGCTCTCTGATCGCAAACTTTTATAACCAGGTGCAGCTGGAAGCGTCCGGCGCGGATATATCCTGCGCCAGCCTTGCCAACAGCCTGCGCGGCTTTTCGGAGGATGTCACCGTCCGTGACATCGTGGCAAGCTATGTATTCTCCAATACCCTCAAGACGATACGGGTAAACCGCGCGATCCTCAAAAAAGCGCTGGAGCGCAGCGCCGAATACTTTGACCTGGACGAAAACGGCGAACCGAAAATCAGCGACCGCTTTCTGCTGCCCATGGTGCAGCACTATAATCTGGACTATATCAGCGGTATCGAAGCTGCGGTCGATCTCCGCCGCCCGCTGGGGGATCGCGTCACGTCCATCCGCTATCACAGGGAAGAGCTGCCGGAGGACAGGAGTCTGACCCTCTGCCTCAACAGCTACCGCGCCTCAGGAGCCGGGGGCTACGACTTTTATGCCGACTGTGAAACCGTCCGCGAAACGACGGACGAGATTTCCGACCTGATCATCGACTACGTAGACCGCCACCGCAATATTCTGGTGGACAAGACCTTTTGGCTGCACGTTAAGTACTGAACGCTTTCAGCTCCCTTTGCGAAAGGGAGCTGTCAGCAAAGCTGACTGAGGGATCGGCTGACCCGAACCAAATCCAATGAACGCTGTACGGGCTTTGCATCGATCCCTCCGGCCTCCGGCCACCTCCCTTTTTCCAAAGGGAGGTATAACAATATTTGAAAAGGAGAAAAGCTATGTCCAACAACGTATTCAAGGTCGTCCTGCTTCAGGCGCTGCCCGCCTCCGGCAAGTCCGAGGTGCGCAATTTCATGGCCCACGTTGAGCCCGACACCCTGCGCGACGAGTTCCACATCGGGGAAAACCTGCAGCTGGACGATTTTCCCTATGTCCACATGATGCGCCGCATCGACAACGAACTGCAGGCCATGGGTGAGCCGCGCATCTTCTATCCTGGCGAGGCCCCCTTCAACGACGGGCGCGACTGGGGCACGCTCTGCAACCTGCTCAATGAGGATTACCACGATCTCATGGGCCGCGTGAAGGTCTGCCCGGACTCTGCCGCGCAGTATCTGTTCGAGCGCATCGACCGCGCCGCCCTCGGCGCGGGCATTCCTCCGCGGCTCGGCCTGCTGCCGGAGTCCGTGCGCGCCGCCGTCGCCGCAAAGCTGGAGGACGAGGCCCGCGCCATGCTCGATGAGAAACAGAACGCCTACCCGGAGAGCTTTGAAAACAAGACCGTCATCATCGAGTGCGCCCGCGGCGGGCCGGACGGGGCCTCCATGCCCCTGAGCGGTACCTTCGGTTATCAGTACTCCCTGCCGATGTTCTGCCCGGAGATCCTGGAAAATGCCGTGATCCTCTACATCTGGGTCACGCCCGAGGAATCCAGGCGCAAGAACGCCGACCGCGCCGACCCCAACGATCCCGGCTCCAACCTGCATCACGGCGTGCCCATCGAAGTCATGCTGGGCGACTACGGCTGCGACGATATGGAGTATCTGCGTGAGCATTCCAAGACCAATTGCGTGAGCTTCGACGCCCACGGCGTGCATTGGGACATCCCCATCGGCGTGTTTGACAACCGCGTGGACAAGACCTCCTTCCTGCGCGCGGAGCCCGAGGAATGGGACCCCGATCTCGTTGCCGACGTGACCGCCGCCATCCGCGCCGCCACCGACGCCATGTTTGAAAACTACGGGAAGTAAGCCGACAGGGGTGTAGCAAAAAGCTATACCCCTGTTTTTTGGCTCATATCGCGTAGGGGCCGATGCCCTCATCGGCCCGCCGTTCATGCCGCGCTGTGCGGTTTTCGGCGGGTCGATGTACTGCTTTTTTCTGCCAACAGTTGCGCAAAGCGGCTCTTGTATGGTAAACTGCGGCGGGGGGGATAGCATGAGTAAAGAAAAAAGCCGCGGGCACAGAATCCTTGTGATCCTGCTGCTGTTTGTGATCCTGGCCCTGGCGGCGATCTCCTGTGTGCTGGCCCTGCGCCTCACCCGGCGCGGCGATTCGTCGCTGAGCGGCCGGTGGCGGATGAAGGCGGACCTGACCGAGACCGCGCGCTCCCGGGCCGACAGCTGGCTGCGGCGCGCCGCCCTCGGCGATCAGATCAGCGCCGCCGATTACATCCCGCGCCTCGCGCTCAACGTGCGCCTGACGCTCACCGAGGACGGGCGCTGGACGCGGGAGATCGAGGAGGACGGCTATGACGAGGCGCGCGCTGAGGCCGAACAGGGACTTGCAAAAGCCTTGACAGAGCTTTTGCGCCTGCGCATCGCCGACGCGGGACGTCCGCCCGAGACGGCGGCGGAGGCGGAGGCGCGCATCGAAAACGCCATCGGCATGTCCGCCGAGGACTATATGCGCGATTACGGCCCGGCGCTGCTGCCGACGCCTGACGAGCTGCACGCCTTTTACGATGGCGGCGGGAGCTATCAGACAGAGGGGCAGTATATCCGCGTTGACGGGGAAGAGATCCGCTTTCTCGCGGACGACGGGCTGCTGGTTCTGATGCGCCCGGAGGGAACGGAGGTGTACGAGCGTGCCAACTAAAAAGCTCCTGTGCGCGCTCCTGGCGATTAGTCTGCTGCTGGGGCTCCCCGCCGGGGCCTTTGCCGACGCGTCCGTCAGCCACATGCAGCTTGAAAACCTGCTCCTCTCGGTCGACGGGGGCGAGGCCAGGACCGTCCGCACCATCCATTACGGCTATGACTATAACCGCTATGTGTCCCTGCGGGATGTGGCGGCGGCGCTCAGCGGCACGGCAAAGCACTTTGATATGAGCATCACGAACGACCAGGTGCTCATCACAACGGACAAGGATTATACGCCCGTCGGCGGGGAAGGGGAGCCCTTCCCGGAGCGCTATGTCTATACCACGCGCCCGCTCGCCCTGTACATCATCTGGCTGGACGGCCGGGAGCTGCACTATCAGAGCTTTCTCGGCCTGAACAGCGCCTCGCGCCAGGACTGCTTCATGAGTCTCACGGATCTCGCCATGCAGCTTGATCTCAGCATCGAGGTCTCCGCCGGACAGATGCGCCTGAACAGCCGCGAGGGCTTTACCATCGACCTTGAAACCCTGCGGGAGAGCGGCTTTTATTATGAAATCCACTCCGCCCTCGTGGGGGACGCCACGACCGGCGCGATCTTTACCGCCTGGGAGCCGCTCCTGCCCGTGCCGATCGCGAGCACCACCAAGCTCATGAGCTTCGCGGTCATCATGGACGCGGTCGCGGACGGGGAAATTTCCCTGGCCGACACGGTGACTATCCCGGAGGAGGCGGCGCGGCTCTCGCGCCTGCCGGACGGGGTCATCTATATGGAGACCGGGCAGGTGTCGAATATGACGGATCTGCTGTGCGGGATGCTGGTGCTCTCGAGCAACGAGTGCGCGCTCGCCCTCGCGGTGCACACCGCGGGCAGCGAGGCCGCCTTTGTCGAGCGCATGAACCGCAAGGCGCGCACGCTCGGCCTCTCGGACGGGACGATCTTCTATAACTGCAACGGTCTGCCCACCTACACGGACAATCTCGCGGCGACGAAGGTGCAAAACCGTATGAGCGCCTATGACATGTTTGAACTGGTGCGCTACCTCCTGCGCGCCTACCCGGACGTCACGCGCATCACCTCGCTCAGGACAGTGCGCCTTGAGAGCTTTGACATCACCATTGCCAACACCAACACCCTGCTGTATAATCTTCCGGGCGTGGTGGGACTCAAGACCGGCACCACCAACATGTCGGGCGCGTGTCTTGTCACCGCCATGGAGGCCCCGGATCAAAACGGCGAGACGCACATGCTGGTCTCCGTCGAATTCGGCGCGGAGGACGGCACGGTGCGCACCACGCTCTCCGAAGAAATGCTCCGCTACGCAGCGCAGGTGCTGCGGGAGCAGCCCGCCCTGAGCGCGGGCCCCGCGATCCCTATCGACGCGGAGGAGCTGATCCTCGCCGCGCTGCGAACCTACTGATTATTCTGTAAGACAGGAAGAAATGCCATGTTACTGAACGCAAACCGCATGTCCACCAATCTCATCGTCACGGTGCTGGTGCTGGTGATGGTGTTTCTCCTGCCGCTGCTGGACCGGCGGATCTGCGCCAGGCTCGGCGTCAATCTCCACCACGGGGTGAGCAGCAACCCGAATGCCGACACGCTTTTGGAGATCAGGCAGCTGCTGCTCTTTGGGGTGTTTTTCGTCTATCTCATGGTCTTTGCCTACCTGGTCTTTTTCTCGCGCTCGGCCTCCGAGCAGTACCTGGTGCACATTGACCCCTTTGCGGATCTGCACAATGCCATCGACACGGATTACGGCGTTTTCGACTTTCTCGTGGCCATTTTCAAGGAGGGCATCCAGAACGCCTTCTCCCATATCCGTGTGGTGAAGATCGAGGATATCGCCCAGGTCTATCTGAACATCATGCTCTATGTCCCGATGGGCTATCTGCTGCCCTATGTGTTCGCGTGGTTCCGCGCCCGCTCCCATGTGAGGCCGGTACTGGCCTGCTTTGTCATCTCCTTCATCACGGAAAACCTCCAGCTCATTTTCCGCCGCGGCTTTTATGATATGGACGATCTGCTGGCAAACACCCTCGGCGGGCTCATCGGGCAGATGCTCTTTATCTCCGTGGGCTATGTCGTCACGCACCCCGACTGGAGGCGGGAGCTTTTCTCCTCCCGGCGCTGGAAAAAGATCGCCGAGCGCGGCGCGCTCTATCCCTTCGCCCACCGGATCGGCATTTCCCGCACGACCCTGATGGGGACGGATGAGGGGGACGTCTATCTCTTCTATGTGACAAAGCTGGGCTTTCGGCCCCGAAAGCAGCTCACCGTGGAGGACTCCTTCGGCACCGACTTTCTCTTTGAGATGGGCAGGACGCAGCTGGAGATCCACTGCTCCAACCGGCCGGACAGACTGCCCACCCAGTATCTGAGCATCGCGGCGCGGGATCTGCCCGCGATCAGGGAGCGGCTCCGTCAGCACAAAATCGAGACCGGACCCTTCGAGCAGGACCCCTACACCGGCCAGCGCCGCATGAGCTTCAGCGGCCCCGACGGCGTGATCATCACCGTCCTGGAGGAATATGAATAGCGGCAGCGCCTCGGCGCTGCCGCTTTGCTGTGTCTTATGGAGTTTTAACGGGAGACGATATCGTCCTGCCAGAAGTCGGTGCCCTTGATGCCGTTTGCGGCTCCGCGGAAGGCGGGGAGCTTGCCCTTGCGGCGCTGCCACTCATAGTCGCGCAGCGCGGCGACGGCGGGCTTGGCGAGGATCACGATCACAGGCACGTTGATAATGACCATCAGGCCCTGCAGCATGTCCGCCGTATCCCACGCGAGAGAGGCCGAAACGCTCGCCCCGACAAAGACCAGCGCCGTGGCGGCCAGGCGGTAGACAAAGAGGAAGCCCTTGCCGGGATTCTTCTTCATGATAAAGCGGAGGCACCCTTCGGTGTAGTAGTAGTTGCCGAGCAGCGTTGTGAACGCGAAGAGGCAGACGGCGGCCACGATGAAGATCGCGCCGAAGTCGCCGAGGGCGGTGCGGGTGCAGGCCTGGACATAGGTCGCGCCGGCAGCCTCCGCGACGGGCTGTACGCCGGAGAAGAGGCAGAGGAAGGCGGTGGCGGAGCAGATGAGCAGCGTGTCGATGAAGACGCTCAGCATCTGCACAAGACCCTGCTTGGCCGGGTGGCTCACATCCGCCGCAGCTGCGGCGTTGGGGGCGGAGCCCATACCGGCCTCGTTGGAGTAGAGGCCGCGCTTGATGCCCCACATGACGCAGGAGCCGGTGAAGCCGCCGAGAATGGCCTTGAAATCAAAGGCGGAGCGGAAGATGTTGCTGAATACGGCGGGAAGACTGCTGATGTTCTTGATGACGACAAAGAGGGAGACCAGCACGTACAGCACGCCCATCAGGGGCACAAGCACCTCCGTGACCTTGGTCAGGCGCTTGCCGCCGCCGAGTACGCAGAAGCCGAAGAGCGCCGCCAGCACCGCGCCCACCATGACGGGGGTGGACTTGCTGTAGAAAGGGAAGGTGGAGAAAACATCCTGGGTGTTGTAGGCCGCCAGCATGTTGTAGCCCACCATATAGGTGAGGATCAGGACGACGGCAAACACAATGCCGAGCCAGCGCTGGCCCAGGGCCTGCTCCATGTAGTAGGAGGGGCCGCCGTAGCTGCTGCCGTCCTCATCGCGCTTTTTATAGATCTGAGCGAGGGTGGATTCCACAAAGGCGGAAGCTCCGCCGAGGATCGCGGTGACCCACATCCAGAAGATGGCGCCCGCGCCGCCGAGACAGAGGGCCGTTGACACGCCCATGATATTGCCTGTACCGACGCGCGACGCGGTTGAAACCATCAGCGCGCCGAAGGAAGAGGTAGCGCCGAGATTCACCGGCTTTTCCCTGACGACCCGGATGGATTCCGCAAACAGACGGATCTGCGCGAAGCGGAGGCGGAACGTGAAGTAGATCCCCGCCAGAAGCAGGATCAGGGGCACCACAAAGGGCTTGTACAGGATGCCGCTTACGGCATTGACTACGTTGTCGATGGATGATAGCATGTTTCTTTCTCCTGTCTTAAAGGTTCATTGGATAATGACTTTAGGCAACACCGCACAATCCGCCTGCGGCATCTCCCGGAAAATTTGTGCCCTGATTTCGTCACTTTTTCTTGAGGTACACAAAGTACATCTGCGAAAAAGTGCCTTTATCAGAACCCAAATTTTCTCAGGATCTGAAAAAAGTTTCCGTCTGTCATGCGCTTTCGCCCGCTTTTTCGCAATATCCGGTATATGCTTGCCTTATATGGCCACAAGATAGGAGGCATGCAAATGCAGACACTGCGCACCCGCCCAAACATCCGGCGGGGAAACATCGTGTGGCTGCCGGTGGAGGACATCGCGCCGAACCCCGTGCAGCCGCGAAAGCTCTTTGACGAGAAGGCCCTGACAGAGCTGAGCGAGAGTATCAAAAACTACGGCATCCTCAATCCGCTGACCGTGCGCTGCCGCGGCGGGAAGCTGGAGCTGGTGGCAGGGGAGCGGCGCCTGCGGGCGGCAAAGCTCGCAGGCCTGGAGGAGGTGCCGTGCATCCTGCTGGATGTGAACATGGAGGACGCAAGTCTCATCGCGCTGATTGAAAACCTGCAGCGGCGCGACCTGGACTTTATCGAGGAGGCCGTGGGCCTGAGCCGGCTGATCCGCATGTTCGGCATGAGTCAGGAGGAGGCGGCAAAGCGCATCGGGAAATCCCAGTCGGCGGTGGCGAACAAGCTGCGCCTTTTGAAGCTGCCGCGGGACGTGCTGGAAAACCTGCGCAGCTACGGCCTGAGCGAGCGGCACGGACGGGCGCTGCTGCGCCTCACGGACCCCAACGCCCAGCGCATGGCCCTGGAGTACATCGCGGCAAACTCCCTCACCGTCGCGGCGACGGAGGAGTATATCGAGGCCCTTATCGCCTCTCCCGCATCCGAACCGCCGGGGAAGCCCGAGCCGCGCCGGACGCTCATTCTCAAGGACGTGCGGGTTTTTCTCAACAGCCTCAACCGCTCCCTGGATCTTATGAAGCAGGGCGGCATCGACGCGGGCGTCCGCCGCGAGGAGACGGACGATTCCCTGATCCTCACCATCTCGATCCCGAAGAACAGATAAGCCGCTGACGTTTACATTCTGTTTCTTGACTTCCTGCGGGAAGTATAGTACATTTTCCTTTGTTTGAATACAGAAAAAGAAAGGCTAACCATAATGGAAAGAAAACAGATCAAGAGAGCGGCAGCCCTGCTCTCGGCCTTCGCCCTGATGTTCGGCCTGTGCGCCTGCGGCCTTGTGCAGCGGGCTGTGACCCCGGCGTCAGCCGAAGCGCCCGCGCAGCCCGTCCAGCCCGTCGTCATGCCCGCGTCGACTGCGGAAGCGGTCCCGGTGCCCACGCCCGAACCCACGCCCGTCCCAACTCCGGAGCCTACGCCTGAGCCCATCATCGGGGAGGTGCTGAACGACGAGGACGGCGACGGCATCATCAACTATAAGTTCCACTACAAGGGCGCGACGGTCTACGCCCTCATCGTGCTCGACCCGAGCCGCGTCTACATCGGCACGGCCCTGCCCGAGCCCAGCGAATGGGGCGGCTACGGCCTCACCCTCGACGCCATGGCCGAGCAGTACGGCGCCATCGCGGGCATCAACGCGGGCGGCTTCCTGGATGAGGGCGGCGGCGGCAACGGCTGGCCCCCCAGCGGCATTACCTTCGGCCGGGGCATCGCCTTCAGCGGCGAGCAGACCGGCCCCATCGCGGGTCTTGACGGGAACGACCATATGTGGGTGGGCTTTCTCAATTTTGACGAGTGCGAGGGCATCGGCATCCGCGACGCGGTCAGCTTCGGCCCGGCGCTCGTCTATGACGGCATCAAGGCCGACCCCGCGGAGCTGGAAACCGGCATCGGCGCGCGTACCGCCATCGGCCAGCGGGCGGACGGGTCCATCGTCATGGTCGCCATCGACGGCCGCCAGGGCTACAGCATCGGCGTTACGTTTGCCGACTGCATCGACATCATGGCGGACAAGTTCGGCTGCGTCAACGCCGCCAACATGGACGGCGGCAACTCCACCTGCATGTATGCCTACGGCCAGGCGGTGAACCGCTCGGCAAACCAGGCGGGCGGCACCCGCAATCTCCCGGACGCCTGGCTCGTCAACCCCCTCCCGGCGGGCTATGTCAAGCCCGACACCGTCCCGAACCGCATTATCCTGCCCGAAAACCCCCTCGGCGAGGTGAAGGAATACGCCTATACCTGCGATCCGGAGACAGCCGCGCGCATGTTTGAGTTCGCCAAGGTCTTTGCGGAGGCATACTACGGCTACTTCGGCACCTCCAACGCGGATTACTACTACCCGACGCTTTTGCAGTATGTCCTGCCGGAGAGCGAGCTGCGCTACCGCGTGGAGCTGGCCCTGATGGACAGAATGTGGGTCAACACCTGGCGCACGGACGCGAACAATATGGTCCTGAACGGCGCCTACGCAAACGGTGACGGCACCTACGACATCGTGATCACCTCGGACATTGCGGAGTTTTCCAACTACTGGAACTACGAGGCCCCCGGCACCACGCTTCGCATCACCGTGGTGGAGGAGCCCACCGCCCCCCTCGGCTTCCTCGCTGTCTCAACCTATTGATATAAGAACACGGCGCGGATCGGGCTTCCCGATCCGCGCCGGACTACTCTATCTTGTTTGTATCAGGCCTTGACGGCTTCAAGCGCTTCCGGGTGATACTGCGCCTTGCTGACGCCGAGGATGAATCTGCCGATTTCCTTGATACCGGGGATCATCAGCAGCACCGCGACGAGCTTGCCCTGGCCGAAGGCCTTTGCGAGCTTCAGGCTCTCCGGAATGCCCAGCACAACGGGAACCGCCATCAGCAGATAATGCAGCAGCGCGGGCAGACCGAGACTGTTGGTAAACAAGGCGGCAAGGAAGCAGAGTTCACCGATCAGACCGAACCAGCCGTTCCAGCAGAGGGCGTACTCCTTGTAGGTGTTCAGCAGGGGAATGAGGCTGTGCCAGCCGGGCTTGCCCGCCTTGCGGAAGAGGCCCCATCTGCCGATGACGAGCAGCAGCGAGCTCAGCACAAGGTAGCCGAGGAGGTAGGGCAGAATGGAGACGGCCTTCTCGGTCTCCAGGGGCTTGCCGTCGTAATTTGCGGAGAGGAAGGTGTTGACCTTCTCCTCAAACTCGCCGGGGTTGACAAACGCGCCGACCTTGATGAAGCCGACATTGCCGTTCTTGTCGACAAAGATGGTGGTGGGGAAGCCGGAAATCTTGAGGAAGCTCAGCGCGTCGCCCGCAAGGCCCATCGGGAACGTGAGGGAGTGGCTGTCCTTGTACTGGGAGATGACGTCCATCGTGTCGTCCGGGTCGCCGGAGACGGAGACAATGACCATGCGGTCCTTGTTTGCCTGATAGACGGCCTCCATGTCGGGGAACTCATGCTCGCAGGGGCCGCACCAGCTTGCGAAGACGTTGAGCACGACCAGATCCTTTTCCTTCAGAAGCGCGGAGAGCGTGGCGGTGGAACCGTCGGTCAGGGACACGGTGAAGTCGGGCATGGCCTGACCGGGCTCGACCCCGACGCCGCTGTCGGCGTAGGCGGAAGCGCCCAGCGCCGCAAGGAGAAATACTGCCAGCAGAACACAAATCATTTTTTTCATATTGAATCCTTCCTTTCCATTTCCTGTCGGGTTGATTTCTTTGATGATCGAATTGTATCACAGCTTTTATCACACAAACGGCACATTCTATTATACGCCGCTTCCGATGCGCGTCAAGGCTTTCATAAGCCGCCGCGTCGTCTGCTTTTAATAAAAAGAAAGGTTGCTATTCTTTTGAAACAGCAACCTTTAGATGGGAAAGGAACAGTGTTTTGATACAATGCACCACTTTTGATGGGCGGTGCATTTTCAGTTAGGTTTAAGAAAATTAAAAACGCCACTTCAAGGATAATATCCGCATATTGTTTTCGGGTCATTTGCGGCGTTGTCTGCCGCGATGCCCGCACAGACGAATCGCTGCTCAATCTCTGGCTCCTGTGCGGCATTTGGAAATACGCCAAATCTCATCGTGACTTTTCCAACTGCGTCCTTCTCAAAATACAGCCCTGATGTAAACTTTTCAATAAGCTGCTCATAGTCATCTCGATGTGGACAGTACAACAGAAAGGTATCTCCCCTCTGTCTGCACCCGATTCCGCCAGTTTTACGCGCAAGTTTCTTTATTTCAATACCGATGCTGCGAAGTACCAAATCGCCAAACTGACTTCCGTATTGTTCGTTGAGAGCGTGAAACTGATTGACATTACAGACAAAAGCGTCAAATGCGGTTCTCTTATTTTGTTGGTCAAGACGTTCCACATACCGAAGGAAAAAGTCGAAATGATATAGGCCAGTAAGCTTATCGCGCTCGGTATGGCGAATCAGGTCACGGGTCTCCGACAGCTCAATGCACTTTGCAATACGGGCTTTGACAATATCAATATTCGGATAAGGCTTTGATCTGTCAAGCTCCGCATCCTGATCGGAGGTCAAAACGATTACCGGGATTGACATGAGTTCCTCGCTGACCTGCATCTCCCTCAAAACCTCCCTGCCGGTCATGTTTGGCATGCTCAGGTCGAGGAGGACAAGCGCTGTTTCGTCCTTATGCTCCCGGAGCATGTTCAGAGCCTCGACACCATCGGCAGCGTAAAAAATATCATAGTCATCCGAAAGAAGATCACCCAGCATCTCGCGGGTGGCCTCTATGTCATCCGCGATGAGGATATGCCTACGGATATTGATAGCCGGATTGTCGTTGTCATCCTGATCAGATCGATTCGATTCATCGTCCCGGATAACCGCGCCGAGACTTTTCAGCAGCGTCTTTTCTTTGTACATTTTCGCATCGGCACGTTCAAAAACATCACGAACGGAATGGTCCCTGCGTGGATCATACTCCGCAAGGCCACCGGAGACGATTGCGTCATTCGAAGCAATATGTGCGGCGGAGAGCTGATGCAATTCATGGATCAAAATGTTTCTGTTATCATAGTCCCGATCTTTGAGAATCGCCACGAACTCATCGCCGCCCACCCTGTAGACCGGACTGTGACAAAACACATCACAGATCATTGTGCATGCCCTGCGGATATATTCGTCTCCCGCCTTGTGACCCTGTGTGTCATTGATTTTTTTCAGACCATTGACATCACAGACAACGACAGCAAAACCTGAAAGTTCGCCCTTTTTCAGTTCCTCATCTAGCTTGTTCTCCATTTCAAGATACGCCTGCTTGCTTTTCACACCTGTCATTTCATCTGTGTGCGCCTGGCCGTGAACATGCGCGAGCTGTGTCCGCAGCTCGGACTGCATGGAGTGAATCTGCTTTTCAAGCGTATCTATGGAATGGTTGTTCTCAAGCCGGTTCTGGTTAACTTCTGCAGCTGCCGAATCGTTGCCAATCTCATGCATGAGCGTGGCGGCCATTTCGTTCAACTGACCCTGAATGGAGCCGATTTTTTTCTCGCTTCTCGTGATGATGGTGAAAGCGATTCCGCCGCCGACAAGAAGAGAAAGGAGCGCCACAATGATGGTCGTTCTAGTCAGTGTGGCCAATTGCTGGTTATACCATTCCGCACTGAAATCCACCGCGATGATGCCCGCAACCTTGCCCTGCGAATCCAGAACGGGACTGTATGCGCTGTAGAATGATCCCCACGCATCATGATAAGGAACCTCGTCAGCGGCGGCTGTCCCCTTGCTTGCCTTGTACAACGCATCTGTGTACACTATAGGCGAGCCAAATTCACCGGGGTCGTCCACCGTGGGATCCAATCCAAAGGAAAAGGTACCGTCGCCCATATCCCTGATGTGGTAGATATACTTTAGGTCGATGTTGTCCTGAAAGTATGTCATTGTTTTCATGATTGTCTCATAGCCGTCCGTCCCCTGATCCTCCGGAGAAATATGGGCCAGAACATCTCCGTCTATCATTGCCGCGGCGGTATTTGCTATGTCGAGCATCCTTGTTTGCATCAGCGTGATAATTGAAGCTTTGGATTGCCTAACCAGCAGGGATCCAAGCGAAATAGTCACGACGAGCAGGAAACAAATGACAAGCAGCAGATACCCTGAGTTGTGTCTTGGTCTGGCTCGTTCTACCATGTGCTTTCTCCAATCTTCCTATGTCCGATAAAGACAGAAAAGTGAAAATCTTAATGTGCTGATTTTAGCAGAGAACAGGGAAGATGACAAGAGAAAAGCGGGAAGCCGCGCAGTATTTTTATCCGTCTCGGCGAAGGAACCATGATCCATGACATAGACGGTTTTACCGTGCGCGGCGTGGATGTGGACGGCGATCCTTCTGCAATGGTAAGAAACAGGAGGCGTTGCGCCGCAAGGCTTTCAGGGTATAAAAAAACGAAACACCGAATTGACACATTGTATCAATCGGTGTTTCAGGTGTGGAAAAGGAACTCCATTATGATAGAAAAAACTCCATATAATCACCAATCTCTATTATCTTATCGCTTCATTGATATCAGCCATCGGGGTTCCCCGTTACCGTATCCGCTAAAGCACGATAATCTACCTTGCCGACGCCGGACAGAGGCAGCTCAGAACGAACATAATACTGCAATGGAACATCTCTTGTCGGGAGGTTTTTAAGGCAATCTTCTTTCAGTTCCTTGATGATCTGCGCCTTAGATTTACTGCAATCTCGCTTGATAACGATAAACGCCGTTACAATTTCACCCTGCCCGGCTTCAACATCCTTCACACCGACAACGCAGCAGTTTTCTATTCCCGGATGCTTCTCGATGATCTTTTCACTGTCCGAGGGCCAGACGTTATGCCCGTCACTGCGGACAATGATCCTCTTCACCCGGTCATTGAAGAACACAACGCCGTCTTCATCGATATAGCCCCGGTCACCTGTGTGAATCCAGCGGATGCCGTCTTCGACTTTGAAGACTCTTTTGTTTTCCTCCTCATTCCCCCAATAGCCATCGATCAGGGTCGGACCCGTCAGGCAGATTTCACCAACCTCGTTATAACCGAGTTCTTCTCCGGTCTCCGCATTGATGATTTTGAGGTTATTCCGCACCAACGGTGTGCCGACACTTCCGATCTTGTTGCACTCATCGCAGCGCGGGAATACAGCATTGGAACTCATCTCTGTTAGGCCATATCCTTTGATCACACGACAACTGGAATTATGTGCTTTCAGGAAATCATTGACGATGGCTTCTGTTTCGGGATTCATTTTGTCACCGCCGACGATGACGGTTTTCAAAAAGCTCAAATCTGTTTTTTGGATCTTATCGCTGTACATCAGCCGTTCAACATAGGATGGAACACCCATGATATGGTGCGGCCTGTGTTTCAGAATATATGCGTCGAATTTCTCCGATTCAAATTTGGGGATGATGGTTACCCGCATTCCTAGGCAGAGAGGAAGGGAGAATCCGCAGACAAGACCATAGGCAATAAACGGGGGCATGATACCCAAGAATCGGTCATTTTTCGCCCAGCCCATATCAGCACAGATGTTTTGATAAACCATCGAGAGTAGATTCTTGTTGGTGAGGATCGCGCCTTTGGGAACACCGGTTGTGCCGCTGGTATAGATGATCCCGGCCGGAAGTTCGAGGGGATGCTCGTTCTCTACCTGCGCAGTTCCTTTGTTACCCAGACCCAAAGCGAAGAACTGTTTCCAGCTCAAATATTTATCTTCGGTTGGAGCTTTCTTGTCCGCAGGGATACGGTTCTTCAGCTGGTAGCCTAATTTCAGCAACGCAGGAAGAGAATCCGCCGCCGAGACGCTGATGGCTTTTTCAATTTCTCCGCGCGCAAGGGTATCCATAATTTTAGGGTAGGCAATGTCGATGTAAAATACGATTTTCGACCGGGTGCCCAGAATGAAATCCTCAATCCTTGACGCATTGGTGCGGGGATCGATCATATTGGCGATTGCGCCGATTCTGTTCAGCGCATAGAAAGCATAATAAATCTCCGGGGTTGTAGGGTTGCAGAAGCTGACGACATCGCCGCGTTTGACCCCTAATGAGAGAAATGCTGCGGCGCAGATATCAATTTTCTCTATTAGTTCCCGATAGCTTTGTTCTTTACCGAAATAGTCCAGCGCCGTGGCGTCAAGATTGTCCTGGTTGTTTCGAACCATAAAGTCATATACGCTGCTGTCGGGAAGGGTAAAGTTCCTTTTATCTTCAGCGTAGTACTTCAGCCAAGGTTTATCTATGGACGGAAAACCTGCCATTTCTTTTTCTTTCGACACTTTTCTTTTCCTCCGACCTGAAAAATCGCGATAATTATAGTCTTTTTAGCGACCATAGTCAAGATAGCAACTGCATACTACTATCTGTGCAGGTGATTATCGTGATTTCTTATGCGCCGTTTTGGGAGACAATCAAAGGCTCCCCGGAATCAACATATACACTGATTAACAAACATCATCTATCGAGTTCGACCATTGACAAGCTACGGAAGAACAAACCGTTGAACACAACAACAATCAACGATTTGTGCAGGATCCTTGATTGTCCAGTCGAACGGATTATGATGTATGTTCCGTCTGAAACCGATCAAATGCTTTGAAAACCTCAAATTGAACGATTCCCTCTCTGTGAGAACGATACCCCTCAAATTGAACGATACCCCTCTGTGAGAACGATTTGTCTCCGAGGGGAAGGACAGCAAGTTTACATAACAACAAAACGCCGCTGCGGAAAGGGCTCCGTGGCGGCGTTGCTTTTAGGAAATTATAATAAAAATGTTCTGAAATAACCGGATTTCGGCGTTCTCAGAACATTTTCAGGCAAAAGAAAAAGGCAGGTAATTCTATCAAAATTACCTACCTTTTATGGTGGAGGTGAGGGGAGTTGAACCCCTGTCCGAAAGCACTTTAACAGGAACTTCTCCGGGCGCAGACGATTGTTTGCATTCCCTCGTCCCGGCGGGAA
>CADADE010000006.1:47494-153620 GCA_902786615.1 Oscillospiraceae bacterium
TCATCGACGCTGCATCCCGGGCCGTGGTACTCCCGGGCGCAACGCTCGCTAATTAAGCAGCGAGAAGAACTCTATCGTTAGTGTTCTTTAATTTATAAAAGCTGCCCGTTTTATGGATGTCAGGCGCATCCGCCCGCTATTCCTGCCTCCACGCCCCCGTCGAAACCGTTACACCCCCTCGGCGTCAGAAGAAGGCAATTCCATTCCGCTTCCCCGGTTTCCGTAAGAGCCGGGAAAGCTCCATATCCATTGCCTCCTTCTTCCTTTCCAACACAGACCCGCTTGCGCTGGGCTCTGTGTTGGGAAAACGATAGAGAACGTTTCAGAAAATTTCGGGAAGGTGAAGAGAGAAACAAATTTTCACTCTTCACTTTCCGCTTTTCAATTTTGCTTTATTCCTTGACCGGCTCGGGATACTCCACGCCGAAGGTCTCAACCGTGACCTTCTTCATGACCTGGGGGATCCGGGGCTTGTCGTTGTAGTCGGTGCGCACGGCGCAGATCTTGTCCACAACCTCTTCGCCCTCAATGAGCTTGCCGAAGGCCGCGTACTGCCCGTCGAGATGCGGGGAGTCCTCGTGCATGATGAAAAACTGGCTTCCGGCGGAGTTGGGGGCCATGGTGCGCGCCATGGAGAGCACGCCGCGCGAATGAACCAGATCGTTCTTGAAGCCGTTGGCGGAAAACTCGCCGTGGATGGTGTAGCCGGGGCCGCCGGTGCCGACGCCCTTGGGGTCGCCGCCCTGGATCATGAAGCCGGGGATGACGCGGTGGAAAATCACGCCGTCATAAAAGCCCTTCTTCACAAGGGAAATGAAATTGTTCACCGTGTTGGGAGCGATCTCGGGAAAAAGCTCCGCCTTCATGACGCTGCCGTCTTCCATTTCGATGCTTACGATAGGATTGCTCATCGGAAATTCCTCTCTTTCATGGCTCTGTCTATATCGCGCCTGGCCTCGCGGTCAGCCGCGCTGTCGCGCTTGTCGTGCAGTTTTTTGCCCTTGCAGAGGCCGAGCTCCATCTTCACGCGGCTGTCCTTAAAATACAGGGACAGCGGAATGAGCGCGACGCCGTC
This sequence comes from Oscillospiraceae bacterium, assembly GCA_902786615.1. The sequence continues at coordinate 48,570 of CADADE010000006.1, forward strand.
CTGCATCACGCGGCTCTGGAGCTTTAAGATCTCCTTCTTGTGCATGAGCAGGCGCTTGGGACGCATGGGATCGCGGTTAAAGATGTTGCCGTGCTCGTAAGGGCTGATGTGCATGCCGCGGGCGAAAAGCTCCCCGTCCTTGATGGTGCAGAAGGAATCCTTGAGATTCACCTGCCCGGCGCGGATGGACTTGACCTCCGTCCCGAAAAGCTCGATCCCGGCCTCGAAGCGCTCAAGTACAAAGTATTCATGAAAAGCCTTGCGGTTCTGGGTGATCTGCTTGGTACCCGTCTGCTTCGGCACGCGGCTCACTTCCTTTTCTTACAGCGTTCATTAGTATATCACAGTGCGCGCAGGAAGAAAAGAAAAATTTGTAAAGAAGCTCAAAGATTCCGCAGCGTATGCCGCCGGAACCCCGGTCTTGTGAGCCGCGGAGCGCGGGGACGGGCCAGCAGCAGGGCCTCGTCTCCCCGGTCGAAAAGCTCGGCCTCCAGATCGTGCCAGGGCTCCAGCCCCGCGTTTTCCAGACTGAGCCGCACCGCGGCGCGCACATCGCCCAGCTCGTCCTCCGAGAGCAGCAGGGCCAGCGTATCCCGGGAAACACACATTGTAACCATATTGAAAATCAACGCCTCCATATCATAACTTTATCGACATAAAAAAGCCTCTTACCAGCGATTATAAGCAAAAGTTTTTTGAAATTCCACGCAAAAAATATGGAAAATGTGAAAGACATGTGTTATACTGCTCGTGCGGAATTATGTTAATCATATTAACGTAAATCTCTTTTGAAAACAGTACCGTGCTGCGGCATGGGGAAAGAGGCTTACCATGAATCTCACAGAAAAGCGCCTCAGCGGCGAGGAGAAATATAAAGGCGTCATTATCAGCGTCACGCTGGACAAGGTGGAGCTTTGCGACGGCAAACAGACCCTGCGCGAAGTGGTGCATCATCCGGGCGGCGTCGGCGTACTGCCCCTGGATGTGGACGGCGGCGTCTACATGGTGCGGCAGTACCGCTATCCCGTGGGCGCCCCGGTGTTGGAGATCCCCGCCGGAAAGATCGACCATCACGACGATCATCTGGCCACGGCCAGGCGGGAGCTGTCGGAGGAGACCGGCTTTTCCGCCGACGAATATGTGGATCTGGGCTGCTGCTACACCTCGCCCGGCTACACCGATGAGATCATCCACGTCTATCTCGCCCGCGGGCTTCACAAGGGGAAGAGCCATCTGGACGAGGGGGAGTTTCTGAACGTCGAAAAGATGCCCTTTGACGAGCTTTTCGGCATGGTCATGCGCAACGAGATCATCGACGCCAAGACCGTCATCGCCGTCTCCAAGGCGAAGCTCTATCTGGAGGGGCACCTTTCTTCCGCGAACTGAGCGCAGAGGGGGAAAGCTTTGCCTTGTTGTACCGAGGCGGTGGAAAAGGGCGGTAAGAACGGCGCATATGTATAATTACGCGGCGATATTTGTTGCCGCGTAACAAAAATACTTGTCACCGGCGCATAAATATGGTAAAATCAAAAACTGGCGGCCCATGATATGGGCGAGTGCCGGATAAACGGAAGGTGTACAACGTGGAAAAATATGTTATCAACGGCGGAACCACCCTACACGGCGAGGTGGAGATCAGCGGCGCGAAAAACGCCGCGGTCGCCATCATCCCTGCCGCGCTGATGGTTGACGGCGTTTGCGTGATAGAGAACATGCCCCAGATCAGCGACACGGAGATGCTGCTGACCATCCTCAAGGAGCTGGGGGCCAAGATCCGGTATCTCAACCGTTCGACGGTGGAGATCGACTGTACGGACGTCTGGATGCAGGATGCGCCCTACGACCTGATGCGCAAGATCCGCGCGTCCTATTACCTGATCGGCGCGATGCTGGGCCGCTTCGGCCATGCCAAGACCACCATGCCCGGCGGCTGCAACTTCGGCGTGCGCCCCATTGACCAGCACATCAAGGGCATGAACGCCCTCGGCGCTGACATCAACGTGAAATCCGGCTTCATCTACGCCGACACGCGGGACGGGAGACTCCACGGCGCGCGCATCTATCTGGACAAGGTATCCGTCGGCGCGACGATGAACATCATCCTCGCCGCGACGCTGGCCCAGGGCAGGACCATCATCGAGAACGCCGCGCGTGAGCCGCATATCGTCGATCTGGCAAACTTCCTCAACTCCATGGGCGCCGATATCCGCGGCGCCGGCACCGACACCGTGAAGGTAAACGGCGTCGACAGGCTCCACGGCGGCAGCTACGCCCTCATTCCCGATCAGATCGAAGCCGGCACCTACATGGTCGCCGCTGCGGCCACGGGGGGAGAGGTGCTGGTCAAAAACGTCATTCCCCGCCATCTGGAGTGCATCAGCGCAAAGCTCCGGGAGACCGGCACCATCGTCCAGGAATACGGCGACGCGGTGCTCGTCAAGGGCGCGAGCACGCTGCGGAAAATCAATGTCAAAACCCTGCCCTATCCGGGCTTTCCCACCGATATGCAGCCGCCCATGTGCGCGCTGCTGTGCGTGGCGAACGGCACCTCCGTCGTGACGGAGGGCGTGTATGACAACCGTTTTAAGTATGTAAACGAACTGAGAAAGATGGGCGCCGAGATCCAGGTCGACGGCAGAATCGCCGTGGTCGAGGGCGGCAAACGCCTCAGCGGCGCGCCCGTCATGGCCTGCGACCTGCGGGCCGGCGCGGCGATGGTGATCGCCGGCATGTGCGCCACCGGCACGACCGTGGTGGAGGATGTGCGCTTTATCGAGCGCGGCTATGAAAATTTCGTCGGAAAGCTCAATTCCCTCGGCGCGGACATCCGCATCGTGGACGAGCCGGAAGGCATGGAAGGCAGAGAGAAGATTCTCTCCATTATCTGATGAATATTAAGGTCTTTGCCAGCGGCTCCGGCGGCAACTGCATGCTGCTTTCGGATCGGGACACGCATCTTCTGATCGACGCCGGAATCTCCATGCGCAGGGTGCAGCAGTCCCTGCGTACGGCAGGCCTGGACATACAGGATATCGGCGGAGTGCTCATCACGCATGAGCACTCCGATCATATTTCCGGGCTTAAAATGCTGTTAAAATATTACCGCCTGCCCCTCTACGCGCCCCATACCGTGGCGGCGCGGCTTTGCGGCAAGCTGCCGGAGGCGGCGGAAACGATGAACGTGATCCCGACGGGGGAGCGCTTTTCCTTCGGCGGCGTCACGGTGCGGGCGTTTCACACCCCGCACGACACGGATGAGAGCGTGGGCTATCGGGTGGAGGGGAACGGCACCTTCGCCCTCGCGACCGACATGGGCCATGTGACGGCGGAAATTTACGAGGGCCTTCTCGGCGCGGACACGGTGCTGCTCAAATCGAACCACGACCCGGACATGCTCGCCGCGGGGTCCTATCCCTTCGCCCTCAAGCGGCGCATCCTGTCCGATCACGGGCACCTCTCCAACGGCGACTGCGCCGCGCTTGCCGCCCGCCTTGTGGAAAACGGGACGCGGACGGTGATCCTCGGCCACATCAGCCGGGAGAATAACCGCCCGGAGCTTGCCATGGAGGAGACGGGGCGGCTTTTGCGGGGCAGCGGGGCGCGGCTTTACTGCGCGCCGCCCTGGGGCTGCCTGAGCGTTGAGGTAAAGGAGAGGGCGGCATGCTCAGTGTAAAGTTTATCTGCGTCGGGAAGATGCGGGAAAAATTCTATATCGACGCCTTTGCGGAGTATCAGAAGCGTCTGCAGGCCTACTGCCGCCCGGAGCTTGTGGAGATCACCGAGCAGCGCCTGGGAGAGCGGCCCTCCGAAAAGGAGATCACGGCGGCGCTCGAGCGGGAGGGGCAGGAGATATTGAAGGCCGTCCCGGCGGACGCCTGCCTCGTCGCCCTCTGCGTGGAGGGGGAGCAGATGCCGAGCGAGGGTATGGCGGCCCTGATCGCCGCGCGCGAAGGCTCCGGCAAGCCCCGGCTCTGCTTCGTGATCGGCGGCTCCTTCGGCCTTGCCCCCGCAGTCAAGCAGCGCGCGGACAAGCGCCTGAGCATGTCCCGCATGACCTTTCCGCACCATCTGGCCCGCGTCATGCTCATTGAGCAGCTCTATCGCGGCTTCAAGATCAACGAGGGGTCCCGCTATCACAAATGAGCGGCGCTTGAAAGAGAAACAGGATAATGTTATAATAAGAAAAATATTTCGGGGAGGCTGATACAAAATGGAAATCGGCGAATGGAGCCGTGTGATCCGCGGGGAGCTCTATGAGCGCTGGCCCAAGGACGAGAACGGACAGCCGGAGGAGCCGGTGCGCCTCGGCACGGTGATTAACCTCAATATGGTGGATGAGCTTACGGTCAACATGCTGGAGGCCTGCGGCATTCCCTGCCTCACGCTCTATCCCGGGGACGGGAGCTTCGGCAAGATTATCCTCGGCATGAGCGGACAGGGCACCGACATCTATGTCCCCAAAAGCATGGCCGAGGACGCGGCCGCCCTCTGCGCCTATCAGGGGGACTACGACATGGAATCCTGACCGCACTGCGGGAGAACAATACGAAAAATCCAAGAAGAAAGGCAGGTAATCTTATGCTAAAGGGATTTTTGCAGGAATACCAGCGCTGGCTTGACAGCCCTGCTCTCAGCGAGGATGAGTGGGAAGAGCTCAACGCTGTCCGGGACGACGAGAAGGAGATCGAAAGCCGCTTCTACGCACCCCTGGAATTCGGTACGGCGGGCCTTCGCGGCACGATGAAGCTGGGGCTGCACCAGATGAATGTGCATGTGATCCGCCATGCCACCCAGGCGTTTGCCAACGTCATCGCCGCCGAGGGGGAAGAGGCAAAGCGCAGGGGCATCGTCATTGCCCATGACTGCCGTCTCAACGGCGCGGACTATGCCAGGGAGGCCGCCTGCGTCATGGCGGCAAACGGCATCCATGTCCGGCTTTTCGACGCGCTGCGCCCCACGCCGGAGCTGAGCTTTGCCGTGCGCTATTACGGCACCACGGCGGGCCTCAACATCACGGCAAGCCACAACCCCAAGGAATACAACGGCTATAAGGTCTACTGGTCCGACGGCGCCCAGCTTCCGCCCCAGAAGGCTGACGCCATCGCCAAACAGATGCGCGCCATCGACATTTTCAACGGCTTCAAATCCAGCGATTTTGAAGAGGCTGTCGCCGCGGGCATGATCGAGATGATCGGCGCGGAGACGGACGAGGCCTTCCTTGAGCGCGTGCTGGGCCAGGCCATCGACAAACAGGCTGTCAAGGACGCGGCGGACGATTTCAAGATCGTTTACACGCCCTTCCACGGCTGCGGCTACAAGCTTGTCCCCGAGGCGCTCCGACGGCTCGGTATCAAGCATCTCTATCCCGTGCCCGAACAGATGGTCATTGACGGCAGCTTTCCCACGGTGAAAAGCCCGAACCCCGAAAACCCGGAGGGCTTCTATCTCGCCGTGGCTCTGGCCAAAAAGGTGGGCAGCGATCTCATCATCGGCACAGACCCGGATTCCGACCGCATCGGCACCATGGTGCGCGCCGGGGACGACTATGTCACCATCACCGGCAACCAGCTCGGCGTACTGCTCATCGACTATATCATCCGTGCCCGCAGAGCCGTCGGCAGCATGCCGGAGAATCCCGGCGTGATCACCTCCATCGTCACCACCAGCATGGCCCGCGCCGTGTGCGAGGCTAACGGCGTCCACTTTGAGGACACCTTTACCGGCTTTAAGTACATGGCCGAGCGCGTCGCCGCCTGGGAGGCGGCCCACAGCTATAACTACATTTTCGCCTATGAGGAGAGCTACGGCTACATGATGGGCGACTATGTGCGCGACAAGGACGCGGTCACCGCCGCGATGATGGTCGCGGAGATGGCGGCGAGCTATCACAGACAGGGCATGACCCTGCTCGACGCGATGAACGCCCTGTATGAGAAATACGGCTGGTTCAAGGAGTACACGCTGAACCTCGTCATGCCGGGGCTGGACGGCCTGCAGAAGATGAAGGACCTGATGGCGGAGCTTCGCGCCAATCCCCCGAAGGAGATCGGCGGGCAGGAGGTTCTGCGCACCCGCGACTATGCCGACGGCAGCGTCAGCGTGGCAGGCCTCGGCAAGGTGGGCGCGACGCCCTTTGCAGGCTCCAATGTGCTGTACTTTGAGCTTGCCGACGGCAGCAGCTTTATCGTAAGACCCTCCGGCACGGAGCCGAAAATCAAGATCTATCTCCTGGTGCGCGGCGCGAACAGCGAGGACTGCGATCAGCGCATCGAGAAATACAAAGCATATGCGGAGAGCTTGAGAAGATGAAAATTCTGTGGCAGCTCTTTCTGGCCTTTGCCCGCGTCGGGGTCATGACCTTCGGCGGCGGCTATGCCATGATCCCCATTTTGGAGCGGGAGATCGTGGACAGGCACGGCTGGGCAACGGAGGAGGAGCTGATGGACTACTACGCCGTCGGCCAGTGCACCCCCGGCGTTATCGCCGTCAACACCGCAACCTTTATCGGCTACAAGGTCGCGGGCACCCTCGGCGGCATCGTGGCGACGCTCGGCGTCGTGTTCCCCTCCGTCGTGATCATCACCGTCATCGCCGGCATCCTCACCAATTTTGCCGAGGTTCCCGCTGTGAAAAGCGCCTTTGCGGGCATCCGCGTGTGCGTGTGCGTGCTGATCTTCAACGCGGTGGTGAAGCTCTGGAAAAAAGCCGTCGTGGATAAGGCGACGCTGGTGCTCTTTCTCGGAGTGTTCCTGCTCTCCGTGTTCCTGAGCCCCTCGCCGGTCATATTCGTGGTGGTCTGCGGCCTGTCCGGCATCGTGCTGACCAGATTGGGGGTGCGCGGCAAATGATCCTTCTGCGCCTGTTTTTTGAGTTTTTCAAGGTCGGGCTCTTCGCCGTGGGCGGCGGCATGGCGACGCTGCCGTTTCTCTATGATATCTCGACGCGCACGGGCTGGTTCACGCACGCGATGCTCGCGGACATGGTCGCCGTGTCGGAGTCCACGCCCGGCCCCATCGGCGTCAACATGGCTACCTATGTGGGCTATGTCACCGGCGGCGTCCCCGGCGCGCTTGTCGCCACCCTGGGACTCATCACGCCGAGCATCATCATTATCCTGCTCATCGCCCGGGCCCTCAAGGCCTTTCGCGCCAATCCCCTGGTGGACGCGGCCTTCTACGGTCTGCGCCCCTGCTCCGTGGGCCTGATCGGCGCGGCGGGCTTTCTCGTGGTGAAGCTTGCCCTTTTGAACACGGGCCTCTATGCCGAGACGGGAAGGCTTTTGGATCTCTTCAACTTCAAGGCCATCCTCCTTGCCGCGGCGCTGCTCGTCTGCACACGCTATGTGAAAAAGCTCAAGGGCCTGCACCCGATCGTGTTCATCCTGGCTTCCGCCGTGATCGGCATTGTGTTCTCTTTCTAAAACAGCAGCATGCCGACCCCATAGGCCAGCAAGACTGCAAATCCCGCGCTCATGAGGCGCCCTGCCATGTGCAGGGCGCCTTTTACGCCGCTGCCGGATAGAACGCCCAGCGTCTGAAAATGCACCGACAGACCGCCCCAGCCTAAGAGAAAGGCCGCCAGCGAAAAGCTCTCGGGGCACGGGCGCAGACCCTGCATCGCCGCCGCGCCGCTGCTGAGCTCAAAAAGCCCCGTGAGCATGGCGCGCACAAAGCGCGGCTCAAAGGAAAAGCGCGCGGCGACGGCTTCGCAGAAAAACGAAAGCGCTCCGTTCCCGTCCAGCACCGCGAGCAGCACGGAGAAGCACAGGGCAAAGCCGCACACGTTCAAAACCGCGGCGATCGCCTGACGCACCGATTCGACCAGGGCGAGGGAGGGGTCCGCGCTGTCGAGCAGGATCGGCTGCGTCTCGGCGCAGGGGCGCTTTCCCCTAAAGAAAAGCCCGGTCAGAAGCGCCGAGAGAACATGGACGAGATAGAGGAGCAGCCCGTATTTTACCGAGCCGAAGATCCCGACGCCCACCGCGCCGACAATGAAGGCGGGGCCGGAATTGTTGCAGAAGGCCAGCAGACGCTCCGCCTCCTGCCGGGACACGCTGCCCTGCCGCGCCATGTCTCCGATGTATGCCGCGCCTGCGGGATACCCGCCGGTGAGGCCGATCAGAAGCGCCGAAGCCCCCGCGCCGCTTACCCCGAAAAGCCGCATCGCGGCCGGCGCGAGCAAGCGCCCCAGAAGCCCCGGCAGCCCCAGCCTGTTCAGAAAACCCGACAGTACAAAGAAAGGGAAGAGCGAGGGGATCAGAAGCTTTGCGCACACGCCGAGAGCGTCCCGGCAGGCCGCCGCGGCTGTCGCGGCGTTTATAAGCAGCGCCGCGAGCAGCCCGAGTCCCGCAATAAGATAAAGCGCGTCCTTTTTGCCGTTTCGTGTCGTCACCGTTTCAGCCCTCCCTGTCCCGCAGTCGGTATCAAGCTATGACCGGGCGCATAAGCTTATTCCGGAATCGAGGTGCTGCGTTTGAAGACTGTGAGAGAACTTCCCGCCGCGCTTGCCGAACGCCTGACGCTGCCGGAGGAGCTTTTCCCCGGCGGGGGAAGGCTGACGCTCAGCGGCGGCAGACAGGCGCTCATCGAAGGGCAGCGGGGGATACTGGAATACACGCCGGAGCGCCTTGTTGTGAGCTTCGGGCGGGAAAAGCTCAGCCTGTCCGGCGACGGGCTCAAACTGCAGGCCATGAACGCGGGGGAGCTTCTTGTCAGCGGCAGGATCCGCACAGCGGAGTGGGAGTGAGTATGGAGAGAATCAGCGACTGGATCAGGGGCAGGGTCGAGCTTGCGCTTTTCGGCGCTTTCCCGGCGGGCGTGCTCAACAGCGCCGCGGCGGAGGGGCTGGCTTTCTGGAACGTGGAGAGCGCGGGAGAAAACACCGTTTGCTTTCACACCAGGGAGACCTGCCTCCCGGACTTTCAGAGGCTCGCGGAAAAAGGGGCCTGCGAGCTGAAAATTCTGCGCCGCGTCGGCGGCCGGGGCGCGAGACTGCGCATCCTGCACCGGCCCGCGCTTTTGATCGGGCTTGCGGCGATGGCCGCGCTGCTCGTGACGTCGTCCCTCTTCGTATGGGACGTGCAGGTGCGCGGAACGGACAGGGTCAGCCGCGCCAAAGTCCTGCGGACGCTGGAGGACTGCGGCTTCGGCGTGGGCAGCTTCTGGCCCGGTCTCAATACCGAGATACTTAGAAGCGAGGTGCTGCTGCGCCTGCCGGAAATCGGCTGGATGACGGTGAACGTCAGCGGTTCGCGCGCCGTGGTGGCCGTGGCGGAGCGGACGGAAAAGCCCGAGATGTACGAGGATTCCGCGCCGGGGGATCTGGTAGCGTCCCGCGACGCGCTGGTGCGGCGGGTGAATACCCTGGCGGGGCATCCCGCCGTAAAGGAGGGGCAGATCGTGGCAAAGGGACAGCTTCTCATCGGCGGGGACCTGGAAAGCCTCACGGGAGAGTGCCGCCGCGTGCGGGCGAAGGGCGCCGTCATGGCCGATACCTGGTATGAGATCAGCGCCGTCTGCCCCGAAAAGGAGCAGCTCAAAACACCCGCAGGCGTCCCGCACAGCCGCTTCGCGCTGATCGTGGGAAAAAAGCGAGTGAATTTGTATATTGGGAGTGGAAAAACTATTGACGGGTGTGATAAAATCATTACGGAGCATACGCTCGGCCTGGAGGGACTTTTTTCCACGCCGATCCGCCTCGTGCGCGAGCGCTTTGTCCCCTATAAAACCGCCCCCGGCGACGACTATGATCCCGGCGGGACGGGGCGGCGGCTCTATGCCCTGCTGGAGCAGCGCACGGAGGGGCAGATCCTCTCCCATACGCTCAGCCCCGGAAAGAGCGGGGAACTGCATGTGCTCACCCTCCGGGCACACTGTTTAGAGAACATCGCCCAGCCGGAAGAAAACGGCTGAGGCGTGAAAGGATTTTTTACATGATCGACAAAAGCATCGAAGTCGAACGCATGGAGCATGTCATCAGCGTGTTCGGCTCCTTTGACCAGAATCTCCGCATCATCGAGAACGAGCTGAGCGTCAAGGTGCTCGACCGGGACAACATGATCCATATCTGCGGCGAGGCGGAAAACGTCATGCTGGCGGAGAAGGCCATCAACGGCCTGCTGACGCTCGCTGCCAAGGGGGAAAACATCGACGCGCAGAACGTGCGCTATATCCTCAAGCTGGTGAGCGAGGGCAAGGAGACCAAAATCAACGAACTGGCCGGGGACGTGATCTGCATCACCGCCAAAGGTAAGCCCATCAAGCCCAAGACCCTCGGCCAGAAGACCTACTGCGAGGCCATCCAGAATAACACCATCACCCTCGGCATCGGCCCTGCCGGCACGGGCAAGACGTATCTCGCCGTGGCGGCGGCGGTGGCGGCCTTCCGGGCGGAGGAGGTCAACCGCATCATCCTGACCCGCCCCGCGGTCGAGGCCGGGGAGCGCCTGGGCTTTCTTCCCGGCGATCTGCAGAGCAAGGTCGATCCCTACCTGCGGCCCCTGTACGACGCGCTCTTTGACATGCTGGGGGCGGACACCTACCAGAAATACCTGGAGCGCGGGAATATCGAGGTTGCGCCCCTGGCCTACATGCGCGGGCGCACGCTGGACGACAGCTTCATCATCCTGGACGAGGCGCAGAACACCTCGCGCGAGCAGATGAAGATGTTCCTCACCCGTATCGGCTTCGGTTCCAAGGTGGTCATCACCGGCGACATTACCCAGATCGACCTGCCCGAGGACAAGACCAGCGGCCTCAAGGTCGCCATGCGCGTTCTGGACGGCATTGATGATATTGCCGTCTGCACCCTCACCGGGTCCGACGTGGTGCGCCACCGCCTGGTGCAGAAGATCATTGAAGCCTATGAGGATTACGACAAGAAAAATCCGGCGTCCGCGGAGCCTGCCAAAAAGCAGCCGCCCCGGCGCTATAAGAGGAGATAAGCCATGCGGCATGAAGTGACGATTTCACGCGAGAAAACCGGCCTCGGCCACCGCGAGGCGGCGGGCCTTATCAAAAAAGCGGTCAACAGAGCCCTGAACGCTGAGGGCGTGGATCTTCCCTGCATTGTCAACGTTATGTTAACCGATGACGAGGGCATCCATGCGGTCAACAAGGAATTTCGCAATGTGGACCGCGCGACCGACGTGCTGAGCTTTCCGTTCAACGAGCTCACCCCCGGCGAGTTTGACCCCGCCGTCTGCGAAAAGGACATGGACACGGGCGCGGTGCTGCTGGGGGACATGATGATCTCCCTTGAGCACTGTGAGGCCCAGGGGGAGGAATTCGGCCACGGCTTCGCCCGTGAGATCCAGTATCTCACGGTGCACTCGGTCCTGCATCTTCTGGGCTACGACCATGTGGACGAGGGCGAGATGAAGCGGCAGATGCGGGCGAGAGAAAAAGCCATCATGGGGGATGTGTAAGCGCAGCGCAAACGACAACTCCCTCAGTCACGGCGCTTTCGTGAGACGCGCCGAGCCAGCTCCCTTAGAGAGGGAGCCAATAAAGAACAGGAGATTCAATATGACAAAATCAGCCATGATTACCATATGCGGCAGGCCCAACGCGGGCAAGTCGACCCTGACCAACGCCCTTGTGGGGGAGAAGGTCGCCATCGTGTCGCCCAAGCCTCAGACCACGCGAAACCGCATCACCGCCATCGTCGAGCGGAGCGACACCCAGTTCGTGCTGCTGGACACCCCGGGCTTTCACAAGCCGCGCACGCGCCTCGGGGACTACATGGTAAACGTCGTCCGAGAGAGCGTGGCGGACGTGGACTGCGTGCTTCTGATGGTGGAGCCCGTGGCCGCCATCGGCCCGCAGGAGGAGGCGCTGATCGAGCGCATCCGGGAGTCGGGCGTGCCCGCCATTCTGCTCATCAACAAAATCGACACCGTGGACAAGACCCGGCTTCTCGAGGTCATGGCGGTCTACAGCGCGGCCCATGACTTCGACGCCATCCTGCCCATCTCGGCCAAAACCGGGGACGGCCTGGACGAGCTTCTGACCGAGCTTGAGAAGTACGCGGTCGAGGGGCCGCATCTCTTCCCGGACGATATGATCACCGACCAGCCGGAGCGCCAGATCTGCGCGGAGCTGGTGCGCGAAAAGCTGCTGCGGTGTCTTGACAAGGAGATCCCCCACGGCACCGCCATCGAGGTGACCAAATTCTCCGAGCGGGATAACGGCATCATCGACATGGAGGTCACCATCTTCTGCGAGAAGGAGAGCCACAAGGGCATCATCATCGGCAAGAAGGGCGCGATGCTCAAGAAGATCGGGGAACTTGCAAGACTTGATATCGAGGCCTTCATGGGCACCAAGGTCAATCTGCAGACCTGGGTCAAGGTCAAGGAGAACTGGCGCGACTCCTTAGCGAGCCTGCGCAATTTCGGCTTTACCGAGCAATAATTCCCAGCATTTCATTTGCCGCGCCCTCGCATACTAAACGCGAGGTGAAAAGCGATGCGCGAGGATGAAATCTGGAAAGCCTTCAAAGAGACCGGCGAGCCCGCGTGCTATCTGCTCTACAGGCTGATAGCGGCGGAGGACAGCATAGACGACAGACAAGCCCGCAGCCCGGCTGCGGGCTGAGACGGGAACGATACATATATGTTTAAAACCCTGAACGCACTGGTGCTGCGGGAGGTACGCTATAAGGAGGCCGACCGCATCCTCACCCTCCTGACGGATACGGAGGGGAAGATCACCGCCAAGGCCCGCGGCGCATTGCGTAAAAGCAGCCGCACCGCCGCCGCCACCCAGCAGCTCACCTGGTCGGAGATGACCCTGTTTTCAAACCGGGGCCGCTGGTCGGTGAACGAGGCGGCGGTCAAGGAGGGCTTTGACGGCCTGCGCGGCGATATGGAGAAGCTCGCCCTCGGGACGTATATTGCCGAGTGCATCGAAGCTCTCAGCGTCGAGGATCAGCCGGAGCCGGAGCTTTTGCAGCTCGGGCTCAACAGCCTGTACGCCCTCAGCCGGGATCTCTGCGGGCAGGAGAAGATCAAGGCCGCCTTTGAGCTGCGGGCGATGTGCCTTTCCGGCTACACGCCGGAGCTCGGCGCCTGCGCCGTCTGCGGCAGGGAGCCGGAGTCGCCGGATCTCAGCCTGGACTACGGGCGCGTCTGCTGCCGAGGCTGCGCCGGGATGGGGACAAGGGTCGAGCTCGGCAGCCAGACCCTCGCCGCCATGCGCTATCTCTGCACGGCACCGGCCAAACAGTTTCTGTCCTTTACCCTGCCGGAGCCGGATCTCAAACGCCTCGGCGTCGCGGCGGAGCGCTATCTGTTAAGCCGCACCGAACGCGGCTTTTCTACATTGGAGTATTGGAAAAACATCCGAAAATATACGATACAAGCGGGGAGAGAGAAATGAGCTTTTTTGAAAAATCCCTGACCACGCTGGAGCTTCCGGCAGTTCTGAACATGCTTGCCGCCGAGGCGGTGAGCGAGCCGGCCAAGGAGCTGGCATTATCGCTGACGCCCTCCGTCTCCGAAGGGGAGGTACAGCACCGCCTGGCCGAGACCACGGCGGCAAAATCCATGATGGTCGTGCGCGGCAGCCCCTCTTTCTATGGGGTGAAGGACGTGCGCGCATCGCTGGCCCGCGCCGATCTCGGCGGCGCGCTCAACACGCGCGAGCTTTTGGAGATCGCCCATGTCCTGCAGTGCGCGCGCCTTGTGCGCGGCTATCTCGCGGACGATACCGTGGGCAAGACGCCTATCGACTATCTCTTTTACGCCCTGCACGCCAACCGCTTTCTGGAGGAAAAGATCACCGGCTCCATCGTCGGGGAGGATGAAATCGCGGACGCGGCCTCAAGCGAGCTTGCCAACATCCGCCGCCAGATGCGCGCGGCGGCGGCGCGCGCGCGGGACGCCCTGCAGAAGATCATCTCGTCCCCAAGCTATGCCAAGGTGCTGCAGGAGCCGATCATCACCCAGCGCTCCGACCGCTATGTGGTGCCGGTCAAGGCTGAGCACAAGGGGGCCATCAACGGCCTTGTGCACGATATCTCCGCCTCCGGCGCGACGATTTTTGTCGAGCCCATGGCGGCGGTCAAGGCCAACAACGAACTCAGGGAGCTTGCCGCCAAGGAGCGCGCGGAGATCGACCGCATCCTGGCCGAGCTCTCTGCCGACTGCGCCGGGCACCGGGACGGCATCAACGCCGACTATGAGATCCTCGTGCAGCTTGACCTGATTTTCGCCAAGGCCAAGCTCTCCTATAAATTAAACTGCGAAGCCGCCTCCATGGAGGGCCGGGGCATCGTGCTGCGCAAGGCGCGCCATCCGCTCCTGGATCAGGCCAAGGCTGTGCCCATCGACGTGGAGCTCGGCGACAGCTTTGACACCCTTGTCATCACCGGTCCCAACACCGGCGGCAAGACAGTCTCCATCAAGACCATCGGTCTTCTCGCCGCGATGCACCAGTGCGGTCTGCATATCCCCGCCGCCGACGGGAGCAATCTCCCGGTTTTCACCCACATCCTCGCGGACATCGGCGACGAGCAGAGCATCGAGCAGAGTCTTTCCACCTTCTCGGCGCATATGAGTAATATAGTCAGCATCATCGCCGAGTGCGACGAGCAGTCGCTTGTCCTCTTCGACGAGCTTGGCGCGGGCACCGACCCCACCGAGGGCGCGGCCCTTGCCATCGCGGTCATCGAGCATGTGCGCCGCCGCGGCGCGGTCATCGCCGCGACCACTCACTATGCCGAGCTCAAGGTCTACGCCACAAACGAGCCGGGCGTGCAGAACGCCTCCTGCGAGTTTGACGTGGAGACCCTGCGCCCGACTTACCGCCTGCTGGTGGGCATCCCGGGCAAATCCAACGCCTTTGCCATCTCCCGCCGCCTGGGGCTCAGCGACGAGATCATCGAGGATGCGAAAAACCGCGTCAGCTCCGAGAGCCAGACCTTCGAGCTGACCATCGAGAAGCTGGAGCAGACGCGCCTGCTGCTGGAAAAGGATCGGGAGGAGACGGCGAAGAAGCTGCGCGAGGCGCAGGAGAACGCGAAGAAATCCGCCATGCTGCGCGCGGAGCTCGAGGTTCGGCTCGACAAGGCGGACATCAAGTCCCGCCGCGAGGCCGAGCGCATCCTGGCCGACGCCCGCGCCACGGCGGAGGAGGTTTTCAAGGAGCTTGACGAGATGCGCAAAATGGCCGATCAGGACGAGGACGCAAGCCGCGTCAACGAGGCTCGCGCCCAGCTTCGCCGTCAGCTCAATCTCTCTCAGGAGGCGCTGCAGAAGGAGCTTCACCCCGAGGCGCAGAACCAGGTCTCCGCCCGCCCCGTGCAGGTGGGGGACACCGTGCAGATCAAGTCCATGGGCATGAAGGCGACGGTCGTCTCCAAATCCGCCGACGGCACCCTCGCTCTTCGCGCGGGTATCATGAACGTGAGCGCCAAGGAGGACGAGGTGCTGCTGCTCGAAAACGAGCAGGCTCCGAAGCCGAAGAGCGCGGCAAAGGGCGGCGGACAGCTGCACAGCCTGTCCATCTCCTCCGAGCTTGACATCCGCGGCATGGAGGCGGTGGAGGGCGTACTCGCCGCCGAGCGCTATCTGGACAGCGCCGTGATGGCAAAGCTCAAGACCGTGACCATCATCCACGGCAAGGGGACCGGCGCGCTGCGCGCGGCGGTACAGCAGATGCTGAAGAAAAACAAGTTTGTCAAGTCCTTCCGTCTGGGCCGCTACGGCGAGGGCGAGAGCGGCGTGACAGTGGTCGAACTGAAATAAAACTCCAATTCCAAGACAAAAAGAAATGTATAAAATCACGAAACGGTCGAAAGCTGTTGACGATTGCACGAAAATTTGTTAAAGTGAGCTTACAGTTTCCAAACATGGATTTAAGGAGTAAGGGGTGCGACTATGATAACCAAAGAAGTAGTCATTAACAACCAGGTCGGCCTTCATGCCAGACCCGCAACCTTCTTCATTCAGAAGGCCAATGAGTTCAAAAGCAGCATCTGGGTCGAGAAGGAAGAGAGACGTGTGAACGCCAAGAGCCTGCTGGGCGTGCTTTCCCTCGGCATCGTGAAGGGCACTGCCATCACGATCATCGCAGACGGTTCCGACGAGGAAGAAGCGATCGCAACGCTCTCCGCTCTGATCGATTCTGACTTCTCTGAGTAATCGTACATTATGGCAGAGGCGTGTGTCCTGTGACACACGCCTCTTTTTTGGGTGATTCTTATGACCAAAGAACGTATCGCGACCCTGCAGATGCTCCTGTGCGCGACGCTGTGGAGCATCGCGGGCATTCTCTTCAAGCTCATCCCCTGGAACGGCTTTGCCGTGGCGGGTATGAGAAGCCTCATTGCGGGCATAACGATCTATGTGTGCATGCGCCTGATGGGCCTGCGCTATATCTTCAACAGGAAGACGCTGATCGCGGGCTTTTTCTCCGGCTGCACCTATCTCTGCTTCACCGTGGCAAACAAGCTGACCACCTCGGCAAACGCCATCGTGCTGCAGTTTACCTCGCCCATTTTCATCATCATCTACTCCGCCGTCTTCTTCGGCAGAGTGCCGAGAAAACAGGACGTCGCCGTGGTGCTGGCGACCCTCTTCGGCATCTCCCTCTTTTTCCTTGACCAGCTCAAGCCCGGCTATCTGCTCGGTAACTTCGTCGCCATCGCCGCCGGTATGTTTATGGCCGGTATGTATGTCTCGGTGGGGGAGATCGAAAAGGAGGAGCGTTTCTCCGGCATCCTGAACGGTCAGGCCCTGACCTTCCTGGCGGGTTTTCCCGTCTTCCTCGCCACCAAGCCGCCCGTCACGCCGACGGCGGTCACGGCGCTTCTGATCCTCGGCGTCTTTCAGCTCGGCCTTTCGTATGTGCTGTACGTCAAGGCCAGCAAATACTGTCCGCCGCTGGCCTGCTGCCTGCTCGGCGCGGTGGAGCCGCTTTTAAACCCGGTCTGGGTCTTCCTCTTCAACGGCGAGCGCCCCGGCGTCTTCGCTTTGCTCGGCGCGGTGGTGGTCATCAGCTCCATCACCGTCTGGAGCATCTGGGGCCAGGAGAGGGAAGCGGCACAGGAGGAACCCCATGTCCAATCCCGTACTTGACAATTTAGCCGACAAGGCCAACCGACTGCCGCTGCTGCCGGGCGTGTACATCATGCTCGACGAGCAGGGGCAGGTCATCTATGTGGGCAAAGCCAAAAAGCTCAAAAACCGCGTCACAAGCTATTTCCACGGGGAGCATCTGCCCAAGGTCGCCGCCATGGTGGACAAGGTGCGCGACTTCAACGTCATCGTCGCCGGGAGCGAGTTTGAGGCCCTGGTGCTGGAAAATTCTCTCATCAAGCGCCACAAGCCCCATTACAATATCCTGCTCAAGGACGACAAGGGCTATCCCTTCATCCGCCTGGATCTGCGCGAGGAATACCCCGCCATGTCCATCCAGAGCCGCGCGGGCAAGGACGGGGCAAAATACTTCGGCCCTTTCGGCGGACGAAATCAGACGCGGGAGATCATCGCCACCGTATCGAAAGCCCTGCTGCTGCCGGACTGCTCCCGCAAATTTCCGCGGGATATCGGAAAGGAGCGGCCCTGCCTCAACTACCACATGGGTACCTGCGCGGGCTGGTGCCTCCGGGACAGCGACGCGGAGGACTACCGAAAGCGCGTGATGCAGGCTTCCCTGATCCTGGACGGCAAGAGCGGGGAGCTGATCGAGGAGCTGCGCGCCCAGATGGAGCAGGCGGCGGAAGAGCTGCGCTTTGAGCGGGCGGCAGAGCTGCGCGACAGGCTCCGCGCCATCGAGGGCCTTGCCAACAAGCAGCGCGTGATCGCCACGGCCTTTGCCGACACCGACGCCATCGGCTTCTGCCGTGGGGCAAAGAGCTGCTTTACCGTGCTCCACTTCGTGGACGGCAATCTTGTGGGCAAGGATGCCGAAATGATGGACGAGCCGCTGGAGGAGGATGCGGAAGCCCTCTCCGGCCTTGTGCGGCAGTACTATACCGCCCACCGGGGCGGCTGGCCCAAGTCCATCCTGCTGCCCGTGGAGATCGAGGACGCGGCCGATCTGAAAGAGCTTCTGAGTCAGAGCTCCGGGCGGCGCATCTATATCGAAACGCCGAAGCGCGGCGAGCGCATGCGCCTCATCGAAAGCGCCGCTCTCAACGCGCGGGAAGAGATCCAACGGCGCACCACCCTTGCCCAGCGGAGAAGCAAAACGCTCGAGTGGCTCCAGAAGGCGCTGGAGCTGGAAAATTTCCCGCGGCGTATCGAGGCCTTTGACATTTCAAACCTGGGGGCGACCGGCATAGTCGCGGGCATGACCGTGCATGTGGACGGCAAGCCCCTCAAGCGGGATTACCGCAAGTTCCGCGTCCGCGACCTGGACGGGCCGGACGATTACGCCAGCATGTACCAGGTGGTCTATCGCCGCTTTGCCCGCGCGAAGGACGGGGATGAAAAGTTTACCGAGCTTCCCGACCTTCTGCTCATTGACGGCGGCGACGTCCATGCCGCCACGGCGGAGCAGGCGCTGCGTGATCTCGGCATCTCGGTGCCGGTCTTCGGCATGGTCAAGGACGACCGCCACCGCACCCGTGCGCTGATCCGCTCCGACGGGCGGGAGATCGGCATCAAGGCCAATCAGGCGGTCTTCGCCCTCGTGGGCTCCATCCAGGAGGAGACGCACCGCTATTCCATCGAATATCAGCGCTCTTTGAGAAACGAGGGCTTCGCCTCCCGCCTCGACGCCATCCCCGGCGTGGGGGAGAAGCGGCGGGCCGATCTCATCAAGAGCTTCAAATCCCTCAAGGCCATCCGGGAGGCGAGCCTCCAACAGCTTGAGCTGGTGGTGCCGAAGAATACCGCGAGGGCCGTATATGACTATTTCCATACAGAGGAGGCTTCACAATGCGCGTCATCACAGGCAGCGCCAGAGGAAGAAGACTGAAAACCCCGGAGGGCATGGATATCCGCCCCACCACCGACAACGTGAAGGAGTCGATTTTCAACATCCTGCAATTCGATATCGAGGGGCGGCGCGTGCTGGATCTCTTCGCGGGCACGGGCCAGCTCGGCATCGAATGCCTGAGCCGCGGCGCGCGCGAGGTCGTCTTCATCGACCAGAGCAGGGACGCCGTGAAGATCATTAAGGAGAATCTCAAAACCTGCGGTCTCTCCGCGCCGGTTTTGCAGCAGGATTCGATCGCGTACCTCAACGGCTGCGGGAAGTTCGACCTGATCCTGGTCGATCCGCCCTATGACGCGGGACTGTATGAAACGGTGCTGGAAAAGATCAATTCATTTGACATCTTATCAGATGGTGGTATAATATTATGTGAATCCAGACGCGAGACCCCCATGCCCGCGCTCCGCGCGCCCTATGCGCTGCGTAAGGAGTACCGCTACGGAAGGGTGAAGCTCAGTCTGTACAGCAAGGAGAGCCGTGCATGAGAACCGCAGTCTGCCCCGGCAGCTTTGATCCCATTACCCTGGGACACCTGAATATCATCGCGCGCGCGGCGCAGATTTTCGATCATGTCGTCGTCTGTGTCGCGGCGAACGCCACGAAAACCTCCCCCATGTTCACGGTGGAGGAAAAGGTGGAGATGGTGCGCCGCGCCGTTGCGCCCTATGGCAATGTGTCGGTGGAGGTCAACACCGGCCTGCTTGCGGAATTTGCCAGACGCTATGAGGGCTCCGTCCTCATCAAGGGCCTGCGGGCCGCGTCCGATTTTGACTATGAGTTCCAGATGGACCTGATCAATAAGCGCATCAATCCCCAGCTTGAGACGATGTTTCTCACAGCCGATCAGCGCTATACCTTCCTCAGCTCCTCCATCGTCAGGGAGATGGCGCATTATGGGGCGGAGCTGAAGGGACTGGTGCCGGATGAAATCATCGGCCTGATCGAAGAAAAAGCCAGAACACAGAGAGGGTGAGTCGCATGGCCAATACCGATATTATCGAACTGCTGGACGTTCTGTACGGCATGGTCACGGAGGCATGGAGCGTGCCCCTGGGAAACGACAAGTGCATTATCGAGCGGGAAAAGGCAATTGAGATCATCAACGAGATCAAGGCCAATCTCCCCACCGCCATTGCCGAGGCCCAGCGTCTCGTCTCCGCGCGGGATGAGTTTATCGGCAACGCCAAGCGCGAAGCGGAGGCGCTGCGCAAGAACGCCGAGGAGCAGGCCCACCTCATGATCGAGGAGCAGGAGGTCGTCCGCGTCGCCCGCGCCAGAAGCAGCGAGATGATCGCCTCCGCCGAGAATAAATCCAAGGAGCTCAGGCGGGTCGCCACAGAGTATGTGGACGATCTCATGCGCCATACCGAGCAGAGCATGAGCGAGGCGCTCGCCACGATCCGCAGCGCGCACGAGTCCTTCCAGGCCGTGGGCGGCAGCATCGCCCAGCAGAACGCACAGCCCCAGCAGCACCAGCAGGCGCCCCAGGCGCAGCAGGTCGGACAGCCTGTCAGGCAGGCGCAGCCTCAGCCGCGGCCGCAGAGCGCGCGCCGGCAGGAGACGCCCCAGGGCAAGCCTGATCCGCTTTCCTCCAAAATCCAGCGCATTGAGCGCGACAGCGAGCAGATGATGCGCAAATAATACAACATACAGTCACCGTTCCCACCCGGAGCACAAATGCTTGGGTGGGATCTTTTTTGCAAATTTGCGCAAGAAAAAGTCAAGATATAACAAAAAGTTTCTCTTGCTTTTTCATAAGCGCCCACATATAATAAATTTGAAAGTGGTTAAAAGTGGTGTATAATGGGTGAGTATCCCACACAAGGGGGCACAGGGAGATGACAGGCGAATATCAGCATTCTCTTGACAGCAAGGGGAGACTGTTCATCCCCGCCAAACTCAGAGATGAGTTGGGCGAGGTCTTTTTTATCACGATTTCCATGGATCGCTGCCTGTGCGCCTACAGCAGCGAGAACTGGCAGAGCCTGTGTGAGCGTGTCAACGCCATGCCCTATATCAAGCAGCGCAGGATGCGCCCTCTCTTCGCCCATGCCGCCCGGTGCGAGCTGGACGCTCAGGGCCGCGCCCTGATCCCCCAGAACCTGCGGGAATTCGCGGGCTTCACAAAAAACGTGACGGTGGTGGGCTGCAACAACCACGCCGAGCTCTGGGACAGCGAAACCTGGAGCGCGGTCTACGCCATTGAGACAACGCCCGAAAACATCGCGGCGGTCATGGAGGAGCTGGAGTTTTGAGTACCGATATGGAACTGAACCCAAGGCATGTCTCCGTCCTGCTGGACGAATGTATAGAAAATCTGAATATCAACCCGGACGGGATCTATCTTGACGGGACGCTCGGCATGGGCGGCCATTCCTGTGAGATCGCCTCCCGGCTCTCCGCAGGGCGGCTCATCTGCATCGACAGGGATGAGACGGCGATTGAGAGGGCCGGAAGGCGTCTTGCGCCGTTTGGGGAGAAAATAACGCTTGTGCACGGAAACTTCTCCGACGCGGCCTCGATCCTGGACTCTCTCGGTATTGCGGGGGTGGACGGGATGCTCTTCGACCTCGGCGTATCCTCGCCGCAGCTTGACGAGGCGGAGCGCGGCTTTTCCTATATGGCCGACGCGCCGCTCGACATGCGCATGGACCGCAGCGGGGGGCTCACCGCCTGGGAGCTCGTGAATACCTGGGATGAAAACCGCCTCAACCGCATCCTCTGGGACTACGGGGAGGAGCGCTGCGCCCGCCGCATCAGCGCCGCCATTGTAAAGCGCCGGGAGAAAAAGCCCATCGAGACGACGCAGGAACTGGTGGACGTCATCCGCTCCGCCATGCCCGCCGCGGCGCTGAGAGAAAAGCAGCACCCGGCAAAGCGCAGCTTCCAGGCCATCCGCATTGCGGTCAATGACGAGCTCGGCGCGATTGCCGCCATGATGGAGACCGCCCCGGACAAGCTGAACGTGGGCGGCAGGCTCTGCGTCATCAGCTTTCATTCGCTGGAGGATCGCATCGTCAAGTCCGGTATCCAGGCGCGCGAGCGCGGCTGTACCTGCCCGCGGGAGGCCCCCGTGTGCACCTGCGGCTTTGTGCAGACCCTGCGCAGCGTGAGCCGCAAGCCCATCCTTCCGAGCGAGGAGGAGATCGAACGCAATCCCCGCGCACGCTCTGCCAAGCTGCGCGTGGCAGAGCGCGTATGAAAAACGGGGAGGGCCTTGCCGCCCTGCTCTTTCGCGTGGTGTGCCTCGGCTTTTCGGCACTCTTGCTGGTGCTGGCCCTGTTTAACCAGATCCAAACCGTGCGCACCGAGAGCCGGATCGAAGCGCTGCGCGCTGAAATCACCGAGGCGGAAAATGAGAACACCCGCCTGAAAATCCGCTCCGAGAGCGCTTTAAGCCTTGACGCGCTGGAGCGCGTCGCGACCCAGCGCTTCGGCATGCGCCGCCCGGAGCCGGGACAGATCATGGAAATAGAATACCTGGGATAAAGCGCCGGGCCGCGGAATAAGCTGTGACAAACGGTTTATTTGCGAGGGCGCCAAATGACAAGACAAACGGACAGCAAAACCCCTGTCGTGCGGCAGATGCTGCGGCGGGGCGCGGTGCTCGCGGCGGTTTTCGGCGTGGGCGCCTTTGCCGTGCTGCTGGCACGGCTGTACCATATTCAGATCACGGACCACAGCTTTTATGAAGACCTGGCCATTTCCCAGCAGCTCCGGGAAGCGCCGGGGACGGCGCAGCGCGGCGTGATTTACGACTGCAACGGGAACATCCTCGCGGTGAGCGCCACGGTGGACAACGTCTACCTCAGCCCTGCCGAGATCGCGGCAAACGGCGAGGATCGGGAGCTGATCGCCCGCGGCCTTGCGGAGATCCTGGGGCTGGATTATGAGGAGCTCTATGAGAAATCCGGCCGCCGGGGCAGCTGGTATGTCACCGTCGCCCGCAAGATCGAGCCGGACAAAGCAGCCCGCATCCGCGCCTTCAAGGCGGAAAACCGGATCAGCGGCGTGCGCCTTGAGACGGACAGCAAGCGCTACTATCCGAACGGACGCCTGGCCTGCCATCTGCTGGGCTTTGTCGGTACGGACAATTACGGCCTTGAGGGGCTTGAGGCGCGTTATGACAAGGCCCTCGCCGGGACGGCGGGCAGGAGCCTGCGGGCCACCAACGCCTATGGCGGCGAGATGCTGCTGCATCGCTATGAGGAATACCGCCCCGGCGCGGACGGCTGCGACATGGTGACCACCATCGACGCCAGCATCCAGTATTATGTGGAAAAGCACCTGCGCCAGGCTGTGCAGGATTATGACGCCATAAACGGCGCGGGGGCCATCGCCATGGACGTGAACACCGGGGCGCTGCTCGCCATGGCATCTCTCGGAGACTACGACCCCAATGATTTTCTCGCGGTGAGCGATCAGGCCCGGCTTGTCATCGACGCCGCCGCGACAAAGGAGGAGGCCGCCGCCCTGCTTGCCGAGGCGCAGGCCCGACAGTGGCGCAACAAGGCGCTGTCGGATACCTATGAGCCGGGCTCCACCTTCAAGATCATCACCCTCTCCATGGCCCTGGAGGAGGGCAAGGCCGGCCTCGGAGATAGCTTCTACTGCGGCGGCAGCACCAGCGTGACCGGCCGCACGAACCCCATCCGCTGCTGGAAGACCGAGGGCCACGGCAGCCAGACGCTCACCCAGGCGGTGCAGCACTCCTGCAACGTGGCCTTTGTCAACATCGGTCAGCGCGTCGGCGCGGAACGCTTTTACGACTATTGCGAGGCCTTCGGCTTCTTGAAATTATCGGACGACCCGGACGCGAGTCTCACCGCCCGCACGGGCATTGACCTTGCCGGGGAGAGCGGCAGCATCTGGTGGAGCAAAAACACCTTCTGCTCCCCGCGAAATCTCTCCCAGCTCGCGGCGGCGTCCTTCGGCCAGACCTTTACCATCACGCCGCTGCAGCTCATCACGGCGGTGAGCGCCTGCGTCAACGGCGGGCGGCTCATGGAGCCCTATGTGGTGCAGCGCCTTCTGGAGCCGGACGGCAGCGTCCGCTATGAGCATGCCCCGAAGCTGGTGCGGCAGGTCATCAGCGAGAGCACCAGTCAGAAGGTGCGCACGATCCTCGAGCAGGTGGTGGGCGATCCGCAGGACGGCACAGGCCGCAACGCCGCCGTCCCCGGCTACCGCATCGGCGGCAAGACCGGCACCAGCGAAAAGGTGAGTCTTGAGGCCCGGACCGGGCAGAAGGAGTATATCGTCTCCTTCATCGGCTTTGCCCCGGCGGATGATCCGAAAATCGCCGTGCTGGTGTTTCTGGACACCCCCTCGGACAAATCGGGCGTGTATATCAGCGGCGGACAGATGGCGGCCCCGGTCGTGGGGCGCATGATGGCCGATATCCTGCCCTACCTCGGCGTAACGCCCATCCGCGAGGAGACGGACGGGGCCGAGATGCCGTCGTGCGTGGGTCTCGATCTGCCGGAGGCGGCAGAGCGGCTCAGGGCGGCGGAGCTTCGTTACCGCACCATCGGCAGCGGCAGCACCGTCACCGATCAGCTCCCGGCCGCGGGGACGGAGATCGCGGCGGGGACGGAAATCATCCTGTATTTTGACGCGGACGTCTCGCCGGATCTGGAGACCGTGCCGGAGCTCACCGGCATGAGCCTCAACGAGGCGCGCGATACGCTGTCCTACTACGGCCTCTATGTCAACACGCACAGCGGCCTGACCGATCCCGCGCGCCAGACCGTAAGCTCGCAGAGCTTCCCGGCGGGGACCGAGCTGCGGCACGGCAGCGTCGTGGAGGTCACCCTCATCGACAGCGATGAGGACTTTTTGGGAAAGTATTGAAAGATAATTGACCTCCCTTTGAAAAAAGGGAGGTGCCCCGAAGGGGCGGAGGGATCGATTCCTCAACGATTTGCACATTGCTCTGTTGGAGATGGATGCAAGACGGCCGATCCCTCAGTCAGCTTCGCTGACAGCTCCCTTTCGCAAAGGGAGCTAAATCAGAAACGGAGGATACAACCATGAAGCTTGGAGAGCTGATCAGACATCTCGATGTGCTGGAGAGCACGGCTGATCCGGAGCTCGAAATCAGCGGCATCAGCTACGATTCCAGGAAAACGCAGCCCGGCGACCTCTTTGTCGCCATCAAGGGCTTTGAGGCCGACGGGCACCGCTATATCCCCAAGGCCGCGGCAAACGGCGCGGCGGCGGTTTTGTGCGAGGACGCGCCCACGGACGGCACCCCCTTTGTCAGGATCCGGGACTGTCGTTACGGCCTAGCCATCGCAAGCCGCGATTTCTACGGCAATCCGGCAGGGGAGATGACGGTCGTCGGCTTTACCGGCACCAGCGGCAAGACCAGCTCCACCCATATCCTGAAGCATGTGCTGGAGAGCAAGGCCGGGGCCAAGGTGGGCCTCATCGGCACCAACGGCAACATGATCGGGGACCGGCTCCTGCATACCGAGCACACCACGCCAGAGAGCCTGGAGCTGCATAAGCTCTTCCGCCGGATGAAGGAGGAGGGCTGCACCCATGTGGTGATGGAGGTCTCCTCCCATTCCCTGACGCTTGAGCGCGTGGCGGGCATCACCTTTGATGTGGCGGTGTTCACCAATCTCTCGCAGGATCATCTGGATCTGCACGGGACCATGGAGGAGTACGCCGCCGCCAAGAAGAAAATCTTCTCCCAGTGCCGCGTCGGGTGCGTCAATATGGACGACGCGCGCGGCGCCTACATGGCGGAGGGGGCGGCCTGTCCCATCCTGCGCTACTCGGCGGAGAGCAACGCGGCGGAGCTGTCGGCAAAGGATGTGCGCCTCAGCGCGGGCGGCGTGCGCTTCGCGGCGGTGCACGGGTCGGAGCTTGCCCTGACGAAGCTTGCCATCCCCGGCATGTTCTCGGTCTACAACGCCCTGAGCGTCATGGCGGCCTGCCTTGCGCTCGGCATGCCCCTTGCGGACGCGGCTGACGGCGTCAGCAGCGCCGCGGGCGTCAAGGGCCGCATGGAGTCCGTGCCCACGGACGGGGACTATTCTATCCTGATCGACTATTCCCACAAGCCGGACGCGCTGGAAAAGGCGCTGAAGGCGCTGCGCCCCGTGACGAGGGGACGGCTCATCGTGCTCTTCGGCTGCGGCGGCGACCGGGACCGCGGAAAGCGCCCCATCATGGGCGAGATCGCCGCCGACAACGCCGACCTTGTCATCGTGACAAGCGACAATCCCCGCACCGAGGATCCCATGGATATCATCGAAGAGATCCTCCCGGGCGTCAAAAGCAGGCACAAGGCCTATAAAATGATCTGCGACAGGCCCGAGGCCATACGCTGGGCTATTGACAACGCAGGGCCCGGTGATGTAATATTGCTTGCCGGCAAGGGCCATGAGGACTATCAGGTCATCGGACATGAAAAGCACCACATGGATGAACGGGAGATCGTGGCAGACTGGCTGAAAGAGAGAAAAGAGCGGCGCTGAGCCCTCGGAACGACGGAGACGCGTATGATCATCAAGCTGATAAGCTCCTTTGTGCTGGCCTTCCTGTTTGCCAGCGCTTTCGGAAAATATTATGTCCCCTGGCTGCGCAAGCAAAAGGCCGGACAACAGATCAAAAGCGAGGTTGAGTGGCACAAGTCCAAGGCCGGCACCCCCACGATGGGCGGCGCGATGTTTATTCTCGCGGCTGTCTTCGTGTGCCTCACACTGGGCTTTGACGGTATGATCCACGGCCGCTTTGAGCATATTTTTGTCCTGCTCTTCGCCTGCGTGTTCGGCCTGATCGGCTTTCTGGACGACTGGGAAAAGCTCAAGAAGAAGGAGAACATGGGCCTGAGCTCCCGCAGCAAGTTCCTGCTGCAGCTGGCGGCGGCGCTGGTGTTCATCCTGCTCATGCGGCAGATCGGCTTTGTGCGCCCGCACCTGTATGTGCCCTTTACCCATAAGACCGTTTACATGCCCGAGTGGCTGTATTTCGTCTTTGCCGCCTTTGTCATCGTCGGCACGGTCAACGCCGTGAACATTACCGACGGTATCGACGGCCTTGCCAGCGGCACCTCGATCCCGGTGTTTCTGTTCTTCGTGGCGGTCTCCATCGCCTGGGGCAGACGCTATCAGGAGCTGGGCATCTTTGCCTCCGCCATGGTGGGCGGGCTGCTGGGCTTCCTGCTCTATAATTTTCATCCCGCCCAGTGCTTCATGGGGGACACGGGCTCCCTCTTTCTCGGCGGGGCGATCGCGGCGCTGGCCTTTGCCTATGACATGCCGCTGATCCTCATTACCCTCGGCTTTGTCTTCATCGTCGAGACCCTGTCCGACATTATCCAGGTGGCCTACTTTAAGCTCACCAAAAAGCTCTACGGGCAGGGCAGGCGTATCTTCAAAATGGCCCCCTTCCATCACCACCTGGAAAAAGGCGGATGGACGGGCAGAAAGTGGAAGGAGAAAGAAATCTTTTTCCTGTTTTCCGGAATATCCCTGATCATGGCGATCATATCCTTTATTGGGGTGTATCAGCGGTTCCCCCATTAAAATGATGCTTGGGCCGGGGAGGTGGGAATATGCGTTATGACGGCGCCCGCCTCGCCGGCCTTGCTGACGCTCCGGCAGCGGAGAGAAGACCGGGCTTTGACGGGCCCTTTTTCGTGTTGAGCATGCTGCTGCTCACAGCGGGGGTGGTGATGGTCCTCTCGGCCAGCTATCCGCGCGCCTGGTACGATCCGGGGCATGTGACCGGCGGCAACGCGGCCTATTATTTTGTGCGGCAGCTTGTGTTCGCGCTGCTCGGGGTCGCGGCGATGCTGCTTGCCTCCCGCGTCCCGATGGCGGTCTACAGGCGCGCCGCCTTTCCCTTTCTCGCCTTCACGCTTGTTCTATTGATGCTCGTGCCGCTCGTTGGCGTCAAGGCCAACGGTTCGCGCCGCTGGCTGGGGGTGGGCGGCCTCACGCTGCAGCCCTCGGAGCTGGCAAAGCTCGCGGTGATCCTGTCCTTCTCGTCGCTCATCTGCCGCTATCGGGGTAAAATGCGCTCTTTTCGCTATGGCATCCTGCCCTTCGCGGGCATCCTCGGCGCGATTATCGGCCTGCTGGTCCTGGAGCCGCACTTCTCCGCCTCCATCATCATCCTCGCCATCGGGGCGGTGATGCTCTTTCTCGGCGGCGTGCGCATCGTCTGGTTCGCCGGGGCCTTCGGCGCGGCCGGCACCGGCATCGCCCTGCTGCTGACGCTCTTTCCCTACGCCTCCTCCCGCATCAACAGCTGGCGCGATCCCTTCACCGACAGCTCCAACCAGGGCTATCAGATCGTGCAGTCCCTGTACACCATCGGCTCCGGCGGCCTGAGCGGCCTGGGACTCGGCGGCAGCAGACAGAAGTTTCTGTATCTGCCGGAGGAGCACAACGATTTCATCTTTTCCGTCGTGTGCGAGGAGCTGGGCTTCATCGGCGCGGCGCTGATCCTGTGCCTGTTTGCGCTGCTGATCCTGCGCGGCTGGTGGATCGCCTTTCACTGCCGGGACCGCTTCGCGTTCCTGACGGTCGGCGGTGTGACGAGCCTGCTCGCGATCCAGGTCTTCCTGAACGTCGCGGTGGTGACGAATCTCGTCCCCTGCACGGGCATCTCACTGCCCATGTTCAGCTACGGCGGCACCGCCCTGGTCATCCAGCTTTTTGAGCTCGGCATTGTGCTCAGCGCGTCGCGGGACGTTCCGGCGCATTGACTATTGAAATAAAGAGGATAGAACAATGAACTTTATTTTTACCTGCGGCGGCACCGCCGGGCATATCAATCCCGCCCTCGCGGTGGCGGGGCGGCTGAAGGAGCTCATGCCGGACAGCCGTTTTCTCTTCATCGGCGTGAACGGCAAAATGGAGATGGAGCTGGTGCCCCGCGCGGGTTATGAGATCCGTGGCCTCGACATGACGTATATCGTGCGCGGACACGATCTGCACGCGATTCGGCAGAACCTCGAGACCATACACAATGTGGCGCGCTCGAAGCGCGAGGCGAAAAAGATCATCCGGGCGTTTCAGCCCGACGCCGTGATCGGTACGGGCGGCTATGTCTGCTACCCGGTGCTCGCGGCCGCGCATGAAATGCATATCCCCACCCTGGTGCACGAGAGCAATGCCGTGCCCGGCCTCACCACCAAGCTGCTGGCAGATCGCGTCGATCGCGTGATGCTGGGCTTTGAGGAGAGCCGCCAATACTACCGCCACCCCGAGCGCGTGACCGTCACGGGCACCCCGGTGCGCGGCGAGTTTGACCGCGTGGACAGACAGCAGGCGCGCAAAGCCCTGGGCCTTGCGGACGGGCAGAAGCTGGTGCTCTCCGTGTGGGGCTCTCTCGGGGCCGAGCATATGAATAAAGTAATGGCGGAGCTGATGGAAAAGCTCGACGGCGGGCAGCGCTTTCACCTGGTCCACGCCGCGGGAAAGCTCTATTACCCCCGCCTTACCGAGCGCTTCCGGGGAAAAGAGCTTGCAAAGTCCGGCATTGAGATCCGCGAATATATCCACAACATGCCGGAACTCATGGCGGCGGCGGATCTGATCCTCTGCCGGGCGGGCGCCTCCACCATCTCCGAGCTGAGCTACATGGGCAAGCCCGTGGTCATGGTGCCGTCTCCGAACGTGACCAACAACCACCAGGAGAAAAACGCCCGCGTCCTGGAGCGTGCCGGCGGGGCAGAGGTCCTGCTGGAGGGGGAGTTTGACGCAGATTCGCTTCTGCGGATTGTCAAGGATTTGCTGGCCGACGAGCAGAAGCTCGACAGCATGAGCGAGGCCATGCGCGGCCTCGCCGTCCGAAACGCCTGTGAGCGCATTGTGAATATTGTGCTGGAGACCTGTAAAAACTGATTGTCCGCAACTGCCTGACTTCAGGCTTCACCAAAAACGTTCCCTCCGCATATGATGGACTGATTTCATCGTGCGGGGGGCTTTTTTTATGGATATCTGGCGCATCAGGGGCGGACGGCGGCTGGACGGCGTGTGCTTGGTACAGGGCTCAAAAAACGCCTCGCTGCCCATTCTGGCGGCGTCCATCCTTGGCCCGACCGTGTCGGAGCTGCAGAATGTGCCGCAGCTCCGGGACATCGACGCGGCGCTGCGTATCCTCCGGCAGCTCGGCTGCGAGGCGGAGCAGCAGGGCAATATGGTTTACATAAATGCACGCGGCCTCAGCGGAAGCGCCATTCCCCACGAGCTGATGCTGGAAATGCGCTCCTCCGTGATCTTTATGGGGGCGCTGCTGGCCCGCTGCGGCGAGGCGCGCCTATGTCCGCCGGGCGGCTGTCAGCTCGGAAAACGCCCCATCGACCTGCACCTCTCCGCCCTGCGCCGACTCGGCGCCGAGATCGAGGAGGACGGGGAGGAGATCGTCTGCCGGGCAGAACGCCTCCGCGGGGCGGTGATCGATCTGCCCTTTCCGAGTGTGGGCGCAACGGAGAACATCATGCTGGCGGCTTCGGCGGCGGAAGGGAAGACCGTCATTCGCGGCGCTGCCCGGGAGCCGGAGATCAAGGCGCTGGAGAGTTATCTGCGGAAGATGGGCTGCGCGGTCAGCGGCGCGGGGACGGATACCATCGTGGTCGGGGAGAAGCGAAACGCTGCGCGCGTGGAGCATCGCATCATTGCGGATCGGATCGCAGCCTCCACCGTCGCCTGCGCGGCCGCCGCCGCGGGCGGGTGCGTGGAGCTGCGCGGCGCGGAGCCGGAGCATTTTTCTACCGTTCTCTACTTCCTAAAACAGGCGGGCTGTGATATAATGTGCGATAATCGCTGTGTCCGCCTCCGCTCGGACGGAAGGCTGAAGGCGGTGGGGGAGCTCTGCACCGAGCCCTATCCCGGTTTCCCGACCGACGCCCAGCCGGTGCTGATGGCGGCGCTGCTCAAGGCGAAGGGCCGCAGCACGATCCGGGAGACGATCTTTGAAAACCGCTTTCGTCAGGTTCCCGAGCTCTGCCGCCTGGGCGCGGACGTCACGCTGCGCGGCCAGTGTGCCGAGATCAGGGGCGTGGAGCGTCTGCATGGCGCGGCGCTGCATGCGACCGATCTGCGCGGCGGGGCGGCGATGATCGTGGCGGGCCTCACCGCCGAAGGGCAGACCCTGGTCTATGACGAGGGGCACGTCCGCCGGGGCTATGAAAACTTCGACGCGTGTCTGCGTTCTCTGGGCGCGGATATCTGCCTGGAGCACGGATGAAAATTCTTTCTTTTGGATGGAGAAAGCTATGGCATGGAAACTGAACAGAAGACCGCGCAGTAACGACGAGGAGGGCTTCAGCCTGCGGGAGCTTACCGCAAGCGCCAGCGGGCCGGTCATGTTTTTCCTCGTGATCGTCGCGGTCATTTTTGTGATGAGCGTTTTCTTCCGGGTCTCGGATATCCAGGTACGGGGAAACACGCACTATACGGACGAGGAGATCATCCGCGCCATCGACATTGAAGAGGGCGACAACCTGTTTTTCTTTGACAGGTTTGCCGCCCTGAGCCGCGTTTTCGCAAAGCTTCCGTATATCGACGAGGTGACGGTGGAGCGCAGCCTTCCCAACCGCGTCATCATCACCGTGACCGAGAGCCAGGCCCTGGCCTATATCGTCCTGGGCGAGGAGAAGTGGACCATTGACCATAACTGCAAGGTGCTGGGCAAGGCCAATGAGGACGAGCTTGGCGGCCTCATTCCCATTCTGGGCATCTCCCCGGGCACCCTGATGATCGGCGAGCCCCTGGAAACCTCCGACGGGGACGAGCGGATCGTGAATTATATCGCCGAGGTGCTCGATCAGCTGGAGGCGCGAAACCTCTACCGGCGGGTCGGGCGCGTGGATTTCTCCAATCCCAGCCAGGTGGAGTTTACCCTGGACGATAAATACACGGTGCGCCTCGGCGGCGACAGCAACGTGGAATACAAATTCGGCATGCTGATTTCCGCTCTTTCGCAATTATTGGAGGGAGATGTGGGAATAATCAATGTAAGCGACGGAAATACAGCGCATTTCAGCCCAACCTGAGCATAAATTACAAAGCGATTACAAAAGTTTTCGGGAAATTAAAAATAGCACTTGACTCTTGAGATAAAATGTAATAAAATAGCCACTGTAGAAATTATGAAAAGAATTGTAATTTATGCGTTAACAATAGATGGGAGGCAGTTCAATGGATTTTAAAGCCGAAGTTCCGGAAAATGTTGTCAATATAAAGGTGATCGGTATCGGCGGCGCCGGCAATAACGTGGTCAACAGAATGGTCAAGGCCGGCACGCAGGGCGTGGAGTTTATCGCCATCAATACCGACAAGCAGGCGCTGGCCGTCTCCAATGCGGACCAGAAGCTCCAGATCGGCGAGAAGATGACCAAGGGGCAGGGCGCAGGCTCCGATCCTGAGATCGGCAAGCGCTCCGCGGAGGAAAGCCGCAACAATATCGCCAAGGTGATCGAGAATGCCGACATGGCCTTTATTACCTGTGGCATGGGCGGCGGCACCGGCACCGGCGCAGCCCCGATCGTGGCAGAGATTTGCCGGGACGCGGGTCTTCTGACCGTCGGCGTCGTGACCAAGCCCTTCAAGTTTGAGGGCAAGCGCCGCATGGATCAGGCCAATGCCGGTATCAAGGAGCTGCTCGGCCGTGTGGATTCCCTGCTTATTATCCCCAATGACCGTCTGAAATTTGCCACCGACCAG
Source organism: Oscillospiraceae bacterium (assembly GCA_902786615.1). The sequence goes on from CADADE010000006.1 coordinate 81,205, forward strand.
AAGGTAACCCTGGCAAACGCCTTTGAGATCGCGGATGATGTGCTGCTCCAGGCCGTCACCAGCATTTCCGACCTGATTAAAAACACCGGCTTCATCAACCTCGACTTTGCCGACGTTACCTGCATCATGAAGAACGCGGGCTTTGCCCATATGGGCGTGGGCCGTGCCGCAGGCAAGGGCAAGGCGGAGGAAGCCGCCCGCATGGCTGTTGCAAGTCCCCTCATGGAGACCTCCATCAACGGCGCGCGCGGTGTGCTCATCAACATCACCGGCTCTGCCGACATGGATCTCGAGGACGTCGAGACCGCCGCAAGCCTCGTCCAGGAGGCCGCGCATCCCGAGGCCAATATCATCTTCGGCGCGACCTTCGACGATACGCTGGAGGATGAGATCCGCGTGACCGTCATCGCCACCGGCTTTGAGGACGCCGCGCTCAACGCGGAAGCCGCTCCCGCAGCCGCTGCTGCCGCGCCTGCGGCCCCGGTGAACAATCCCGCTTTCACTCCGGTTCGTCCCGCTGCCGGCCGCGAGAGACCCCAGGGCCTCTTTACCGGCGCCGCCGAGAAGGCCGCAGCCGCACAGCCCGTTCAGCCCGCGGCCGCCGCTCCCGCGCAGCCCGCAGCCGCAGCGCCTGCCAATGGCGAGGACCCCTTCGACAGCATCTTTAAGATCTTCAATACCAATAAATAATAAGAACACGAATAATAAGCATAAACAAGAAGCATAAACAAGAAGCATAAACAAGCAGAACCGCTCTCCGGATCCGGAGGGCGGTTCTGCTGTTATGATCGCGTACAGGGCAAGCGCCGCGGCGCCGGTTCGGAAGGAAATTGATGTCACTTCCGGAACACAAGCCAGTTGTGGGAGAATGGCCATGGAGTGCCGATGATATCGACAGGCTGCCCGTTTTCGCCGCGATACCAGGAATAGTTCCATCCGCTTCCCATATCGCAGTACAACGCATCCCGCACCCCCAGATTTTGGATGGCGCGGATAAAATCGTCATAATGCATCTGGGTACGGGAATCGATGATGCATGCTCTTCCGTTGATGAGCGCAAGCACGCGATAGCATCGGAATTCGTCACTGTTATGGCTGCCCTGCTGCCCGTCGAAGAGGACGATAAACTGCTGAAAGCCCATTCCGCCCTGCGCCGCGGCATTCTGAACGGCTGCCTCCGCTTCCCCAGTGTCCCAGATGCGCGCTGTCCCGTCCACATAGGTGAAAGCGCCCAGGTTTTCCTGGGGGTACCCGCGTTCAAGCTGCCCCTCGGATGCGTGCCAGCCTACGATGTTATCATGGCTGAATCCAAGCTGATAGGAGGACTGAAACGCGGCTGCCACGCACATCAGAATGTCCCGATCATCTTTGGAGGGCCTTTTGCCTGCCGCAAAGGAGAGATCATGATAGTCGGCATAATAGATATATAAGTCGTCCGTCTCCAGCAAAAGCACATCTTTCCCGGACTCCGAGAAAAGCTGTTCTATCTCGGCCGGAGAAGAGATGCGCCCGTCCGGCTTGAGAAGATTATGATATTGGCTGTTCAGGATAAACAGGCTGAATCCGATCATCACAAAAACAGACAGAGAATTCAACAGCAGAAGGATGCGCGCAGCAAGCATGGCCGGACGTTTCTGTTCACGTTCATCCAAATGCACGTGGAAGATCAGCCCGAACAACGAGATGACAGTATTTGCCGTAACCGCGTAGAACGGCCAGTTGTAACCGTCAAAGATTCGGATGGTGCAGATGCTGAAAATGGACAGCATGGTCGTAAACAGATACCATATTGCCCTGTGGATGTTTCTGTTCATTGGCTTCAACCTCCTGTGTATTCACGCTGATCGATCATGAGGACCAGCTCCGCGCAGGCAACCAGGATGAAGATAAACAGTTCGTCCAGATGCAGAGTCCATATATAATAGATAGAGTCACGCTCAAAAGTCAAAATCGGCGCGATAAGAAGCTGTATCATCACAAGGGTCAGAAGGAAAAGAATGGAGACCTGGTTGAGAGAAACCCGGATAGCCTCCTGCCTTCTCACCGCGTGAATGATAAAATGACTGACACAGACAAACAACTGAATAAAAAGGATCATCCGCTCCACCGCCAGAAAGACAAAGCCCTGCAGACCCATGATGATATAGGTTTCCGAATCCTGATTCGCAAGCTTTCCAAGGGCATATTGCGACTGGGCGCAAAGCATGCAGAACAAGAGCCCGACTGTAGCGGCCTGCATCAGAAACAGCTTGTGCGTCCTCAGCGCGTAAAACAGCGTGAGGATAAGCAGCAGCCGCATCAGCAGATCAAATAAGCCGGCCGGGTCAAGGCTTCCGGAGCTTGTGCCGAAGTGATAGATAACAGGCATTACCAGAACGCTCGCCAACGCCGCGATCAAAGCGGTGCATTCGCTCAGGAAGAATCGTTTATATCTGTTGCCCCAGGATAATCGTTTTCTCTTCATTCCACACCTCGTCCTTCTCAACTCATCGGGTGACGCCGCGCTATACCGGGTTCATAGGGACAGGCGCAGAGGTCGACGCCTCTGTCGCTGCGAAGGATACGAATGCGGAATGCGGCTCGTCAATGTCAGGGGAACAGCCTAAAAAACGATCTGGTCGCGGCCGTTTTGCTTGCCGCGGTAAAGCTTGCGGTCAGCGCTTTCTATGAGCTCCGACAGGGGAGAGCGGTAGTCGTTCTCCTCCACGCCCGCGGTGAGCGTGATGGAGAAACGGTGACCCTCGTATTCAAGCTCCATCTTGCGCACCTCGATCAGCAGATCCGTGATAATCCGCCCGGCGTCATCAATATTCGCATTGGGAAAAAAGAAACAGAATTCTTCGCCGCCCCAGCGGCTCACATAATATTTGTCCGCCGCGCGCTCCATAAAGAGCGCCGAGAGCTTCTGCAGCGTATAGTCGCCGCAGTTGTGGCCATAGGTGTCGTTGACGTGCTTAAAAAAGTCGATATCCGCGATGGCAACGCAGTACATGGCCTCGGGATTGGCTGAGACAAAGCTGTTCATCAGCTCGGTAAAGCCGCGGCGGTTGATGAGCTTGGTCAGCGGGTCGGTCTCCGCCTGGAGCTTGAGCTGCTGATTGCGCAGCAAAAGCTGGCGCGCCGTCTCCTGCAGATTGCTGCTGTACACGATACAGCAGCTGGCAAGGATCAGGAACATGGCGCTGGTGTTGAGCATTTGCAGCACAAAGCAGCTGAAGCTGTCCAATTCGACCAGCGGTGCATGGAAGGTGGTGTAGCTGAAAAGAAACATGCGCGCCACGAAAACCAGAAGAAAATAGATAAGCTTTCCGATGGGCGGCTCAAACAGGCAGAAGAAAACCAGCACGATCAGAATAGTCAGCATATGCTGCCCGCCGAGCTCCCAGCCGAAGCTGATCGCGTACCAGGCGCACCAGCCGTAGACCAGCAGGGTGAAAAGCGCCAGATTGAGGCGGACGGAGATTATCTTCTGATTGGAATACTTGAGCAGCAGCAGCGCCAGAAACGCAATGGGCGGCCAGCAAAAGCTTTTGGTTGACCAGGAAATCAGAATAAAAGACAGGAAAAAATACACGGCCAGCAGCTGGTCATTGATGCGGATGGACTGTCGATAATACAAGGGGACTTCTCCGCTGCTTTTCGGTACCTGCTGCTTGAAAAAGTCTATAAACAGTTTCATCTATCTCACCGTTTCAGAAGAGTGTAGGAAAACACTGCAAAGACGAAAGAAAGGATAGGCTAAATCATATAATACAAAAAATCAAAGAAAATGACAATAGCATTTATGAAAAAACAGTAAAAAAACCCACGGCTTGCATCAAACAAACCGTGGGCTCTGGAATTCAGGCTCTTATGCTGTGCTTACAGCTGGGGGCCGGCGGCGACCAGCGCCTTGCCTGCCTCGTTGGACTCGTACTTGACGAAGTTCTTGATGAAGCGGGCGGCGAGATCCTTGGCCTTGGCGTCCCACTCGGCGGGATCGGCATAGGTGTCGCGGGGATCGAGAATGCCGGTGTCAACGCCGTTGAGCTTGGTGGGAACCTCAAAATTGAAGTAGGGGATGGTCTTGGTGGGAGCACCCTTGATATCGCCATTCAGGATGGCGTCGATGATGCCGCGGGTGTCCTTGATGGAGATGCGCTTGCCGGTGCCGTTCCAGCCGGTGTTGACCAGATAGGCCTTGGCGCCGCTCTTTTCCATCTTCTTAACCAGCTCTTCCGCGTACTTGGTGGGGTGCAGCTCCAGGAAGGCCTGGCCGAAGCAGGCGGAGAAGGTGGGAGTGGGCTCGGTGATGCCGCGCTCGGTACCGGCGAGTTTGGCGGTGAAGCCGGACAGGAAGTAGTACTTGGTCTGCTCCGGGGTCAGGATGCTGACGGGAGGCAGAACGCCGAAAGCGTCGGCAGAGAGGAAGATGACGTTCTGGGCGTCCGGGCCGGAGGAAACGGGGTGGACGTTCTTGACGATCTTCTCAATGTGCTCGATGGGGTAGGAGACGCGGGTGTTCTCGGTGACGGACTTGTCGGCAAAGTCGATCTTGCCGTTCGCGTCGACGGTGACGTTCTCGAGAAGCGCGTTGCGCTTGATGGCGTTGTAGATGTCGGGCTCGGAGTCCTTGTCAAGGTTGATGACCTTGGCGTAGCAGCCGCCCTCAAAGTTGAACACGCCGTTGTCGTCCCAGCCGTGCTCGTCGTCGCCGATCAGCAGACGCTTCGGGTCGGTGGAGAGGGTGGTCTTGCCGGTGCCGGACAGGCCGAAGAAGATGGCGGTATTCTCGCCGTTCATATCGGTGTTGGCGGAGCAGTGCATGGCGGCAATGCCCTTGAGAGGCAGATAGTAGTTCATCATGGAGAACATGCCCTTCTTCATCTCGCCGCCGTACCAGGTGTTGAGAATGACCTGCTCACGGCTGGTGACGTTGAAGGCCACGACGGTCTCGGAGTTGAGGCCGAGCTCCTTGTAGTTGGTGCACTTGGCCTTGGAGGCGGTGTAGACGACAAAGTCGGGGGTGAAGCTGGCTTCTTCCTCGGCGGTGGGCTTGATGAACATGTTGCGCACAAAGTGGGCCTGCCATGCAACCTCCATCACAAAGCGGACGGCCATGCGGGTGTCCTTGTTCGCGCCGCAGAAGGCGTCGACAACATACAGCTTCTTGCCGCAGAGCTGATCCTGGGCGAGCTTCTTGACGACCTCCCAGGTCTCCTGGGTCATGGGGTGGTTGTCGTTCTTGTAGCCGTCGGTGGTCCACCACACGGTGTTCTTGGAGTTCTCATCCATGACAATGTATTTGTCCTTGGGGGAGCGGCCGGTGTAGATGCCGGTCATGACATTGACAGCGCCGAGCTCGGTCAGAACGCCCTTGTCGTAGCCCTCGAGGGAGGGGTCCATCTCGTCCTTGAAGAGCTGCTCATAGCTGGGGTTGTAAATGATCTCAGTAGCGCCGGTAATGCCGTATTTGCTCAGATCGATGTTCATAATTGCATCAAACCTCTTTCCATATACAATATGTGCCTGAAAACACACGATAAAAATACCACATTCCGCGTTTAGCGTCAAGCGTCACAGTGTACAAATCCGTTTAACGCGAAAGGTTTTTTACAGAAAAATTCGTGAATATTGCCAAAATTACGGATACCCGTCCCGGAGGATCATGGGCGTATATCGGTAGTTTTTCCTTGATTTTCCCTTTTCGGCTTGTTATAATAATATTGCCACACAAGTATATATTGCCACGAAGTTGGGGACTATTTTTTCCACTTTGGAAAAAATACATCCTCCAATTTCGCGTCCCCATTTCGTGGATGGAAACTTGTGTGGCAACAAGCGGAGCGATGTGTTTTCCGCGCATGGCTCCGGCTTGTCCGCCCATGCGCGTTTTTGTTTATACGGAGATCTTTCTAGAGATAAAGGAGATACCGCCATGAAGAAACTGCTGCGAATTGCGATGACGATGGTGTTTTGTGCTGTGCTGTGTTTATGCATTGCGCCTGCCGGCTTCGGCGAGGAAACACTATATACAAACTCTTTCAATTCTATCAGCGTATATGTTACCAACGGCACGCTGACTTTCAGTTCAACTGCCGGCATGTCCAATTCTATTACCTCTGCGGATGCCGGGCAGACAGTATACTTTACAGCCACGCCAAATTCCGGATATATGCTTGACAGTGTTTCAGTCGTGAGCGCCGTCACCGGTACCGTTGTCTCGACGGCAATTAACAGCTACGGTGTGAGGTCTTTCGTAATGCCTGAAGGCGGTGTCAATGTGTACGCAACTTTCAAAGGCAACGGTAGAGCCATCACGTTTATTGTTGATCCACCGGATGCAGCGTTTCGTCTTACAGTTGACAATATGTCCTCCACTTTATTTGGAGGTCCAAGGACTTTTTTCATTGTTCCCGGCACAGTCGTTAAAATTGATTACGCAACAACGGATTATGACACAATTACATTAACCAGCGCCAGTGGTCGCGGGGTCAGCGGAAACCAATATACCGTTTCCAATGCGGATGACACGGTCACGATTACGCTGTCTAAGACTGGGACAGCCGATGATTATATAACGATTGACTTTTGCGGTTATACCGCGAAATTCAGCGGCCAACTGTTTAAAGATGATTCTTCACTTCCTAATAACGATCTTGCTTTGTTTTCTGGGATACTAAGTCAAGCAGTATACGGTGACGAAGGGGTACCGACTTCTTATGACATTTATGATGCACTTGGTATTCCACGAACGGATGTATATGAATGGTCGAAAAATGGTTATGACTTCCTCAATTCCATCGCAAAAAAAGAGATATATATTGACGGGCAAAAGACACTGCTTCTTATGATAACTGCAAGAGGCACTAAAACATTTGATGAAAGAATGGGGGATCACTTTACAAACGCAAATAGTTATTTTTATTATTATGCGGGAGATCTTGAAAGCGGTTATTGGGCTTATGATAATATAAATACTTTTCAGGAAGAAATCTGGGAAGCATTGGATCATTACACAAAACTGCATCCTGATGTTACAACAGAAAAATTAAAAATTTTGATTACAGGCCATAGTCTCGGCGGCGCAACCGCAAATCTTCTTGGCGCTCGGTTCAACAGATGTATCAAAAATGGTGGATGGTACGGTTTAACCGACAAAGCAGATCTATATGTTTATACATTTGCTGCTATAGACTCAATTAATACAGATGGAACTGTATCCAGAGGTTATGAGAACATACATAATATTACCAACTGGCATGACAGTTTTGGACCAAACGGTTGGCCAGCATTGTTTTCTGCCAAAGGAAGATCGCGTTATGGGAAATTTGGACATATCGATCTTTTCTTTGACGACAGAGACCATGGAGAATTTAACAAAGCTGATAATCACATGATGTGGACTTATCTTGACGCGGTTCAAAACAATACGATCTATTATGAAACCCCAGAATATCAAAAGTTTGCGGGCTTCCATTGCCCAGTCGATATTGACGTATATAGAGATGGTCAGTTGGTGGGGCGTGTCGTCAACGATACTATTGATGAAAGCGTGACCTCCGTTCCTGTTGCCGTGGAGGACAGCAAAAAATATATCGCTATGCTTGATGACAGTGAATATCGTTTTGTTGTCATCGCATCGGACAATGGAACAATGAGCTATTCAATCGTAAACATGGGCACGGGCGAAAAGGATAAAGAGTTTGTTTCTGTTCCTCTCACGCCCAGCAAGGCAATGACCAGCACTGTCGGTGGGGAAATGGACGCCTCCGACGTCAAGCTCTATGTCGTCGATGAAAACGACAATCCGATCAGCGAGGTCAACGAGGACGGTACAGAAACGCCAATCTTCATTATTCACAACAGTCCCTACACAAAATGCTCCGGACATTCCATTTACGTAGAGCCAATTCAGCAAAGCTCTTTCGATTTATTCGAGCTGTCACTCTCCCCTGAAGGAGATAATCCCATTCAAGTGGAGAAATATCACTTGGGCTTCCAAGTCAATATAGTAAGCGGACAGTCTTCGCCCAGCGAATACTATATGCATTTGTCCGACAGTTTTCTCGATACTCTCCCCGCCGGAACCTATTATCTATGGGGAATCAAGGACAATCAAAACACGCTGATTGGCAGCTTTGTTATTGAGGTAGCGGACGATGTGATCGCCACGGTCAACGGCACCGAATGCCGAAGCGTAGAAGAGATCAATGCAGCCATGATTGATATAGACGACCCGGTTATTACCATCATAGCCGAGAGAACAATACCGTATGAGCCATACACAGGCAGCATCAGTATTACAGGACAAATTCCTTTGGAACAGTCAGCGTGTGTTGTCATCCGCAAGGATGCCACGCTCGATTTAAATGGAGGAACAGTGTGCGGTCTGGTTCTCGAAGGGACGAATCTACTTGTCAAGGACAGTACAAACGGAGCCGGGAAGGTGACGGGTGCATTTGATCTCAGAGATATATCGGTTATGTATGACATTGGCGGTTTTCCCAGCTTTGGGACAAAACACGCTTCCCTCACCGTCACCGGCGGCAGTTTTATCTCAGATTTCAACGTCGCTCAATACCTCGCGGACGGGTATACGGTGGAGAGCGCGGACGGCTGGGACAAGGTCGTCCCCCTCTCCTACATTATCTCCTATGACGCGAACGGCGGAGGCGGCACACCGGAGAGCCAGAGCAAAACGCACGGCGAAGCCCTGACGCTGGCGGACGCGGTTCCCAGCCGGACGGGCTGGTATTTCATCGGCTGGGCGGAATCTCCGAACGCCGTCGACCCGGATTATCCCAGACCGGGCGGCATATTTACACGCGACGCAGACACGATCCTCTACGCCGTGTGGGCGCAGCCTGACCTTGTACTTCCCTCCGCCATTACAGAAATTGGCGAGGAGGCCTTTGCCGGAAGCGCGTTCAGATTTGCCTCGCTGCCGGAGCACGCCGTGTCAATCGGCCCGCGTGCGTTTGCCGACTGTTCAAACCTCAAATATATTTTCATTCACGACAAGGTTACGGAGATTGCCAGTGACGCTTTTGGAAACATAAAAGGCATTACAATTTTTGGTGGGGCGCCGTATCAAGGTGTGAAGACAGTCGCAGAAACGTATGCTGAGGCGCACGGATTCACGTTTATTCCGGTTTATTGGCGAGTTCCAATATATGTAACACCACAAACACCAATTATTGTCGAATAACAGCGTCAGGCAATCAAAAATGCCTCTCAAAGCTCAGCACAAACCGGGAGCGATACCCCCGTATCACTCACGACCTGTGCTGATGTCAGGAAATCATCGAAAAATGCATTGTAAAGCCTGATAAAACCAGCTACAAAAAAGAAAAAACACAGGGGGGGCAAGCGCATGAAAACCGAATACGTCCTGATGAATCGGACCGTCCCCATGCTTCGCTTCTCCTGTGAGCGCAACGCTTTTGACGAGCCGGAGTTTGAGGAAATCGAGTGGCTGACGGAGCTTCGGCCTGTCGGGTACGGCAGCTTGAACGACTTCCTCGCTCGGCGGCAGGCCCCCAAGCACCGTAGGCACATCAAGGAACTGCTGGAGCGTTACGGCTGCGACGATCTGGAGGGCTTTCTCCGGGTCACGCGCGCCTTGTCCCAGCTTGAGCGGATTCTTGTATAGAGCGCAGAACAAGGCCAGGATTGACGGATTATCCGCCAGCCCTGGCCTTGCTGCTCATTACAACAATTACGGATACCCGTCCCGGAGATAAGCCGTTGCAAAAGGGCGGCGGCTATGCTATCATAAATATACACAGTCCGTATTGAACATTCAGTGCGGACAACAACGGAAAAATCGAAAGGAAGAATGCCGTATGAAATTCTACAAATGCGCAAGCTGCGCAAAGCTCCTCTCCGTCATTGACGATGCCCCCTGCACGCCCCGCTGCTGCGGCGAGGCGATGAAGGAGCTTGTCGCAAACACCACCGACGGCGCGAAGGAGAAGCACGTCCCTGTTTTTGAAGTGGCGGACGGCAAGGTCTGCGTGAAGGTCGGCGAGGCGGCGCACCCCATGCTGCCCGAGCATTTTATCGACTTTGTAGCCCTGCGCACCAAGTCCGGCTGCCAGATCAAGAAGCTTCACGCGGGTGAGGCTCCCGAGGTCTGCTTCGCCATCCTGCCCGACGATGAGATCGTCGCGGTCTACGAATACTGCAACCTCCACGGCCTCTGGAAGGGTTAAGCTTTCCTGCCTGGGTACGTTGCAAAAGGACGACCGCAGGTAGGGCTGATGCCCTCATCAGCCCGTCAGCATAACCCAGTGTTCAGCACGATTCCCGGATAATTATGTGAAGCAGCACATGTTTATCCGGGAATTTTTCGTTTTTGGCAGGATTATCAAGAGAATCGATTTGGACCATCGACCCCTGCGGAGCTGCGGGAGAAGGAGAAAACGGAACGGCCTTGACAAAACTCGAATAGAATGACGTGAGGCGAAAGTCTCACGTTATTTTTTTGGAGGTCAGAACGATGGCAGTATTCACAAACTTTGCCACGCTTTCTTATAAAGGCGGAACACGCAATTCCAACACCGTCACGGGCGAGATCATGGAGAGCATCGCCGTACAGAAGACCGCAGTCAGCGCCGGGTACGGGGCGGGGGATACCCTGAGCTATGCTGTGAGCCTTGTCAACAGCGGCCCGAACGACGTCGCGAACCTCACTTTGACCGACGATCTGGGCGCCTATGCGTTCGACGGCGCGACGCTCTACCCCCTGCGCTACGCCGAAGGTACGGCACGCCTGATCGTAAACGGCGCGGTGCAGCCTGCGCCCGCTGTCACGGCGGGGCCTCCGCTCGTTTTCAGCGGCATTTCCGTTCCCGCCGGCGGCAGCGCTGTACTGGCCTATGAGGCGGCTGTGACAGACTACGCGCCTCTCGCGCTGGATTCGGAGATCACAAACACCGTGACCGTTGCGGGCAGCGGCGTCAGCGTACCGCTCACCGCGAGCGCAAGCGTCGGCTCCCTGGACAGCCCGGAGCTCAGCATCACAAAGGCCCTCAGCCCCTGCGTCGTGCCTGCAAACGGGGAAGTCACCTACACGTTTGAGATCGCCAACATCGGCAACACCGAGGCCGGAGCCGTCGACGAGGTCACGGTCAGCGACAGCTTTGATCCCATTCTCTCGGATATCAGCGTAAGCCTTAACGATATAAAATGGGCGCGGTCGGTCAATTACAGCTATGACGAAACGACCGGCGCTTTTGCTACGCTCCCCGGACAGATCATCGTCCCGGCCGCGGCCTACAGTCAGAACCCGGACGGCACCTGGACTGTGGAGCCCGGCACGGCGACCCTCGTCATCACCGGCACCATCCAGCCGCAGACAACCTGATATGCGCAGAAAGGCAGAGCCCCGTGCTCTGCCTTTCTCACAAAAATTTCAAAGCCTTTCTCACAAAAATTTCAAAACACACTTGACAAGGGAGGATACGCACGCTATAATCAATTTAGTAAAATCAATTGAACACAATTAATTAAGGAGGAGCACAAATGAACGTTTATGATTTCACCGTTACCGCCCAGGATGGCAGCCAGGTCGCACTGAAGGACTATGCCGGCAAGGTCCTGCTGATCGTCAACACCGCCACCGCCTGCGGCTTCACGCCCCAGTACGGCCCCATGCAGGAGATTTATGACGAGTTCCACGACAAGGGCCTTGAGATCCTGGACTTTCCCTGCAACCAGTTCGGCAACCAGGCCCCCGGTGAGGATGAGGAGATCCACAGCTTCTGCCAGGGTCGCTTCGGCATCACCTTCCCGCAGTTCTCCAAGATCGACGTCAACGGCGACAACGCCATCCCGCTTTATAAGTATCTGACAACCGCCACCACCTTCGAGGGCTTCGGTCGGAGCCCCATGGCCCTCGCCATGGCGGGCATTGCCAAGAAAATGGACAAGGATTACAAGAATAACGGCAACATCAAGTGGAACTTCACAAAGTTCCTGATCGACCGCGAGGGCAACATCAAGGCCCGCTTCGAGCCCACCGCCGACATGAAGCTGGTGCGCGAGAAGATCGCGGAGCTGATCTGATGCCCGTTCAGGAAATACAGCGGAGCGCGGATGCCGCCCTGCTGCTGGACAGCCAGCTCTGCTTTCCGCTCTACGCCTGCGCGCGGGAGGTGGTCAAGCGCTACCGCCCTTTTCTGGACGAGCTGGGGCTTACCTATACCCAATACATCACCATGATGGTGCTCTGGGAGACGCCCAGCGTCAGCTCCCGCCAGCTCGGACGGCGGCTTTTCCTGGATTCCGGAACCCTGACCCCGGTGCTGAAAAAGCTGGAGTTAATGGGTTATGTAAACCGAAACCGGGACGCGCGGGATGAACGCAACCTCATCGTCACCCTGACGGAGGAGGGGGCGGCGCTCAAAAAGCGCGCAGCCATAGTTCCGCAGCAGATGGCCTCGTGCATACGCATCGAGCCGGGAGACGCGTTTCAGCTCTATACGCTGCTGCATCGGCTCCTCGACACCATGCGGGAGGAAGAAGACCCCGCGGCAATATAAGCGGCAAACTCCGGACGGAGACGGACCGAACAGGCTCGTCTCCGTCCGCTTTTCATATTACGGAAACAATATTATGTAAAACAAATTATGGGTATCGGGTTTCATCAGCTAAACCAACGTAAGAACTTGCCTCCCCCAGCCGCGAAGCGGCGTCTCGGGGGGGAGGTGCCCCGAAGGGGCGGAGAGGGGGATGTCTTGCAACCAGCTTGGGTGCAATCGTGGCCCCTCTCAGTCACCAGTGTGCGCACTGGTGACAAGCCAAGGCCGCCTCTTGTTTGCACATTTGCTGAGTTAAGCCGATACGCATGAAATAAAACATGGAAAGAAAAATATGTAAAAGAAATTATGAAAACAGAAATATGTAAACAAAAGTATGTAAACAAAAATATGGAAACCAGTAAAAGCACGGGAGCGGGGAAACGCAGAGCGGGCGCAGCCTGCGGCAGACGGACTCTTTTGGCGAAGGACGCAAAATTCCCGCAGCGAAAAGAAATCTGTTGCTTTTACGACAAATCAAACGTATAATACACCATATTGATTGTTACATCCCGGACGCCGCATATCTTGCGCCGATGTCGGGAAGGAGGAAGCTATGAGAAAACTCGGGGCCTTTCTGGTCTACCTGCTTGCTTTCGCGGTGATTGTGTCGATGGCCGGGTTCTTTTTCGCGTACTGGTACACTCACGGTCAGGAGAATCTGTACTATGTCTATGTGGGGGATGTGAACGTCAGCGGCCTGACCCGGGACGAGACGGAATCTCTCCTGCGCAGCAGAGGCTGGGGAGAGAGAAGCTCCACACCCCTGGTGGTCACCACCTTCCGCGGAGAGCGCTTTGAGGTCGATCCGGTGCGCGCCGGGGTGGCAACGCCCCTCGACACCCTGGTGGAGCGGGCCTATGCGGTGGGCCATGACAGCGACATGCTCACCAATATCGAAACGGCCGTGGAGATCTATCAGCGGCCTGTGGACGTCAACCGCGATGACAGGGGCATTGACGTGGCCTATATCGACAGGCTGGTCTCCATCTGCATCGACCGGGTTCAGAGCGGCATGGGGGAGGATGGCTACAGCGTGGACGCCCAGGCGGGAACGCTGACCATGGTCAAGGGCGGCAGCGCCCTGGACATTAACCGCGAGGATTTCCGCAACGCCATCATCAACGCCCTGGAGGCCGGGCAGAGCGAGCTAAGCTATACCCGCCTCAATTCCGAGCCCACAGCCCCGGATTTTGAGGCGATCCATACCGCCCTGTGGAAAGAGCCCGCCGACGCATACTACGCGGACGAGCATTTCACAGTGGTGGACGAGGTGGTCGGCTGCAGGTTCGACGTACAGCAGGCGCAGGACGCCTGGAACCGGGCACAGCCGGGTGAAACGGTCACGATCCCTCTGGAGATTTCCCGCCCGAGCATCACCGGCGAGCAGCTTCGCAGCGCGCTTTATCACGATCTGCTGGGCGCCTGCCTTACCAAGTTCCCCAACTCCGGCGAGAACCGCCGCAGCAACCTCCAGCTCTGCGCCTCCAAGATCAACGAGTACATCGTCTACCCGGGCGAGGTCTTCTCTTATAACGAGGTGGTGGGCGAGCGCACGGAGGCGGCGGGCTTCAAGCCGGCCCCGGCCTATGTGGACGGCGCGGAAAAGGACGAGATCGGCGGCGGCGCCTGCCAGATCTCCAGCACGCTCTATGCCGCCACGGCTTTTGCCTTCCTGGAGACGGTGGAGCGCACCAACCATGTTTTCAAGGTCAGCTACATGCAGCGCGGCACCGACGCCACCGTCACCATCCCCGCCGAGGGCAAGGTGATCGACTTCAAGTTCTGCAACAACAAGAACTTTCCTGTCAAGATCGTGGCGGAATTTAATAATGAAGCGAGCACCATCAATGTCGAGATCTGGGGCACCCTGGAGCCCGGCGACTACATGCCCGTCGAGTTTGACAACACCTACGGCTGGGAGCATGACTACGACCGCGTGATCGAGCCGGCCTATCCCGACCGCCCGGGCTACAAGATCAAGTTCAATGTGGAGACCTGGGGCTTTGAGGACGACTTCTCCACCGGCTACCGCACGCTGACCCACCGCCTGGTCATCGACCAGAACGGAAACACCGTGGAGGATCAGGTGCTCAACCCCGGCACGCCCGAGCACTACGCCCTGGATACCTACTACCAGCACCCGGCCTGATGAAAGGAGCCAGCATGCACAAGATCCTGTTTGCAAAGCTGCGGGAGGGCGCGGTGATCCCCTCCAAACGGGAAGAGGATTCGGACTATGACCTCTACGCCTGCTTTGACGAGGACGAGTTTGTCATCCCCGCCTTTTCCACCCGTCTGATCCCCACGGGGCTGATCAGCGCCTTCGGGCCGGAGCTCGGCGTGAAGTTCGAGGAGCGCGGCAGCAACACCAAATGGTGCGGCATCGTGCAGGCCGGGGTGATCGACAGCGGCTACCGGGGAGAATGGGTCTGCGCCATGTATAACGGCAATCCCGTCCCCGTATATATCACTAAGGCGGTGAACGAGGTGCAGCGCCTGGAGGACCGGGTGCTGGTGCCCTGCAAAAAGGCGATCTGCCAGTTTCATGTGCGCGAGATCCCGCGCATCGATGTGCAGGAGGTCAGCGCCGAGACAGTGCGCGCCTGCGCGTCGGAGCGCGGCGAGGGAAAGCTCGGCAGCAGCGGAAAATAAAAAGAGCTTCCGAGGCCGGGGCAGGACCCCGGCCTCGTTTCTTCCAGATTTGCAAAAATCTTTCTGCGCGCAGGGGCTTGCAGGGGCAAAAGGGCTGTGCTATAATTAACATAACGTGTCTAAATCGACAGTTATGAACATACCGGACAGACAAACGGAGATTGAAAGAGATGAAAACAATGAGAAAGAGAATCGCGTTCGTCCTTGCGCTTATGATGTGCGTTGCCCTCGCACTGCCTGGTATGACAGCCTCGGCAGAAAACATCGGCACCTATCCCGTCGGACAGGAAATGGGCTGGATCGAGTTCTATTCGAGTCCGCTGCCTATCGAAAGCTGCATCCTCAGCTCCGGCTATCTTCCCAACGGCGTTCAGGTTATCGCGGAGGATAACGGCGTTTACATCACCGGCATTCCCGAGACGACGGGCTCCTTCGTCGCGGAGTATGTCGTCATGACCTCGGAGGCGGTCAACTCCGCCTATGTGAGCTTTACCGTGGCGAATGCGCCCACGCCCGCGCCCGCGTCTCAGGGCATCGTGGTCACCAAGAGCCCGACCGGAGAGCATGTGGAGGCCGGCGACTCCGCCAAGTTTGTGGCCCGTGCCAACAATGCCGAGCGTATCGTCTGGCGTCTTGTGAGCCACGACACCACCAATACCGTTCAGTGCACCGACGCCGGAGATTATTTCCCCGGCCTGCAGGTGAGCGGTCTCGGCACCGAAACGCTGATCCTCTCCAACATCCCGGCAAGCCTGGACGGCTGGCGCGTTGAGGCCCAGTTCTGGAGCGGCAACAAGCATGTCGAGTCCTATGGCGCCGAAATCACCATCGTGGACCAAAACGGCATCGCCATCCGCACGCAGAATGTGGCGCCCACGCCCGCACCCACGTTTGCGCCCCAGTTCACCTTCGCGCCCTCTGTCGGCGCCAACGACATGCCGGTCGATCAGGAGGTCCGGACCGCAAACATCAGCATCCAGCCCATGAGCGCGCAGCTCCAGCCGGGGCAGAGCTATACCATGAGCGTGATTGCAACCTCTCCCAACAACGGCACGCTCAGCTTCCAGTGGTACAGCGCCGCCACCAACAACCGCAGCGCAGCCCTGCCCATCAGCGGCGCGTCTGACGCTTCCTATACCGTCAACCAGACCGACGGTACGGCCTATTACTGGGTCGCTGTCTGGAACACCAAGGACGGCGCCCGCAGCCAGGCCGTTTATTCCGAGGCGGCTGAGGTGAGCATTGTCGCCCCGCCGACGCCCACGCCCGTTCCGCCGACGCCCACGCCCGTTCCCACGCCGGAGCCCCGCGTGAGCGGACCTGCCAACATCAATTTCCAGCTGATCCTCTTCGGCATTATCGGCGTGCTTGCGCTGATCGCTCTGATCGGCGTGGTGATTTATCTGCGCGCCGACGCCAAGCAGCGCGCGGAAGAGGCAAAAGCGGAGAAGAACAAAAAGAACTGACAGACGAAATACAGAGCGTTCTGCCCATTTTGGAACGCTCTGTTTTTCTGCTGTCTGCATTATGACCATATATTGGATTACAGGAGGCCTGATCAATGAAAGAGGAATTCCGCGACCTGCTCCGTCAGCATGGACACAGTGAAATGCCCAGGGTGCTGTTGGCCGCGGCTGAATGCGCGCCTATCTCCAAGACCGGCGGGCTTGCCGACGTTGTCGGCATTCTGCCCAAGGCCCTCAGGGGAGTCGGCGTCGAAGCGCGGGTCATCACGCCCTATCACCGATGCATCAAGGAGAAATACGCTTCTCAGGTTGAGCATATGTTTGACTTCTACATACGGCTCGGCTGGCGAAACTCCTACGTCGGCATCGAGAAGCTGATCCTCGACGGGATCGTCATTTATCTTGTGGACAATGAGGATTACTTCGGCGACAGGATTTACCTCGGCGGCCAGCGGGAGGGGGAGCAGTACTCCTACTTCTGCCGGGCGATTCTGGAGACGCTGCCGCGGCTGGATTTTGAACCGGATGTGATCCACTGCAACGACTGGCAGACCGCCATGCTCCCCATGCTGGGACATACCCAGTACAAGGGACAGCTTCAGGACAAGGTCAAATACCTGCTGACGATCCACAATATCGCCTTTCAGGGAAAGTTCGGCTTTGATTTTGTGCAGGATATGTTCGGCGTCGACCCCTGCTATTATACGCCGGAGTTTATCGAGCTCAACGGCTGCGCGGACTATCTCAAGGCGGGCTGTGTCTTCGCCGACAGAATCAATACCGTGAGTCCCAGCTATGCCGAGGAAATCAGGACGCCGTATTTTGCCGAGGGGCTGGAGGGTATCCTGAACGCGCGCACCAAGTCCCTAACCGGCATACTCAACGGCATTGATCGGGAGTTTTTCAATCCCGAGACCGACCCTGTGCTGCCGGAGCGCTATACCTTCGCGAAGAGGGAGGGCAAGGCTGTCTGCAAGCAGCGCCTGCAGGCTTACATGGGCCTCACCCAGCGCCCGGACGTTCCCCTCTTTGCCATGGTCACGCGCATGACCGAGCAGAAGGGCTTTGACCTTGTGGCCTGTGTGCTCGACGACATGATGTGCCGTGAGGATATGCAGTTCATGCTGCTCGGCAGCGGGGATGAGCACTTTGAAAAATTCATGGCCGCGGCCGAGAAACGCTATCCCGGAAAACTCTGCGCCTATATCGGGTATAAAGAGGAGCTTTCCCACCTGGTCTATGCCGGCAGCGACTTTTTCCTCATGCCCTCCCGCTTTGAGCCGTGCGGCCTGAGCCAGATGATCGCCATGCGCTATGGCAGCGTGCCCGTCGTACGCGAAACCGGCGGCCTGCGCGACACGGTGATTCCCTATAACCGCTTCCCCGACACGGGCAACGGCTTCTCCTTCGTGAACTTTGACGCCTGGGAGATGCGCGACGCCATGCGCCTTGCCATGGCCTGCTACAGGGATCAGGAGGTCATGGAAAACCTGATAGGCAATGCCATGAGAACAGAATTCGGCTTTGAACACGCGGCCGAGGAATATGCGAGACACTATATATGGATGCTTTGAATGACAAAACCTTTACCGTTTATTTCGGCGGAAAATATTATGAGGACTGGACGGAGGACTATACCCTCTCCATCCATTACGAAAACCGGCGGGAGGTGCAGGCCGCGAAGGAAAACGGGAAATGGGTTCCCGCCGGCGGCGACCAGCAGATCTGTTCGCTGCTGCGCTCTCCCTTCTGCCCGCAGCTCATGCAGGATTATTTCCAGGCTGCGGCGACGGTGTATGCCGCCATTCACGACTGCCTCTCCAGGGGACTGAAGCTTGATCGCCTGAACGAGTGCTTCCAGGTGTCCGGCATGCCGCTGGTCGCCCCGGAGCTGCTGCGCCTTTTGATGGACGACTGCGGCATGCGCCTCGAGGAGGCCTACCGCATCACCGCCCAGTGCTGCGACGATCTCAACTGTGAGGGCATCCAGCCCCAGTACATCAAGGCCTATCAGCCCCGCACGGCCCACGTTGTCAGCATTCTGCGCCGCACCATCGACAGCGCCCCGGCCCTGATCCATGACAGCCGTCTGCCCGAGTACCGCAGCCGCTACGGCGCCGTGCGCGTCGGCCGGGATCTGCGCCTGGCCTTCCGCTGCCGCGGCGGGCAGATCGTGCGCGCGGAGCTTGTGCTGTGGGGGGATAACTTCGAGCACAGCGTGTCCATGGAAAAGGAAGGGAACCTCTACTATGTCGATCTCACCATGGACAATACGCCCATGGCGCTCTGGTATGCCTTCTATGTGGAAACCGAGAGCAGCGCGCACTGGCTGTGCCCGGATGAGTCCGGCTATCTCGGCCACATCTATCCGCGCCGGGAGGGCGGCTTCCGCCTGACGGTGTATGACCCCGACTTTGAGACGCCGGCGTGGTTCCGCAAGAGCATTATGTATCAGGTTTTCCCGGACCGCTTCGGCTTTTCCGACGACGATACCGCCGAGAAGGGCATCGCCTATCATGAGAGCCTGGGTCAGATCCCGGAGCTGCACAAGAGCATCGACGAACCGGTCCGCCATACGCCGCGCAGCTTTGAGGCATTCTACAGCCCGGATGATTTTTACGGCGGCACCTTCAAGGGCATTGAGGCTAAGCTTCCCTATCTCAAAGAGCTGGGGATCAGCTGCCTGTACCTCAACCCCATCGTGGAGGCCCGGTCCAACCACCGCTATGATACCTCCGACTACTCAAAGCCCGATCCCATCCTGGGAAGCGTGGAGGATTTTGAGAGGCTCTGCGCCGCGGCGAAGGAGCAGGGGATCCGCATTATCCTCGACGGCGTGTTTTCCCACACCGGCAGCGACAGCATCTACTTTGACCGATACGGTCATTACGGCGGTGAGGGCGCGTGCAGCGGACCGGAATCGCCCTATTATTCCTGGTACGATTTCCAGGAATTCCCCCAGCATTACCGCTGCTGGTGGGGCTTTGAGGATCTGCCCGAGGTCAACGAGCATGATCCCCGCTGGCTGCGCTATATCGTCACCGGCAAGGACAGCATCATGAAGCTGTGGCTGCGCCGGGGCGCGTCCGGCTGGCGCCTGGATGTGGCGGATGAACTGCCGGACGACGTGCTGATCCAGATGCGAAGCTCCGTCAAAAAGGCCGATCCCGACGCCGCCATCATCGGCGAGGTGTGGGAGGACGCCGTCATCAAGGAGAGCTACGGCTCCCGCCGGAAATACGCCCTGGGCACGGCGCTGGATTCCGCCATGAACTATCCGCTGCGCACGGCGGTGATGGACTTTGCCCACTGGACGACCAACGCCTACCAGCTGCGCGATTTTCTGATCGGGCAGCAGATGAACTACCCCTGGCCCTTCTATTATGCGCTGATGAACCTGCTGGGCTCTCATGACGTGCCGCGCCTGAAAACCGTGCTCGCCACCGACGTGAACCTGCGCAGCCTGAGCCGTGACGATCAGCTTGCCGTGCAGTTCAACGCCGCGGCGCTGGAACGGGCCGAGGCGCTGGAGAAGATGTGCGCCGTCCTGCAGTTTGCGCTGCCCGGCGTCCCCAGCATCTATTACGGCGACGAGCAGGGCATGGAGGGGATCGGCGATCCCTTCAACCGCGCCCCCTTCAAGGAGGGGAGCAAGAGTCTGCACCAGCATTACACAGAGCTTGCCGCGCTGCGCACCAGCTCCGCGGCGCTCTCCACCGGCCGGGCCGTCTTTCTGGCCGAAAACAGCGAGGTGCTGCTGGTCCTGCGTTATATCACGGACGGCCGCGATATCTTCGGGGAAGAGAGCGAAAACGCCGTCTGGCTATGCGTCATCAACCGCAGCGACACAGCCCAGAGCTACCATGCCGACTGCAGCGCGGCGGGTCTCGGCATATACAACGGGACTGCAAAGCCGCTCTCCGGCGAGATCATCCGACTCCGCTGAGAAAAAAACAGGGAAAAGGGGGAGCGGACGCTTCCCCTTGTTGTATAATTACACAAAAATCCAAAATACAGACCCGTTTGGGGCAATAAATACTTGAAAACGCGCTGCCGCTTGTATATAATTTCTGCGGTCACACAAAATATACATAACCTGCGGCGCATGAATGGGAGATAGAGATATGAAATGTCCGTTTTGCGGTTACACCGAGAGTAAAGTCATCGACTCACGCCCGGCAGAGGAAGGCACCTCCATTCGCCGCCGCCGGGAGTGCCTGTCCTGCCAGAAGCGTTTTACCACCTACGAGAACATCGAGCGCATGCCTCTGATCGTCGTCAAGCGCGACGGCAGCCGCGAGTCCTTTGATAAGGTCAAGCTCATCAACGGCATGGTCCGCGCCTGCGAAAAGCGCCCGGTCCCCCTCGCCACGCTGGAGGGGATCGCGGACGAAATCGAGCAGGAGCTGCAGAGCAATCTTGAGCGCGAGGTCAAAAGCGTCGATATCGGAGAAATGGTCATGTCCCGCCTCAAAACGGTGGACGAGGTGGCCTACGTCCGCTTCGCTTCCGTGTATCGCAGCTTCAAGGATATCAACACCTTCATGGAGGAGCTGACCAAGCTTCTGACCGAGAAGTAAGCTTTTCGCGGCAGCGCACGCTTTCGCCTCAGAATACCGTCCCCCAGCTGATGTGCTCCATCTCCCGGATGCAGTCCAGGTGGTAGCGCAGCCGTTCATAGGCGGCGGGGAGAGCGCGGGCTTCTCCGCTCAGCAGCGCCTGCAGCGTCTCATAAAAAACGTCGCTGGTGCTGTCAAGCTCCGGGTGGCGCAAAAAGACCTGCGTATAGCCGCGTGCCGAAAGCCAGATGCGCTTGGCGGCTTCAAGCTGTTCCCGGGCGTAAGCCGGGTCTGCGGCGAGACTCGCCTTCTCCGAGAGCTTCAGGTGTTCCTTGATCTCCCCGGTCAGGCTGTCCGCCCGATGAATATTCCAGACCGAGGCCGCGATCAGGGTGAGCAGCAGCAGCGCCGCGCCGATTTCTCGCTTCATGAGTTTGCCTCCTTTTCCGCAATATAGCTCTGACCGGCGTGATTGACGGTCATGAGATAGATATCCTTCGGCTCCTTCTTGTTCTGACGGCTGAGCTCGTCACGCAGCCATTGTGTGTCGTGCCCCAGGCTGCGGAGGTTCTTTTCGATCACGCGCCCCTCGCTGATGACGATCAGGGGACAGCCCCCGTCCGTGGTTTCAATGCCCATCTGAGCGGCGGTGGGCGGCAGCTCGGCTGGGTAGGGGATCACATTCAGGCGGCCGTCGGTCTCCAGAACGGCGTACTCCACCTGGCTGAGATCGAACATACCCTGCTTGCGCAGCTCCTGCAGCAGCTCATCCGCGGTAAAGCGGTTGGCATGCATCTCCCGCTGGTCGATGACCCCGCGGGTAACGAGCGTGCTGGGTCTGCCGAACAGCAGCGTGCGCAGGCGGATGCTCTTCATGCTCAGCCCTGCGATCAGCACCTCGAAGCAAAAGAGCGTGAGGATCGGCACGAGGCCGTTGGTCATGGGAATGCCCACGTCCTGCAGCGGGTGAGAGGCCAGATCCGCGATCAGCGAGGCCACCACAAATTCCGACAGCTCCATTTCGCCGAGCTGCCGCTTGCCCATCAGCCGCATGGCCAGCAGCAGCGCAAAGTATATGATGCCGGTACGAATGATTACAATCGCCAATTTTCTCACCTCGGGACATAGTTTGCCCGAAAAGAAGAAAACTAAAGGTGACGAATGAAAACCATTATCTGTGAAAACAGTGAAAATCAGCTCTTCGAGGCAGGCGCCGACCTGATCCGGGAGCAGGTGATGGACATGAAACCGGACAGCGTTCTGGCCCTTGCCTGCGGCGAGACGATGAAGCCCCTCTGGGCGCGGCTGGCCGATCTCTGCAAAGAGGGGAAGCTCAGCCTGAAGGATGTCCGCATCCTCTGCGTGAGCGAGCTTTGCGGCGTGGAAGAAGCCAAATCCTGCCGCCATGCCCTGACGGAGGGACTGCTGAGAAAAACCGACGCGAAGCCTGAAAACTGCTTTTTTCCCGACCCGGACGCGCCGGAGGCATACGACCGCCTGATAGAAAAGCTGGGCGGCGTCGACCTTGCCGTGCTTGGGCTCGGCGAGAACTGCCATATCGGCTATAACGAGCCGGGTACGCTTTTTGAATCCCGCACCCACGTTCAAAAGCTCACGGAGCGCACAAAGCGCCAGCTTTTAAGGCGCGGCTTTACGGACGGCGACATGCCGGAGCGGGCTGTGACCATGGGTGTGCGCAGCCTGACCGAGGCGCGAAGGGTCCTGCTTCTCGCTGCCGGCGCGCAGAAGGCCGCCGCGGTCTACCAGATGCTCTACGCCAAAACCACAAGCTATGTCCCGGCCGCCTTTCTGCAGATCCCGTCTGACGTCACGGTGCTGCTGGACAGGGAAGCGGCGGAGAAGCTGTAATAATCTGCGTTTTCAAATGCGGACATCGTCCGCATTTCAATATGAGGAGGAATACATATGGGTAAATACTTCGGAACCGACGGTTTTCGCGGTGAGGCCAATGTCAACCTGACCGTGGACCACGCCTTCCGTATCGGCCGTTATCTCGGATGGTACTACGGACAGAACCACAAGGCCAAGGTGGTCATCGGCAAGGACACCCGCCGATCCAGCTACATGTTTGAAAATGCGCTCTGCGCGGGTCTCACCGCCTCGGGCGCGGACGCCTGTCTGCTGCATGTCACCTCCACGCCGAGCGTTTCCTACATCGCCCGGGCCGACGATTTTGACTGCGGCATCATGATTTCCGCAAGCCACAATCCCTTCTACGACAACGGCATCAAGCTTCTCAACGGCGACGGTGAGAAGATGGAGGAGAGCGTGCTGGACGGTATCGAGGAATATCTCGACTCCGACCGCGACCTGCCCTACGCCGTGCGCGACGCCATCGGCTGCACCGTGGACTATGCCGCGGGCCGCAACCGCTATATCGGCTATCTCATCTCTCTCGCCACCCGCTCCTACAAGGGCTACAAGATCGGCCTCGACTGCGCCAACGGCAGCACCTGGCAGATGGCCAAGAGCGTCTTTGACGCCCTGGGCGCCGACACCTATGTGATCGCAAACCGCCCCGACGGCCTGAACATCAATGTGGACTGCGGCTCGACCCATCTGGGCAACCTCAGAAAATTCGTGCTGGAAAACAAGCTCGATCTGGGCTTTGCCTTCGACGGGGACGCGGACCGCTGCCTCGCCGTGGACGAGAAGGGCAACGAAATCAACGGCGACTTCATCATGTACATCTGCGCCAAGTACATGAAGGAAAACGGCAGCTTCGGCAATTCCAAGGTCGTCACCACAGTCATGAGCAATATGGGCCTTTACAAGGCGCTTGACGAGCTCGGCATCGGCTACGAGAAGACCGCCGTGGGCGACAAGTATGTCGCGGAGAATATGCGCCAGAACGGCCATATCCTGGGCGGCGAGCAGTCCGGCCACATCATCTTCGGCCGCCTTGCCAACACCGGCGACGGGCTTCTGACCGCCATCAAGGTCATGGAAGCCGTGACCGAGACCAAGCAGCCCCTGTCCGCCCTCGCTGCCGGCATGACCATGTACCCCCAGGTGCTCAAAAACGTCATCGTCACGGATAAGGACGAGACGCTCAACTGCCCGGAGGTCAAGGCCGCGGTAAAGAAAGCGGAGGAGGAGCTCGGCACGAACGGCCGCGTCCTGCTCAGAAAGAGCGGCACAGAGCCCCTGCTGCGCGTTATGAGCGAGGCTGCCACGAAGGAGCTGTGCGAGGAAAAGGTTGACAACATCATCGCCGCGATGCAGACGGCGGGAAAGCTGATCCGGGTGAAATAACATGATAGAAATTACAAAACTCTTCGATCTGGACAAAACGATCGCCAAAAAGCTCTTCGAGGGCAAGACCTACCCCTGGGAGGTGCTGGATGAGATCAAGGAATTCATCCTCGCGCTCGGCCCCACGCTGGACCCGGAGGAATTTGACCAGCCCAGTGAGGGCGTATGGGTCGCCAAGGACGCGAAGGTTTTCCCCTCCGCCTGGCTCGGTTCCCCCTGCATCATCGACCACGGCGCGGAGATCCGCCACTGCGCCTTTATCCGCGGCAGCGCCATCGTCGGCAAGAACGCCGTCGTCGGCAACTCCGTGGAGCTGAAAAACGTGGTCCTCTTCGACAATGTCCAGACCCCGCATTATAACTACGTGGGCGACAGCATTCTCGGCTACAAGGCGCACATGGGCGCAGGCTCCATCACCTCCAACGTGAAGAGCGACAAGAGCCATGTCGTGGTCAAGGACCCCGACGGCTTCATCGACACGGGCCGCAAGAAATTCGGCGCCATGCTGGGCGACTATGTGGAGGTCGGCTGCAACAGCGTGCTGAACCCCGGCACGGTCATCGGCCGCCATACAAACATCTATCCCACCTCCTGCGTGCGCGGCGTTATCCCCGCAAACTCCATCTACAAGGACAAGGTGGATATTATCCTGAAAAAGTAAACGTAATATTGTTTACATAATATCAAAGTACAGGCCGGAGCGGATCGCTTGGATCTGCTCCGGCCCGCGCTGTTCCCGAAGGGAGATTTTGTAAGATTTTGACAGGATTTCATTTACAATACTCTTTCCGCATGATATACTATAAATATTATGATTCTATGGACAATTCCTGTTATTTCGGTCTTGTATCCTATAGGGAAGGAGCATTGAAAATATGAGCGCATCGAAAAAAACCACTGTGATGCAGCTGCAGGTCAGCCTGCCGAAAAGAATCCTTCTGACAAGCGTGATCATGTTCGCGCTGATCCTGCTTGTTTATCATTTCAACATCCCAAACCCCAATATGATCCTGATCGCGGGGCTGGTACTGTGTTCCGCGCTCTTCGGCTTCGGCGGCGGCATTGTCGCGGCGGTCATCATGCTGGGCTATTCGCTGTTCTTCTTTTCCACCGACCACAGCTTTGTCCATTTTACGCCGCAGAACATGCAGAAGGTGATCGTGTCGCTGGTCGGCATCACGGCGGACATGCTTTTCGTGTGTCTTCTGAAGCAGGCTGAGCTGCAGGCCTTTGCGGAGGTCGAGCAGCTCACGCAGGATCTGCATAAGGAGAACGAAAAGCTGCAGCGCGCCTCCCTGACCGATGCGCTCACCGGCATTCGCAACCGCCTGGCCCTGCGGCAGGACTATGAGATCTATCAGGGCAAAGAGATCACGGTCATGATGCTGGATCTGAATGACTTCAAGCTGATCAACGACACCCGCGGACACGAGGAGGGCGACCGTATCCTGAAAGAGACCGGCAAGCTTCTTGCGGATACCTTCGGCGTCGAGCATTGCTACCGCTACGGTGGGGATGAATTTCTGGTGATCGTCCCGGATCTCACGGAGGAGGAATTCAAGAAAAAGCTGGACGCCATGCTGGAAAAGAGACCGGCAATCAGCGAAACGCGCACGGCGGACTTTTCCACCGGCTGCGTCCACGCCGTGCTGAGCGACCGCGACAAGCTCCGCGCCCTCATCAGAAACGCCGATGAGAAGATGTACGAAGCCAAGCGCGACAAGTCGAGCCGCGTACTCCCGGCGCATATGGACATGCAGACGGAGAGCAGCGCTTCCGAATACACGGTGCGGGGGCTGCGGACCTTCCTGAAGGAAATGTCCGGGAAATACGATCTTGCCCGCGTGGTGGACCCGATCGAGTGCCGCATCCTGGAGCTTGGGGAGGACGGCGCCGTCAGCATGAACGAGAGCTGCTACAGCATCTGGAACGCCGAACAGAGATGCATCAACTGCTCGAGCGCCAGGGCCTGCAGGACAGGCTGCCACCAGGAGAAGACGGAGCATTTCCGGGATAATCTCTACAAGATCCAATCAAACCCCATCGTCCTGCGGCTGGACGACGGCAGCACGGTCGACGCGGTCGTGGAGCTTGTGAACGTGCAGGCCGACACCACGGACACTGCAAACGACAGGGAAGCGGAAAACCTCGGCGCGCGAGCCTCGCACTATTTCGCGCGTCACGACAGGCTGACAAATGTGCTCAACGCCGACGCGTTTTACGAGCTCTCCCGTGAACTCATCAAAAAGAACCCTGCGGAGTCCTGGGTCATGATCACCGCCAACATCATGAATTTCCGGCTGATCAATACGCTCTTCGGCGTTTTGAAGGGGAACGAGGTGCTGGTCAGGACCGCCGCCCTCCTGCGGGAGGTCTCCGAGGCGACAGAGGGACTGTGCGGAAGGCTCGGCGGCGATCAGTTTGCCCTGCTGATCCCCCGAAAAGGCTACAAGAAGGAAGCGCTGCTGCGCATCTCCGACACGCTGAGCAAGAACTATAACAGCGGGATCTATACCTTCTGCATCCACTTCGGCGTTTATGAGATCGACGACGCTTCCGTCCCGGTGTCCGTCATGTGCGGACGGGCCAATTCCGCCCTGCGCACGATCCGCGACGATATGTCCGCGATTGTTGCGCATTTTGACGACGGCATCAGAAACAAGCTCCGTCTGGAGCAGATGGTCATCGGCAGCTTTGAGGATGCGCTGAGAGACAGACAGTTCAAGATGTATTTGCAGTCCTTTGCATCGGAGGACGGCAGCGTCTTCGCGGCGGAGGCGCTGGTGAGATGGCACAGACCGGACGGCACTGTCCTGATGCCCGGCAGCTTTATTGAAACGCTCGAACATACCGGCCTCATTCAGAAGCTTGATTTGTACATGTGGGAGCTTGCGGTAAAGCAGCTCAGCAAATGGAAGGGCACGGAGAAGGGAAATATCGCCATCTCCGTGAACATGTCCGCGAAGGACTTCTACAGCATGGACATTCTTGGGGTGCTGACGGGACTCGTCGAAAAGTACGGGGTGGACAGCCGTCTGCTCAGGCTGGAAATCACGGAAACGGCCCTTCTGAGCGAGCCGGAAAAAATCAACCGCATCGTCTCCAGCCTGCGCGAAAAGGGCTTTCTTGTGGCAATTGACGACTTCGGGACCGGCTTTTCCTCTCTCAGCATGATAAAAACGATCCAGGCGGACATCGTGAAAATCGACATGGAGTTCCTGCGGGAGATCGAGAACAACGAGCGCAACAGCATCATCCTGCGCTCGGTGATCAAGCTTGCCGACGCGCTCGGGATGGACGTCATCACCGAGGGCGTGGAGACAGAACAGCAGCTTCGTACGCTCGCCGCCATGGGCTGCAGGCATTTCCAGGGCTACTATTTCTCACGCCCTGTTTCGGTCGCGGAATTTGAAGCGAAGCTCAGCGGGACAGGCGGCGCCGCCGTCTCCTGATCGGGGAGGCATAGGAGAGTACAATACATGTCATGGCTCAAAAAGCTGGACGCCCGGTACGCTGACCGGGCGCTCTGGCAGTTTATCAAATTTAACCTGGTGTCCACCAGCATCACGCTTGTGCAGCTTCTGCTGGCAAACCTCCTGCCGCTGCTCTTTGACGGGATGACGGCGAAGCTTCCCCCGCTGCTGCGTCCGGTGTTCGACCCAAAGGTACTCTTTGACGGTCCGTCCCGCTATGTGGTGGACGGCGTCGTCACCTGGGGCTATGTGCTGCCCTTCTTTTTGTCAAACTTCATCGCCAATATCTACGGGTATTTCATGAATATGAAAACCACCTTTCACGGCAGGGGAAGCCGTGGCGGGCTGATCGCGTATCTTGTGCTCATGGCGGCGCTGATCCTGTTTTCCACCTGGCTGCAGGGCGTGATCACCGCGAAGCTCGCCGCGACCCCGTTCAGCGCCTGGGCCAGAACGATCGCCGCCATGGCGGCGGGGTATCTGCAGCTCGCGGTGCTGTTCCCGCTGGAAAAATTTGTACTCTTCAAAAGGACCTGAGGACATGGAAAAAGTCAGTGTTATCGTTCCCGTCTATAACGGGGAGCAGCGCGTGAACCGCTGCGCGGAGAGCATACTCAATCAGGATTACCCCGAGCTGGAGCTCATCCTGGTGGACGACGGGAGCCGGGACGGTTCCTGGGAGCGCATGCAGGCCATCGCAGAGCGCGACGAGCGCGTCAGGATCATCCACAAGGAAAACGGCGGCGTCTCCTCCGCGCGCAACCGCGGTCTTGCCGAGGCGCGCGGACGCTATATCCAGTTTGCCGATGTGGACGACTGGCTGCCCATGGACGCCACCAAGCTGCTCGTGCGGGAGATGGAGGCCAATCCCGTAGAGCTTGTGATCGGGGATTTTTACCGGGTCGTGTCCATGAACGTGTCCAGAAAGGGCTCCATCGCCAAGGCGGGGCTGCTCTCCCGCCGGGAATACGCGGATCAAATGATGCTGGGGCCGGCCGATCTCTATTACGGCGCACTGTGGAACAAGCTCTATCTGCGCGACATCATCGAGCGCCATGCCGTTCGTATGGACGAGAGCATCAGCTACAGCGAGGATATGATTTTCAATCTGGAATATCTTCTGCACGTCAATACTGTTGCCGTTTTGAAGGCCCCGGTCTACTATTACCAGTTCACCAAGGGCTCGCTGGTGGATCAGAGCATGAATCTGAACAGCACCGTGAAGATGAAGCGAAGCGTCATCGGCTACTACAATCGCTTTTTCAAAAGCATCTTTCCGGCGCCAGACTATCAGATGCGCCTGCCGGTCATCTACAGCTATCTGCTGGCCGTGAGCCGTGACAGCTTCGCCCTGCCCTTTACGCCGGGAACGAAAAAGCTGGACGGCAGCGATGGCCTTTCCGACCTTTCGGACGGTGTCGAAATGCCGTTTCCGATGCGCGGCATGGTGCTGATTGCGAAGCAGATGTCCCGCTATCTGGAGACCATCGCGCAAAAGCATGGCCTCAAGGAGGCGGAGCTGCGGATTCTTTATTGCATGGAAAAACTGAAGGAGCCCTGCGACGCGGAGAGTCTCTGCCTGCTGACCGGGCTTGAGAAGCGGGTCGTAAACGCGGCGCTGAGCCGTCTCAGCAGCGAGAACTATGTCCGCGACGAGCTCTTCGCCGGACTCGGCGAGCGCTTTTCGTTCCAGGCCCCGGAGCTGCTGGAGGACTTCCGGCATCTCGACCGGGATATGGACGCGGTCTGCTTCGACGGCTTTTCCGAGGAAGAGATCGGGCAGTACTGCCAATTGCAGGAGCGCATCAACGCCAACATTCTCCGCCGCCTGCAGGGCGAAACCGCAAAGCTGTGAAAAAAGGACTGTGAAAAGCTCACAGTCCTTTTTTTGCATGCAGCCACCAGGAATAAAGGCAGGGCACGAGCACCATGATCAGAACCAGGCCGATCAGCCACCCGGCCGGCAAAAGCCGTGTCAGGCCGAGTATAAGTATCAGAATGCCGCAGATCATCCAGAGATAACCTGCGAGGCGATGCGTCCGATTCCAGTTTTCCTCGTTTGCAAGCGTCCAGGGGATCTTGATCCCGAGTGTGTTGTTCTGTCTTACCTTTGGCATATAGTTTCCGATGATGATGAACAGCAGGCCTAAAAACAGCTCGCTGAAAAAGGTGACGTCCAGCTGACAGCCCAGATTGGCAGGGTACATCATGGCCGCAACGACCAGAGAGACAATCGGAACGATCCACAGTACAAGAGAGAACATCCTGGGGCTGATGTTCTGCTTTTTGGGATCGTGGGCTGTGACAAGTGCCCCAAGCCAGAGTATGGCCAGAAGAACCAGCGGCAATCCGAACACAGCAAAGGCTTTGCTGCTGAATCCGTTTGCCTCGTTATTCATTCCGAAATGCGTCGCCATCACATCCGGCAGACGATCCCAGCAGATAATACCGATCAGCATGGGAAGAATCGTCACGATACTCGCAAGAATCAAGGTTTTTCTATTCGCTTTCAGCATCAGCGCTGCCTCCTTTCAGCTCGGAGATCCACAGCATGATCTCCTCCAATACAGATGTGTTTAACTGGTAGTATATGAAGTTCTTTTCCCTGCTCTCAAAAATCAGGTCTGCCTGCTTCAGAATTTTGAGATGATAAGAGATGGTCGCGCCTGTCATTTCAAAGTGTGATCCAATGTCTCCAGCAGAAAGAGGCCCTTTTTTCAACAGCTCAAGGATCTGCCTTCTCGCCGGATCAGACAGGGCCTTAAACGTCTCCGCAAATGCCATCCATGTCCTCCTTCCTAAAATGGAATTTAGATGAATTTCTAAATACAATATACACCTTCCGCTTGCTTGAGTCAAGTAGTATTTAGAAATTTCTCTAAATACGTAAGAGTGCGGCTGTAAAATATAGCAAAACAGGTCAGCGACGCGAGGAGAATTCGCAAGATCACGATAAGTAATTGAAAAAGAGGATAAAAAGCTGTATTATACTTATACTGTTGAGTAGTGGGAGATTATAAAAAATGATAGAGGAAACAAAACTGTGGGGAATCCACACACAGAACGATAAGCTTTTTCTGCAAGATAATGTAATTGCTATAGGATGGAAAGAAATGGGCGATTTATCAGCCCTCAATCCTGAACGAGAATCATTCCGAAAAAAGTATATAGCTACATACCCTGATTCTAAAAAAGGCAACGTGGCCACCAGTTCTGGGATGCTCTACCGTTTTGTCCATGAGATTCAGATTGGGGATTATGTTGTATTTCCATCAAAAACAGATCGTATGGTGAATATCGGTGTAGTAGAAGGAGAGTATAAATATGTGCCTGATGCGGCTGAATATACACAACGAAGGAGTGTTCGATGGATCAAACACCTTCCGAGAACGACGTTTTCTCAAGGGGCGCTCTATGAGATAGGCTCTGCATTATCGCTGTTTGCGGTAAAAAACTATGCTGATGAGTTTATGGCTGCGCTTGATAAGGGATTCAAAAAAGATTCACAAACAGAAGACGAGAGCGTAGGCGCAACGGCAGAAGAGATCATTGAGAGCACAAAGGACTTCATTCTTAAGGAAATCAGCCGTCAGTTTAAGGGCTATGACCTTGAAGAATTTGTTGCCGATCTACTCCAAGCGATGGGTTATCGAACAAAGGTTTCTCCGCACGGCGGTGATAGCGGTATTGATATAACTGCATACAAGGACGAACTCCCACCACGTATTCTTGTTCAGGTTAAGAGTCAGGATGGGGATATAAAGGAGACAACCATTCAATCACTCAAAGGTGCGATGCATGAGGGTGATTATGGAGTGTTTATCACGCTGTCCAATTACACAAAAAACGCTAGGCGGTATCTCGACAACACGCCGATTATTCGAGGAATCAATGGAACAGAGCTTGTAGAGCTTGTACTGAAGTATTACGACCAGCTTAGTGAACGGTATCGGAAAATGATCCCGTTGAAAATGGTGTACATCCCTGTAACCAGAGAGCCGGAGGAATGAGAAGTTGTTATGCATCCGCATTTAAACAGCTCGCAGAATACTGCGAGGGGCATATTGACCTTGAACATCAGGTAGCATACCATTATCAATCGTTGCCAATCTGTCTTATTGACTGCGTCTATTCGCTCCGAGCGAAATATAAGGCGACAACCATGCCAGTGGTACAGAGATACGCGGATGCCTATATGGACGGCAACAAATATGCATCAGGAGATACCATTTCATCGTTTGTTGAACGAGTCGATTGCTGCGGTGGTCCGACCGTATTTGCGGATAGGGTTGTTAAAAACCATCAGAAACTGGGACGTTCTCTGATTCCAAAAGAGGAAGCCGTGTACCAACTGGCCCGCTATTTGAAGCTATTACGGATTGATACTCTAGAGGATTTCCGGCAGTTTGAGTCGCCGGAGCTATTAGAGATAGTCATTCGCGCGGTGAAAGGTATATCGGATGCCGGGGTAAATTACCTGTTCATGCTTGCTGGCGATCCTAACAGAGTTAAGCCAGATGTTCACATCCATCATTGTATTGTTGACGCCTGTGGAAGAGACGTATCAAACGAAGAGTGCCAGACCCTGTTTTCTGAAGCAGTTGAATTACTTAAGCCTAAACATAAGGGACTAACCGTTGCTGCACTTGATAACACGATCTGGCGTTTTTACTCAAAAGCAAGCGTGT
Source organism: Oscillospiraceae bacterium (assembly GCA_902786615.1). The sequence goes on from CADADE010000006.1 coordinate 113,885, forward strand.
GATTTCAAATTGGAGGGTACCCCTGTGAGAACGATTCTCCTTGGAGGGGAAGAACGAGACGCTTACATAACACAAAGCAACCGCTGTGGAAAATAACTCCGCGGCGGTTGTTTTCAATGCAGTCTGTGGCTGTAAATACCTGAAATCAAGACATTTTCAGACAAAAAAGAACGGTAATTCTATCAGAACTACCGTTCTTTATGGCGGAGATGGAGAGATTCGAACTCTCGAGGAGCTTTTGACCCCTACACGATTTCCAATCGTGCGCGCTCGACCAACTACGCGACATCTCCGTATTGCTCAAGAAATCTTGTATGAACTTGTCAGCTTGGTTATTATAATGCCGACCATCGTTAAAGTCAAGAGTTATTTTTCGATTTTCCCATTTTTTTCAGCGTATGCTTTTTCCCATCATGCAGATACTTTCAACATAGCATCATGCGAAAGGAGAAAACGCCATGAAGATGAACAGGGAAGAGTATAGCGCCTATGTCGAACAGCGCATGCCGCGCTCCAGGGTGGGGCGGAACATGCTGCGCGCGTTCGTGACCGGCGGGGCGATCTGCACACTGGGACAGTGCCTGCAGGAGAGCTTTCTGCGCTTCGGCCTGGAACAGGAGGCGGCGGGTACGGCGGTCTCGGTGACGCTGGTGCTCCTCGGAGCGCTGCTCACGGCCCTTGGCGTTTATGACAAAATCGCCAAATTCGGCGGGGCGGGAACGCTCGTGCCGATCACCGGCTTTGCAAACGCCGTCGCGGCCCCGGCGCTGGAATTTAAGACCGAAGGGAAAATCACGGGGACGGCGGCAAAAATGTTTGTGATCTCCGGCCCCGTGATCGTCTACGGCGTGACGGCAGGGGCGGTCTATGGGCTTATCCTGTGGCTTGCGCAGCTGCTGTAGCCCTATATCCTGCACCGGTTTTGCAAAAATCGACGGAAAACGAAAGACTGTTCTTGCTAAATAAAAAGACTGTGCTATAATCAAAAGGAATCATTGCGCCCATTTTTAGCCGCGCAAAAATCGCAGAGTACATTTTTATTCAGGGAGAACGGTGAAGCCTTGGAGCGCGCAGAGATACATATTCGCGGGATCGTACAGGGCGTGGGCTTCCGGCCCTTCATCCACAGGCTGGTGAAGGAATTCGGCCTCACCGGTACGATCAAAAACACCTCCTCCGGCGTGGAGCTGGAACTGGAGGGGGAGCATGACACGCTTTCCCGTTTCATTGAGGAACTGCCCAAGCGCGCGCCGAAGCTCGCCGTGATTGAGCAGACGGAGCTTTCGTTTACAAAAGCGCTCAAAGGCTTTGCGGATTTTCAAATCCTCAGCAGCAAGACCGAGGCTCTGCGGGATACGCTCATCTCCCCGGATATCTGCATCTGCGACGACTGCCTGCGGGAGCTGAAAGACCCCGCCGACAGGCGTTACCGCTATCCCTTCATCAACTGCACCAACTGCGGCCCCCGCTTTACCATTATCCGGGATGTGCCCTATGACCGGGCCAAAACCTCTATGGCGGCTTTCCCCATGTGCCCGGACTGCGAGCGGGAGTATCACAATATCGAAAACCGGCGCTATCACGCGCAGCCTGACTGCTGCCCCACCTGCGGGCCGGAGGTCTTCTATCTGGACGCGGAGGGCCGGCGCGTCGAGGGCGACGCGATCGAGCTTGCCCGTGCGGCTCTAAAGGCCGGACAGATCGTGGCGGTCAAGGGCCTCGGCGGCATTCATCTGGCCTGCCGGGCGGATGATCCCGAAATTGCGGGAAGACTGCGCCGCCGCAAGCAGCGGGACGAAAAGCCCTTTGCCCTCATGTGCCGGAGCGCCGCATGCGCGGAGAAAATCTGCGCGGTTTCCGCGGAGGAGCGGGAGATTCTGGAGAGCTTCCGGCGGCCGATCGTGCTGCTGAAAAAGAAAGGCCCCGGCCTTGCCCATATCAGCGAGAACGGTTATGTGGGCGTGATGCTGCCCTATACGCCGCTGCATGTGCTCCTGTTCGGGGAGGAACTCGACATGCTGGTGATGACCAGCGCCAATCTCTCCGACACCCCGATGATGACCGATAACGACGAAGCCCTGCGTATGCTGCACGGCATCGCGGACGGCTTTTTGCTCCATGATCGGGATATCCAGACGCGGTGCGACGATTCGCTGTGCTGGGTGCTGGACGGGAAAGAATACTTTGCCCGCCGGTCAAGGGGCTATGTGCCCTTTCCGGTGCGCGCGGGTCGGGAGCTCGGCCATATCCTCGCCTGCGGGGCGGAACAGAAGGCCAGCTTCTGCCTCTCCCGGGGCAGCTATGTGTTCCCGAGCCAGCACATCGGCGATCTGAAAAACATGGAGACCTTTGAGGCTTATACCGGACAGATCGCCCATTTTGAAAAGCTTTTTGATATCAAGCCGCAGGCGCTTGCCTGCGACCTCCACCCGGACTATCTCTCCACGGAGTACGCTTCCGAGAGAGCCGCAGGAGAGAACATTCCCCTGATCCGGGTACAGCACCACCACGCGCATATGGCTGCCTGCATGGCGGATAATTTCGTTTCGGAAAAGGTCATCGGCCTCATCTGGGACGGCACGGGCCTCGGCACAGACGGCACAAGCTGGGGCGCGGAGTGCCTGATCGGGGACTTTCACGGCTTTGAGCGCTTCGGCTCCATGCGCCCCATCCCCCTGATCGGCGGGGATCTGGCCACGAAGGAGATCGAGCGCGTCGCTTTCGCCCTGCTCCATGATGCCGGACTTGACGCAGACGGGATCAAAAACGCGGAGATATATGAAAGCATGCTCCGCGCCGGGCTTAACTGCCCGCTGTCCTCTGGGATGGGGCGGCTTTTTGACGGGGTCGCCGCGCTGCTCGGCGTGAAGACGCGGTGCAGCTACGAGGGGCAGGGCGCTGTGCTGCTGGAAGCGGCAGCCACGGCGGACGACGGCGTTTTCCCGGTCATGCTCGACGGAAGCCCCCTTCGCTTCGACTGGCGGGAGATGATCCGCGCGCTGGTCTCCTGCCGTGAAAAAGGGGAAGAGACCGGGCAAATTGCGGCACGCTTCATGAACACGCTCATCGAGATGGCGCTGCGGCAGTGCCATGCTGCGCGGGAGGCGTGCGGGCTTAACACCGTGGCCCTCTCCGGCGGCAGCTTTCAGAATCAGTATATCATGGCGCGCCTTCCCGGTCGGCTGGAAAAGGCGGGCTTTCGGGTGCTGCGGCATCAGCGCGTGTCCTGCAACGACGAGGGGCTCTCCCTCGGCCAGCTGATGATCGCACAGGCCGCGATTGAATAAGGAGAACTCCCTCAGGCGCTGCGCGCCAGCTCCCTCAGAGAGGGAGCCTGTACGGAGGACTCCCTCAGTCAGCTTTGCTGACAGCTCCCTCAGAGAGGGAGCCAATAAGGAGATTGATTCAAAATGTGTCTTGCAATACCCTTGCAATTGATTGAAATAAACGGCAAAAGCGCTGTCGGCGAGGCGATGGGCATGCGCCGGGAGATCCGGGTGGACTTCATCAAGGAGCCGAAGCTCGGGGATTATGTGATCGTCCACGCGGGCTTTGCCATCGAACGCCTGCCGGAGCAGCAGGCGCTGGACGATCTGGAGGCCTGGGGGGACGTGTACCATGCCCTGGGATAAACGCCGGACGGCGGCGCTGCTGGATGAAATCCGCGCCCTTGCCTCCCGCGAGCTTCGCCTCATGGAGGTCTGCGGGACGCACACCATGGCCATCGCCGAGGCCGGGATCAAGTCCATGCTGCCGGAGGAGATCCGGCTTCTCTCCGGACCCGGCTGCCCGGTCTGCGTCACGCCGCCCCAGGTGATCGACGCGGTGCTGGAGCTGAGCATGGAGAAAGAAGTGCTGCTCACAAGCTATGGCGATATGCTGCGCGTCCCGGGCAGCCGCCCGGGGGACAGTCTTCTCAGAAGAAAAGCCCTCGGCGCGCGGGTGGAGACCGTGTATTCCCCGGTGGACGCGGTGGAGCTTGCGCTGCAAAACCCGGACAGGCAGGTCGTTTTTCTCGGGGTGGGCTTTGAGACGACCGCCCCCGGTACCGCCGCGGCGGTGCTGACGGCAAAGGAGAAGGGCGCGAAGAACTTCACGCTCTGGTCGATGCTCAAGCGGGTGGAACCGGCCCTTCGGACGCTCATCAGGCTGGAAGGCTTCCATGTGGACGGCTTTCTCTGCCCCGGCCATGTGGCGACGATCATCGGCGCGCAGGGCTTTGCCTTTCTGCCGGAGGAATACGGACTTCCCGCCGTGGTGGCGGGCTTTGAGCCGGAGGATATCCTCCTTGCCGTCTGGAGACTGGTCAGACAGCTTCACGACGAAAGCCCCAAGCTTGAAAACGAATATACCCGCGCGGTCTCCCGGGAGGGCAACCGCCTTGCGCAGAAGATCATGGCGGAGTGCTTCGCGCCGCGCTGTGATCTCTGGCGCGGCCTCGGCGGGATTGAAAACAGCGGCCTTGGCCTGCGGGACGGCTTTAAGGAGTTTGACGCCGAAAGGCGTTTCAGGATTCAATATACATCGGCGGAAATGCCGACCGCCTGCCGCTGCGGGGAGGTCATCACCGGCAGACTCTCGCCGGAGGGCTGCCCGCTGTTCGGCAAGCGCTGTACGCCTGAGGACCCTGTGGGGCCCTGCATGGTCTCCTCCGAGGGGGCCTGTGCCGCGGCGTGGAAATATGAATGCCTCCCCTGAAAGGAGAGGCACCCAAAGGGCGGAGGGAGTTGCGACGACGGCCCCTCTCAGTCACAATGCTTGCGTGAAACGCATTGTGACAGCTCCCCCCAGAGGGGGGAGCCAAGAAGAAAGGATTTGTATGGACGACATCATCACCCTGGATTACGGCAGCGGGGGCAAAAAAACTGCCCGCCTGATCGAAAAACTGCTGGTTCCGGCCTTTTCCAATCCCGCGCTGGATGCTCTCGGCGACGGGGCCATCCTGGACGGGAGCGGGCGGCTTGTCTTCTCCACCGACAGCTTTGTGGTCGACCCGCTCTTTTTCCCCGGCGGGGATATCGGCAAGCTCGCCGTCTGCGGCACGGTCAATGACCTGGCCGTCTGCGGCGCGGAGCCGAAGTATCTGAGCTGTGCGCTGATCCTGGAAGAGGGGCTGCCCATGGCGGAGCTGGAGCGGATCGTAGCCTCTTTCAAAGCGGCCGCCGAAAAGGCAGGCGTGCAGATCGTCACCGGCGACACCAAGGTAGTCGAGAAGGGGCGGGGCGATAAGCTCTATATCAATACCGCCGGCATCGGATTTTTGAAGTACCCCGGCCTCAGCCCGCAAAACATCCGGGCGGGGGACGCGGTGCTGGTCTCCGGCACCGTGGGCGATCACGGCACCGCCGTCATGCTCGCACGCAGCGGCATGATGCAGGGGGCGCTTCGCTCGGACTGCGCGGCGCTGAACGGCCTGTGTGAAGCAATCCTCTCCGCCTCGCGGAAGGTGCGCGTCCTGCGCGATCCGACAAGGGGCGGCGTCGCCACCACGCTCAATGAGTTTATCGAGGGAAGCGGGCTCGGCATTACGCTTGAGGAAGAGAGAATCCCCGTCCGGCCGGAGGTGCGCGCCGCCTGCGGCATGCTGGGGTTAGACGCGCTTTACTGCGCGAATGAGGGAAAGCTTCTCGCGGTGGTGGACCCGGCCGACGCCGGACGTGTGCTGGAAGCTATGCGCAAAACGGAGGAGGGGCGCGACGCCGCCCTCATCGGCTGTGTCAGCGCCGACTATCCCGGCAAGCTCGTCATGCGCACGAACTTCGGCGGGAAGCGGATTTTGCAGAAGCTCACGGGCGCGCAGCTTCCGCGTATCTGCTGAGATCAATTGCAGATGAAAGCTCCCTCAGAGAGAACCTGAGTTGTTTATAAATTATTTGATATATACAGAGAGGTGAAAGGGATGCAACAGTACAAAAGAATCGACATCGGCAAAGACCAGGTTGTACCGATTGCAGAAAAGATGCGCAAGGCGGGCGTGGGGCTCACCATGATCCACGGCTTCCTGAATGAGGAGGGGCTGATGGACGTCTCATGGGAGTACGCAGTCGAGCCGGTCATTGAGTCCTACCATGTGGTGGGCGAGATGACGCTGCCCTCCATCGGCGGCATCTATGACTGCGCGGCGACCTGGCCGGAGCGTGAGCTCAACGAGCTTTTTGCCGTCGAGTTCGAGGGGCTGGATACCTCCAAGCGTCTTTTCCTGCCGGAGGAGATGCTGGAAACCCAGGGGAAGGGCCATATCATGGTCACACCGCTGGAGGAACTGCGCCGGAAGAACATCAAGGAGGAGGGATAAGATGAGCTATATCGTCCCCATCGGCCCCTACCATCCCGCGTTGGAGGAGCCCATCCATGCCAAGCTCTATACCGAGGGCGAGGTCATCAAGGACGCGGAGGTTTTTGTCGGCTATAACCACCGCGGCATCGAAAAGCTTGCCACCGAGAGAAACGCCATCCAGACCCTGGTCCTGGTAGAGCGCGTGTGCGGCATCTGCTCGCACTCCCACGCGCTGACCTATGCCATGTGCGTCGAGCAGATCAACGGCATCGAGGTGCCGAAGCGCGGTGAGTATATCCGCGTCATCACTGCCGAGCTTGAGCGTCTGCATTCCCATTTCCTGTGGCTGGGCGTTGCCTGCCACATCATCGGGCATGACAGCATGTTCATGCACATCTGGGATGAGCGCGAGCTTGTGATGGATCTTTTGGAGGAGCTCAGCGGCAACCGCGTCAACTATGCCATGGTCACCATCGGCGGCTCCCGCCGCGATATCGACGATGAGCTGAAGACAAAGCTTCTCAAGTCCCTGGACAAGCTCAAGGGCCCCATGGACCGCATTGTGGAGCTTGCGCTGAACGACAAGACCATCGCCATGCGCACCAAGGGCGTGGGCGTTTTGAAGACGGAGGACGCTGTCCGCCTCGGCGCGATCGGCCCGCATGCGCGCGCCTCGGGTGTGGATGTGGACGTGCGCCGCGATTCGCCCTACTGTTCCTACGAGGATTTCAAATTCGACATCCCCGTGCAGCAGAGCGGCGATGTCTTCGCCCGCGTGGTGATCCGCGCACTTGAGTGCTATGAGAGCATCAAAATCATCGAGCAGGCTTTGCATAACCTGCCCGCCACGCCCATCAATCTCGGCAACAAGCTCCCGAAGATCCAGAAGGGCTCCGCCGTCTGCCGCCATGAGGCGCCCAGAGGGCAGCTCACCCAGATGGTCGTGGGCAACGGCGGCTTCAATAACCACCGCGTCAGCATCCATGTGCCGAGCTTCAAGAACACCCCGACCATCCCGCACATGCTGCGCGGCAACAGCGTGGCCGACGCCGGCCTCATCATCGCCAGCATCGACCCCTGCTTCAGCTGCCTTGACCGCTGATGCATGAGCTGGGACTGACGCAGAGCCTGATCGACCTTGTTGAGCGGGAGGCGGAGAAGCAGGGCTTTCGGAAGACCCTGGAGATCCGCATGAAGCTCGGCGAGTATTCGGATGTGATCCCGGAATACATCCTTGAGCTCTTTCCCCATGCGGCGAAGGGGACCGCGGCAGAGGGGGCGCAGCTTCTCTTTGAGCGTGTCCCCGGAAGCTTTCACTGTCCCGACTGCGGCTATGAGGGCGCGGTTGACCGCCGGGCGGCAAGCTGCCCCCAATGCGGGGGCGTCGCCCTCAAAATGACAGCGGGCCGGGAATTCTTCGTCGAAAGCCTCAAGGTCGAATAGTCTGTTCTTACACAGTGTATTATTTATTTCTTCGCTCATTTTAATCTGTTTTTGGGGCAGCTTTGCCGCTCCAAAAACTCACGAAAGCGAGCAAGGCGAGCTCTCGCACCGTCGTCAGAAGAAGCTCATGCCGCTCCGTTTCCGCCAGGCGTGGCGAAAACTGCGCTTTATTCCCTTCTTCTTCCTCTTCAAAGCAAAGCCGACTGCTTTGCTTTGAGAAGGAGGAACAGCGGAATGAGCGAGCTTTCGTGTCACTGCACGGAAGCGAGGGATATGGAGCTTGTGACGACGCAAGCGCGAGTCCTCGATTGCAAACATCGTTTGCAATCGAATTTTGAAAGGAGAGGTTTTACTTGCCCAAGACAAAACTCCCCGCAGTACTGTCCACCTTCTGCCTGTGTTTCGGCTTCTGGATGCTGCTCACATGGAGCTTTAAGGCCCAGGAGATGATCGTCGGCGCGGTGGTGAGCCTGGCGGCGGCTCTTTTCGCATCCAAGTTCTTTATTCATAAGGATCCGACCTGGCTTTTCAGGCCCGGAAAGCTCGGCGCGCTGATCGCCTATGTGCCGATCTTCCTGCGTGAGCTTTTTAAGGCAAACGTGGACGTGGCCCGCCGCTGCTTCAACGGCTGCAAGGACGTGAACCCCGGCATTGTGAAGGTCCCCGTGGAGCTCGAGGGGGACTACGCCCAGGCCATGCTGGCAAACTCCATCACCCTGACCCCCGGCACCATCACCATGGACATTGCCGAGCAGGACGGAAAGACCTGGTATTACATCCATTGGATCGACGTGGCCGAGACCGACCGCGAAAAAGCGGGCAAGCTCATCAAGGGCCGCCTGGAAAAAGGAATCAGGAGGATTTGGCAATGATTGTGGAAATGCTTATTATGGCTGTCGCCTTTGCCTTTCTGGCCTTCCTGAATCTGTACCGCCTCATGAAGGGCCCTAACGCCGCCGACCGCATGGTGGCCGGAGACAGCATCGACATTCTGATCTGCTGCGCGATGGTGCTCTATTCCCTCTATTCCGGCAGGGGCATCTATCTTGACATCGCCGTTATCTGCGCCTTGCTCGGTATCATTGATACGATGCTGGTGGGGCGCTACCTCGAAAAGAAAAGGTGGTTGGACAAATGAGAATACTGATTGACATTCTGATGGTTGCGGGCCTTGTCTTCGCCCTGGCCGGCACCAAGGGCGTCATCCAGATGCCTGACACCTTCTGCCGTATGCAGGCCAGCACCTGCATCAGCACCCTCGGCGTGCTCGGCGTGATCCTGGCCGGCGCGCTCTATGCCTTCTTCGTGATGGGCAGCGTCGGCACCGGCTTGAAGGTGCTGCTGATCGGCCTTCTGATCTTCACCATCAACCCCGTCGGCGCGCATGCCATCGCCAAGGGCGCCTACAAAAGCGGCGTGCGGCCCGAAAAGGAAATGGAAATCGACGATTACGGGAGGGATTTCAATGAGTAATGTTGTTGCGCTTCTCGATATTCTTGTCGTTTCCGGCGTTGTGGTCTCAGCGATCCTCGCCTGCAACATGGAAAAGCTCCTGAGCTCCGTCATCGCGCTGGGCGTGACCGGCATCTTCTGCGCGGCCGCCTTTCTCTTGATGCACGCGCCCGACGTCGCCATCTCCGAGGTTGCCGTCGGCGCGGCACTGACGCCGCTGGTGCTCATCGTTGCCCTGAAAAAGATGAGAGGAGGGGACGACTGATGAAAAAATGGCTCACCTATGTCTCCCTCGGCGTGATTTTGTTCTCCTGCGTTTTTGCCGCCGTTACCATGAGCGGGATGGAGCGCAGCTACGAGGGCGCGCACGCCCCGGTGCCTGTCCATGAGCTTCAGAAAAACCCGGAGAGCTATGACGACAGCTTTGCCTCCGGCGCGGCCGACGCCATCGTCCAGCAGAACCTGGCCGAGACGCACGCCGTCAACGACGTGACCTCGATCGTCTTCGACTTCCGCGGTTATGATACCATGGGCGAGGCCTTTATCCTCGTCACTGCCGTGACGGGCAGCGCCGTCATCCTCTTTAAGAAGAAAGCCGGAAAGGAGGAGGAAAACAATGAATGAAAAACCCGTTGTCAAGAATGTGATCGCCAGGTGCGCAAGCGATAAGATCCTGCCGCTGGCCGTTGTGTATATCCTTTACATCATCCTCCACGGCCATCTGTCTCCCGGCGGCGGCTTCCAGGGCGGCGTGCTGATGGTGGCCGTCGTGGCGCTGATCTGCCTCGGCCACGGCTATGAGACGACCATTGAAACCCTCAGCTATCACCTGATGCACACGGCCGAGGGCTATGCCTCCATCTTCTATGTGGCGCTCGGCTTTCTGGGCGTGGCGATGGGCGCGCACTTTGCGCAGAATGTCCTCTACACCCACGGCGCCATCGGCAATCTTTACAGCTCCGGCACCATCTTCTGGATGAACGTGACTGTCGGCGTCAAGGTCATCACCGGCGTGGGCTCCATCGCGCTGCTCCTGCTCGGTGTGCTGAGAGAATCCGGGAAAGGAGAGGAATGATATGATACAGTTTAATTACGTCGCCGCCTTCTTCCTCATCGTCCTCGGCTTCCATACAATCGTCACCAAGTACAATCTGGTCAAGACCGTGATCGGCATGTCCGTCATGGACTACGGCGTGAACCTGCTCATTATCACCGTCGGCTACACGCCCGGCGGCACCGCCCCGATCTTCACGGCAGGGGAGCTTACCCAGGCCAGCTACTTTGTCGATCCCATTCCCCAGGCCCTGACCCTCACCAGCATCGTCATCGGCGCGTGCGTGACGGCCATGTCCATGTCCCTCGTCATCCGCCTGCACGAGTCCTACGGGACGCTTGACACCAGAGAGATAAGGAGGCTGAGAGGATGAATCTTGCGAATATGATGGATTATCACCACTTCCCGATCTACTCGATCATGGTGCTCTTCCTCGGCGCCTTCGTGATTGCCGCCTCCGGAACGAAGCCCTCGAAGGACCCCAAAAACCCCGCAGGCTTCCGCGCCTGGATCGCCCTGTGCGCCACCGGCCTGAGCCTCTTCTTCCTTGCGATGCTCGTAAAGCCTGTTATGCTCGGCGGGGAGACCATCGCCTACTGGATGGGTTCCCGTGGGATCGCGGGCGGCTACGCCATCGGCATTGCCCTGGAGGTGGACGCGCTGAGCCTGTTCTTCGCCCTGCTCATTGCGACGGCGGTTTTCGTCTCCGCGGTCTACTCCATCCGCTACATGGTGCATGACGACTGCGTACCCCAGTATTATGTGCTCTACTGCCTGCTCGCGGGCGGCGTGCTGGGGCTCGTCCTCTCCGGCGATATCTTCAACATGTTCGTCATGGTGGAGATCCTGACCTTCGCGGCGGTTGCCCTTACGGCCTTCCGCACGAAGGTGTACGGCGCGCTGGAGGCTGCGTTCAAGTACCTGGTTGTCGGCTGCATGGGCTCCAGCGCGATCCTCGCCGGCACCATCATGCTCTATGCCCAGTACCACACCCTGAACCTCGCGCAACTCGCCTCGCTCATTCCCGGGTCGCTGAATAACGCCACCAAGCTTGCCTTCGCGTTTTTGTACATCGGGTTCAGCACCAAGGCCTTCATCGTACCCTTCCACCCCCTCGCGGCGGACGCCCACGGCGCGGCCCCCGCGTCCATCTCGGTGCTTATCTCCGGCGTGCTCACGAAGTCCGGCATCTATGGCATCATCAGACTGACCTACTTCCTGTTCCAGACGATGAACCTCGGCACCATGCAGTTTATGCTGGTCTTCGTCGGCAGCGTCTCCATGTTCGTCTGCGTCACGATGGCCCTTGCCCAGCATGACTTCAAGCGCCTGCTGGCCTATCACTCCATCTCCCAGATCGGCTATGTGCTCGCGGCGGTGGGGCTGTCCACCTCCCTCGGCGTCTCGGCGGGCCTGTACCACGCCATGAACCACACGCTCTTCAAGGGCCTGCTGTTCCTGGCGGCGGGCGCTGTCCTCCATGAGACCGGCACCACCGACCTCGGAAAGCTCGGCGGCCTCTCCAAAAAGATGCCCCACACCACGGTTCTCTTCCTGATCGGCGCCTTCTCCATCAGCGGCGTGCCGCCCTTCAACGGCTTTGCCTCCAAGTGGATGATCTACCAGGCCAGCTACCAGAAGGCCGTGGAGTCCAATAACATCGGCTTTTTGGCCGTCACCGTCATCGCCCTTGTCACCTCCACGCTGACGCTCGCCTCCTTTGTCAAGGTCAGCCAGTCCGTCTTCTTCGGACAGCTCCCCAGGGAGTATGAGAACGTCAGGGAGGTACCCTTCGGCATGCGCCTTGCCATGGGCATCCTGGCGGTACTGTGCATCCTGACCGGCATCTTCCCGAACACCGTCACCGGCGTTCTGACCCAGCCCGCCGCCAAGGCGGTCGCCAATGTCGGCGGATACATCAGCGCCATGGGCTTTAAGTCCAATCTCCCCGCGCCGGAGGTCAGCTTCTCCCAGGCGGGGGTCTGGGAGCCCATCAACTGGCTGCTCATCCTCTGCATCGCGCTGCTCGCGCTGACCATCGTCGCCGTTGCCGGCAAGTATGACCGCGTCAGCGAAAACGAGGGCGAGAACGTGGAAACCAAGTACCAGCTCTTCTACGGCGGCGAACGGAACGTGTACTCCCAGGTCGGCGGCGGAGACCTCTTCTGGGGCTTCAAGCACAACTGGAGACACTATTTTGACTTCATGCACGATCTGCACAGCGGCGTCGTCAATGACTACGCCCTTTGGGCGGTGGTCGCCCTGGCCCTTGCGATCGTGTACATGATGATCGTGCTCTAAGGAGGTGGGAAGGATGACAGCAAACATTTTCCTCAACGGCCTGCAGTATCTGGGCTACATTCTCATATTCCCGGGCTTCCTGTTCTGCTTTTTGTGCGGCATGCTTCTTACCGGCATCGACCGCAAGCTCGTCGCCAGAATGCAGAAGAGAGTCGGACCTCCCATCCTGCAGCCCTTTTATGATTTCTTCAAGCTCTGCGGCAAGGAGACCATCGTCCCCGCCGCGGCGGAGCGCACCACCTTCCTCGTCGCTCCGCTGGTGGGCCTTGCCGCACTGGTGGTCATTCAGCTCTTTATCCCCATCCACGGCTTCAGCGCCTTCTCCGGCATGGCGGATATCATCGTCATTCTCTACCTGCTGCTGATCCCGGCCCTGGCCGCGATCCTCGGCGCGGCGGCCTCCGGCTCCCCCTACGCGGGCGTCGGTCTCAGCCGTGAGATGGTCACCATCATCTCCTGCGAGCTGCCGCTGGTGCTCGTTCTGCTGGCCGTGGCCAAGACTGTCGGCAACGCCATGGGCTCGGGTCTGTGCTTCTCTCTGAGCGAAATTGCCGATTATCAGGTACACAACGGCAGCCTCATCACGAAGCTCAGCATGATCCCCGCAGCCGTCGCCTTCGCCATGGTCATACCCGGCGAGACCGGCAGCCACCCCTTTGATACTGCCGAGGCCGAGACCGAGATCTGCGAAGGCATGCACGCGGAATACAGCGGCGCGCCCCTCGCGGTCTTCAAGCTCAGCCACGCCGTCAAGATCCTCACGCTCACGAGCCTCTTCGTCGCCCTCTTCTTCGGCGGCGTCGGCACGGGCGTTGTCGCCGTGGACGGCGCGATCGTCTTTGCACTCTGCGTCATCGCAACCGCCCTGTTTATCTCCTTTGTCCACGCGGTCACCGCGAGACTCAAGATCGAACAGGTATTCAAATACTACTGGACTGTTGTCTCCGGCCTTGCGCTCTTAAGCCTTGTGCTCGCGTGGTACGGTCTGTAAGGAGGGAGCCCCATGTTTAAGAAGCTGATCGCGGAAAGCACCGCAAAATCCCCCTGGCTGTTTCATATCAACAGCGGCTCCTGCAACGGCTGCGATATCGAGCTTGTCGCCGTGCTCACGCCCCGCTACGACGTGGAGCGCCTGGGCTTCAAGCTCGCGGGCAGCCCCCGCCAGGCGGACATCGTCGTCGTCACCGGGCCTGTCACCAAGCAGAGCCTTGAGCGCGTGCTCAGAACCATCGACCAGGTGCCCGAGCCCAGATGCATCGTCACCATGGGCTCCTGCCCGCAGTCGGGCAACGTCTTCAAGGGCAGCTACTCTGTCTGCGCGCCGCTGAGCCAGTATGTGCATGTGGACGTGGACATCGCCGGGTGCGCGCCCAAGCCCGAGGCCATCATTGACGGCCTCGCCAAGGCATGCGAAATACTCAAGGAGAAGAGGGGGCGGATGTAATGGATTTCCCGTTTGTGAGAGAGGCTGTCACCAAGCTCTTCAGTAAGCCCAGCTGCAACAATTATCCCTTCACGCCCAGCGAGGCGGCGCCCAACTACCGCGGCCGCATCGTCTTCCACCCGGAGACCTGCATCAACTGCAATATGTGTGAGCGCGTCTGCGCGGGCGGCGCCATCACGCATTCCAGCGTGAAGAACGAGGACGGGGACGACGTTATCACCCGCAGCTTTGACCTCGGCTCCTGCACCTTCTGCAGCACCTGCGCCGACTTCTGCACCCGCCACTCCATTGAGCTGACGCAGGATTACCACATGATCGGCATTGAGGAGGGGGATCTGATCGTCTCCGGCACCTTCGTCAAGAAGGCTGTGAAGAAGCCGGCACCAAAGCCTGCCGCGGCAGCCGCGCCCGCCGCAAAAAAAGCGGACGCTCCGGCCGCTGCTCCGGCAGCGGAGGCAGCCCCTGCCATCCAGCCGCGCGGGGACGGGAAACCGGCCCAGGACCCGAACAAGTGCGTCTACTGCACCATCTGCGCCCGTAAATGTCCGGGCGAGGCTCTGACCGTCGACCGCAAGGAGAAGGTCTGGAAGTTGGACGAGGACAAGTGTGTCGCCTGCGGCACCTGCGCCGACGTCTGCCCGAAAAACGCCATTGTGATCTGATTAAGACAAAAGCAGCGCCGGACGAAACCGTGCGGCGCTGCTGTCGTGTCGTTCCCGATGCCCGGCACAGCCGGACAGTCGATGCTCATGCCGTAACAAAGGACTGCTTTTCCTGTCAAGCTGAGCTATTATCTCATAGGATACCTGTAATGATTTTAAGGAGGATGACAATGACCCAATTAAGCATCGAAAGAGTTGAGAAGATCCTGCATGAAGAGACTCCGAAAACAGAAAACTTACCAACAATTCTGCGCGGCATTTACACCAGATTTCTTCGTCAGTATGAGAGATATTTTGCCGATATAAACGCGCTGAATGGTGAGAAGATTGCCGAACTGAGAGAATACAATAACGAGACCCGAAGCCTGGTGAGGTATTATTACCTGGATATTCCTCAGAATATCTGCAACGCGCTTGAAGTATTTGAAAATGAGGTCAATGAAAAGCTGTTCGGACCTGACTGGCATAAATATCTCTTTGACAGTTATAATAATTTCAGGGACAAAAACAAAAGCAGGAATAAAAGCGAGAAATCTTTGAAGGCCGAATTCAGAGAAGAGAGTATGAATACTTTCTATGAGGCCATGGATTATATTTTCAGAGAAGGCTTCGGAACAACAGACAAAGAAACGGAGAATACGATAAGCGATATTATTGGAAAGTTCTTCAAGGATGAATAAAAGCGCGTTTTTCTGATTGTCAATAAAGCGTGGCTTTCTTGATTAAAGAATATGCGTATCGGCTTAACGCAGCATCTAAGCTCCCTTTGCGAAAGGGAGCTGTCACAGCCGATCTCCCGCGAGGCTGTGACTGAGGGATCAGCCGGGCTGCATAAATTAAACAGAGCCTTGCGTAGATTCTGTTTCGATCCCTCCGGCCTTCGGCCACCTCCCTTTTTCCAAAGGGAGGTCAGATTCAGGGCTTGCTGAGTTAACCTGATACCCATATTAAAAAATTTAATCAAAAAATAGGTTCATAAACAAACACCCCGTGCCGGACCAGGCACGGGGTGTTTGCAATGATCGGGGAGGGCGGCAAAGTCACGCGGGCTCATAAGAGCGGCTGATTTCATTGCCCTCGGCGTTGTATTCGATATCCTCCATCAGACTCGGGTCCACATGGCTGCGCTTTTTGACGACCATGCCCTCGCCCTGATTGTTGAAGACCCAGATCTTATATCCGGGGTAGGCGGGATCGGGCTTGCGGTAGACGCTCGTCTTATTCAGACGGCAGAATTTCGCGCGGCCCTCCGCCGTGTCCAGAAGATCGCCGGGGCCGTTATAGTAGAGCTCGTCCTTGACGGCTTCCTTCTTAAACTGTTCCCAGTCCTCTTCGGAAACGCGGTCTACATCTCTGGGGTCCAGCATGACGACGGCCTCCCTTATCTGTTGATAAACATGACGCCCAAGGTCTGGGGGCCGCAGTGCGAGGTCACGGTACACCCTGCCTTGGAATTGTGCACCTCCGCGCCGGGGACAGCCTCGCGCACCATATCCGTGAGCTCCCGGATCGTCTCCTCCGGGATTTCGCCGGAGTCGTAGACAAACACATGCTTGGGCTGAACGTCTGCCGCTGCCAGGCGCTCTTTGACATACTGGCGGTAGACCGACTGGATATTGCCGCGATACTTTTTATATACGCTGAGCTTGCCGTCGCGCATCTCAAGCGCGGGCTTCAGGCGCAGGAGATTTGCGCCGAGCGCGGTGACGCCGGAGCAGCGCCCGCCCTTCCACATGAACTCCAGGGTGTTGAGCACAAAGCTGGTGTCCACCTTGCCGACCAAGCTGTTGAGATGCCCGGCAATCTCCTCGGCGGACAGGCCGCGGTCGCGGCACTCGCAGCCCTCGATCGCGAGAAGGCCGAGACCCGTGCCGAGGGCGCGGCTGTCCACAACATGGACGCCCTCCAGCTCGGAGGCGGCAATACAGGCGTTATTGTAAGAGCTTGAGAGCTCAGAGCTGATGTCGAGATGGACGATCTCACAGCCACGCTTGAGGATCGGGGAGAAGAAATCCGTAAACTGCTGGATCCCGGGGGCGGAGGTTTTCGGAAGTGTCCCGTCCTGACGGTAGCGGGCATAGATATCCGCCGCCGTGAAATCCACGCCGTCGAGATAGCTGTCTTCCCCCAACAGAATGGTCAGAGGAATGACGCGGATATCAAAGCGCTTTATTATCTCCTGCGACAGATCGCAGGTGCTGTCAGTCGTGATGACGACCGGTTTTGCCATAAGATCACTCCCAAAAACGAATCATACAAAAGAGATAATAACACGCAGTTAAAAAATGCGCAATAGGAGAAAAAATGCAGGCTTATTTCCGCTTTTTCGGCGGCTCCAGCTCATAGGACCAGGCGAGCACGACGCCCGCCAGCAGGAAGAAGAAAAGCTCCCGGAAATCGGTGAGGGCGCGCTCGTCCGCCGAGGCGGTGAAAATCACCGTCTCCAGCATGCCGTAGACCAGGATCCCGCTCACCGGCAGGGTCAGGGTTTTGACAGCCGTCGTCGCGCCCGGATGGGCGGAGAAGAAAAGGCGGATCATGCGATACACCAGCAGCACGCTGAAGGCCAGCACCAGCAGAAAACCGACGAGGCCCGTCAGCATCAGCACCTGCAGCAGATAATTGTGCATGTGCAGGAAGGAGCCGTTCTCCGCGTGGATCTGATAGAGATGCGGCCCGTCCATAAGCTTGGAGCTGTATTTGCCGATCAGCAGGCGCAGCGGCTCATCCCTGATGGCAGGGATGGCGGAGGCCCAGACATGAAAGCGCATGGAGCCCGTGGAGATGCTCTGCGCGAGATCGCGGCTGTCGTTGAAATTGGTGCCGTCCTCGCTCAAAACCGCGGGGTCGATGAACTGGTCGGAGGTGCGCTCGATCTTCACGTCCATCGCGTCATAGATTTTGGCCGTGCCGCTGCGGAGCCATTCATAGCTCTTATAGCACAGCAGCATGGAGCAGACGGCGAGCAGCGCGATCAGCGCGACACGCAGCGCCTTATTGTCCGTGCGCACATGCTTCATGCCGAGCAGAACGGCGAGCATGGCGGCATTGATGCTGGCTGCCAGCATGATGCTGCGCGTCATGGTAAAGGCGACGGCGAGATGAAAGACAAAAAACGCAAGACAGATCGGGATGCGCCAGAGCTTGTTTTTGCAGCGGAAGAACTCATAAACCATCATGCACCCGGCGAGATAGAACCAGACGGCGTTGATGTTGCGGCTGGTTTCCCACACCACGATGCGCACATAGCTGTTGGCGTAGGCGGCATTGTCCAGACCGAAAACCACATTCTCGGGCGGTACATAGAAATACACGCCGAAGATACAGGCGTAGAGTCCGACGAGCGCGGTGACAAAATAGAACGCGCCGCTCACGGCGATCACGATATCCAGAAAAATGCGCCGCTCTTTTTCCTCCAGCAGCAGGCCCACCGGCAGGATCACACAGCAGAGAACACGGCTGATGACGAGATCCAGCTCATTTTGCAGATAATAATCGGTGTTGAGAAGACGGGTCAGGAAAACCCAGATCGTATAATAGATGACCAGCCTGAGCTCCAAAACGCCGTCAAAGCGCGCGCGGAAAAAGTAGATGGCGGCAAAGGCAATGATAAAGGTCTTGCCGTAGGAGGCATAGAGATCCGCCCAACGCAGCGGCGCGACGGGACAGACCATATAAAACAGGACCATTGCGCCCGCGCAGAAGGCGAGAAATCTGCGCCAGCGGATATCGCTCCATTCGCTTTTGAGCATCTGCATGGTGAAAACACTCCGAAAACTTGAAATCAAATCATTTTATTCTACCATAGGGGCAGGAGCTTTGCAAGCGCTTATGCGTCCGGCAGGGCGGTGGCAAAATAATAGATATCGCTCATTTCCCGCTCCACGCCGAACTGCACGGGGTTGATGAGCTGCCCGCCGATCAGGATGCTGCCGGTCTGCCCGCCGTCCAGGGTATAGGCGTTCACACAGCCGTGCGCGATCATGGAGTCTGCCGCCTGCCGCAGGGTGACATAGACATAATGATCCGGCGACTCGCAGTTGATGGTCATCATGAGATAGTGCCGCTTTCCGAGCTGACCCACCGCGCAGCGGGCATAGGTGTCCCGCACCTCGCCGATGGGGTAGTCGTAGGGCGTTACGTCCTCGCCGTGGTCGATGAGCACCGGGCCGAAGCTGAGGGAGAACACAACGTGGTTTTCGTCAATAAAGCGCTGGGCCTCTTCCTCGGACGCAAAGCGGTCTTCGTAGATGAAGAGCATGTCGCCCTCATCGGTGAAAAAGCAGCTCTGACCGCTGTGGAGGTTACTGCGCATGAGCTGACCGTCATAGACGTAAAGACCGTAGTCCGGGCGGCCGCTGTTGTAGAAGTCGCCGCTGCCGGCGACAACTGCGTTGGTCTGGACGGCAAATTCGCTGGGGTAATAGTATTGCAGGGTGCCGAAGGTGTCGTCCGCGAGCTTCCGGCGCAGCTGGCTCGCGTCGGCCACGATGACCTCGGCAAAAGTGCCGACGGCCCCGTGTTCATCGTCCTGCCAGACAAGAGCCAGGATGGTCTCGTCCAGATAGTAATAGATGCTTCGCCCGAGCATGTCCCGGTTCGGGTCAAAGTCCAGCCTCTGACCGTCGATCAGGCGCTTTGCCGTGTCCGTCTCCAGCAGCGCGGCGATCACCTGGGGATCGTCCGTCGTGCCGTAGCAGTCGGGATCGGGCGTCGGACTCGGCGCGCCGTGGGCAATGCTGTAGTGCAGACGCACGGGCTCGAGCGCGGCGACGGCTTCGGCATAGCCGGGGCGGGAGGGGAGGGCCGTACCGAGCGCGGCATAAAGGCTCTCGGCGTTTTCAAGCGTCCATTCCCCGTTCAGAAAGCGCAAGGACACCGGAAAGCTCGTCGTCCTGCAATAGTCCTGGGCGTGGGAAAGACGCGCCTGCATGGCGTCCGCGTAAAGCGTTTCGCAGAGCGTCGGCTTGACCGAGCCGTCCGCCTCATAGAGCTCCGCGCTGCGCTTTGCGGCGGCGGCGCGCTCGCCCAGCAGCGCCTGCATATCGCCTGCAAGCCCCTCGGTGAGAAGCGCGGCGTCCAGCGCCGTGACGCTGACACTGCCGGAGGCGCGAAGAAGCGAGCGCGTAAAGGGCCCGTATTCCACGGAGAAGCAGCGCTCGGAAGCTTCGGCGACCGCAGCGTCGACGCCGGAGAGCGTTTCATTCTCAGCCGGAACGAAGCCCATGATCTGCGCGTTCAGGGCCCGGGCCGGGTCCCCCTTGGGGCGCAGCACGGCAAGGCCCAGGGCGATAATCAATAAAACGATCAGTAAGATAACGGAAAAAACAGATATACGGCGCTTCTTTTTACGAACCGACATAGGCGGCCTCCTGTCAGATAACAATACAAGATGTATTCTACACGGGACGGGAGACAGCGTCAAGCAAAATGCTTGCAAAAACGCGCCCGCTCGTGTACGATAGGCGGGAAAAGGAGGGTGGAAGCATGTATTTTGACACCCACGCGCACTATGACGACGAGGCTTTCGACGCCGACCGCGACGCGCTTCTGGAAGGGCTGCCCGCTGAGGGAGTGAGTCTTGTGGTAAATCCCGGCTGCGACAGGAAAAGCAGCGAGCGGGCGCTGGAGCTGGCGTCCCGCTGGGGGCATGTCTATGCCGCCGTCGGCATCCATCCGGAAGAGCTCGGCACCATGGAGGCGGGCGATTTTGAACGCATCGAGGAGCTCTGCGCCCGGGAAAAGTGCGTCGCCATCGGGGAGATCGGCCTGGATTATTACTGGGACGACACGCACAAGCAGGAGCAGAAGGCGCTGTTTATCCGCCAGATCGAGCTGGCCCTTGCCAGAGACCTGCCCGTCATCGTCCACGACCGGGAGGCCCACGGGGACAGCCTGGACATCGTGCGGCGCTATCCCGCGCTCCGGGGCGTGTTCCATTGCTATTCCGGCTCCGCCGAAATGGCGGAGGAGCTTTTGCGGCGCGGCTGGTATCTGGGCTTTGACGGGCCCGTCACCTACAAAAACGCGCGCAAGGCGCTGGAGGTGCTGGCCGTCTGCCCGCTTGACCGTCTACTGATCGAGACGGACAGCCCCTACCTGAGCCCTGTACCGCGCAGGGGAAAACGCAACGACTCCCGCAATCTGCCGTATATTGCGGAGAAAATCGCGGAAGTCAAAGGCTGCACAGCACGGGAAATCGCCGAAGCCAGCCTGAAAAACGGGCGGCGCTTGTTCAAAATAGAAGAATAATCGGCTTCATTTGTGTGCATTTAATTGGAAATTCAGAGAAAATATGAATTGACTGTGAACACTCTAACATGGTAAGATAAGACAGCATCTATATAAAAATAATCATTTTCGGGAGAAAAACATGGGAATTTCCAATGTCATAACACTTCTCGGCGGCGTGGCCCTGTTCCTCTTTGGCATGTCGCTGATGGGGGACGGACTGAAAAAGGTCGCGGGCAGCAAGCTGGAACTGATCCTGTATAAGCTCTCCGGCACCCCGCTCAGGGGCATGCTGCTCGGCGCGGGCGTTACCGCCGTGATCCAGTCCTCCTCCGCCACCTCGGTCATGGTGGTCGGCTTCGTCAACTCCGGCATGATGAAGGTGCGCCAGGCCATCGCGGTCATCATGGGCGCGATTGTCGGCACCAGCATCACCGGCTGGATCATCTGCCTGTCCTATGTGGAGGGCAGCGGGGGACTGGTATCGCTCCTGTCCACGGCAAGCATCAGCGCCGTTGTCGCGGTCATCGGCATTGTGCTGCGCATGTTCTCCAAAAAGCAGAGCAGGCGGCATGTCGGCGATATCCTGCTGGGCTTTGCGGTTTTGATGTTCGGCATGCAGTCCATGAGCGGCGCGGTGGCCCCTCTCAAGGACAGCCCCTCCTTTATCCGCTTCATGACGGCCTTTTCAAATCCCGTCCTCGGCATCCTGGTCGGCGCGGCCTTTACCGCCGTGCTGCAAAGCGCCTCCGCCGCCGTCGGTATCCTGCAGGCCCTCTCCGTGACCGGGGCCATCGGCTTTGCCGAGGGCTTCCCGATTCTGCTCGGTATCAGCATCGGCGCGGCGGTGCCGGTCCTGCTCTCCGCCCTCGGCGCGCGCACCCAGGGCCGCCGCACGGCCTGGGCGTATCTGGTGATCCAGACGCTGGGCGCGATTTTCTGCGGCGCGGTCTACTATATCGCCGACGCCTTTTTCGACTTTCCGATCAAGAGCATGGTCATGAATCCCTTCAACATCGCCGCTGTCAACACGATCTACCGTGTGATCTGCGCGGTGGTGCTGCTGCCCTTTATCGGCTCCATCGAAAAAATCCTCAATACCCTCATCAAGGAGAGCAGCCAGGAGAAGGAGGCCAACGCAGACTTCGACCGCCTGGACGAGCGCTTTCTCAAGCACCCGGCCCTCGCCGTGGAGCAGAGCCGCCTGACCATCAACGCCATGGCCCGAAAAGCGCACGAGAATATCAAGGACGCCATGCTCCTTCTCTATGAGTATTCGGATGAGCTCGCGAAAAAGGTGGAGCAGGACGAGGATCTGGTCGACCGCTATGAGGATAAGATCGGCACCTACCTCATGAAGCTGAACCAGTCCGAGCTCAGCCCCCGGGAGAATGAGCATGTCTCCGAATACCTGCATACCCTCAGCGACTTTGAACGCATCAGCGACCACGCCATGAACATCCGCCAGGTGGCGCAGGAGAAGCACGACAAGAAAATCACCTTCTCCGAAAGCGGCGACCATGAGATCGACGTGCTGACCTCCGCAGTGAACGAGATTCTGGAGCTGGCCTTCTCCGCGTTTACCGAGGAAAACCTCAACAAAGCCTATAAGGTCGAGCCTTTGGAGGAGCATATCGACGTGCTGTGCGACGAGCTCAAGCTCCGCCATATCGACCGCCTGCAGAAGGGCGTCTGCTCCCTGCAGATCGGCTTCGTCTTTAACGATCTGCTGACGAACTTCGAGCGTGTGGCGGATCACTGCTCCAACATCGCCGTCGCCATGATCGAGCTGAACAAGGACGAGTTCCAGACCCACGATTATATCATCAATCTCAAGGAGCTGCGTTCCCACAATTTTGATAAGCTCTACGCCCAGTACGCGGAGAAATACAAGGTATAAAACCAGGGAAGCGTCGAAACCGAAACCGGCTTCGACGCTTCCTTTTTTGTTGTTTTCGGGCGATCAGCTGAAGGTCTTGCCGCCGACAATGCTGAGTCCCAGAATCAGCAGGATCGCAAGCGGCGCAATGTATTGGATCAGCACCGCGTAAACCCGCTTGAGACCGAAGCGCACGCCGTTCTGCTCCACCTCGCGCACGACGCTCTCCGGCCTCCAGGCCCAGCCGGAGAAGAGGCAGCAGCCCAGGGCACAGATGGGGATCAGGAGACGGTCGGTGAAGTACTCCATCGCATCGCAGAGGGGCGGGAAGCTCAAACCGTTGACGGCGTCGAGCCAGATGCCCTTGAGGGGGTAGGCCGCCTGGGTGCAGGTGTAGAGGCAGCCGATCAGGAACATGAGCGCGCAGGTGATGATGGTGGTGCGCTTTCTCTCCCAGCCAAAATGCTCGGTCAGGAAAGCAACAATGCCTTCAATCAGGGAGATGCAGGAGGTGAGCGCCGCAAACAGGAGCAGCAGGTAAAACAGCACGCCGAAGAGACGCCCGCCGGGCATTTTCTCAAACACGCCCGCGAGCGACACAAACGCGAAGCCGCCGCCCTTGCCCACATGGTCGGCGCCGAGGGTGGCAAACACCGCGGGGACGATGATGAAGCCCGCGAGGAAAGCGACCATGGTATCCATGGCGCAGATAAGCACGGTGTTTCTGGAGAGATTCTCGGTCTTCGGCAGATACGAGCCGTAGGTGATCAGGATAGCCATGCCGATGGAGAGAGAATAGAAAGATTGTCCCAGCGCGGAGAGCACAGTATCAAAGCTCAGCTTGCTCCAGTCAAAGGAGAGCATGTAGCGCAGACCGTCCTCGGCTCCGGGCAGCGTCACGGAGCGGACAAGCAGAATGACCAGAATGACAAACAGGGCGGGCATGCCGATTTTGTTGAAGCTCTCGATTCCGCTTTCCACGCCGCGGATGATGATGACCGCGTTGCAGGCCATGAAGATTCCGGCGAACAGGATCGCCACCCAGGGGAAGAAGGTTGCGCCGTCCGCGCCGAGGCCGAGGGTAGCGTAAAAATACCCGAGCGGGTCCGCGTAGATCGCCGGGGCTTCGACTGCATAGCCCACCACATAGCGCAGCACCCAACCGCCCACATGAGAATAATAGCAGGTGATGATGAAAGCGCCCAGAACGCCGACCCAGCCGACCCAGGACCAGCGCCTGTGGCCCAGCCTGCGAAAAGCGCCGACGACGTTGGACTGGCTGGCTCTGCCGATGGACAGCTCCGTCAGCATCAGGGGGACGCCAAAGAAGACAACCATCGCAAGATAGATCAGCAGATAGATCCCGCCGCCGCCCTCATAGGCCCTGCCGGGAAACTTCCAGATGTTGCCGAGCCCGATGGCCGACCCTGCCGCCGCAAGGATAAAGCCGAGGCGGCTGCTCCATTGTGCGCGTGAATTGTCCATAAACGATAATCTCCTTATTATAATGCTATGTCAATATATCGAGTATTCTAAAGGATATGTCAAAGCCTGTCAAGGACGAAAAGCGATCCGCCCTTGCTATTCTGTCCGCGCCGGGGTAAAATACGGATACCGAATGAAAAGGAGCCGAAAAACTTGAAAATCACACACGAACTTTTACAGAGCTATGCCCGCCTCATCGCGCGCTCCGGCGCAAACGTACAGCCCGGACAGACGGTGCTGCTGTACATCGCGGTGGAACAGGCGGACTTTGCCGCCCTTTTGACCGAGGAATGCTATAAGGCCGGGGCAAAAAGGGTAGAGCTTGACTGGCAGAGCGACAGCATTTCCCGCCTGCACTTTCAGTATGCCGCGCAGGAGACGCTCTCCGAGGTGCTGCCGTGGGAGGAGGCCAGAGCGAGGCAGATGACGGCGGACTATCCCTGCCGCATCTTCGTGGAATCCGAAGACCCCGACGCCATGGCCGGGATCGCCCCGGAAAAGCTCTCCGCCGTGCAGCAGAGCCGCGCCCGGGTGCTGAAGCCCTATCGGGACGCCATCGACGGAAAGCACCAGTGGTGCATCGCGGCGCTGCCCTCGGAAAAATGGGCGAAGAAGTGCTTCCCGGCTGATAAGGCCGAGACTGCCATGGAAAAGCTGTGGGACGCCGTTCTGAAAACCGTGCGCATCGACGGGGTGAACGACCCCGTGGCGGCGTGGAAGGAGCACACGGATTTTCTCAGCGAAAAGGCCGCCTGGCTCAATGCGCAGCATTTTGCGTCGCTGCGTTATAAAAGCGCAAACGGCACGGACTTTCATGTGGAGCTGATCCCGGACGCCCAGTGGGAGGGCGCCGCGACGGTCAACGCCCGCAGCGGGGCAAGCTACATCCCCAACATGCCCACCGAGGAAATCTTCACCACCCCCATGGCGGGCCGCTGCGGCGGAACGCTCGTGGCGACGAAACCCCTGTCCTGGAACAGCCAGCTCATCGAGAACTTTTCCATCACCTTTGAAAACGGGCGCGCGGTCTCCTGCAAGGCGGAGAAGGGACAGGCGCTGCTGGAAAAGATGCTCGCCATGGACGAATGCTCCAATATGCTGGGCGAGGTAGCGCTGGTACCGAAGGAAAGCCCGGTCAACCGCTGCGGCTTTCTGTTCTATAACACGCTCTTTGACGAAAACGCCTGCTGCCATGTGGCGCTGGGCGCGGGCTTCAAGGAGGTCCTGCCGGGCGGGGACGATCTCACGGTGGCCGAGGCGCAGGCGCGCGGCGTCAACGACTCCATTATTCATGTCGATTTCATGATCGGCAGCGACGATCTCGCTGTCGACGGCGTGCGCGCCGACGGCAGCACGGTTCCCATCTTCCGCAGCGGCACCTGGGCGTAAGCAATAATAAACGGACAGCCGGAAACGAGAATCGTTCAAGGACTGTCCGTTTTGCTTTTACGCATGAGCGAGGCCAGGGCGGTCACGGCGGAGACGGAATCCACCCCGGCGGAGACATAGTCGCCGATGAAGAGATCATACACCGTCCAAAGGGCGAGATTTACGGTGAGGTTAAGCTTGACGGCCCCGGTGCTTTTCACATAAAGACAGGCCACCGTATAAACGGCGGTCGTGACCACCGGGATAAGCCCCACAGCACCGCGGTTATTGGAGAGAATCCCCAGCGCGGCCACGCTCACGACAAAAAGCGCGCAGCGCCTGGGGGTGAAGCGATCCCAGGCAATGAGACAGTTACGCGCCGCGCACAGGAGAAAGGTAGTCGTCCCACTGACGGAGGCGAAAAAGATATTGGCGATGGCCAGAATCAGGCATTGGGCGGCCTGATAGAGATAAACCCGCTTTCGGTCCCGGCTCCAGGCGCTGAGCAGGGTAAAGCAGGCCGCGACAAAGGAGCAGAGGTTTCCGACGAGCATCGGCGTGGAGACAGACAAGGCAGCGTTTCCTTTCTTTTTTTTTATGGGTATCAGGTTAACTCAGCAAGCCCTGAATCTGACCTCCCTTTGGAAAAAGGGAGGTGGCCGAAGGCCGGAGGGATCGAAACAGAATCTGCGCAAGGCTCTGTTTAAGCTTTAGGCTGTGACAGCTCCCTTTCGCAAAGGGAGCTTAGAAGCTGCGTTAAGCCGATACCCATATATTTTAATGGAAAGTGCAAAAAAATACAAGTTCTGTTGTCCAAACCTGTACTGCCAGGTTGAACAAAAACGCAGTTTATGATAAAATCACCTGTACAATGAGCTTAAAAAAGAGGAGGCGCGCCATGAATATCTATGTGGATCTGATCCTGTTTGCCCTGATCGTCGTGATCTACCGGGTCATTACGGATTTTTTCACCATTATGTTCCGCTTCACGGGACTGCCCGGCGAGAAGGCGCGCTTCCAGGTGCTCTCCCTGCTGACGGGCACGGGCTTTACCACCCGGGAGAGCGAGATCATCCTCTCCAACCGGCAGCGCCGCACCCTCGCCAGGATCACGATGATTTTCGGCTATGTGTTCAATATCACCATCGTGTCCGCCTTTATCAACGTCTTCCTGACCTTCAAGCTCAGTCAGGCAAAGCAATACACCGCCGGCATCCTGTTCCTGCTGGGCGGCGTTGTGCTGTTCGTCGTGCTGACGCGCCTGCCGCAGGTCCGCGCCTGGGCGAACAGGCAGCTCGAAAAGCTGGCCGACCGCATGATCGGGCGCGACAAGTCCCACAATTCTGTCCTGCTGCTGGACTACATCGGCAATGATTCCATCGCCCAGGTGAATCTGAACGTCATCCCGGAGCGCTTTTTGGGACTTCCGCTGTCCAAAACCGGGCTGAAAACCGACACCGGCATCCTTGTCATGCTGGTGGAGCACAGCGGGAAAAAGGCGATCCCCGCCACGGCGGACACCGTCTTTGCCGTCGGCGACAAGCTGACGGTTTTCGGAGATTACAGCATCATCTGCAGAACCTTCCAGGCGCGCGAACACTTTGCTGATCGCTGAAAGGGGGCGGAGAGATGAGATATATTGCCTTTGACGTAGAGACCCCCAACCGATACAACAGCCGCATGAGCGCCATCGGCATCAGCGTCATTGAGGACGGCAGGATCGTGGAGGAATTTTACTCCCTGGTCGATCCCGAGCAGCCCTTCGACTGGTTCAACACCCAGCTCACCGGCATCAGCGCCGAATCTGTCGCGGGCGCGCCGACCTTCCCGCAGCTCTGGGAGCGGATCGAACCCGTCATGTCCTCCGGCGTCCTCGTCGCGCATAACGCGAGCTTCGACACCGGCGTCCTGCGCCGCTGCCTCTGCGATTACGGGATCGACTGGACGCCCACGGTCAAGGGACTGTGCACCGTGGTCATGGGGCGCAGGCTCCTGCCCGGGATCAGCCACAAGCTCAACGACATGTGCGCGTATTACGGTATCGACCTGAACCACCACCGGGCGGACAGCGACAGCCACGCCTGCGCCGAGATCCTGCTGCGCTATCTGGAAAGCGGGGCGGAGCCGGAAAGGTTCATCCGCACCTACAGGATGCTGTAAAAGGGAAACAGGGCAGGGGCCGAAGTCCTCATTCCGGGCACATTCGGAAACCAAAACGCCACTTTTCGTTTATTCCTACAAAATTGAGCCGCTCAGCTTGTGCGCCATGCACAAAAGTTTGGGCAGATTACCTCTTGCATTTTCCTGCCGGAGGACTAAAATATGGGCTCAAAAGTCGGGGGCAGCAAATACAGAGCGTGCCCTAATCCTCGGCTTTGGAAGGTAGGAATTTTCTATGAAAAACGAAATGACCACAGGCTCGCCGCTGAAAAGCATTCTGCGCTTCTGCGCGCCGCTTCTGATCGGCAACCTGTTTCAGCAGTTCTACAATATTGCGGACAGTATTCTGGTGGGCCGTATCCTCGGCCTGAACGCCTTTGCCGCCGTCGGCGCGACGGGCGCGCTGAACTTCCTGATCCTGGGCTTTGCCACGGGCAGCTGCTCCGGCCTTGCCATTCCCATCGCGCAGAGCTTCGGCGCGGGCGATCTGGAGAGCGTACGCCGCCGCACGGCGCAGCTTGTGTGGCTGGGCGTCGGCCTTTCAGCGATCATCCGCCTGATCTGCTTTTTCTGGACGGACGATCTGCTGCGCCTGATGAACACCCCGGCGGAGATTTTTGACGACGCATACCGCTATATCTTCATCGTCTTCATGGGCGTGGGGGCCACGATGCTCTATAACCTGAGCTCCGCAGTCCTGCGCTCCCTGGGCGACAGCCGCACGCCGCTGCACTTTCTGATCGGCGCGGTGGCGGTGAACGTGGTGCTGGATATCCTGTTCATGAAGTATCTCCACATGGGCGTGGAGGGCGCGGCCTGGGCGACGGTGATTTCCCAGCTCGCCTCCGGCATTGCCTGCCTCGTCTACATGGCGAAGAAGATCCCGGTGCTGAACCTGCATCATGACGATCTGCGGCCGGACTGGAAGCGTATCGCGTACATGGCGGCCATCGGCATTCCCATGGGCCTGCAGTTTTCCATCACGGCTGTGGGCACGATCATCCTGCAGGGCGCGGTCAATGGACTGGGCGCTCAGGCGGTGGCGGCGGTCTCCGCTGCGACCAAGGTGAACAACGTTGTGGTTGCGCCGCTTGAGACCTGCGGCATCGCCATGGCGACCTACTGCGGCCAGAATCTGGGCGCGGGCGAATACGGGCGCATCCGCCGCGGCGTGTGGAGCACGGTGGCGGCGTCGATGCTGTACTGCGCGGCGGCGTTTCTCTTCAACTACAGCGCCGGGCGCAGCATGGCGACCCTCTTCGTGAGCTCCTCCGAGACCATGCTACTGCAGGACGTGCAGCGCTATCTCACCATCTCGGGCGCGTTTTACCCGCTGCTCGCGCTGATCTTCATTTACCGCAACAGCCTGCAGGGAATGGGCTTTTCCAACCAGGCCATGATGGCGGGCGTGTCCGAGCTGATTGCCCGCGCGCTCATGTCCTTCGGCCTTGTGGGCAGCCTCGGCTTCACCGCCGTGTGCTATGCCAATCCCGCGGCCTGGCTCTTTGCCGACGTGGTGCTGCTCATCCTCTATGTGCGGGAGATGCGCCGCCTCGACCCCATCCGTCCCGAAGCGCTCAAGCAGAAAAAGCTTGTCCGCGCAAAGTAAGAAAACAAACGAGCATCCCCATCATGAAAACGGGGATGCTCGTTTTTCTATTCGGGACGCGCTTATTTGGAGAAGCGCAGATACCAGGCGTAGGCCTCCTCGCCGTAGGCGGTGACGTGCTTCACGTCCGCGTTGTAGCGGGTGAAAATGAGCTTGATCTCCTGCGGGGAATAGGAGTCGAAGGCGATGCGCCCCGTCATCTGCCAGGCACAGAGCAGAATATTGAGCGCCGCGCAGCTCAGATTAAAAGCTGTGTCGCGCTTGAGTCTTCGCCAAACCAGTCGGAGATCCTCGGGATCATCCTCCGAGAGCTCCGGCCTGAGATCGCGTATCGCCGCGACGCTGATGCCGCGCTCCCGCGCAAAGCGGATGGCCTGAATGGCGACACTGGAAAAGATCTGTCCGGGGCCGGTGGAGCTGTCGAGCTTACGCAGCGGATTTTTGTCCTCCGACGCGGGCCGGAGCAGGGGAGCGCCCAGCCAGTTGACGGCGACCACCGTGTCCGCCAGCGGATCGAGAATGTCCATGCGCGTCAGCTCCATCATCAGCACGGCGCGCAGATAAGCCGGGGGCAGAGCGCATTCCCCGCAGATCTCGTCGATCTGGGCGGCGTTTTCCTCCAGCACCCTGAGGGCGTTTTCCTCCGAATACAGATTGAGCATGGCGCGCTCCACCTCCTGTCAGTGCCTTTATATCATGGGCGAAACACCCTGTCAAGTGCGCAAAAGCATGGATGAGGACTTGCCGCGCCGGACAGAATATGATAAGATAAGCTTACTTTACTTGGATGCTTCCGGGAAAGGGTGAGGGCTTTGAGACTGAAAAAGCTGGCAGATAAAAAATGGTATAACGGCGCGGTGGTCGCCTGTATCGGCGTGGCGTTTTATGTCCTGCTGACCAATTTTCAGACGGTGTGGACCGCGCTGGGCAGCTTTCTGGGCAATTTCCGGGCGATCTTTCTGGGCGTGGTTTTCGCCTATGTGGTGAACCCCCTGGCGGAGTTTTTCCAC
The DNA here is from genome assembly GCA_902786615.1 of Oscillospiraceae bacterium. The sequence goes on from CADADE010000006.1 coordinate 144,260, forward strand.
AGAAAGCTTTTCGGGAAGAAGGCTCCGGGGGACAAATACTGGATCGTGTCGGTGAGCCTTGCGTTTCTCGCGGGGCTGCTGGCTCTGACGATCCTGATCGGCATGCTGATCCCGCAGCTTATCCAGAGCCTCACCACCTTCCTCGATAATTTCGAGGGCTACGCCGCGACCTTCACGACGCTGCTGGAGAAGAGCGGCATTCAGTCGCTGATCAAGGAGGAGCAGCTCCAGATCCTTGCGAGCAACGCCCTGAACGCCGTCCAGAATTTCGTCAAGGACAACGCAGGGCGGCTTCTCAGCAGCGCGGCAAACTCCGGCAAGCAGATCCTTTCCACAGTGATCGCGCTGATCCTTGCCGTGTATCTGCTGATGAACAAGACCGGGGTCCTGCGCGGCGCCAAGCGCCTGATCCGGGCGCTGATGCGGCGAGAGACGAGCGAGGGCTGCTTCCGCTTCCTGAGCCGCTGCGACAGCATTCTGATGCGCTTTCTGGGGCAGAGTCTGCTGGATGCGTTCATCGTCGGCGCGATCAACGCCGTGTTCATGGCGATCTGCGGCATGCAGTATGTGGGGCTTGTCTCCGTCGTGGTGGGCGTGACGAACCTGGTGCCGAACTTCGGCCCGGCCATCGGCGCGGCGCTCGGCGCGTTTATCCTGGTGCTGGTCAAGCCCCTGCACGCGCTGATGTTCCTCATTTTCACCGCCGTTTTGCAGACGGTCGACGGCTATATCCTCAAGCCGAAGCTGTTCTCCGGCTCTCTCGGCGTGTCGGGGCTGCTGATCCTGGCGGCGAGCGTCGTGTTCGGAAACCTCTTCGGCATTCTCGGCGTGCTGCTCTCGATCCCTGCGGCGGCGATCCTGAGCTTCGTGTACAAGGACTACCTCCTGCCCAGATGGGAAAAGCGCAGAGCCCAGCTCGACGCGGAGGAGGAATAAGAAATCCCCGGCGAATTCGCTCTAAGCTCCCTTTGCGAAAGGGAGCTGTCACCAGTTCGCAAACTGGTGACTGAGGGATCGAGGGTCAGCCGCTTGTCGGGTCGATCCCTCCACCGCTTCGCGGTCCCCCTCCCTTTTTCCAAAGGGAGGTTAAGGGGTACGCCGGGCGGTCAACGAGCTTTTAAAGCTCAGGTTGCTTTAGGCGCTATGTACAGCATGATCAAAACGATCACGATGAGGCACAGCACAAAGCGAAACATTAAGAAAAACGAAGAGACGCCTCGAAACGGGGCGTCTCTTTTCGTTGCGTGGGGGAAGGTCACAGATCGACCGTGATTTTCTGCTCCTTGATGCCGTGCTTCTCGGCATAGCCGGTGAGGAAGAGGGTCAGCGCGCCGTCGCCGGTGACGTTGCAGGCGCCGGAGGCATTTTCGGTTTTCGATTACTCAGTTGAACGCGACGAAGGGCATCACCACGGGGCCTTTGCCGCCTGGTAGGTCACGGTCTAGCTGACAGCGTTCGGGTCAACAAACTTGATTCCGGCCGCATGGGCGAAGCGCTGGGCCTCGCTGCCTGTCTCGCCGTAGACGGTGACGTTTTCGCTGCCCTCGAGGGCGGTGTCATCGATGCTCTGAACCGTCTCGGGGATGACGAGAGCGGTGAGGTTTAAGCAGTCGGCGAAGGAGCGCGCGCCGATGGAGGTCACATTTTCTGTGATCTCCACGCTCACAGCGGGGATGCCCTCAAAGGCGCTGTCCCCGATGGCGACGAGTCCCGCCGGGAGCTTGAAGCTCGGCCCATCCGTTATTGTCACCGTGATATTTGCGGCTTCCGTGTCGTTGTAGTTTTCGTCGCCGACTACCTTATACCAGACATAATAGGTTCCGGCATCGGTTCCGGTGGGGATGGATGTGGTATAAGCTGTATCAGCGGGAGCCGTGTTATCGGCGGTCACCGCGTAATACAGTGTGCCGCCGACGGTGGAACCGGCGTTGACCAGCTCCTGCGCCAGCCTGTTGTAGATCAAATCCTTTCTTGTGGGCTCGATCACAGTGGGGTTCGCCTTGTACACCGTAAGGCTGATGGTCCTGATCACATCATCGTATGCCTTTTCCAGCACCACCTGGTAACCGGTGTTATTGACGACGGGCACGATGGAAGGATCCACCCATTTCCAATCCCAAACCTCTTTATCATAAGCCTCGTCCAACTCCAGGGGAACGTCACTCAGAGTCTGGTTCGGGTCGTAGGTCACGGGATTGGCGGTCGGAACGATGATATACTCGATTCGGAAATCCAGCGTAATGGACGCTTCATTGCTGGTCGTCCACCTGTAATTGGCAGAGTCCTTCAGCGTCAGCACCACATCATACCGGCCGACCGTTATACCGCCTTCGTTTTTTGTGACTGTGTAAAATTCGGTATCAGATACATCCGCAAACTGCCGCTCGCCTGTATAGGGTTTCCCGAGGATGACCGGGGGCGTAACCTCTGCCTTGTTCACCGTCAGTCTTAGCGTACGTGTGACCGAGTGGGACGCGGGATCGTAACCCTCAATTCCGGTATAATCGTTGTTCGCATCGTCCACGGTCAGCGCCGCGTCGTATCCGGTGTTTTCCACGGTGGGCACGGTACTGTCGTTCGCCCAGGCCCAGTTCGTGGGCAGCGAAATGTGTGACAGCGTCCGGTTCGGATCGTATGTCACGGCGGACAGGGTCGGAGCGGTCACCTGCGGGACCTTGTACTTCTGCATCGTGACAGTAAAGGAACCCGTGACGTCATGATGGTTCGGCGCGCTGGCCATGTAGTAGTAGGTGCCGCTGTCGCTGACATTGGTGACAGTGGGCATAACGCCAAACGGGCCGTCCGGTGTCTTGCTGTAGGTAAAGGCCACAGGCTGGCGGTTCACTGACTTGGCATTCGTGAAGACCTTCTGGGTCTGTTTCTGACCTGTATAGGTCAGGTCGCCCAACGGTATCACCATCACATCCGTCAGTGTGGCCTTGTCGATCTGAACGGTCCCGTCGCCCTCGACGGCGGTGTAATTGGGATTTGTCACGCGATAATAAACTTTGTGAGTGCCAGCATCGGTAAAGTTTGGATTTTCCGTCAGATCATATTCCCCGGAATCCGCTATCCGGTAGGCGATCTGTGTGCCTTCAGACACATTGACCGTGACGGTGATGGCGTGTTCGTCGCCGTCATACGTACCCTCCCAGCCCGCGACAGAGACATCCATCGCCGCCGTGTCGATGGTATAATCCACCCAGGCGGTGATTTGAGCATCAGAGGCGGGCTTCAGCGTGATGCTGGCCCGGTATCTTCCGGCGTCGATCGGCGCGTCCACGAGGCTCCAGACCGCCTGCTCGGTGTACCTTCTGTACTCTATGGCGGGCAGCGTGGTGAATTCACCGAAAGCGGTTTTGCCGTCCGCGAATGTGGCCGGATACGCGGTTCCGTCATAGACCGGCTGCGCGGTCGGCGGTACGATCGTAAGCGTCTCGGAATACCGCATATCGCCCTGCTTTTCAGGGCAGTGGTCTGACTTGCACCTCGCTGTGATGGTGGTATCGTCGCTGCTCACGAAGTAGTTGAAATCGTGGATGTGCCTGACGGTGATATCGCATGTCGCCGACGGGCTGCTATCCGCAACGCTGGTCACGGTGACCTTCGCCGTGCCCGGCAGACGTCCCTTTACATAGACCTTCAGCGTTTCCGTCTCGTCCGAACCGATTACGTTTCTGCATTCCGCGTCGGCATACAGCAGCACCTTATCGACGCCTTCTGAGTCAACGCTCCACTTCACGCGATTGTTCGCCGGGCCATAGAGGAGGACAGCCGTCAGCGCAAGCGCGCTGCCCTCGTCCACGGCAGCGGAGGTCTTGTCGAGAACCACTTCCGTCACGGAAACCGAGGTAATGACATGGACATACGGCTTTTCGGAGGAACTGGAGGAAATGACAGACCAATTCTCGTTATCATTGCTTTCACTGATTTCCGCTTTGTCGTTGCCGATGGCGCCTGTGACGGCCCGACCAAGGTTCCCGTCTGCGCCCGTTTTTATTTTATCACCATAGGGGTCTCTGCCGTTAATGCCGCCTTCACCGCCGTTGTCGCTGGCCATATAGACATTACCGCCGTTGACCGTGACAGTGCCATCCACGGCCACGCCGCCGTTGCCGCCGTTGCCGCCCTTGCCGTTTGTGCCGCCCCAGGCGTAGCCGCCTTCACCGCCGGTTCCACCGATGCCGCCGGTTGCATTGACCGTACCGCTGAATACCGTAACATCGCCTTTAATGCCCGTACCGCCTGTGCCGCCGTTGCCGCCGTCACCCGCAGTCCTACCAAAACCACGACCGGTGTCCGCGCTGTAGACATCGGCGCCTCTTCCGCCGTTGCCGCCTCTTCCGCCGATCACAGTGACTGTACCGCGGATGACAGTTACATTGCCCATAATGGCCGTACCGCCTGTGTCGCCATTACCGCCGGGTGTGCCGCTAAAAGAATCTATGTCATCAGGGCGGTCAGCGCCATTGCCGCCTGTGCCGCCGTAAGCATAAACTTTAGCGTAATCGTTATTGACGGTCATGTTTCCAATAAAAGCGTTGGCGCCATAGACGATCAGCGTACCACTGCCGGAGACCGTCAAGGTCTTGCCCCTGGCGTCGATTCCGCCGTAGACCGTCACCGTCACGCCTTCGTTGATCGTCAGCTCAATGTTGTCGCTGACGGTGACGCCGCCGCGTATCATCGAATCACTGTCGAAGGTCTGGTCCGCATCCCAGGCGGCCCCGGCGGCATATGCCGGAATGCCCATTGCAGACAGCAGCCCGACGACCATGAGCAGCGAGAGCAAACAACTCAGCAGCTTTGTTGCTGTTTTCCGTTTCATGTATAATTGTTCCTCCATGATATCGTTCTTTAATAAGTCAGCAAGCTTGCATCGGCGTGAACGCGATATTTTTACAGCGGTAATGTTTTATGTGGCTACATGCCGAAGTGCTCATCCCAATGCAAAAGCACGGAAACGGCTCACAGATCGACCGTGATTTTCTGCTCCTTGATGCCGTGCTTCTCGGCATAGCCGGTGAGGAAGAGGGTCAGCGCGCCGTCGCCGGTGACGTTGCAGGCAAGATGGCGAGCATCAGGGCGGTGCCGTCGCTGTCAAAGCCGAGCACGCCCGTGATGAGGCCCAGCGAGGCCATGACCGTGCCGCCCGGCACGCCGGGTGCGCCGATGGCGAAGACGCCCAGCAGCAGGCAGAAGAGGATCATGCTGCTCACGGGAGGCAGCTTGCCGTAGAGCACCTTGGAGATGGTCATGACGAAGAAGACCTCGGTCAGCACGGAGCCGCAGAGATGGATGTTGGCAAAGAGCGGGATGCCGAAGTCCACCAGGTCGCGGCGCAGGTTCTTGCTCTTTCTCGCGCACTCGAGCGCCACGCCCAGCGTCGCGGCGGAGGACATGGTGCCGACGGCGGTGAGGTAGGCCGGGCCGTAGTGGCTGATGACCTCGCGCCCGTCGCGCCCGGAGTAGACGGAGGCGCTGCCGTACAGAACCGCAAGCCAGATGAAGTGGCCCACCATGACGATCAGGATCACGACGAGGAAGATCGGGAGCTGGCGGGTGATGCTGCCCTCCCAGGAGAGGCCGCAGAAGGTGGCGGCGATGAAGAAGGGGAGGATGGGGATGATGATCTTCTTCACGATTTCCAGCACGATGTTCTGGAACTCCAGCAGGACGTTGGTGATCACGTGCGCGCGGGTCCACACGGCGGCAAGACCCAGCAGCATGGAGAACACCAGCGCGGACATGACGGGCATGATCTGGGGGATATCAAGCTGGAAATATACGGCGGGCAGCTCGCGCAGACCCTCGGGATCGGTGATGATGTTCAGGTGGGGGATAATGCCGTAGCCCGCGAGCATGGACATGAACGCCGCCAGGATGCTGGAGCAGTAGGCGAGGATGACCGCCACGGTCAGCATGCGCGTCGCGCTGCCGCCGAGCCGCGTGATGGAGGGCGCGATGAAGCCGATAATAATGAGCGGCACGCAGAACATGATGACCTGGCCCATGATGTACTTGGCCGTGACCACCACGACCATCGCCCCGCGCGGCAGGACGAGACCCAGCAGGATACCCGCTGCAATGGCGATCAGCAGACGCCCCGGAAGACTCTTGAAAAATTTCATTGTGTTTGCTCCTCTCTTATTTATTCACCCGTCATCATACGGATGATTTCCTGATCCGTTTCCCGCATGCCCACGCGGCCGAGCCGCCCGAAGCTTGCGATGGAGTTTTCCACGCCCTTCATGACAAGCCCGTCGCCGCCGTAGAACTGCTGGCCGTTTTTGAACATGTCATAGCCGAAGATGCCCGTCTCCACGGCGGTGGCGATCTTGGCGGCGCAGGAGGATTTGGCCCCGTCGCACACGATGCCGGAGGTGATGGCGAGGCAGTTGACAATGGTGTGGGCGATCACGCGCTCATCCCCGCCGTGCAGGTACGCGACGCCCGCCCCGGCCCCCGCGCCCGCGCTGACAGCGCCGCAGTAGGCGGAGAGCCTGCCGATGCTGGACTTGCAGTGCAGGGTGATGAGGTTGGAGATCAGCAGCGCGCGGTAGAGCTTTTCGCTGCCCGCGTTGAGCCCCTCAGCGTACACAATGACGGGCAGGGAAGCGGTCAGGCCCTGGTTTCCGCTGCCGGAGCAGATGACCACCGGCATCTCCGAGCCGTTCATGCGCGCGTCAGACCCCGCCGCGGCGTAAGCCTTGGCGCGGGTGCGCAGATTGTCGCCGGTCGTGAGCAGCACCTTGCCGATGTTCGCGCCGTAGTCGCGGCGGAGACCCTCCTCGGCAATGGCGGTGTTCAGCCTGATCTGCCGGTCAAGGATGGGGCGCACGTCGTCCAGGTCGCAGGTGCACGCAAAGTCGTAGATGTTCTCCACCGTGAGCAGGGAATAGTCCGGCAGGGCCTCCTCCTCCTTCGGCTCCGCGCTGTCCTTCCGCAGTAAAACCACGCCGTCGCGCTCCATGTACACGATGTTGGTGTGCTCGTTTGCGATGCGCACCTTCGCGCAGGCGTCGCCCTTGTACACCGTGACGATCATGTCCAGCAGGTTTTCGGATTCCAGAGACTCAAGCTCGATGGGCGTTTTCTCCAGATACGGCCCAAGCGCCGCCTTGGCCTGCTCGCTCACATGGGAGATGACCTCCAGCTCCGCCTTCTCGTCGCCGCCGAGTACGCCGATGGCGGCCGCCGCCGCAATGCCGCGCCTGCCGCCGGTGTTCGGGACAACGACGCTCTTGACGTTTTTGATGATGTTGCCGCTGGCCTCCACGCGGATACGGTCCGGGACCGCCCCCAGCACCGCGCGGGCCTTCGCCGCGCAGTAGGCCAGGGCGATCGGCTCGGTACAGCCCATGGCGCACACAAGCTCCCGCTCCAGGACCTCCACACAGGTCCGATAAACAATATCGTTTCGCTCCATTTCTCTCTCTTTCCCTTTCATTTTTATTTTTGTACCGGGAAGATATGCCCATCATAGCACAACCCGCCTGCGCTTGCAATCGTGTTTCACACAATTCGGGAGGGGGAAGTGTGCAGCGTACCATGCTCTATAAATGTTGCGGAAAACAACACAAATGATTTGACGGCGGAGAAATATCAATAAATCATGATCCAAAAAGCGACAAAACTCTTGACGGAACGCGCGCGCCGTGATACCATCAAAGCGTCCGGGAAGCGCCCGGACGACTGAAAAATCCGGATGAACCGAGGTGTTCTGATGCGTACCCTTTCTCTTACCTTACTCGCGGAGACCATCGTCACCCGCAGAAAACAGCTGAAAATCACGCAGGCGGAGCTGGCAAAGCGGACGGGCGTCAACCGCTCCGTTTTGTCCAAGCTCGAAAACGGGAGCTTCAAGCCCTCCATCGACCAGCTTGAGGCGCTGGCCGAGGTTCTGCGCTTTGACCTGACGGAGCTTTTTGTCGAGCAGACCGGCGCGCCGGTCGAGCTGGAGCGGACATACAAAATCGCCGTGGCGGGCGTGGGCTATGTGGGGCTCTCCCTCGCGGTGCTGCTGGCTCAGCACGATGAGGTGACCGCCGTCTGCACCAAGCCCGAAAAGGCGGACATGATCAACGCTTACCGCGCTCCCATCCAGGACGAATATATCGAGCGCTATCTCCGCGAGGCCGAGGCGGGAAAGCGCCCCCTGCGCCTGACCGCCACGACGGACGGGGACGCCGCCTATGCCGACGCGGATTTTATCCTCCTCGCCGTGCCGACCAATTACGATCCCAAGACCAATTATTTCGACTGCTCCGCCATTGAGTCGGTGCTGCGGCAGATCAAGGCCTGCACAGCTGACCGCGCGGACAAGCCCGCCGTGGTCATCAAGTCCACCGTTCCCGTGGGCTATACCGCCCGGGCGCGGGAAGAGTTCGGCATGGAAAAGCTGCTCTTCAGCCCGGAGTTTCTGCGGGAGTCCAAGGCGCTCTACGATAACCTCTATCCGAGCCGCATCATCGTCGGCTGCGATGAAAGCACCGAGGCTGACGCGCATATCTTCGCGGCGCTCTTGCAGCAGGGGGCGATCAAAAACCCGGTCACGACCCTCTTCATGGGCACGACCGAGGCCGAGGCGACCAAGCTCTTTGTCAACACCTATCTCGCCCTGCGCGTGAGCTATTTTAACGAGCTGGACACCTACGCCGAGATTAAGGGCCTGGACACCGGCAGGATCATCAAGGGCGTGTGCCTGGACCCGCGCGTCGGGGACTTTTACAATAACCCCTCCTTCGGCTACGGCGGCTACTGCCTGCCGAAGGACACCAAGCAGCTTCTGGCAAATTACCGGGACGTGCCGGAAAATCTCATCCAGGCCATCGTGGAGAGTAACCGCACCCGCAAGGACTACATCGCCGACCGCGTCCTCGAGATCGCCGGGACCTACGGCAACAGCGAGGATTACTCCGCCGAGAAGGAGAGCCGCCAGCGGGAGACGGTGGTGGGCGTGTACCGCCTGACTATGAAGTCCAACTCCGACAATTTCCGCCAGTCCTCCATCCAGGGCGTCATGAAGCGCATCAAGGCCAAGGGCGCGACCGTCGTGATCTATGAGCCGACGCTTGCGGACGGGTCGACCTTCTTCGGGAGCCTCGTGGTGAACGATCTGAAAAAGTTCAAGCGCATGTGCGGCTGCATCATCGCAAACCGCTATGACCCCGTGCTGGACGATGTGGCGGGGAAGGTCTACACCCGCGACATCTTCCGCCGGGACTGATTGAATATGCAAAAGAAATCACTTTTTAATATGGGTATCGGCTTAACGCAGCTTCTAAGCTCCCTTTGTGAAAGGGAGCTGTCACAGCCGATCTCCCGCGAGGCTGTGACTGAGGGATCGGCCGGGCTGCAT
>CADADE010000006.1:153712-161451 GCA_902786615.1 Oscillospiraceae bacterium
AGAGCGGCGCGGACAAGAACGGAGGAAAAAATGAGACACACAAAAATCTTATCCCTGCTGCTGTGCCTGGCGCTGGTGCTGACCCTGCTGCCGGGTATGTCGGCGTATGCGGACGGCGTTGCATATCGATATCTGGACGCAAGCGGTGCATCGCAGACTTGCAACAGCGCTAACGTTGTTACTGAATCAACGACCGCATGGGGCAGCGGCTGGTATGTGGCGAACCCCGGTACAACCAATATTGGCAGCCGTATCACTGTCAGCGGCGATGTGCACCTCATCCTCGCGGACCACGCGACCCTGAACGCTAACGCGGGCATCACGGTAGAAGGCGACAACAGCCTGACTATCTACGCCCAGAGCACCGGCGGCAATATGGGTACGCTGAACGCCACTGGCGCTCAAGAGACTTATTCGGCTGGAATTGGCGCTTATAACCCAGAAATGACGTGGCCTGAACCTGTCGGCGGTAATATCACCATTAACGGCGGCAAAATCAAAGCAACGGGCGCCAGTGGTGAATATGGAGGCGGTGCAGGCATAGGCGGCTGCTATATGGGGTTAGGTGCTGAGGTCACCATCAACGGCGGCGTTGTTACAGCCAACGGCGGCAAAGGTGCTGCGGGAATCGGCAGCGGCTCTGAATACTATCATGATGAGTTCAAAAACGTTACCATCAACGGCGGCACTGTGATAGCCAACGGTGGTGAGGCGTTGATCAGTGAAGAAGATCCGGATTATTCTATCTTTGGCGGCGCGGGCATTGGCGGCGGCTTTGGCGGTCATGGTATTAATGTCACTTTCAACGATGGCTTTGTGACAGCCACCGGTGGCCCGGCGGCTGCTGGTATCGGAGACGGCGCGGGTTATGATGGCGATCGGGCCGCCACGCTCAACTTCAATGGAGGCATTGTCACGGCTTCCGGTGGCAATGCCTATGCAGGGACACCATACAAACGCGGCGCAGGCATTGGCGGCGGCTATGCTCCGTCACGCGGCACAAATGTCGATGCTATGTATAACAGAGGTGCTCTCAATTTTGGCGAAGGTGTAAAAGTATATGCTGATACATATCCAAACCCGACTACGGAAAGAAGTCTCACCGGAAGTATGTTTTTTGCAGGTTTTGCAAGAGATCACATGCAACAATATGTGAGAGTGGAGGGACCGGTGTCTTCTCCTTCTTCCGATACCCCCGTTGAGAGCGTGACGCTTGACAAGACCGACGCGCAGACGGTCACAGTGGGCGGGAACGTCGCCTTTACCGCGACCGTCTTCCCCGATGACGCGACGGTCAAGACCGTGAAGTGGAGCGTCGGCGGGACGAACGAAAGCGCCGTGAAGCTGTATTCCGACGCAAATTGCAGCACCGAAGTCGGCACGGACGCTACCGCCACCCTGATCGTTTATGCAAAAGGCATTTCGGCAGGCAGCGCGACCGTCACCGTAACCAGCAACGCCGACGACACCAAGACCGCGAGCTGCGCCGTCACGGTGAAGGAACCCGTCACGGGCGTTTCGCTTAACCCAAGCACACTCGACCTGACCACTGACGGCGTGAAAGCGCTGACGGCGACGGTTGAACCCAGCAACGCCACGGACAAGACCGTGAAGTGGAGCGTCAGCGGGACGAACGAAAACGCCGTGAAGCTGTATTCCGACTCAAATTGCAGCACCGAAGTCGGCACGGACGCTACCAAAACCCTGACCGTTTTTGCAAAAGGCATTTCGGCAGGCAGCGCGACCGTCACCGTAACCAGCAACGCCGACGACAGCAAGACCGCGAGCTGCGCCGTCACGGTTACCCCTGTGACAATCAGCAGCGTAGCGGTGACAGGGATTGAGGCGCCTGCGGCGGGTCAGAATCTGGACACCACGGCGGAGAGCGAAACGGCGAACGTCACATTAAGCGCGGTTGCCTTTGAACCGGAATCCGAGGATGGCAAAGCCTCCTACGCGACGGTGTACAAGGCTGCGGTCACTGCGACTGCGGCGGAGAACTATGCCTTTACCGATGATACAACTGCTACGGTGAACGGAAACACTGCCACTGCTGCCAGAAACGAGGACGGCACGCTGACGATTTCCTACACCTTTGAAAAGACAGTGCTGAATCCGGTGGTAATCGAGACGTCCAACGTTGAAATGCCCTATTCCCCCAACGGTATCGACATTCCCGTGAATGGTATGTTCGATATCCCGGATGGAGCGGGAACGGCGACCTACTTTGTGAGCAACCGCACCGGCGAGGGAACTTATAACGCAGAGACCGGCAAGCTGGTTGTTACCAAGTGCGGCACATTTAACGTCTCTGTGAATACCGCCGCGACGGATACCCATTCCTATGGTATTGGTACCGCAATACTGACGATAAACAAAGCGAAATTTACCCCAGTCGTGACGCTGGAGGGCTGGACAATGGGCGAGACGTCCAAGACGCCCAGCGTCACCGGCAACCTCGGCGGCGGCGACGTGACCTACAGCTATAAGCTCAAGGACGCGGACGATTCCGCCTATACCGATACAATTCCCGGCACGGCGGGCGAGTACACCGTCAAGGCTGACATTGCCGAGACCGCATTCTATAATGCGGCCTCTGCCACGGCAGACTTCACCATCGCAAAGCCGACCTTCGGTCCGGCGGACTTCACCCTGCCCGCAAGCACCCGGACCATCGGGGACAACGCCTTTGAGGGCGCGGCGATGAAGAGCGTCGACGCCAGGTTCTGCACCGCCATCGGCGCCGGGGCGTTCAAGAACTGCCAGGGCTTGCAGCAGATCTGCCTGCCGGATAACTGCGCCATCGACGACAGCGCCTTTGAAGGCTGCGGTACGGTGTACGTCTTTGCCTATTCGGGCGGCACAACGGAGACCTGGTGCCGGGACAAGGATGATATTGTGTTCGTGAGCCGCGGCGAATCAAATTAACAGCGGTAATCAACAGAACGCAGGCTGCGGCATTTTTGCCGCAGCCTCTTTTTGCGCGAAGAGGCAAGAAAAATATTTAAATAACATCAAATTTTCTCTTTTTATGTGCCAATCCGTCACATTCTCTTGCAAATATTGTAAGTTGATGGTAAATTATCATTGTCAGGTTTTACGGTTCACTGCTGCAGAGCGGCGCGGACAAGAACGGAGGAAAAAATGAGACACACAAAAATCTTATCCCTGCTGCTGTGCCTGGCGCTGGTGCTGACCCTGCTGCCGGGTAATCAATGATACAGTCAGATTGAACGGTAGTCAGACTGCAATCCAAGATGATCGAGGCGGTTATCGGATCGTTAATGGAGAAACAACGAAATTGAAAGTTCCGGCGCCGGTGTATCAGAATGGCCGCTGGGAATTCGATTTCATATATCCGAATCCGAATACATATCAGGAAAACGGTTTGTGCCTTGGATCTGGAAAAACAACCGGCGCTGAGACTGTAATAGGCTTTAAATGTGTAAGTGGAAATGGGTCGACAAATTACCCGTTCAAGTTTGAGTTGGTTTTTACCACCTCCGTAGTCCTGAGCGAGGACACTATCGACCTTACCGTGGGCGGCACAAAGAAGCTGACGGCTGCCGTTTATCCGAGCGATACTGCGGACAGGACCGTCCTGTGGAGCGTCGGCGGAACCAACGCGGGCGCTGTGAAGCTGTATGCTGACGAGGCTTGCCAGACCGAGATCAATTACGGAGTTGCCACCTCCACGACGACTGTCTACGTAAAAGGTCTGTCGGAGGGTGCGGCTGCCGTGACCGTCACCACTACGGACGGTAACTTCACCGCCTCCGTCACCGTGACGGTAAACAAGGCGGACATCACCCCTGTCGTGACGATTGAGGGCTGGACAATGGGCGAGACGCCCAAGACGCCCAACGTCACCGGCAACCTCGGCGGCGGCGACGTGACCTACAGCTATAAGCTCAAGAACGCGGACGATTCCGCTTACAGTGCGACTGTCCCCAGCGCGGCGGGCGAATACACCGTCAAGGCTGACATTGCCGCGACTGAAAACTACAACGCAGCCTCCGCCACGGCAGACTTCACCATCGCAAATCCGACCTTCGGTCCGGCGGACTTCACCCTGCCCGCAAGCACCCGGACCATCGGGGACAACGCCTTTGAGGGCGCGGCGATGAAGAGCGTCGACGCCTGGTACTGCACCGCCATCGGCGCCGGGGCGTTCAAGAACTGCGAGGGCTTGCAGCAGATCCGCCTGCCGGAAAACTGCGCCATTGACGCCACCGCCTTTGAAGGCTGCGGTACGGTGTACGTCTTTGCCTATTCGGGCGGCCCAACGGAGAAATGGTGCCAGGGCAAGGATGATATTGTGTTCGTGAGCCTCGGCGAATCAAATTAACAGCGGAAATCAACAGAACGCAGGCTGCGGCATTTTTGCCGCAGCCTGTTTCACATCCCGCGCCCTGGTTCGAGACCGCGCCCGGCTGCGCGCTTTCTGTTGATTTCACCGGTTGACACAGGAGGAGCGCTGCCGGTATAATAATACAAATCCCTTGAAAAATGACGCAGATACATGGAAGAAAAAGGGGAAACGATATGGACAACCTTGAGATCGGCTCCATCGCCGAAAAGCTTGCGGGCAACCGCTATCCCGGGCGCGGCATCATCCTCGGCCTCACCCCGGACGGGACGCGCTCCGTCGCGGCCTATTTCATCATGGGCCGCAGCCAGAACAGCCGCAACCGCGTCTTTCTCCCCGAACCGGACGGCATCCGTACCGAGGCGCACGATCCTGCCCTTTTGAAAGACCCCAGCCTCATTCTCTATCATCCCGTGCGCGTGTATGACCATTGGCTCATCGTCACAAACGGCGACCAGACCGATACCGTGCGCGATTATCTCCGCAGGGGCGCTGACTTTGAAAGCGCCCTGCGCACCCGCTGCTTCGAGCCGGACGGCCCCAACTGGACGCCGCGCATCTCCGGCCTTGTCGACCTCGAAAGCGGCGGGTATCGGCTCTCCATCCTCAAAGCCGCCGATCCCGCCGGCAGCGCCTGCCTGCGCCAGAGCTTTGAATATCCGCCGCTGCCCGGTCTCGGCCACTTCCTGCATACCTATGCATGCGACGGAAACCCGCTCCCCAGCTTCCGGGGCGAGCCGGAGCGCGTGGAGACCCTGGACGATCCCGACGCATACACGGAGCTTCTGTGGCAGAATCTGGATCAGGACAACAAAATCTCGCTCTACGTCCGCTATACCGCGCTCAGGGACGGAAGCGTCGAGCAGCGCATTGTCAACAAACACAAGTGACGGAGGCCGGGCATGAAAGAATATGAACTCAAATACGGGTGCAATCCCAATCAGAAGCCCGCGAAAATCTACCGGAAGGACGGGGGAGAGCTGCCGGTCACGGTGCTCAACGGCCGCCCCGGCTATATCAACTTCCTCGACGCGCTCAACGCCTGGCAGCTTGTGAAGGAGCTCCGAGAGGCGACCGGGCTTCCCGCCGCCGCGTCGTTCAAGCACGTCTCTCCCGCCGGAGCCGCCGTCGGCCTGCCGCTATCCGAGACGGACAGGAAAATCTGTTTTGTGCGGCCCGACGCCGAACTCTCTCCCATCGCCTGCGCCTATATCCGCGCAAGGGGAGCCGACCGCCTGTGCTCCTACGGCGACTGGGCCGCGCTGAGCGATCCCTGCGACGCCGCCACCGCCGCTTATCTCAAAGACGAGGTGTCCGACGGTATTATCGCCCCGGACTATACGGAAGAGGCGCTGGAAATCCTGCGTACAAAGAAAAAGGGCGGCTACAACGTGGTGCGCATCGACCCCGATTACGTCCCCGCGCCCCGGGAGTGCAAGGACGTCTTCGGCGTCAGCTTCGAGCAGAGGCGCAACGATTTCCGCATCGACGAGAGTCTGCTTCAAAACATCGTCACCGAGAATAGGGATTTGCCGCAGCGGGCGAAGATCGACATGATCGTAGCCCTCATCACGCTGAAATACACCCAGTCAAACTCTGTCTGCTATGTGAAGGACGGTCAGGCCATCGGCGTCGGCGCCGGGCAGCAGAGCCGCATCCACTGCACCCGCCTCGCCGGGCAGAAGGCCGACAACTGGTATCTGCGCCAGCATCCGAAAGTGCTGGCCCTGCCCTTTGTCGACGGCGTCCGCCGCGCCGACCGCGACAACGCCATCGACGTCTATACCTCCGACGAGTATGAGGATATCCTGCGCGACGGCGAATGGCAGAAGGTCTTTCGGCACAGACCCGAGGCGCTGAGCGCGGAGGAAAAGAGAGCCTGGATCGCCGCGCAGAGCGGCGTGACCTGCGGCAGCGACGCCTTTTTCCCCTTCGGCGACAACGTGGAGCGGGCGCGCAAGTCCGGCGTGCAGTATATCGTGCAGCCCGGCGGCTCCATCCGCGACGATCACGTCATTGACACCGCGAATAAATATAAGATGGTCATGGCCTTTACCGGCATGCGCCTGTTTCATCATTAACGGCCGTGTGACCATGCAGGGACTGTCTCGTTTTGAGACAGCCTCAGACGGTAGACATAGTTCGTTTATGCCATTGCGAACCTACACCTCAAAATCAATATTATTATACGAGGAGGAACGAAAATGAAGTACAGTATTCACGGAGACAACATGCCGGTGGTGATCTGCTCGCTCGACGATGGGGAGTCCATGATCTGCGAAGCCGGCGCCATGAGCTGGATGACGCCGAACATGGAAATGGAGACAAAGAGCGGCGGAGCGGGAAAGCTCTTCGGCCGTGTCTTTTCCGGCGAATCGGCGTTTCAGAACTACTATACTGCCCGCAACGGCAGCGGCATCATTGCCTTTGCTTCCTGCTTCCCCGGCGACATCCTGGCTGTAGAGGTCACCCCGGAAAAGCCCGTTATCATCCAAAAGAAGGCGTTTCTTGCCTGCACGCCCGGCGTCCAGATGGATGTTTTTTTCCAGAAGAAGCTGGGTACCGCAGTCTTTGGCGGCGAAGGCTTCATCATGCAGAGACTATCCGGCAGCGGCACTGTTTTCCTTGAAATCGACGGCAGCACCATCAACTACAGCCTCAAGCCCGGACAGCAAATGCTGATCTCCACAGGGCATCTGGCGATGATGGACGAGACGGTCACAATGGATATCCAGCAGGTCAAGGGCGTGAAGAACGTCCTCTTCGGCGGCGAGAGCCTGTTCAACACGGTCGTCACCGGACCCGGCACCATCACCCTGCAGACAATGCCCATGACGAATCTGATCACGGAAATTATCTCGAAGCTGCCGGGAAAGAGCGGCTGATGAGCATATATCCCTCTCAGCCCGCTGCAAAGCAGCGAAAAGCACCAGTCAGGTCCTTTCGGGGATCTGAACTGGTGCTTTTGCGTTGGCAATATTCAGAGTAGTACCGCAAAATACAACTGCGGCAGCTTCCGGAAAAACTGCGCTCTGTTTTTGTCACTTTTTCCTGAGAAAACAGGGAGAAGACGTTTTCTCTCTGGGAAGCTCATGCTTTGTGAGCCTTTTCGGAAACGGACCCTCAGCCTGAAACGCTATCCCGAGTTCCGTCAGGACGGCTTCAAAGGCGTCCGTATATTTCTTCTCATCCAGAAGCTGCATGAAGCTGAGAAAAATCCTGTCTCCCAGAGAGGATACTTCAAGCAGCACATGGCCTTCCACGATGAACGCAAAGGAATCCACATAGTCCGCGACTTCGCCCCAGTCCATCCAGCCTGTATAGTTGGCAATAAAGGTCCCGTGCTGGGCGTTTTTTCCGGCGAAGGGAT
>CADADE010000007.1 GCA_902786615.1 Oscillospiraceae bacterium
CGACATGCAGGACATGGAGTTCACCGTTGAAAACGGCAAGCTCTACATGCTCCAGTGCCGCAACGGCAAGCGCACCGCGCAGGCCGCCCTCAAGATCGCATGCGACCTCGTGGACGAGGGTATGATCGATGAGAAGCAGGCCGTTCTGATGATCGAGCCGCGCAACCTCGACACCCTGCTCCACCCCCAGTTTGACGCGAAGGCCCTCAAGGCCGCCACGCCCATCGGCAAGGGCCTGGGCGCTTCCCCCGGCGCCGCCTGCGGCAAGATCGTCTTCTCCGCGGAAGACGCCAAGGCCTGGGCCGCGAAGAAGGAGAAGGTCGTCCTGGTCCGCCTCGAGACCAGCCCCGAGGATATCGAGGGCATGGCTGCCGCACAGGGCATCCTGACCGTGCGCGGCGGTATGACCAGCCACGCCGCCGTCGTGGCCCGCGGCATGGGCAAGTGCTGCGTCTCCGGCTGCGGCGAGATCAAGATGGACGAGGAGAACAAGAAGTTCGAGCTGGCGGGCAAGGTCTACCACGAGGGCGACTGCATCTCCATCGACGGCTCCACCGGCAATATCTATGACGGCCTCATCCCCACGGTTGACGCCTCCATCGCCGGCGAGTTCGGTCGCATTATGGCATGGGCCGACAAGTATCGCCGTCTCCAGGTCCGCACCAATGCCGACACGCCGCGCGACGCCGCCAAGGCTGTCGAGCTGGGCGCGCAGGGCATCGGCCTGACCCGTACCGAGCATATGTTCTTCGAGGGCGACCGCATTGCCGCTCTGCGTGAGATGATCTGCTCCGACACCAAGGAAGAGCGCGTTGCCGCGCTTGCCAAGCTCGAGCCCATGCAGCAGGGCGACTTCGAGGGCATCTATGAGGCCATGCAGGGCTATCCTGTCACCATCCGTTATCTCGACCCGCCTCTCCATGAGTTCGTTCCCACCGAGGAAGAGGACATCAAGGCCCTCGCCGAGACCCAGGGCAAGAGCGTTGAGGATATCAAGAACATCATCTCTTCTCTGCACGAGTTCAACCCCATGATGGGTCACCGCGGCTGCCGTCTGGCCGTCACCTACCCCGAGATCGCCGAGATGCAGACCCGCGCCGTCATCAAGGCCGCGCTGGCTGTCCAGGCCCGTCACCCCGACTGGAAGATGCAGCCTGAGATCATGATCCCGCTGATTGGCGACGTCAAGGAGCTCAAGTACGTCAAGGATGTGGTTGTCAAGGCCGCGGACGAGCTGATTCAGGCCGCAGGCTCCGATATGAAGTACCTGGTCGGCACCATGATCGAGATCCCGCGCGCCGCTCTGACCGCGGACGAGATTGCGACCGAGGCTCAGTTCTTCTCCTTCGGCACCAACGACCTGACCCAGATGACCTTCGGCTTCAGCCGTGACGATGCCGGCAAGTTCCTCACCTCCTACTACGACGCCAAGATCTACGAGAGCGATCCCTTCGCGCGCGTTGACCAGAAGGGCGTCGGCAAGCTCGTGAAGATGGCCGCGACTCTGGGCCGCTCCGTCCGCCCCGACATCCACCTCGGCGTCTGCGGCGAGCACGGCGGCGATCCCTCCTCTGTGGAGTTCTTCCACAAGGTCGGTCTGGACTATGTCTCCTGCAGCCCGTTCCGCGTTCCCATCGCCCGCCTCGCCGCCGCCCAGGCTGCGATCAAGGACGAGAAGGCCCGCGAGGCGGAGATCAAGGCCGCCGAGGCTGAAGTCAATGACAAGGTTGCCGCCGCCCAGGCTGCCCTGAAGGACGCCACCGACAAGCTCAGCGCCGCTGCCGCCGATGCAAGCGCCGAACTGGCCGACATCGCCCAGGCAGGCTTCAAGTCCCTCCTCGCTGGCTGGGAAGAGGCCAAGAAGACCTTCAGCGAGCACAGAAAGTAATCCGTAAGCTGAAAAGCATAAGACATGACAAGGCCGCGTCCCAATTTGGGGCGCGGCTTTTGACACGCTGGCCGGGAGCGTTCGGAGCGGGATCGGCATGAACGACAAAGAAGTTTAAAAAAATTAATATTCTGAATCGTTCGGCCTGTGGTATAATGAACATGCAGGAAATATGCCGCATGAAAGGATGGAGAGCTGGTGAGCGAAATGAAAGAAGAACTCAAAGACGAGCATGTGGAGAACGTATCCGGCGGAATCCCGGGGCAGCTGATCACCCATGTGGTCAGTACCGCAATCAATGCGGTTTTGGGCGCTGACAGCTCCGACAACGGGAGCAATGCCGGTGCACACCCGAACAAGTCGGAAGCCGAAACGCTGAAAGCGAAGAAGGACAGCTTTCGCCTGCTCAAATTCTGACGGGATAGTATAAAGAGCACCCAGACAGCGGGCCAGTGTTCCGAAAGGGACAGAGGCTTTGCGTCCGGGTGTTCTTTTATGCGGTTTTCAAAACGGAAGGGGAAACAGCTGCCGCAGTCCGCCGAAGCCGGACAGGGTTCAGCAGACGATCGGCATCCGCCAGTGAGCAAGCGTACTTGACGCCGTCCTGATAATAATACCAGTTGTTTTGATAGTGCTCATCTTCCTTCAGCATACCCCGCCCGATGGCCCATTCCATGCTGTTGTGGGACAGAGGCTTGATAAACTTGGCTTCATGGTCTCCGGAGCTGATTTCAGCCACAATTGCGGTTCCGCCGGCATTGGAATAGATTTCGGCGTATTGGTTGCAGAGCCACCCGCTTCCGCCATGGCTGCCTTTCGTGTCTCTGTCTGTCTGGAAGAAAAGCACGACGCCCTGCTGTGCCAGCAGACGCATCCATTCGGTTTGATTGGTGATGCTCGCGTCCGCCGATTCCCTGGCCGGGTCATAGGCGAAGACGTTCGAAAATCGGAAGCTGTAATCGGCGGCGGGATCGACGCTTTTCAGCGCAGCCCGGATCACGGCCCGGCCTCCGGAGCTTGTGCCGTGGCCGCTGACGGCGTCAAAATTTCCGCGGCCGTTCAATCGTTGTTTCGCGTCTTCCAGAACGGCGCAGACGGCGTCCGGCCTGTCGGTGTTGGGGGAAATAATGATCGCGTCGGTTTCAAAGCTCGCAGCCCAGCCCAGGGCGATCGCCCGCTCCTCGGTTGCGGTTCCGCCGCCGTGTGAAACGTAGACCACCACGGGCGTGGATTCGTCTATCTCGCCGTCAATGGGCGTATAGATGTAATAAAAGCACTCATGCGCATGCCCTGTGTCTGATGTAAACGCAACAGGGCCGTTTTGCTCCACATTGTAGAATTCATAATAGGCAACGTCACATTCCATTGGCGGCTCCTTTCCCGCGCCTCGCCGATCACACTGCGGCGCACTGCTTCTCTTCGGCAATTTTTAAGTGCACTATACTACCATTAAACCAAAAACGCAAGGAAAAATCTCCCAAAAACCTATAGGGAGTTAACGGCAAGTATGTGGAACCGCTTCTGCAAAACCGCACCCACAACAAAAATCCCGAAAGACAAAGCTTTCGGGATTTTTTGATGAATCAGTGTACGAATCAGGCCTTGCGGACGGAGTCGATGTGACGGGTGAGGTCGAGCAGTAGCTGATCTTTCCAAAATATTCGACCCACTTATTTTCGATAAGTTGGTGCTGGGCTTCTGCGATCATCATGATCCTGCGAAGCTTCGCTTCGGGAATCTTGGATTTATTATGGCAGAGAAGGCAATGACCGGTAGAGGTCAGCCAGACCTTTGTGCTGTTGGATGACGGTACACCGTCTGTGATGTGAAAATGAATCGGTTCGAGCGGGTCGCCCTCCTGCGTCCAGAGAAAGACAAGGTATCCCGATACCCTAAAGATTTGAGGCATTGTCAAAGCCTCCCTTTTGCGCCAGTTCTATAATGATGTGTGCGAGAGAATGTACAAACGCGTCGTAATAGTGCAGTTCCTCATCGGAAAAGCCCACGTTGTTTTTCCACGCATACTGCGGGAGCCAGCACTCAACCGAGTGAAAACCGAGCATAACCGGCTTCTCGATATACACCTTCACAGAGCCGTCCTCTTTCATCTCAGAGTGGACGATCTCCGTGCCGTCCTCCAGTGTCATAAATGGATAGATCACAGCCTTTCCCTCCTTACATATCCGTATCTGCTTTTCTGCTTATTATTTTACCGCATGATAACGGCAAGAGCAAGTGAAAATGCAAGAATACGAAAATCTCGAAGAAGGGTTTGAAAATCGGCAGACCACAGACCATGCTTGACGATATTCCCGCCAATTTCTTGCGGCACTACCCCGCGTATAAGAACGGGGCGTTCAATTTGACGGAACTTCACGGCTGTGCGGGATTAGCAGGACAACGGCATATAAGTATATCGGGCTACTGGAACAGTAAAGGCAGGGGATGCGTTGCCCCTGCCTGATTTCTATCGATCATTAAAATGAGAAGAATAATTAAAAAATGAGAGGGCCGATTGAAACACACGCAGTTCTTCCTATTAACCATACCAAAAACCACAGGAAGAAATACATCAGTATGTTCCCACCGCGACCACTATCATCTTTGTATGGGTAGAAGAAAGGAATAATAAAAGAGAGAATATAGCAATCAAGTTTTGCTTGTTCTTTTTCAAAAGTCATACCAAGTTTGGCACAAGCGATAGCATAAACGGCAACAATTACTAAAAATCTTATTATTTTCCGTTGCTGTTTTTGCTTAAATTCCTTTTGGCGCCTCTGCTCTTCTTTAATTGCCCGCAGTCTTGCCTGTTCCTGTAATTGGAGTTCTAATATTTTAGCCTCATCCCGATATACAACTTCGCTGCGTTGAACTCCATCATCAACAATAATCTGTGTTCCGCAATAAGGGCAGAAGCAACGTGGGACATCTTTTTCCAGATTTACATTGGCACCGCAACTGGGACAGTTAATCGTATATGCTTTCATATTTGACTACCTGCTATATTTTTTCAACCATTATACCTAAATCTTCTAAATATTTCAACAAAAACACTCTTTTTTAAAAGTATCACGCTATAAGATAAGGTCATCCCTTTTTCTTTTGCTTTTGGTGTGCTACAATACGGGCAAGGGAATGATGATATGCGGATTTCAAGGAATGATCGGGAATACACCGTTTACGCCTGCCACAAAGGGCAAAGTCGCAGCCGCTCTTTCACTTGACAGGAAGCCGCCCAGACGCTTTGGCAGAGTGGCGGTCTCTGCTTTTTACTGTGACCGTGATGGTAAGACCAAACACATGAAAGGTCAATGTAATCGACATAGAAACACCTCCTTTGCGGAGATGTAGCGGAACCGCCTTTTTTCACTCGACAGCGCCTTCCCCTTGCGGGTGATGGTATTCTACATGTTTCTGTCAATGCTCTTGTATTACGCATAATTGGAGACGGAAAACGGTGCGAAAACCGCACCCATAACAAAAATCCCGAAAGACAAAGCTTTCGGGATTTTTTGATGAATCAGTGTACGAATCAGGCCTTGCGGACGGAGTCGATGTGACGGGTGAGGTCGAGCGAAGCCCCACTCGTTGTCGTACCAGGCGACGAGCTTGACGAAGTGATCGTTCAGCGCGATGCCGGCCTTGGCGTCGAAGATGGAGGTGTG
The DNA here is from genome assembly GCA_902786615.1 of Oscillospiraceae bacterium. The sequence continues at coordinate 5,554 of CADADE010000007.1, forward strand.
AGCGTCGGTACGGAAGTCGGAGGAAACGACCTCGTCATCAACGTACTCCAGAACACCCTTCATGGGGCCTTCGGAGGCAGCCTTCATGGCGGCGCAGATCTCAGCGTAGGTGGCGGGCTTCTCGAGACGGAAGGTCACGTCAACAACGGACACGTCCGGAGCGGGGATACGCATGGACATACCGGTGAGCTTGCCGTTGAGCTCGGGAATGACCTTGCCGACAGCCTTGGCAGCGCCGGTGGAGGAGGGGATGATGTTGTTGTACAGGGAGCGGGCGCCGCGCAGATCCTTCTTCTTGGGGAAGCCGTCAACGATGGCCTGGGTGGCGGTGGAGGCGTGAACAGTGGTCATGAGGCCTTCGACAACGCCGAAGTTGTCATTGACAACCTTGGAGATGGGGGCCAGGCAGTTGGTGGTGCAGGAAGCGTTGGAGACGAACTGCATGTCGGGGGTGTACTTGTCCAGGTTGACGCCGCACACGAACATGGGGGTGTCGTCCTTCGCGGGGCCGGACATGATAACGACCTTGGCGCCGGCGTCGATGTGAGCCTGGGCCTTCTCCTTGGTCAGGTAAACGCCGGTGCACTCGAGCACGTACTCAACACCGAGCTCGCCCCAGGGGATGAGGGTAGCGTCGCGGTAGGTCTTGTCAGAGAGAATCTTGACGACCTTGCCGTTGACGGTGATGGTGCTGTCCTCGTCGTTGCCGACGACTTCACCGTTGAAGCGGCCGTGGACGGAGTCATACTTTACGCAGTAAGCGACGTGGGAAGCGGGATGGCCGGGAGCGCTGATCGCGACGACCTCGATATCGTCAGACTGGATAGCAGCGCGGAAAGCCAGGGAACCGATGCGACCGAAACCGTTGATGCCAACTTTGATCATGTTTTTATCCTCCATTTTATAAGATAATGCAAATTTCTGGAAACGTTTTTCACGTTTGCCATTGCGCTTGACATACTGCTGTCATAGCTTACTCATAATAACATATACTATTCACAAAAATCAAGTTTTACAGCCACGGAATTTGCCGCGTAATGTGCCGAAATTTTGCCCCGATCATGCGTTTGTTTCTCGCGGGTATTGTTCATTTTGTCCAGATTTGTTATAATATGGCGGCAAGAATGAGAAAATTGCTCCAAGACGCCGTCAAAATAAAAGGAGGAAGCGCCATGCTCCATTTATCCGCCGAGCTCCTTGCCCTTTCCGGGGAGCCGGCCCTGCTTGTCAAGGGAGGAAAGATTCTGTTTGCCAATGAAGCTGCCGCCGCCGTACTGGGGGCGGACTGCCGAAGAAAGAGCTTTCGGGAGCTTTTCGGACAGGAGATCGCCGGGATGCAGGCGTCGACCTTCGTCGGAGAGGCGGAGATCGCGGGGCGGCGCGTTCTGCTGCGCGTCAGAACGCTGGAAGGCGTGCGCGTCGTCTTTCTCTCGGTCTGCGAGCCGTCGACGGAGCTGATCGGAGATGCGTTCCTGTTTGCGCTCAGAAATGAGCTGATGCAGCTGTCGACGGGCGTTTCGCTTCTGCGCATGCAGGCAGACACCGCAAACGCAGGTGCTTCGCCGGTGCTGAACGGGATTGCCATGAACCTCTATCGGGCAAACCGGACGCTGCAGAACCTCTCCATTATTCGCAGCGCCGAGGCAGACAGCCTCCTCTTCATGCCGCAGCCGCTCGATCTTGTCACGCTGCTGCGGGAGCTCATCGACTCGGTTTGCCTGACGGTCTCCCAGCCTGAGGTCCGCTTTACCGCACCGGAGAGCCTGCCGGTAAAGGGCGACCCCTCTCTGCTCGAGACCCTGATGCTGAATCTGCTGGCAAACTGCATCCTGCATGCCGAGGGCTGCACCCGCATCCATGTCACGCTGCACAGCGCGGGCGACCAGGCGATCCTGACGGTGGATGACGACGGCTGCGGCATCCCGGGCGACAGGCTGAACACGGTGCTGGAGCGTTACCGCTTCGGCGGCGATCTCAGCGAGACGGGACACGGCCCCGGCCTGGGCCTCACTGCGTCGCGTGAGATCGCGCGCGTGCACGGCGGCACGCTTTTGCTGGAGAGCCGCGAGGGCGTCGGCACGGCGGTGCATGTATCCCTCAGCCGTACGCCGCGCGCGTGCAGCCCGCTGAAAGCGCCTCAGGCGGAATATGAGAAAAACTACGATACGATCCTCACGGGACTTGCGCCGTGCCTGCCGCCGGAGGCCTTTGACGCACCGGAACGCCGATAACAGAAAGCTGAGCAGAGAGCCGGTTTTTGAACCGCTCCCTGCTCAGCTTTCTTCTATGGCAAGAGCCCTACACTATTTCTCTGTACATGGCCGGGGCGTCGGACTTGGAGACGTTGTCGGCCACCTGGGTGACCTCCACCTTCAGCGTACGCTGACCGAAGGCAATCTCAATCACGTCGCCCTCCTTGACCTGGTAGCTGGCCTTGGCCTGACGGCCGTTGACAAAAATGCGGTCTGTGTCGCAGGCCTCGTTGGCAACGGTGCGGCGCTTGATAAGCCGCGAGACCTTCAAGAACTTATCCAATCTCATGACTGTGCTCCTTTGCATAAAACAGGACCGCCTCTCCGGGAAGGACAGGCGGTCTTTACAGTGTAATAAATTACTTCGTAATCTTAGCAACGGCGTCCTTCAGAGCCTTGCCGGCTTTGAAAGCGGGGATGCGGCTTGCAGGGATCTCGATCTCTTCCTTGGTTCTGGGGTTGCGGCCGACGCGGGCGTTGCGGGTCTTGGTCTCAAAGGAGCCGAAGCCGACGAGCTGAACTTTGTCGCCCTTCACAAGCGTATCGGCGATCACGTCAAAAGCGGCGTTGACAGCCTTCTCACTGTCCTTCTTGGAGAGACCGGCCTTTTCTGCAACTGCGGCAACCAATTCTGCCTTATTCATTATCAATTTCCTCCTGAATAAACTATGGCATTATGCCATGATATGGTGAGTTTTCCCGTATTTTCAGCGGATTACTCACAGCGAAACGATCTGCCGCGAATCTGCGCAGACCGAAAGTATATAGACTCTACCATACTTCTCTGCAATTCGCAAGCATTATTTAGATATTTTAAGGGTTTACTGTTGAATTTCAGCGCATATGGAGGAATCGTGCGATTTTTTCGCCGCCGGGGATGAGCTTCATGTCCTCCTTTGTCACCGCCTTGAGGAAAATGGCGGCGATCATGTAGACAACGACGGCGGCCAGGATCGCGGCGCACATGGCAATGAGCGTACCGAGCCGGCGGGAGTGCATCAGGGCGCGCTGGCAAAGACCGAATACGCCCCAGGCGGTGAGACCCATCAGAGCGCTCGCGGCAAGGGGAGCTGTGAAGACCCGCAGCAGCCGGGGCCGATGGTCCAGGGTGCGGCACATGAAGACATAGTCCATCGCCGCCATGGCGCAGTAGCTGCACAGCGTGCCCACCGGCGCGCCGTAGATGTTGATATCGGGCCGGGCGACCAGAAACCAGTTGATCACGATCTTGATCACGCCGCCGGTAATAAGCGTCACCATGGTGAGCTTCTCGCGGCCGGAGGCCTGGAGGATCGCGTTTTCCATCAGCACGAGGCAGACAAAGAAGGAGGCGATGCCCATGATCTGCAGCAGCCCAGCTCCTGCAAGATGGCTGCCGGGGTAGAGAACGTCCATGATGGGCTTTGCCAGCACCGCAAGCCCCACGCCCATGGGAATGGCGAGAAACGCGGAGATGCGCATGGAATCCTCCGACACGGAGGCGGCGGTTTTGCCCTCGCGCTTTGCTATAGCTCCGGAGATGGCGGGGACGATGGAGATGGTCAGCGGGGTGATGAAGGCCGCCGGGAGGTTAAAGAGCGTCTGCGCCTTGCCGTACACGCCGTAGAGCACCTTGGCCTGCTGATAATTGCAGCCGGCGGCGCTCTGCAGACGGTTCATACAGAGCTTGGAGTCCACGCTGTTGAGCAGCGCCATGATGCAGGCGCCTGTGGCGATGGGGATGCCGATGGAGAGAATGTCCCGGACGATCTTGAGGGCGGGGTCCACCGGCACGCTGTCGTCGGGAATGTCGGCAGGGAGAGTGTAGTGCCGCCGCTTATAGATGATCATATAGGCCAGCGACACCGCCGAGCCGATGGATACGCCGAAGATCGCGCCCGCCGAGCCCATGGGCAGGGCCATCGGGTCGCCCGGACGGAAGGAGCGCAGCACCAGCACCGCGATCACAAGGCCGGAGACGACCTTGAAGAAAACCTCCAGCACCTCGTCCACAGTGGTGGGCAGCATGTTGCCGTTGCCCTGGCAGTAGCCGCGGTAAGCCGACACGATGCACACCAGCAGGATCGCCGGGGCCATGGCCCGCACGCTGGGGGCCGCGTCCGGGTTTTCCAGGTATTCGGACGCAAGCCAGTCCGGGAAGCAGAACATGATGAGCGCGAAAATCAGGCCGATCACCGTGAAGGTGACCAGGGCTACCCGGAAAATCTTCTCCTCCTGCTTTGCCCGGCCGTTTGCATCCGCCTCGGCCACCATGCGCGACAGCGCCACCGGCAGACCCGCCGTGGCGAGGGTAAAGAAGATGTAATAGATGCTGTAGGCACCCATGAACATCGAATACCCCTCATCCCCGAGGATGTTGCCCAGGGGGATCTTGTAGAAGAAGCCGAGGATTTTCATGATGATGACACCGACAGTGAGGATGGCGGCGCCGTGCATATAGTTTTGACCTTTGGTTTTAGCCATAGTTCCTCCGAATCAGTTTGGAGTCTGAAGTGCAGAGAGTGGAGTTATGGCGTCCCTTCGGGACGATTATCAGTCAACTCCACACTCCACACTCCGCATTGGATCAAATTTCATCCAACAGGCACCGTGCGACATGGATGCCGCTGGCGGAGGCATGGGAGAGAGAATGGGTCACGCCGGAGCAGTCGCCGATCACATAGAGTCCCGGGCAGCAGGTCTGCAGGCGGTCGTCAATTTCCACTTCCATATTGTAGAACTTGACCTCCACGCCGTAGAGCAGGGTATCGTCGTTGGCGGTGCCGGGGGCGATCTTGTCGAGGGCATAGATCATTTCAATAATGCCGTCAAGAATGCGCTTGGGGATCACCAGACTCAGGTCGCCGGGCGTGGCGGCGAGGGTCGGGGTCACAAAGCTCTCGCGGATGCGCTGCTCGGTGCTGCGCCGCCCGCGCACCAGATCGCCGAAGCGCTGCACGATCACGCCGCCGCCCAGCATATTGGACAGGCGCGCGATGCTCTCGCCGTAGCCGTTGGAATCCGTGAAGGGAACGGAAAAGTGCTTGGAAACCAGCAGGGCGAAGTTGGTGTTTTCGGTGTGCTTGGCGGGGTCCTCATAGCTGTGGCCGTTGACGGTGACGATGCCGTTTGTGTTCTCGTTGACCACCACGCCGTGGGGATTCATGCAGAAGGTACGAACCATATCCTCAAACTTCTGCGTGCGGTAGATGATCTTGCTCTCATACAGTTCGTCGGTCAGGTGGGAGAAAATTTCCGCCGGGAGCTCCACGCGCACGCCGATGTCCACGCGGTTGGAGAGGGTGGGGATATCCAGCGCCTTGCACACGGACTCCATCCACTTGCTGCCGCTGCGGCCCACGGAAATCACGCACTTGCGGCAGGTAAAGCTGCCCATGGCGGTGACGAGCTCGTACCCGCCGTCGATGCGCTTGATCTCGGTGACCGCGGTCTCAAAGTGAAAGTCCACCTTGTCCTTCAGCTCGTTATAGAGGTTTTCCAACACCACATAGTTGATGTCGGTCCCCAGATGGCGCACCTGCGCGTCCAGCAGGTGCAGGCCGTTCTCCAGGCACATGCGCTTGATGCCGGTGTTGGCGGTGGAATAGAGCTTTGTCCCCGCGCCGCCGTGGCTTGTGTTGATGTCGTCCACGTACTGCATCAGTTCTATGGCCTGGGTTTTCCCGATATGCTCATACAGCGTGCCGCCAAACTGATTTGTGATGTTGTATTTGCCGTCGGAGAACGCGCCTGCGCCGCCGAAGCCGCTCATGATGCTGCAGGTCTGGCAGCGGATGCAGGACTTGATCTTCTTGCCGTCTATGGGACAGCGGCGCTTATCCAGAGGCTTGCCGAATTCCAGCACGCCGATCTTCAGGCCGCGTTCGGCCCTGGCCAGCTCATAGGCGGAGTAAATGCCGCCGGGGCCAGCGCCGACAATGATAACGTCATAATTCATGATACACACTCCTACTGCTTTTTTATGAAAAAAAGAAACCCCACATTCCCAAAAAGCGGGAAAATGAGGCAAAAACCAGCCATAGTTCCTTTGTGATAATACCACGAAGGAACTATGGCTGTCAAGAGTCCAAGCCGTTTTTCAAAGAAGCTTATTCGTCCGCGTCCGGGATGTAGACCGGGCCATACACATAGACTGCGGTGACCGTGGAGGCGGCGCCCGGGGTCAGGAAGGTGGCGCGCTTCACGCGGCCCTGCTCATCATATTCAAAACTGGTTCGGCTGACCATGGCGGCGTCCGGGTTGTAGCGCTCCTGCTTGACAAGCCGGTCGCCCTGATATTCGTTAAGCAGGGTATAGCTTGTCCCGTCTTCGTTCTGGATGGCGGTAAGATTGCCATGCTCGTCATAGGCGGCGGAGCTGCGGTACTCGCCGGTGTTCGCGTCAAGGCCGGTGCGGTACTGGACGCTGCCGTCCGGATAGAACTCATACTCGTAAACATAGGAGATCACGTCGCCCTGCCCAAGATAAGCGCCTTCATCGTCGTAGCGCTTGCCGACCTGACTCTCCGTGACGGTGTAAAAGCCGCTGTCCTCATAGCTGTAGACATAGACGCGATCCTGCATATCGGGGTAGGCGGAGAAATGCTCGGTCTTCTCGGCGATGCGCCCGAGACGGTCATAGCGGTAAGTCGTGGTGAGCGGGCCGTTGCACTCGGGATTCAGACTGACCTCCTCCGAGAGGAGCCGGTCGAAAAAGTGCGCCGCGATGAACGCGCTGTCCCGATAGCTGCCGAGCGAGCGGAAGACGTCACGCGCTTCGGCAAAGCTTTCGTCCGCAATGAGGGAGAGCCCCTTGCGGTAGCGTGCCTGCTGGGCAAGCTCCGCACTGTCGAGATAATTGCCCAAGTCGATGAAGGCGTCGTAAGCGTCGTCCCAGCGTTCGTTTTCCAGAAGCTTCACCGCGCGGGAATAGGAGGCGATCTGCGCGTCGGCCTTTTTCGCCCTGGCTGCCAGATCGTCCGCGTCGCGGTAATGGCGGATCTTGTCAAAGAGAGCGGCGGCCTCCCCGTAGTTCTCTTCGGCATAGAGGCGCGCGGCTTCCTCATAGATGGCCTGCCGCCGGGTGGTGAAGGCGTAGACGCCCGCAGCCAGAGCGGCGATCACGAGAATGGGGATGACCACGTACAGGATGCGCCGCAGAAGCCGACTGCGGGCCTGCCGCCGCGCCTCGATCAGCGCGTTCTGCGCGGCCTCCGCATTGAGGCGCAGGGATTTGTTTTCCCGCAGGAGATCGACGTTCAGACAATTTTTGCAATGCTCCAGCGTCTGCTCACAGCGATAGCATACCTCGCCCTTGCGGTTGATTTCCCCGCAGGTGCAAAGCCAGAGATCCTGGGTCTCCAACGGAACAAAGCGGCTTTGTCCCCCCGTCTCCAGCTGGTACTGGCGAATGAGCTCCTTGTCAAAAAGCCGCTGATTCAGATCCGCTTGCCTTGGCAGGGATTTCCATGGCGTGCCGTCGCTGAGATAGCGGCTGCCGTCGGAGAAGGATACGGAGAGCAGCTGCATCGTAAACGTGCATACCTCGCCGGAAGGCATACGGATAGCCTCTTTCGCACCGAAGAGCGCGTCGCGCGCGGCGTTGAGATTTTCATACACGTGCTCCTGTCTACACAGCTCCGCGCCGCGCGCATCGCAGCCGATGACAAGAACCTTGACGGCGTTGATGGTCTTGGACGAAATACTGCGCAGCTTGAGCTGGGCAACGATCTGCCGGTTTGCGTTGTCCATCAGCAGCGCCCCGGCCGCAACGATCAGCGGGGAACCCGGCGCATAGAGATCCTCAGGCAGGGTATAGAGCCGCGAATAACGTTCTGCCATGGTTTACGCCCCCTTTTCACATCCATGCAGGGTTACATAACATAGCTCAGTATAGCATTCCGTGTGCCTGAATGCAAGCTGCATTTTCCGGCATTCCGGTATTATTCACAGATTGTTTGCACGCTCAGCCGGTTTCAAGCCGGTATTTTGCATAGGACAGGCGCATAGAATGCAGGGAAAACAAAGGAGGGGGAGCGGCGTGAACAGATTCATCAGGAAACTTGCGGGGGTGCTTGCCGCAGCGGGGGTCTATCTTATGACGGCGGGCGCCAATGAGAGCCTCAGCGCACGCCTGGTCGAAAAACCGTGGGAGGAGCGCATGAAAAATGTAATGCTGTCCGAGCAGATGATCACACAAAAAGCAGCCGCCGCGCCGGTCATGCTGCACGCGCTGAGCGCGCCGCCTCCGCAGGAGCAGACCCTGCCGCCCGCGCAGGAGCCGGGACCTGCGACGGTCGTGGAGACGACCATCGAAGGCGGCATGCGCATCAAGAACGAGACGGGCTATTGGGTGGACGCAGCCGAGATCCTCTCCGACGGCCCGGGACTCACCCTGCCGGCGGACGAGCCGCAGATCCTCATCATCCACACGCACGCGAGCGAGGCATACGCCCAATCCGGCGCAGACCGCTATTCGCCCAGCGACTCCGGCCGCACCGAGGACACCCAGTTTAACGTTGTGCGCATCGGCGATGAGCTGACCGAGATTTTGACCGAGGCGGGCTTAAATGTCGTGCACGACCGGGGAATTTATGATTATCCCAGCTATACCGGCTCCTACATGCGCACGGAGGCGGCCATCGGACAGTATCTGGAGAGCTGCCCCGGCATCCGCGTGGTGCTGGATATCCACCGGGACGCCCTCGGCTCCGGGGATGTGGTCTATAAAACCATGGCGGAGGAGGAGGGAAGCGTGGCAAGCCAGATCATGCTGCTTGTCGGCACGGACGAGAGCGGGCTGGAGCATCCATACTGGCGGGGGAACCTGGCCTTTGCGATGTATCTGCAAAATGCCGCCAACAGCGCGTTTCCGACGCTCATGCGGCCGGTGATGCTGGTGCCGCAGCGCTATAACCAGCAGCTCACGCCCGGCTCGCTGATCGTGGAGGTCGGCAGCAGCGGCAACACCCTGCGCGAGGCGCTTGCCGCCATCCGCCTCTTCGGCCGCGCCATCGCTCCGGCGCTGCTTGATCTGGTGGAATCCTGAGTGAATTTGCTTTACAAGCGCCACAGCGTATGGTATAGTTACATTGTGCACAAGATTAACAGAAATTGTCTGTGATTTTTTTACAATAGGAGGAAAATAAAATGAAAAAATGGGTATGTTCTGTCTGCGGTTACGTCCATGAGGGTGACACGCCCCCCGAATTCTGCCCCATCTGCAAGGTTCCCGGCTCCAAGTTTGTGGAGCAGGCCGGGGAGATGAGCTGGGCTGCCGAGCATGTTGTCGGCGTCGGCAAGGTCTTCGGCGCGGATGTGCCCGCAGACGTACAGGAAGAGATCATCAAGGGCCTGCGCTCCAACTTCGAGGGAGAGTGCTCCGAGGTCGGTATGTATCTCGCCATGGCGCGCGTCGCCTATCGTGAAGGCTATCCCGAAGTCGGCATGTACTGGGAGAAGGCCGGCCTGGAGGAGGCCGAGCACGCTGCCAAGTTCGCCGAGTTGCTGGGTGAGGTCGTCACCGACAGCACCAAGAAGAACCTGCAGATGCGCGTCGATGCCGAGAACGGCGCCACCGCCGGCAAGACCGACCTTGCCAAGCTCTGCAAGAAGTACAATCTCGACGCCCTGCACGACACCATCCATGAGATGGCCCGCGACGAGGCCCGCCACGGCAAAGCCTTCAAGGGCCTGCTGGAGAGATACTTTAAGTAAGAAAAGTAAGAAATACCTTTAAGCTCCCTTTGCGAAAGGGAGCTGTCGCGAAGCGACTGAGGGATCGACTGCCTTGCAGTCTCCTGTGAGATCGATCCCACCACCGCTACGCGGTCCCCCTCCCTTTTTCCAAAGGGAGGTTATACAAAATGAAAGGAGAATACACCAATGAAATACGTATGCAATGTATGCGGCTGGGTCTATGATGAGGACGAACAGGGCACCAAGTGGGAAGACCTGCCCGACGATTTCACCTGCGAGCTCTGCGGCGTCGGCAAGGACGATTTCACCGCTGAGGAATAAGGATACATGAAAAACGCGGTGCTTCGGCGCCGCGTTTTTTCGTCAATGCAGCCGGAAGAAAAATCTTAATTTCCATGAACCTTTTTTAAAACGCTTGAATCCGACCGGAACAGGCGTTATACTGAAAACGCAAATAAAAAGAAAGAAGATGAATGCAATGAATTTTGATGAAATGGTTCAGTATGCCCTTGGCTGCGTGACGCAGAAGTACGCAGACTTCAACGGCCGCGCAAGACGCACCGAATACTGGAGCTTCACGCTCTTCACCAGCGCCGTCAGCATGATTCTCAACCTCCTTTATACCCGTACGGACAGCACGATTTTCAATATCCTGACCATTGTTTTCGGCCTGGCGGTCCTTGTCCCCACTCTCGCGGTTTCCTGGCGCCGCCTGCATGACATCGGCAAGAAGGGCGCCTGGTACTTCATCGGCCTCATCCCCATTGTCGGCACAATCATCCTGATCGTCTGGTTCTGCCAGGAGGGTACGCGCGGTGACAACGAGTTTGGCCCCGATCCCAAAGCATGAGTTCAAAATTATGTAAACAAAAAGCCGTTCCGAAAGGGAACGGCTTTTTGATCGGGCTCAGGCATCCGCGTCCTTCATGCGGCGTTTGTCGGCATACATAGCCTTGTCGGCACGGATAAAGACGGCGTCCGGCGTCGCGTCTCCGGCGCTGCGCACGGCGACGCCCTTGGCGATGAGCAGGCGCTCCCAGGCGTTTTGGTTGGAGCGCGTTTTGTCGATCTCCTTGTTCAGCTGCGCGACCAACTCCTCCCGGCGTTCGAGATCTTCTCCCCTGAGCAGGGCGACAAACTCGTCTCCACCGATGCGGAAAATGGGGCTGTGCTTGAAAACCTGGCAGATCAGGCGGCAGCAGTTGACGATATATTCGTCTCCGCGCTCATGCCCGTAGCGGTCGTTGATGTGCTTGAGATCGTTGAGATCGAACATGACAATGCCGAACGCGGCCCTGCCCCATTCCAGCTCCTCCTGCAGCTTGAGCATGCTGTGGTTATACGCCGTTTTGTTTTTCACATGGGTGAGGGGATCGGTAAAGGCCATGTCCCGCATGTTGTCCAGGTACTGGCGCAGGCTGCTGACCGTCACCTCAAAGGAGCGCGTCAGGCTGCCCACCTCGTCGTTGGTGGGCTTGGGCAGCTGCACATCCATGTCCCCCAGGGCAATTTTCCGCGCGGCCTGCGTAAGCTGCTCCAGCGGGCGCGTGATACGGTCGGACACGGGGATGATGACCAGCACGGCCGCCGCGCACAGAAACAGCGCAACCACGATCATTACGCGGAAAAGAGAGACCATGGGGGCTTTGATCTCGCTGTTGCTGGCGGTGAGCAGCAGCTCCATGCCGTTGTTGAGCCGGAAGAAACTCAGCGTCTTGCCGACGCCGTTGTAGTGATACTGAAAGCAGGGGTGCGCCTCCGAGGCGGTTTCCCAACGGAAGGCGTCCGGCAGAGGAGCGAGCTCCGGACAGTACGCAAGCAGATTGCTGCCGATCTTGAGCTCCGGGTGGCAGTAGATCTCCCCGCTGTCGCTGCAGAGAAACGCATAGCCGCTGTCATAGGCGCGGATGGAGCGCACATTGGAGATGACCACATCAAAGTCGATGTCCATGCCCGCGATGCCCCAGAAGACTCCGTCCCGGAAGAAGGGGACCACATAGGATACCATATAGATATTGAGATTCCGGTTGAGATAGGGCGCCATCCAGAGCGAGTGTCCGGCAGCCTGCGGCTCATAATACCAGCCGACATGCTCAGTATCCGCGGGATCGAAGAGCGAGAGATCCGTGAGCGGCTCCTTGACGAAGAAACCGCGACCGGGCCGCTTGCTGTAAAAGAAACCGTCGTTGCGATCCGTGATCTCGCGCGCTGTCCTGAAATAATAGGCGCAGACGCCGTGTGTGATCTGCGCGATCTCGCCCATGCTCTTTTCGGCCTGCCGACAGAGCTCATCGGTAAAGCGCCGGTCCTGCAGCGCGTCCACAGAGGAGACCTGCCCCTCGATCATTTCGCAAAACAGGTTCACGGAGGACTGGATGCTGTCAATGGTATCGTTCAGCTTCTGCCCCTCCACCCGGCAGCTCAGGTTCAGAATCCGCTGGGAGGTATCGCGCTGGATGAGCAAAATGCTCCACAGACCGAGACCGCCGATCAGGATGACGCACAGGAGGATACTCGTCAGATTCAATTGGAGAAATTTTCCGCGTATCGAGCGCATTTTACGCACCTCCCGTTTTGGCACCTATTATGCAGGGAAAAGGCTTAAAAGTCAATTGAGGAATTGCATTTCAGCATATAGGCAACACCGCACAATCCGCTTTCGGCATCTTTCGGAGAAATCGCGCCCTGATTTTTCTCGGAATCGGCTCTTGCCGAATTATGCGGCTTTGCCTAAACACAGGCAAAATGGAAATCCGACTCAAATAATACTATAGAATTTCATAAAAAACCTTGAGGAAAATCTTGCAAATAGCATGCGATAATGCTATAATGACAGTTACCAAATTGTAACTTATGTGCAGGGGAGGATGTACTATGGCCTTTTATCGGCGTCTGGGCGAGCTGCTGCTCGCGGCGGGCACGATTTCACAGGAGGAGCTGGAACGCGGACTTGCCCTTCAGAAAACGCAGAAGGGCCGTCTGGGCGAGGTGCTGATCGCAAACGGCATCATCACGGAGGATCAGCTGATCGAAGCGCTGCAGATGCAGCTTGGTATTGAGTACATCGATCTCAGCAAGGTCAATATCCCGACGGAGCTTGCCTCGGTCGTGCCGAAGAACATAGCCAAGCAGTATTCTGTCGTGCCGGTGCGCGTGAAGAAGGACGAGCTTTACCTCGCCATGTCCGACCCGCTCAACTTCTACGCGATCGAAGAGGTACGCAAGGCCGTGCGCAAGAAGGTGGTGCCCATGGTGGCCCACAGCGCCGCTGTGGAGCGCGCGATCCAGGTGCTCTACGGCAACGAGGGCGCGGCCCGCGCCATCGAGGAGATGAAGCGTGAGGCGGCCGCCGGACAGGGGAACGACACCCAGACGACGGACAACTCCTTTACCGCAAACCAGATCGACGATTCGGTCAACAACGCCCCGACCATCCGCCTCGTTAACTCCATTATTGAGCGCGCCATCAATGAGCGCGCCAGCGATATCCACCTGGAGCCGCGCGAGGCCGAGATGGTGGTGCGCATGCGTATCGACGGTCTGATGCGCATGATCCTCACTGTGCCGAAGGATCTGCAGAGCTCCGTCATTTCCCGTATCAAGATCATGAGCGGCCTGGACATTTCCGAGCGCCGCATCCCGCAGGACGGCCGCTTCAACGTGCGCATGAAGGACAAGGACATTGACCTTCGTATCTCCACGCTGCCGACGGTCTACGGCGAGAAGATCGTGGCCCGTCTGCTGGACAAATCCGGCGGCAATCTCAACAAGGACAATATCGGCCTGACCGGGCACGATATGGAGACCTTTGAAAAGATGATCAAGTGCCGCAGCGGCGTGCTTCTGATCGTGGGCCCCACCGGCAGCGGCAAGTCCACCACCATGTACGCCATGATCGGCGAGCTCAACAAGCCCGAGGTCAACATGGTCACGCTGGAGGACCCTGTCGAATACAACATTGACGGCGTGAACCAGGTTCCAATCAACGAGAAAACCGGCATGACCTTTGCCAGCGGCCTGCGCGCGATCCTGCGTCAGGACCCGGATATCATCGGCCTCGGCGAGATTCGTGACGGCGAGACGGCGGAGATTGCCATGCGCTCCGCCATCACCGGCCACGTCGTGATTTCCACCATCCACACGAACGACGCCGTCGGTACCATCGAGCGTCTGGAGGATATCGGCGTGGAGCCGTACCTGGTCGCAAGCGCCCTGCGCGGTGTTATCTCCCAGCGTCTGGTGCGCCGCATCTGCCCGAAGTGCCGCACGGCCTACACCCCGGACGACGATGAGCTGGTAGAGCTGGGCCTTCCCCCGCAGGAGGGGCTGGTGTTCTACCGCGGCGCGGGCTGCCCGAGCTGCTTTGACACGGGCTTTCGCGGTCGTATCGCCGTGTTCGAGATGCTGGTCATCAACTCCCGCGTGCGCCGCATGATCGCCGACGGCGCGAGCCGCGGCGAAATCGAGCAGGAGCTCAAGAAGCCGGAGAACGGCTTTGTCTCCCTGCGCGACAACGCCATGCGCCTTGTGCGCGAGGGCGTCACCACCACGGGCGAGCTGCTGCGCGTGGTGAGCGAGGAAGACTGAGCGGAGCAGGCAGTAAAAATGCCCGCCGTTCGGCGAACATGAATTAGCGGATTCGTCCATGATGAATCGAATCCGGACTTCCATAGTTATTCAGAAATATGCAAAAAGGAGTTGCCCCTATGATCACAATTGAAGGGCTGGTCGCGCAGGCCAGACAGGACGGCGCGTCCGACATTCATATCATCTGCGGTCTGCCGCCGAAATACCGCAAGGACGGCCAGATCGAAAACATGTGCGACGAGGTGCTCGACGAGAAGGAGTGCCTGCGTCTGGCCCGCGACCTGGCGGGCTCGGACGAGGCCTTCAAGCAGCTCATGAGGGACGGCGAGCTGGACGCCGCCGCCACCTATGCGGGCAACCGCTGCCGTATCCACGTGTTCAAGCAGCAGGGGGTGCCGTCCGTGGCGCTGCGTCTGCTGCGCGAGGAGATCCCCGACCTGACCAAGCTGGGGCTGCCGCCCGCCGCGCTGGAGCTGCCCAATCAGCACAAGGGCATCGTCCTTGTCACCGGCGAAACCGGCTCCGGTAAATCGACGAGCCTCGCGGCGATGATCGATTATGTAAACCACCACCGCAAGGCGCACATCGTGACGCTCGAGGACCCCGTGGAATACATGTACAAGCCGGATCTGTGCGCGATCAACCAGCGCGAGGTGGGCAAGGACACCAAGAGCTTTTCGGAGGGCCTGCGCGCCAGCCTGCGCGAGGACCCGAACGTGATTCTCATCGGCGAAATGCGCGACAAGGACACCATCGAAACGGCCATCACCGCCGCCGAGACCGGCCACCTTGTCTTCGGCACCCTGCATACCGGCAGCGCCTCCGACGCGGTGGACCGCATTGTGCAGGTCTTCCCCGAGGCGATGCAGACCCAGATCCGCCTGCAGCTTTCCATGTGCCTCCAGGCGGTGCTGACGCAGCAGCTTGTCCCCAAGAAGGGCGGCGGGCGCGTGCTCGCGTGCGAGCTGATGATCGTCACGGACGCCATCCGCAACCTGATCCGCGCGGGCAACACGCCGCAGATCGCAAACGCCGTCGCCACGAGCTCCGCCATCGGCGGGCAGACCATGGATCAGCACCTGATCCGTCTGGTGCGCAGCGGCCAGATCACCCGCGAGACCGCCATGCAGTACGCCCACGACAGAGAATTTGTCAAAAAGAACGCCATTTGATGCGCACAGGGGGAGTCCCCGAAAGGAAGTGACAGCATTTGGTAACCTATAAATACACGGCCCTGTCCAACAGCGGACAGAAGGTGAACGGCGTGATCGACGCCTTCAACGAGATGGACGCGGTGGACCGCATCAAGCAGAACCACAGCGTCATCATCAAGCTGACCCCGACGAAGGGGGAGGGCGAAGGCTTCCTCAACATGGAGATCGGCGGCAACAAGCTCAACAACAAGGCGTTCATCGTCATGTGCAGCCAGTTTGCCATTATCCTCGGCGCGGGCATTCCCATCGGCCGCACGGTGCAGCTCATTGCCCAGAAGACCACGGACAAGCCGCTCAAGCGAATGCTGACGCATGTGGCGGAGGATGTGGAGGCGGGCCGTTCCATCTCGTCCAGCTTTGCCGAGCGCGGCGAGAAGCTTCTGCCCCCCACCTTCGTGGAGACCATCGCCGCCGGCGAACAGAGCGGCAACCTGGACAAGGCCTTCCAGACCGTGCACGAGCATTTTGACAAGCAGGCCAAAATGGCGGCGAAGGTGAAGTCTGCTCTGGCCTACCCGGTCTTCGTGCTGTTTATCGCCGTGGCAGTCGTGGTCGTGCTGATGGTGAAGGTCGTGCCGACCTTTATCGCCATCTTCGACAGCTACGACGCGGAGCTGCCGCTGCCCACGCGCATGCTGATTGCCATTTCCAATTTCTTCGTCAAATGGTGGATGCCGATGCTCGCGGTCATCATTGTGTTTTTCATCGCCTACAAGCTTTACAGCAATACGGAGGACGGGCGCATGAACCTTGCCAAGTGGTCGCTCAAGGTGCCCGTACTCGGCAATATCCAGATCCTCAACGCCGCCAGCGAGTTTGCCAACACCATGGCCACGATGCTGGCCTCCGGCCTGCCCATGACCCGCGCCATCACCATCACCGCCAAGACCATGTCGAACTACTTCATGAGCACCGAGACGGGCAAGCTTGCCGTCAAGCTGGAGGAGGGCCGCGCCCTCGGCGCCAGCATGCGCGAGGCAAATTACATGCCCGACATCCTGGTGGACATGGTTTCCGTGGGCGAGGAGACAGGCGAAATGGAGCACACGCTCCACACCATCGCCAAGTACTATGACGCGGAGCTGGACCAGGCGATCGCCGACGCCCTTGCCAAGCTTGAACCGACCCTGCTGGTCGGCCTTGCGGGCATTGCGGGCTTCATCGTCGTCGCCATCTACATGGCCATGTTCGGCATGTACGCCGCCATGTAAGGTTAAGAAAAATTCAGCAACTTCCCTCTTGCATCATTCTTCCATTTGTGGCATAATAATAGCCGTAAAGATATGCGCGTTTTGCAGCCCCCTGAGAGTTTACCTCCCTCGTTGAGGGAGCTAAAGTATGTTTTCCAAACCGCACCCGGGCGGTTTGAAAATAAAGAGAGCTCCGGTCTTTCCCGGAAGGCCGAAGACCAAAAATCGATTTGAAGGAGAAACATAATATGAAGAAGAACAACAAGGGCTTTACCCTGGCTGAGCTGCTGATCGTTGTTGCGATCATTGCTGTTCTCGTTGCCATCGCTATCCCCGTCTTTACCTCCCAGCTCGAGAAGTCCCGCGAGTCCACCGACCAGGCGAACGTCCGTTCCGCTTATGCTCAGGTCATGACCAGCATCCTCACTTGGGACGGCTCCGGCGCTGTTCCCACTGTAACCGTTAACGCGCAGCAGACCCAGGACAACTGGCAGTGCGCTGGCGGCGCTACTTCCATCAAGATTGCCGACGGTATTCAGGGCGCAGGAATCGAGATTGCTGCAAAGGTTAAGCCTGCTACATGGACCGTTGGTGTTTCCTCGAATGCGTCCGGTGATATTCAGCCTTCGATCGGCTAAGTCAAACCGAATTTAAACAAAACATTTACTCTATGCGGAGGATGCCCGGGAAGATCCTGCCGCATACAGCGAATTCTCGCAGAGAGGGCGTCGCCTGAGCATGCAAGGCGGCGCTCTTTTTATGAAATTCATTATAATATGTATCATCCGGCCAGGGGAGGCTCAGACCATGAAACTGTTTCAGCATAACAAACAAGGAACCCTCCAAGCAGAGCAGAAATCGGCTCTTTATATTCTTCTGTCCTGTTGTATCCCCGCATTCATTATTATTGTTGCTCTCGCGGGGCTGCATGTGACTCCCTTCGGGGACAAGACATTGTTTATTGCGGACGCCAACGGACTGTATATCAACTACGTCTCATACTTGGGACGTATGGCAAAAGGGCTGGAAGGCTTTACATATTCGTTTGAAAAGGGTCTTGGCGGGAACATGATGCCACACATGGGGATTACCATGCTCAATCCCTTTTTCGTTCTTTTTGCCCTATTCCCAATCAGAGATTATCCTGCGGTTTATACGCTTGTTTCTGCTCTGAATTTTTGCCTGTGCGGATTTAGCATGTATCTGCTGCTGGCAGATATTTATGGGCACAGGCGCAGCAATCTGATCTTC
Source organism: Oscillospiraceae bacterium (assembly GCA_902786615.1). The sequence goes on from CADADE010000007.1 coordinate 23,724, forward strand.
TCCACAGCCTACGCACTTAACGGTTTTCTCGTTGCAAACGTGTTTCAAGTCATTTTTTTTACCGCAGTACATGTGTTTCCCCTTGTTGTGCTTGGACTTCGCAGACTTTTGCAGGGAAAAAGCCCCCTGCTATACATTCTCTCCCTAACATATGCGATTGCTACTAGCTACTACATGGGTTTTATGATTTGCGCGGCTTCTGTCCTGCTGTTTTTTCTATATCTTTGGCTGCACAAAAGTGAACTGACGGGAAAAAAACAAACTCTGTTTTTGCGTTATGCACTATCCTCGATTATCGGCGGTCTTCTGGCTGCATTAATTTGGTTACCGGCTCTTCTGGGAATCAGAGGGGGGCGGCTTGAACAGACGGATATTACAGACTTTTCTTTTGCAGAACGATTTCCACTATTGGAAATCGGGGCCAAGCTTTTCACCGGAGCCAACAACGCAGATGAATTGATTAACGGGAGACCCAATATTTATGTTGGTATTCTTCCCATCGCCTTTGTGGTACTATTTTTCTTGAATAAAGAAATCAGCCGTCGCAAAAAAACAGCCGTGGGCCTTGCCCTTGGTTTTTATTTACTCAGTTACTATATTATTGCATTTGACATGCTTATGCATGGCGGCACAACAACAAACTGGTTTAATTTCCGTTATTCTTATATTTTTTCCTGCCTCCTGCTATTGATTGCGGCGGAGGAATGGCAGTATCTTGACAGAATCAGCCTTACCGACTGCAAAAAGTGCGGCGCAATTATGCTGGTGGCAACATTGTTGATTTTCTCTAAACATTACGGATTCGTCCAAGGGGGAGAAGTGGTGCTTGATTATGCATTACTTCTGTTAATGTATGGCGCATTTTGCATTCACCGTCAAAACCCCGATAAAAATCCTAAGAAAATATTTGAAATCCTTATCTTGTTCATCGTTTCGTTTCAGCTTATGCTGAATTATCTGATTTCAACGGACAATCTGATTAAGAATAACGGTTGGTCTAAAGATGTCCCCGAATATCAGAGCGTCGTTGATATGGTTGAACCGCTTACAAATAATATTCAGGTTGCTGATGCAGATTTCTACCGCATGGAAATTAATAAACAGCGCTCCGGCAACTGTGGTAATGATCCGATGTTTTACGGCTACAATGGCGCGGGACATGGCGGCTCGGTTGAACGAAACTTCGTGCGCACAGAATTAAATAAACTCGGAATTCACTGGTATGATATGCGGAATTATTATCAGGAAGGTGTTCTAACTGCAACGGATACGTTGCTCGGCCTAAAATACATCATTGCTCAGGAAGACCTGAGTGATGAAAAAAAATATATAAATATGACTAATCTGAATCAGTCCGAACTGTTTCAGGATCAGGAAATATACGACGCATATTATAACGCAGATGCTTTGAACGTTGCTTTTTTGTCCGATTTGGAGATTGAAAATGTGGAAACGAGCTTTGCTGACACCTTCGATAACCTGAACCGCACATGGATTGCAATCAGTGGGCAGGACGTTCCGGTTTTTGTCGAAGAAAATGACATTTCATTCCGTGCGACCAATCTTTTCGACGGTCTGGAAATCAACGCGGATAACGCAAGAAAACTTACCGAGAAGTATGACGCCGAGGCCGAAGCTGCCAAAAAAGACCCGGTCTCAGCAAACAAGGCCAGTGAAAAGAGAGCCGCTGATAAGACCCTGAGTCCCGAGTATTCCGCTTTTATCGAGTATAGCTGGACGGCAAAACGGGATGGGCCGGTATATACATATAACAAAGCTTCCATGACGGAGGTTCAGGGCTCCCCGGTTCCGGTTCTTGAATATCTCGGTACCTATCACAAGGGCGACACTGTGACCGGATATATCCCGGTTGCAACAGATTATGTAAACCGAGTCGGCTTCGAGGAAATCGCAGGCCGCTTCCGCGCGGCCTATGCCGACAACGACGCCCTGCATGAGCTGGCGACCATTGTCAAAGAGCGCCCCTGCACCATCGAGAAGGTGAAGGACAGCCACCTGCGCGGTACGTTTACCGCCGAGGCGGGGCAGAAGCTGATGTTCACCATTCCCTTTGACGAGGGCTGGACATGCTTCATCGACGGCAAGGAGGCCGACATCAGCAAGGTGCTCGGCGTGTTCATGGCGGTGGACGCTCCTGAGGGCACCCACAGCTATGAAATGAAGTTCTTCCCCACGGGAATGAAAGCCGGCATCGGCCTCTCCGCCGCCGCTTTGCTGACCACGCTGGTATGGATTCCTGTGGATGCGCGGCGCCGCAAGCGGGCCGCCGCCTGATTTGGTGATTACCATGAAACAAAGCACAAAGCTCTATATCGCCCTGCATCTTTTTCTGATGTTCTATTCCGTGAGCGGCGTCGTCTCAAAGCTTGCCGCCGGAAAGCCCTTCCTGTCCCCGGCCTTTATCGCCCTCTACGGAATCGAAATTCTGATCCTCGGCGTTTACGCCATCGGCTGGCAGCAGTTCATCAAGCGCATGCCCCTCTCGGTGGCCTACGCGAACAAGGCCGTCACGGTGGTCTGGGGCTGCGTCTGGGGCGTGCTGATCTTCCGTGAGCAGCTGACCCCCGGAAAAATCGTCGGCGCGCTGATGGTGCTGGCGGGCGTGGCCCTCTATGGCTGGGCCGACGGAAAGGCGGCGAAGGAATGAATCGTCAGCTTGTCCTCTATGCGTCCATCATGCTTCTGGGCGTGTTCATCAGTTCCGTCGCGCAGGTGCTGCTGAAAAAAGCGGCGCAGAAAAAGTATAACTCCGTCGTGGAGGAATACCTGAATCTCCCGGTGATCACGGCCTACGCGATCTTTTTCGGCGCAACCTTCCTGAGCATCTATGCCTATAAGGTGGTGCCCCTTTCCATGGGGCCGATCCTGGAGGCGACAGGCTATCTCTATGTCACCATCTTCGGCGTCACGATCTTTCATGAAAAAATTGATCGGTATAAGCTCGCGGCGCTGGCCCTGATCATCGGCGGCATCGCCGTCTATTCCGCGCTGGGATGACAAAATTAAAACGAATAGGAGAGAAAGATGAAAAACTTGAAAATCGGCCTTGTGCCAAAGCTCATCATCGCCATCATCCTCGGTATCCTGATCGGCCGGTACGCCCCGCTGTGGTTCTGCCGGACCGTCGTGACCGCGTCGAACTTTTTCGGAACCTTTCTCAAATTCGTCATTCCGCTTTTGATCCTGGCCTTCGTCACCATGGGCATTGCCGACCTGAGCCAGGGGGCCGGAAAGCTTTTGCTGATTACCGTAGCCCTTTCCTATTTTTCCACCCTGCTCGGCGGCACCGTCTCTTTCCTCGTCTCGAGAAATCTTTTCCCCAGCTTTATGAACGCCGAAGCCCTTGAAAAGATCGCCGCCACCGCCGAAAACAGCGTGGAGAGCTACTTCTCCCTCAACATCCCGCCCGTGCTGGATACCCTCTCCGCCGTCGTGCTGGCCTTCATGCTGGGCCTGTGCCTCTCGGTCCTGAAGGGAAAGACCATCGGCATGTCCCTCTACAACACCATGAAGGACTTCAGCGGGATCGTCGACACCGTTCTCAACAAGGCCATTGTCCCCCTGCTGCCCCTGTTCATCTGCGGCACCTTTGTGGATATGACCCGCTCCGGAAAGACCTTCACCATCCTTGGCATCCTGTGGAAGGTGTTTCTGACCGTCATCATCCTGCACCTTTTGTTTATCTTTTTCCAGTTTCTTGCGGCAGGCGCGATCAGCGGCAAGAATCCCTTTGTTCTTCTCAAAAACCAGATCCCCGGCTATACTGCGGCTCTGGGCACCCAGTCCTCCGCCGCTACCATCCCCGTCAACCTCAAATGCGCTGAGGCCGACGGCGTGTGCGAGGAGATCCGCAACTTCGTCGTTCCGCTCTGCGCCAATATCCACATGTGCGGCTCCATGATTACCATTACCGCCTGCGCCACCGCCGTGTGCCTGATGAACCGGCTCCCCATCGCCCTCAACACGCTGATTCCCTTCATCATGACCCTGGGCGTGGCTATGGTCGCTTCTCCCGGCGCCCCCGGCGGCGCTATCATGACCGCTCTGCCTTTCCTGAGCATGATCTTCGGCAAGGAAGCCGGCGATCCCAACGGCCCGATCTGCGCCATCATGGTCGCCCTCTACATCACGCAGGACTCCTTCGGCACGGCCTGCAACGTCTCCGGCGACAACGCGATAGGCGTAATTATCGACAAGATCTACAACAAGTGGATCAAAGGCGCCTGACTGCTGACCGATACAGGGCGGCGAGCGGAGACGCTGCTGCTCCTTATGACGCCGATTCTGTAAGCGTCTGCCTGGAACTGTTTGAACCGTGCCGGCGCGCCCTGTAAAAAATACTTGAACACTCGGTATGAGACGATTATAATAAGCCAGTCAAGATATCCTGCTTATGAAAAAAGAAGGGGATGCATCATGAAAAAGGCATTGAAGGAAATGAACAACAGGGAGCTCTTCGGCGTCCTGACCGGCGACGGGGAGATCGTTCAGCAGACCATGCTGAAAAAACTCATCTGGGCTTACAAAGCAAAGCACCCTGAGATGGTCGGCAAGCTCGGAGAAGTAAATCTCGCTGCTATCGTGGCGGAAATGACCGAAGACTGAATACGGCAAAAGGCCCCTGTCCCAAACCCGGGACAGGGGTCGAATCAAATCTTGCCAAAAAACGTCTCTTTCGCTATAATAACAGGGCGGCGCTGCTGCTCGGGACAGGCAGCGCGCATGGGAGGGGTCTTCTATGCCGTCAATGGATATCGTTTTCAATCAGATCCTGGTGATCCTGCTGTATGTGGCGATCGGCTTTGCCGCAGGGAAGTGCGGGCTCGTCAATCCCGAGCAGCGCAAGTACCTCACGCGCATCTGCAGCGACCTGATCCTGCCCTTCACGGTGCTTACCGCCGCCAGCCAGAGTGTCAGCCGCCGGGAGATCGCCTCGCTGGGGCTCCTGGTGCTGCTGATCCTGCTGCTGTACGCGCTGACCACGGCGGGCGCGCTGGCTGTGCAGACCGCGCTTCATACGCCTCGTTCCGTAAAAGTGACCACGGCCTCGCTCGTAACATACCCGAACTGCACCTTCCTCGGCCTGCCCCTCTGCCGCGCTCTCTTCGGGGAGATCGCCGTCCTGTATAACGCGGTGGCGCTGGTGGCCTTCAATATCCTGTTTTTTACCTGGCAGTATTCCATGTTTACATCCAAAAAGTTCAACATCCGAAATCTCATTACCCCGCCCACCGTCTCCACGGCGATCCTGCTTGTGATGCTGGCTTTCTCGCTTCGCTTCCCCTCCCCGGTGGAAACCGTGGTTGCCAATACGGGCGCCATCGTGTCGCCGCTGTCGCTCATTATCGTGGGCGTGATGATGTCGGAAAACAGCCTTGTCAGCATCCTGAAAGAGCGCCGCGCCTATGTCATCACGCTGGTGCGAAACCTGCTGATCCCCTTTGCCATCCTGCTGCTGCTCCGGCTGATCCCCCTGCAGTCCGCCGATCGCCTGTGCCTGCTGGTGCTGCTGGCCTGCCCCTGCGCCACGCTGACGACGATCTACGCCATCCAGAACGATATGGAGCCGGAGCTTGCCGCGCACAGCGTGCTCATGTCCACCATGTTCTTTGCCCTCACCCTGCCGCTGATCGTCTACATGGGCACCCGCCTTCTGTGAGAGAAAAGCGTTGAATAACAGTCAACGGTGGATTATAATATAGACGAAAGATCAATTCCCGGCCCTGCCGTATTGGAAACGAGGTGAACAGTCGGGCCCGCGCCCGACGCCCCTATGAAAAAATATATGATGCTTCTGATTCTGGCGTTCGCGCTCCTGCTCCCGTCCGCCGCCTGGGCGGCGCTGCCGGAGATCCCGCCCTACAGCGGGGAAGCGGTGGTGGAGCTCAACCACAATGTGCCGGGCTTTACGCCCGAGGAGATGACCACGCAGGACTATATTTCCTACAGCGAGCTGGACGAGTTTGGCCGCTGCGGTCCGGTCATGGCCTGCCTCAGCCGAAAAGCCCTGCCGACCGCGCTTCGCGGCGAGATTGCCGGCGCCCTTCCCACCGGCTGGGTGGAGGCGCGCTACGATGACGTGATCGACGGATATTACCTGTACAGTCGCTGCCACCTCCTCTCCTACGATCTGGGCGGGAAGAATGACGACGGGCGGAATTTTCTCACCGGCACCCGCGCCCTGAACGCCAGAGGCCTGCAGCCGTATGAAGAGAAGATCGCCGATTATCTGCTGCGCACCTCAAACCATGTGCTCTACCGCGTCACGCCCGTCTTTGAAGGGGCCAACCTGCTGGCAAAGGGCGTGCAGCTGGAGGCGATTTCGGTTGAGGACTCGGGCAAAACCGTCTCCTTCAATGTCTTTGCCTATAACGTGCAGCCGGGCGTGATCATCGACTACGCCACCGGCGAAAGCGAGCGGGACCCCAGCTACATAAGTCCTGCCCAGGCCGCTGCGGCGGCTGCGGCGGCGGAAGAAGCCGCGCAGGCGGCGTCCGGCCCCGCCTCGGCAGACGGGACGCCGCCCCCTGCCGTTACGCGCAGACCGCTCATTTCCCTGGACTCCCTGGAAAACCTGGGCAAGGAGCACCAGGACATTCCGCCAGGCACCACCTATGTCTTTGACAACAAGACCTTTACCTTCCACGCGACGACCTGTCCTTACGTGGATGATATCTATAACATGAACAAAGAGTTCTTTACCGGCACGCGGGACGAGGCGATCATCCGCGGCTATAGCCCGTGCAGCCGCTGCAGCCCGTGAGTACCGGAACAGGGGGCGAAGAGAAAACGATGACACAAGAGAGAAAATGGATCGCAGCCCTTCTTGCGCTCATCCTGTCGCTGTCTCTGGCGATGGGGCTGCCCGGCCTTGCCGCGGCGGAGGAGACGAGCACGGAGGTCAACCGCTTCAATGTGGTGCTGGTGATCGACAAGAGCGGCAGCCTCAAAACCAAGGAGGGCGGAACCGACCCCGACGGGCTTCGCTTCGATGCGATGCGCCTCTTCCTTGGACTGCTGACAGAGCGCGGCAACAATGTGGGCGCTGTGGTCTTTGATGAAAAGATCCGCTATGAAGCCGAACCGCAGCCGATGAACAGCATGGAAGAGAAAAAAGCGCTGATCCGGGAATTGGAGGCCTTTTCCCCCTCCTATGACACGGATATCGGCGGCGCTGTCCTGCGGGCGACAGAAATGCTCACAGGGATGTATGAGGAAAACGGCCTGCCCTGCATGATCCTGCTGCTGACCGACGGCAAAACAGACTTTACCAGAGGCGATGCGATAGAAAGGAAGCGCGAGTCATGGAAAACTGCCGAGGAAGCTTTGAAAAGGGCACGGGAAGAGGGTATCACCATCAGCGGTATCCTTCTGAATGTGGACCGCAAGGACGGAAACGGCAGAGCAGAGTTTGAAAAATATACCCAGGGGACGCACGGCGTCTTTGACGAGGTCTCGAGACCCGAGGATCTGGCTGCGGCCTTCCGGGGCTTCTATTCCATAATCAATAATACGGTCTATACCGGCGCGCAGCGGGTCGCCTTTTCCGATCAGGGGAAGGCAGAGTTCTTCTTCACGGTGCCGAGCTTCGGCGTGGAGGAGGTCAACGTGGTCGTGGAGCATGAGACCGCACCCGGCGACGATATGCTCAACGCGCTTGTGGGGCTTGAGATCACCGCGCCTGACGGAAGCGTTTACGACTATACCGGACATGAGCTGGTGAGCTCGCGCTATATCCTTGTGAAAATCCCGAATCCCGCGGTGGGGGAGTGGCGCGTCAATCTGACGGGCGAGCCTGAGGACTGGGTGGACGTCACGATGGTCTATAACGCGTCCATGACCATTTCCATTGACGGCGAAAAGGAATCCGGCGTCTACAGGGCCTATTCCCCCTACGTCTTCACGGCGGCGATCACAGATCCGGGCGTGGAGCATGTCACCAGGGAAGATCTTGAGAGCATGAACGCCGTGCTTTCTGTGGAAAATCTCGCCACCGGCGATGTGCGCGAGTATGCCATGACGCCGTCCGACGGCGCGTACACCTGCGAAATCAGCTTTCTCAGGGGCGGGGATTATTCCGTTTCCGCGCAGGCCGGACTCGGCGGCTTCAAGGTGCGCTCCGGCAATCTGGAGCTCAGCGTGGAGCCCTGGCCGCTGGTGGCAAAGATCAACAATATCACAGACATCCTGCAATTCGGCAGCTTTGTCGGAGACTGCTGGGAGCTTGAGATCGGTGAGCTTTTCGGCGTCGCAGACGCCAGCGGTATCCGCTATACCCTCTCGGAGGATTATGACGGCAGACTGACGCTGGAAGACGGCAAGCTGCGGGCCCGCTTCGGCGATCTGGACGCGGCATCCTTTGTGCTGACGGCCTCGGATCTCATGGGTCAGAGCGCCAATGTCTATTTTGATTTGAGGGTTCCCCATGTCGCCGCCGCGGACAGCGTCACCAATATGCTGAGTGTCGGCAGCTTCGGCGATCACAGCTGGAACGTGGAGCTGGGCGAGCTCTTCCGTGACCCCAAAGACACTCCCCTCCGGTATGAGCTGTCGGATGATTACGGCGGTCAGATCCGGATTTCCGACACGGCGCTGGAAATGGATCTGCATGAGCTGAGAGAAGCGCAGTTCAGCCTTTCGGCTACGGATATCTTCGGCGTCCGGGCCGAGCTGCCCTTCGATCTCAAGGTGCCCGGCCCTCAGGCATTGAGAGGCGAAATCTCCGAAACGATCAAGACCGGTCCCTTCCAGGAAGGCACGCTGGAGATCGACCTGAACAGCATCTTCCGCGAGCCGAAGGGGACAGCGCTGCGATACACGCTCTCCGATGATTTCGGCGGCAAGGCCGTGATCGAGAACAACACCCTCAAGGTGGACTGCAAGGGCCTGAAAAAGGCGGAATTCACCGTCAAGGCGACGGATGAATACGACCTGAGTACCGAGCTTCCCCTTGTGCTCACGGAGAAAAACATGCTGGGCGTATACGCCCTCTATGCCCTGGCACCAATACTGGGCGGCGCAGGCGCGATCACGCTCATCAGTCACCTTCGGAAAAAGAATCAATCATAAAAAGTTCATCCCTGTTCGCAATGCCTGCGAACAGGGATGAATTCTTTTATATACGATCGCTCACAGAAGCTTTTGGATATGCCGGTAGATGGCAAGACCCTGCTCCTGCCCGAAGCGGCTGATGATGGTGCGGTAGATGATCTGCTTGCCGCCCTTTTCCGTAAAGTTTTTTGTTACAAGAGACGCTGCGAAGCTGACGGTCTCATTGTCGTATTTAGCATTGCTGAGTGTTTTGAGAACGGCATTATTGAGCATGGTTTTGTCATCCTGCTGCTCCGCGCTCCTGGCTTTTGCACTTTTCTTTGCCTTTCCGGCAACCTTTTCCGGGGCGTCCGCCTGCGGCTTTGCGGAGGGCGCGGCCTTTTTCACGGAGGTGGTTTTCGCGGCACCCGCGCTCTTCGCCGGGGCGGGCTTTGCCTCCTCTGCCACGAGCTTGTCCCGGCGCTGAATCACAACGCCCTTCTCCGCCTTCCAGAAGCTGACAATATCGTCATAGTCGGAATCGTTGCTGACGATCACGATCTGCGGCGCGCTGCTGCGGCTGCCCAGAAGATAGCCCAGAAAAGAAACCAGGTGCATGTCTACGGACTGACTTCCGGCCGGAACCTCATGCACCAGAAGCTTTGTCGCGTTGAAATTGGCGAGCGTCGCCGTGGTGATCTTCGCGGCCTGGGACGTGGAAAAGAGGTGGACCTGGTCGGCCGTTGTGAGCTTGCCCGCCCCTTCCAGTCCTTTCGGACCAACATTCTCAAAATCAATCAGGTAATAGGTTTCGTCCATTTTGTCAAGAGCCTCCCAACAGACAATCGGAGTGTGGGGATTACATCACAGACGCGGCGGTGATGTAAAACGTCATATTTTCCGGTTGCCCCGCCGGGGGCGAGAAAAATGACTAAAAACAAATATAAGTTATTATATCATAATCGACGCTTTCTGACAAGATAGAACCCGGAACAATGTCGAACAGTACAATTATTCAAACATTTATTATACGGTGAAACTCTTGAAAGAACTGGAAGAACGTGATATAATGTTATGTAAAGTTCTATGCTTAGAATTTAGAGCTGGAATATATTACCAGACATTTACAAAAGAAAATAGATTTATACTTTGATGATTCGCCGCGCGTTCGGCAGAATGATAAGAGGTTTCGCCATGATAAAAGGATTTATGAAAATGAAAGAAATCGCACAGGGGACTGCTATGCGCAGGGCCATTGCGTCTTTTCTGGCCGCAGCGGAGTGCTTTTCCGTTGTGGCTGTCGGAGTGCCCGCGTCTTATGCGCAGGAGACAGATCCTTATCAGCTTGTTGAGCAGGTTGAAACTTATGGAGACAGGGAAACCCTGGGCTCCAAGTCCGACACGGCGGAAACAAGCCCGGAGACTGTCACGCCTGCCGCTGCTGCCAGACTCGGCGCAGAAGCTGCGGAGCAGTACGCGATCGTAGCGGAACAGACTGCGGATGAAGCTGAAGCGGCGGCCGACGGGACAGGGGCGATCCTTGCCGCCGACGGCCTGACACAGGAGCAGCTCCGCAGCGCCAAGCAGACTGCTGCTCAGGCGCGCGACGCAGCCGCCCGCGCTGCGGACGCTGCTTTCCATGCTGCGGACAAGGCCAGATGGGCTGCCCGCGCCGTGGAGATCGCCGCCCATGCCGCCGACGATGCGGAAGCGGAGTTTGCGCGCCTGGAGGCGGAGTCGGATCTAGCGGCAGAAGAAGCCGACCGCGCGGCAGAAGAAGCCGACCGTGCGGCGGAGGAAGCCGATCGTGCGGCGGAAAGGGCGGCGGCCGTGCAGAATGCCATCAGAGAGGCGGAGGAGCTCAATCGCCTTCTGGTCGAGATGGCAGCCATCCAGGAAGAGCAGGATCGTTTGTCGGAGCTGTCCGAGGATAGACCGGGCGATGCGCCGATCGTGATGAACGATATGCTGACCCAGAATCAGGAAAACGAGCAGGAGCTGGCCGCGCTGAACGAGCAGACACAGGCCGCGGCGGCAGAGGCCGAGATCGCAATCGAGCTTGCTCAGAGAGCGGCAGCCGAAACCGCAAGCAAAGCCGAACAGGCTGAATGGGCCAGAGAGAACGCGCAGTATCTGGCGGAGGAATATAACAGCGCCTATGCCTCGGCAAGCTATGCCGTTGAACAGGCCGAGCGCGCCTATACTGCCGCGGACCGCGCGCAGCAGGCTTCGGACCGCGCAGCAGCCGCTGTCGCACAGGCGGTTGAGAATCTGTCGGAGAACGAGAACACCGCGAACCCGGAGAGTACTGTGACCACGGAGAATATCACGACCACAGAAAACACCACGGGCACAGAGAACACTGCGAACCCGGAGAACACCGCGAACCCGGAGAATATCACGAACCCGGAGAATACCTCGAACCCGGAGGACACCGCAAACCCGGAGGACACCGCAAACCCGGAGGACACCGCGAACCCGGAGAACAGTGCAGACTCTGAGAACACCGAGTCGAAGCTGGACTATGTCGGGGAAACTGTCAGCGTAAAGGGCGAAGCGCCTGCCGACGTGAACATCGAGACGGCTGACGTCTCCGGAAAGTACGCAGACTTTGACCCGAAGAACTATACGTTCTCTCTCCGAAACAACGCGCTGCTCATGATGGGCGGGGCGTCCGTCAATCAGCGCAGCACGGAGACACACTATACAGTCCTTGCGGCTTACGATATCTCGCTGTCCCGAAACGGGGAGGAGTTCCAGCCTGAGCAGGATAAACCGCTTTTGGTCAGCATCAGCGATCCTGCGATTCGTGATGATCTCACGCTCCAGGTATGGCACATTCACGATAACGGCCTTGGTGAACAGATCACGGACTTCTCCGTGGTGGGCAACAGCGTCGTCTTTGAGGCGCAGAGCTTCTCGGACTACCTGGTGGTTCAGGTCACCATCACGACTCACATCACCACCGGAGACGGAAATACCTACCTTGTCAGCGTGACCTACGATCAGGACGCGAATATGCCCGAAAACGCGGACCTTGTGGTTCGAGAGCTGGGCGATGGCGAGAAAGAAGATTATGTAAACAAGAGCGCGAAGGCGCTGAACACCGCGGCGGAGGATCTCACTTTTGCCCGCGCCTTTGATATCAGCCTTCTCGATCCCGACTCCGGCATGGAGGTGCAGCCCGCCTCCGGCGTCAGGGTCAGCGTCAGCCTGCTTGATATTAATTTAAATAGTATAGAAGAGCTCAAGCTTCTCCACTTTGGCGAAGAGGTGGAGACGGTCAGCTACACCCGCAGCGGGGACGCCATCGAATTTGTGACGGACGGCTTCTCCGTGTATGTGATCGCGGGCGAGAATCCTGTGCCTCGGCGCATATACACATTTTATTATCTTCCGGAAGCCGTTGATTATTTGAATCCGGAATTTGGCGATTATATAGCGTATCCGTTCAAGGATGACAAAGGGAATATCGTTTTCAGCCAGATCGTCAAGAACGGAAGCGAGCTGACTGTGCCGCAGTTGAGTTCTGTTGAAACGGCGATATTTGCAGGCTGGTATGAGAATACTGTTGTTCCCGGCTTCGAGCTGGCCTCCGAGCCGTACGACTTTGACAATATCGAGATCACGGAAAATGATGCGATCGACCTCTACGCAGTCTATAAGTCCTTTGCGACGGTTATTTTCCACGACCAGTACGACAGCAGCTCCGGAACCTTCCCGGTCGTCAACACACGCAAAGGAGAGCTTGTCGAAGGCACGACATCGGATCCCATCACCGGCGACCCTGTGACGGTCCCCATGACAAAAGTACAGATTAACGATGTCACAACCACCTACACCAGTTCGAGCGAAACCCAAATGGCTTTCTACGGTTGGTCTTATAAGCCGATCAGAACGCCCGGTTCGGCGACTGATGACGAAGGATACCCCGTTGATCCGATCGAGCCGGATCAGGATGGCTGCATTACCATTCTGGAGGATACGGATCTCTATCCCGTATACAAACAGATCCATAGACTGAGTTTCTATTCCGGTCCGACCGGCTCCGGCGCGTCCTATATCCCGTCAACAGCGCTGTTTGTCGACGAGGGGCTGACCACCCTCAGCGACCGCATACCGGAACGGAGCGGTTACACCTTCATGGGCTGGTATGCCGGAACGATGACACAGGATCCGGAGACGGGCGACGACGTCATCAGCTGGGGCCAGCAGATCACAAATGCGGACGGCAGTTTGAAACAGTCTGCTGACGACGGCGGCGTCTATTATTCCGAGGGCGAACTGAAGCTTCGCGGTGACGCGACCCTCTTTGCCAAATGGGACGACGCACAGCAGATTCCATATAAGGTCATCATTTGGAAGCAGAAAGCAACAGCTGAGGCCGATACGCCGACACAATATAAATATGAGCTCGTGGAGAGCCATCTTGAGACAGCCGCACCCAACTCGCAGGTATCGGTGGCGGATGAATACAAGAATCTAACTGCTCTCATTGACGCAGGGTTCGTTTGCGCTGCGTTTTCTCCCGAGACACCGATCAACAACAGCGGCTATACGGTGCTCCATGTCTGGTATGACAAGGGAGAGAGCTATACTCCGCCAACGGGACAAACGCATACGCTTATCTTCAAGGATTCCTATAATACTGAAAGAGTCGCTTTTGCAACGTATTCCATTGATGCCGGTACCGCGCTTTCCGGCTATGTTCCTGCCGATCCCGAGCATGAGGTGAAGGGCTATTCCGGACAGAAGGTGTTCTCATTCACAGCATGGTTTGCCGATCCGCTCTGCTCCACGCAGGTTTTCTTCAGCAAGGAAGCAATGGATACCTATACGGGATATAACCAGAAAGTTCTGTATGATACAATGCCGGATGAGGATCTGACCATCTACGCAGGCTGGGAAGCTGACTGGTACATTGTTCAGATCGATCCAAACTATGGTACCTTTGAGGGCACGGGCGGTACATGGTTCTGGGAGACTTATGACGGACAGCTTGTTCAGGAATACACCCAGGTCAGGCGCGACTATGTGGAGTCCAGCTCCGGCACCTACTACTATGTAAAGCACAACCGTGCATACTACGGCTACAGCGGAAACGAGTGGGACAACAGCGAGCCGGATCGTGATGCGCGCTATACCACGAATATCAACGATGCCACCGAGGATAAGACCTTTGAGTACGCTCCCGGTAACTATACTTACGCGGGATGGTATGAGGTTCTGCCTGACGGGAGTGAAATCCCATACGATTTCAGCCGCAAGGTAGACCATGACATGTATTTGAAGCTCCACTGGAAGAAAAACGGTATCTACTATCTCGCCTATGACGCCGGTCGCGGCACGATGGAAAACGGGGTGGACACGACCGCAATGGAAAATGCGGAATACGCCGACTTTTCCGAAGTGGAAGTGGCACGCGCCGCGCTCCCGCCTTCTGGCAATTCCTTCATCGGCTGGAAGGTTCGCGGTTCCGACAGCGATGCGATCTATACGCCGGGTCAGGTCTTGACTCTTCAGGCCGAAGATGCAGTAAGAATCGGCGGAAGAGATGTCGTCTACCTCGACGCCGTCTATGTCCCGCTCGGAACAGCGTCCATTATCTATGACGCCAACGGCGGCGTCATAGATAAGGAAGTTGCTAACCTCGGCTATACGATCGATTCTCAAAGCGGCGAGACCCAGGCTAACGCTGAGTTCGATACAGGAGACGATGAGCAGACGGCACATACGGCGACAGTCTCCGGGCTTGCGAATAACGGTAAATTCAGACTGAGTGACGGTGCCGGCTTCCGTTACGAAAAGGCAGGCGTCGAGTTTGCCGGATGGAGCAGCAAAGCGGTTGATCCCGATGTCATCTTTGAACCCGGCGAGGTCTATGGCGTGGATCGAGAAGAACCGACGATGCTCTACGCTGTTTGGAAGACAACGCTTACCTATCATTTAAATAATGATACTACCGACTGGCTGGATACGGATGTGGCAAGTTGGGGCGGGAACGGCGAGAACGGGATATGGAGCGATCCGAACGATCCGGAGAATCCATATACCTATGACAGTGTTACCAACACCCATACACAGACGGTCTATCTCGGCAGTGCGGCGGGCGAGCCGCCGTATATCCCGAAGTACACGGATACCAGGGAAAACCCGACAGACGAACGCAGCCGCATGTTCTTCCAGTGGCGAACGGAGCGATATGACGTCGGAGCTGCTCCGGATACCCCGGAAGCCGATGCGGATAAATACGATTTCTCGGAGCCGGTGACGGGTCCGTTGAAGTTGTACGCCTATTGGGCAGGGGAAATCTCGGTGCCGGTTCATGTGCTCGACGCCTCACAGGAGCGGATAACGGAGAAAACCGTTGCCGACGGATGGACGATCAGCAATGTCCGAGTCGGGGCGGATCCCGTCAGCCTGCCGGGTAATTTTGTCACAGCGCCGAGTGAAAACTATGAGCTCGCATTTGTTGCAATTCACGAAAACACAGGAAGCGAGGAAGGACTGCAGTCCGTCTCCCCGGACGAGGCGATCACAGGCGTTTATTACAATCAGCGTGAGCGCCAGCTCTATATTAAGTTTGCGGATACGACAAAGGCAGACGCTCCGTTCTATGAGACCCATGAGATCTGCTATGTTTTCTATAAGAAGAAGCCGCTGGATATTGCTTACCGTCAGATGCAGCCGAGCGGCGTGCTTGGTGCGGTGACGACAGTTCCCGCGGCGCCGGTCAGTACTGCGCTTCTGGGCGAATTTGATATGGCGGCAGCGATAACCAGTCCCATGGCCTGGACGAATAACGGCTATGCCTATTATGCCTACGCCGTCGGCGCAGACGGTGCGACGGATACCACCGGACTGCCGGAGATTACAGCGACTTCGACTTCGGACGCTTCGCGCCCGGCGCTCTTCATCCGCAACACCTGGCGTGGTTTCCAGTTCTCGGAGGATGGCTCCATATGGATCGACTATGGATATGACCCGACACTCTATGTGGTTTATTTCCAGCAGCTCCCCACGGTTATTACGTTTGACGAGCAGACTGTCGGCCCGGAGACGCTCAAAACCGAAGACACGAAATTCTATTATGACCTGCTGGTGACGCAGGCTGTCACGACCACCGTCACGCAGGCAACCCAGAAAAAAGACGGAGATACCTGGGTAGATGTGGAGGGAACCGAGACCCAGGTCGGCACGCCTACGGTGGAGAACAGCACGCTGTACAGCAGAGAGACGAGTGACAATTATGCCCAGTATGTGCTGTGGGACGGCGCTTCCAAATCCGCACCTCTGTTTTACAGCAGCACGCAGGACAAAACATACGGAGCGGAATATGAGGAAGGCGGAAATACTTATCGTCCGGTGACTACGACCACTGTTGTCACCGAACAGAGCATGACGCTGACGCAGGTGGCGGACGAGCGCTTTGAGACGTCTGTTGACGCGGATGGCGGAAATATTGCCCAGCCCTATGAGTGGAAATATACCTCCACCGCTGCGGGCGGGACCAGAAACGTCACATTCACAAACACGCACAAGGCTTTCCAGGTCGAAGTGTATGTGGCGATGGTCGAGGGTGAAGGTCTCAACGGAGGAATCGTCCGGCGTGACGATCTCAGAAGCGAAACGGAGACGGCCTATTCCTTCACCATTGAAAACGGCATAAGCGCGGAGCTGTTGAACAAGCTGCCGGCGGCAGGACTCTTCACCGGCGATCTGAGCGTTAATGCCTTTGGCGCGATCATCCTTGCTCCCGATACTGCGGACGGCGAGGCAATCACCTCCATCAGCAGCATGGATGTGGCAAAAATCGCCTATGAGAGGATCGACGGCAATCGCTGCGAGCTGGTTGTCAAGGACGCGGCGGGCAATACGCTTGGTGAGCTGGACAGCAATAAGCTTTACTATCTGTATTATCCTATGCCGAAAATCCGCTTTGTGAAGGCGGACAGCGCAGGCAATCTGACACAGATTCAGGGGTGCCTGCCGAACGAACAGACAGGTGAGGTTGAGCTGAGCGCCAAGTATGTCACCTACAATAAAAATATGGTGCCCAACTGGAACGGAGGCTTGACTGAGCAGTTCCGCCGTTTTGAGATCCCGATGAGCGGTCTTGTTATCAGCCAGAACAATAAAAATACCCGTCTGCCGCCGATCCTGGATGACGGCACAAGCGAGGGCTTCTTTGAGCGTTACCTGAGCTATGAAATGATCGGCGCGGGCAACGGCGACGTGAGCCATATCGACAGCCTGGCCGATAAGAGCGACAGCCTGCGCATGGAGCTCAGAATCCAGAATAATGCCCTGCAATTTAATGTCGGGAACGGTTGGAAGGATCTGTCGCTCAATGGAGAGCCCACCATCTACTTCGTCTACACCGAACGCGGCTATGATTTGCTGATCCACAAGACTGTCCCGCTGCCGGCCGGGGAGGAAGATAACCCGGTGTTCACACGCAAGAGCTTTGCTGTGACGATCAGCTCGGACGCGCTCAAAAACAAGGAGCAGTATTTTGATGCCGAAGGCGCGGAGAGCATGCAGGTCGAGGCGGATACGCTCGCAGGTACGATCAGCCTGACCGTAACGGACGGCTCAAAGATCAAGATCAAGGGGCTCCCGCGCGGCGAATACACCATTACCGAAAGCGAGAACGACAACTACAACCTTACGGCCAAGACCGGCCCCATTGTGAGCAGCCCGACAAACCCCGACAGACCTGCTGAGGTTACGGATAACAAGTCTGTTTCCGTGTCGCTGAACGGCGAGGTTAAGCTTGAGCTGACCAACAGCCCGAAGCCGCTTTGCAGACTCAAAGAGACGGGGGATATCTTCTATACGCTCCGCAGCGCGGTAGCCTATGTGGAGGCAGAGAATATTACGGATGCTCACCTCGAGATGCTGGCGGATTATCTCATGCCGACAGAGGATACGGTCGAGATCCCGAAGAATTTCAGTGTCTCTCTGGCTACGGCGGATGACGGTTTTGTCGGTGCGGGAAATCTCGCGGTTATCACACGCAGTGAAGAGCTCAAGAACACCCCGCTCTTTACCAACCTGGGCGACCTGATCTTTGCGACCATCATCCTCGACGGTAATAAAATTGATGCAACGCAGCCTTTCATTCGCAGCGAAGGCAATCTCACGATCGGAGCGGACGCGACGCTGAAGGATGTGGTCAACGGCGGCGCGGTCAGAGCTGTGGCCGGCGATGTTACAGTCAGCGGTATCATTGAAAATTGCAGCGCGCCCGTTGGCGGTGCGGTCTACCATTCTGGCAACGGTAGCGTTACTGTTGACGGCCAGGAGGCCAAGATTCGATATAACACAGCGACCACAGGTAACGGCGGCGCGATCTACCTCACCGGCGGTACCGTAAACGTGTCGGGCTTTGCCGAGTTAAGCGAGAATAAGGCAGAAGCCGGAAACGGCGGCGCAATCTATGTCGGAAGCGCTGTGATCAAGGTTGATCAAAGCGCGAAGTTCAGCGCAAACACGGCACAATCCGGCGGCGCGATCTATGCGGGTTCCGGCACGATCACCGTAGAGAAAACGGAAGGCTATAATACGGCTCCGAGCATTACGGGAAATACGGCGAGCACTGACGGCGGCGCGATCTGGGTCGGCATGGGCTCGGTCGGCGTCTCCGGCGGCAGCCTGTCCGACAATAAGGCGACGGGCAAGGGCGGCGCAGTCTTCGCTGACAACGCATCGGTCAGCGTCTCCGGCACGGCGACGCTAAGCAGAGACGAAGCCGACAAAGGCGGCGCGGTCTATGCCGAAAGGGGCATTGTGACGCTGTCCGGCGGCAGCCTGTCCGGCAACAGCGCAAGCACAGACGGCGGCGCGGTGTACGCGGGCATAGGCGCAGTCTCAATCGAAAAGCCTGCTGAGGGCGACGCGCCGACAATTACCGGCAACAAGGCGAACGCCGGAAACGGCGGCGCGGTCTATGCTGGCGGCGGCAGGGTGACGATCTCCGGCGGCACCGTGACCCAAAATACAGCGAACGCCGGAAACGGCGGCGCGATCTACGCTGGCAGCGGCAGCGTGACGGTGTCCGGTGGCAGCGTGTCTGAAAACGTAGCAGAAACGGATGGCGGCGCGATCTACGCGGGCAGCGGCGCGGTCTCAATCGAAAAGCCTGCCGAGGGCGACGCACCGATCGTCAACAAGAATAAAGCCACAAGCGGCAATGGCGGCGCAGTCTATGCGGGTACCGGCGCGGTCAGCTTCAAAGACATCGATCCTCAAAAGAATATCGCCGGAACAAACGGCGGCGCACTCTACGCAGACAGCGGCAATGTGACGGTGTCCGGCGGCAGCATGGCCGAAAATGAGGCAACGGCGGGCAATGGCGGCGCAATGTACGCAGGCAGCGGCGTTGTCACGGTGACGGAGACAGCCTTTGCAAACAACAAGGCGAAGAAGCCCGACAACAAGGAGAACGCCGGAAACGGCGGCGCGATCAGCCTCAACAGCGGCGCGCTGACGCTCAATACGGTAAGCGCGACGGGCAACGTTGCCGTCAACGGCGCGGCGGTCTTTGTCGAAAGCGGCAGGGCCAATTTTGAGGATGGCAGCTTTACCGGCAATACCGCGACAGAGGGCGGCGCAATCGGCGTTGGCAGCAAGAACGCGCGCCTGTACTTTAACGGCGACGTACAGGTGAAGGATAATACCATGGGCAACGTCTATCTGGATCAGGATGACGACGCGGTCATCAACATCGACAAATTGGGAACCAACGCCGCCATTGGCATCCATGTTCCGGACGCAGTGGTGGAGACCCGCAGCGTCCCCGGCGCGCGTTTTGCCATCTACAACAACAACGCGAACGCGGGCAAGATCACAAATGACCGTTTCCCGGCCCTGACTGTTCAGAGCGACACCGCGGCCAAAAAGTTCTACTGGGGCAATTCCATCAAGGTTTCCGTGTGCTATATGAATTCCTTCAGCACAGCGTTCCCGCCGAGCAATGATCCCAGCTCGATCGTTTACTATCAGAGTGACAAATACTTTCCGGAGTTCAATGACGCGGCGATTTCGGAGCTGGCAGCAGAGCTGTACACCAAATACGGATCCAGCTATAAGAAAGACGGCAAGGCGATGAGCGCAACGGCAGTCTACGCCGGGGCGTATCTGGACGGCGAGACTGCGTTTGGAAACTATCTTACGAACTTGTCCTGGGATGAAGTGAACTCAAAGTGGGCGGTGACCAGACGCGACGGAGAAAAAGTGTTCCTGCAAAAGGGACCGAAGGATTTTCACAGGATCTACATCTACTACGCTGAGCCGGCGTACATCTCCATAGAGAACAACACGGAAATGAAGCTGAATATCAGCGCAATGACGGTGAACAGCACTCCTGTGATCAACACCAACACGGTGGCCGGCTACGGCATGGTTTTTGCCAAAAACGGCGCGATCCGTACTGCGCTGCTCCCGGTCACGGCGGACGATCTCAAGCTTGAAAAGGGCGCCTCCATCAACCTGCTGATCCCTGGCGGACAGAATATGAACTATACGCTGGACGGCAGCTTTGTAACCAGTGAGGAACAAACCGTGGATTTGCGCCGCACTGGCAAAGACCCGGAGGAAATCAGTGTGTCGGCAGACGGTCGCTTTGATCAGCTCACCGGAAATACGCTCAATTCCCCGAGCACGTATTCGATCATCTTTGGCTCTGACAAGGTTGTCTGCAAGGTTGTGGACGCTGATGATGTTGAGCATCCTTACAGCAAAATCAGCGACGCGCTTGCTGCAATCGTCAGCACGACAGGCACAAACCCGCCCTATAGCCTGGAAACCTCAAAGAAAGCTACCATCGAGATGGTTACGGACTATCTGCTCCCGGCTTCCGATAAGGTGCTCATCCCCAGAGGCTATGATATTACCTTGACCACAGCAAAGAAGGGTGATGAGGGTGGACAGTACCCCTACACCGGCGAGGGGGATCGTGCCATCATCAGCCGCGACTCGGAAAACACGGACTCCATGATCGACGCATGGAACGACGCTGCCGGAAAAGATACCATTAATGCCCTTGATAACACTACGCTCCGTGTCAACAATCTGATTTTTGACGGCAAGAGTGTCCGCGGCAGCAGTGACGGCGGCGGTATCAAATCCAAGTATGTCAATGTTTACGTTGACAACGTGGATTTTAAGAATGTGTACGCGGGCAACGGCGGCGCCATGCTGATTATGTTCTCCGCAAAAGACAAAAATAATAAAGCGACCGTACCGGGCACGGTAATGAAAGTTGAAAAATGCGTCTTCACAGGCTGTACCTCTACGACAACGGAGAAGTCAAACCGTCTGGGCGGCGGTGCAATTGTGACCAACGCTGAGAAAATGTACCTGATTGACAGCAGCTTTACAAACTGCAATGCGGTTGACCAGGCCGGCGCCGTGTTCCATCGCGTGGACGGCAACTACAATTCATGGACGGAAGTATCCGGCTGCTCGTTTACAAACTGCAGCGCCAATGCGGCGGGCGGATTGGAGATCGACTCTAAAAACGTCAACGTTACCAACTGTACGTTCGAGCATTGTGTGGCGAAAGAAAGAAACGGCGGCGGCTTTAACGTCTGGCCCCTCAACAGCGGTACGCCGACAGCCGATTGTTGGGTTACGCTTTCGAACTGCTCCTTCCTGGACTGCCAGGCGCTTGTGCAGAATGGCGGCGGCTTCCGAAGCGCGGCGGTCTATACAAAGGTTTCCGGCTGTACCTTTACCAATACTTACGGCAACTTCGGCGGCGGCATAGCCATGTCCAATACCAATGCCAAAAAGGGCGAAATCTATGGCTGCACGTTTGAAAGATGCACAGCAGTGGGACAAGGCGGCGGCGTCGCCTCTCAGGCAATTGAAATGATCATTGGAGATTATACTTATCAAGATGATCAGGGAACGGAGCATACCCTCCATACGGAGATCAAGAACTGCACCTCCAGCAATGAGGGCGGCGGTCTCTATCATGGGCGGGATGCCGGCAATGCATCGATGACCGTTACCAATGCCGTTATCAGCGGTAACCAGATCAAAAACAACTCCAAGAACGGCGGCGGCATCTATACCAGCGCACGCAAAGTGGTGATCGTTGGGTCTACAATCACGGACAATAAGTGCACAAACATGGGCGGCGGTGTTTATGCTTATGCTAATGGAGCTTATTCCAACAAAAACGACGCGGATTTCCATAACCAGATCAAGATGATCGTCGAAGACAGTGCCATCTCCCGGAACACCGCACCCGGCAACGGCGGCGGGTTGTGGTTCGACGCGAAAGATAACGATAGCAGAGCAAAACAGGTCCTGACCGTCAAGGGCTCCACATTCGACGGCAATACCAGCACCGGCGGCAGCGGCGGCGGTATCTATACGCAGGCGCAAACGGTTGCGATCTCGGCCAGCGGGACAAAAACCGATGAGAACGGCAAACCCGTCCCCACGACGATCTCCAACTGCACATCGTCCGGCAGCGGCGGCGGCGTCCACCAGAACAGAACCACGGATGCCTCGAGCTTTACCATGAGCGGCTCTGTCGTCACCAATTGCAAGTCGACAAATAACGGCACCAACGGCGGCGGCGTCTACACAAACGCCCTGACAGCGACGGTGGAAGGCAGCACGTTCTCACACAATACTGCGCCGCAGGACGGCGGCGGACTGTATAATCAACACTGGGCAAGCAATGTCGCGCAAAATAAGACGCTGTCCATTCGCGGCTGCACTTTTGACGACAACAGCGCCGGCCGCAACGGCGGCGGCGTCAGCGCCTGCGCAAAAGCGCTTACGATCGGAGGCCTCGGAGAAGGGGAGAACAGCATCCCCAGCAGCTTCACGGAATGCAAGGCGAACGTCAGCGGCGGCGGCGTCCAGCACAACAACAGTGTGGACGGCACCACCACCACGATAAGCGACTGCTCATTTGAGGACTGCCATGCCTACGGTACCGGCGACAACGACGGCGGCGGCGGCGTCGTATCCAACAGCGCGACAGCGACGCTGACCAATGTCACAATGCGCGGCAACACTTCCGGCGGCAACGGCGGCGGCATCCTTTATACGCATGCAAGTAAGCTCACGGCGTCTGAAGCGGACACGGGACTCCCCGATACCGGCTTGACAGAGACAGAGGCAAACCCTGCAAACGGCGGCCTGACGTTCGACCACTGCGAGCTGGTCGGGAATACGGCCGGCAATAAGGGCGGCGGCGCTTATTCAAAGTCCTTTGTCAAGCTGCGCAATGACTCCATGATTCACGGAAACACGCTGTCTGTGAACAACAAGGACAACGCGGCGGGCCTGTATCTTGAAAACAATATGACGCTTGTCGTCGGAACCCAGGGCGCGGAGAAGGACGGCTCTTCGATCTACGACAATGAGACCTCCGCCGGTACAGCCTCCAACCTGAGACTGTGGTGGAACAGCAGCAACAAGGAAAACAACGCCATGAGCGTCTATGTCAACTGCCCGCTCACCGGCCAGATCCGCGTCCTCAACGCGGCCAAGGTCGGCACGGTATTCGGCAAATCCGCAGACGTGGATTTTGACGGCTTTGCCGACGATCAACCTGTGTTCAGGGCTGACGACAGCACCCTCCACGGCATCTATCACCGTACGCTCACGCCCAAGAACAGGATCATCTGGGCAGGCCCTCCGATCGCCAGAATCACCGGACTGGACGAGAACGGCGAAGAGATCTATCTGTATCTGAAGGATAACGGATCTGACCCGGCCGTTTTTGACCGCCTTGATGACGGCACCGATAATGACAGCAAAATCAGCGCCTTCAGCATCCTCCGCAGTGCCGAGCCGGAGCTCTACACGAAGGAAGGGGTACGGTACAGCGGAAACGAGTACCGGGTGAGAATGCTGGTGCCTGCGTACACGACCGAGAAGCGGATGAAAGCTCTGAGCTACCCTGACAGAAAGATCGTCTTTACGACAGCGGAAAAAGATGATCCGTACAGAGAGGAAGGGAACTGGACACGCTCGACCGTCACGCGCGGAACGGGCGTCGGCAATAATAGCCTTCTGTACGCAAATGTGAATTTTGAGCTGACAAACATCGTCCTCGACGGCAATGACAAGGCCGTGGCGGCGAACAGCACCACCCGCATCCTGGATATCAATAACGCAAATGCCACAGTGACGCTTGGCCTTGACGCGATCCTCCAGAACGCATCCATGACTGGCAACGGCGGCGGCGTTTATGTGAACACGGGCACGTTCGTGATTGCGGGCGGTATCATCCGCGACTGCAAGGCTAATAACGGCGGCGGTATCTATGTGGCGAACAGCGGCGCCAAAGCTGCGCTTGAGGCCGGCAACATCACCAGATGCACGGCGAGCACATATGGCGGCGGCGTCTACATCTACATCAACGCAGACAGCTTCACCATGTCCGGCGGTACGATCAGCGGCGGCACGGCCAATCAGGGCGGCGGCGTGTATGTGAATAACAGCAATTTCAACATGTCCGGCGGTACCATTACCAATAACAGCGCCGTAACCAAGGGCGGCGGCGTCGCGTTTGCGGGCAATTCACCGAAGATCTGGTTTGGCGGCACGCTCAAGGTTAACATCTCCGGCAATACGAGCGAGGAGAGTTTGGCAACAAACAAAGCCTGCAATGTGGAGATGGATAAGGACTCCAACGCTGTGATCAATACCCATAACGGCGGCCTGCTCCCCGGCTCATACGTCGGTGTGTATGTCCCCGGCGTCCGGGATGACGCGCATCCGGAAAACGAGAGCGGCGTCTACATGCGCCACGGCGGAAAGAAGGATCCCTTCGGCACCTTTGCAACGGGCGACAACACAGCCACCTTCTACAGCTTTGTCAATGACCGCAACGGCCTCAAGGGCGGCATTATTGAAGATCCGGCTCCCAATACGATCTACTGGGTCGAAATCTTTGCTCTCCGGGTACAGAAGAAGGTCGAGTACAGTCCTTCCATGGAGTACAGTTCCCTCAATCCGCAGGTGAATCCGTATGAACAGTTTGGCTTTACCGTCAATATCTGGGGAACGCCCTCCAGCGGCCAGCCGGGGCCCGCGATGATCGACTCCGAGATAGGCGAGTTTGGCGAGATGATCTTCAAAACTGACGGTACAACCGCCACGGCAAGCTTCCAGCTCGGCAACGACGAATCTGTCATGGGCGTCAACCTGTCCGAGGGCCTGCACTACAGCGTGATCGAGAATCTCACCGACGAGCAGAAGCTGAGATATGCGGTGCTGCCGACTGCCACCTTTACCAGAGAGAGAGGTATCGGCGAGAACAAGGGCAGAACGGATGTGGATCCCTATGTCTCCTCTGTGGTTATCACCAACATACTGCCGATCTGCAAAATCACAGCGAATGACGGCAGACTGCTGTACAGAAGGTACACCGTCTATCAGCGCGACACAAACGGAGAATATCTGCGCGATGGAAACGGAAACAGGATCCCGCTCCTCGATCATCAGAACAATCCGGTCGTCTATGACGTCCCGGCCGTTTACACGGAGCTGACGGGTGAAGACGGCGCCTTCCGTGCACTGGAGAAGGATACGTTCAAGCTGGAAGGCGCAACGGCGAGCTACTCTGTCGCAAACGGTGTGCAGATTCAGATGCTGATTCCCAACTATTCCCTGACAGAGCCCGTCGTCGTCCCCATAATCGGCAATTCCAGGGAATTCACGGTTACACTGACCACGGCGTCCAAGATACCGGTCGACGAGAAATTCCCGTATCAGGGCATCGGCACCACGTCCACCATCGTGCGCCGCTTTGACGGCGACTCCATGTTTATCGTGCAGGGCGACGGCACCATGAACCTGACGGCCGACAACGTGATTCTGGACGGCGCAAAGCAGGACTATACCGCAAGTGAGAACGGCGGCATCGTTCGTGTCGAAGACAACGGCAAGCTGACCGTCACGAACAACGCAACGCTGCAAAACTCGAGTAGCACCAAAAACGGCGGCGCGGTTTACGTTAAGAACGGCGGTACCGTTACCATGCGCGATAACAACGGCGTGGGCGGCAGAATTCAGAAAAACGAGAGCGTCGGCTACGGCGCGGGCATCTATCTGGAGAACGGCGGCAGACTCAATCTCTCCGGCAACCCCTACCTCGGCGGTAAGGGCACGAACGCAGCCGAAGCCATTATCCAGGGAGACGGTAACTACTGCACCTCCATTGAACTCCCGCACGATGCGAAAAACGGCGGCAAGACTTATACCAGAGCCCGTCAGGATATCTATCTTGCCGATGACTATGAGAAACAGCCCGCTGTTATACACATCGACGGCAACCTGAGCGGTGTAAACGGCTCCATCTGGGTCTGGCCCGAAAAGGAATACCACTACAAACAGCTAATGCCCTTTGCAAAGCTGGATGACGGCGTGAGCGGCGGCAACCTCATGGTCTTCCGCGATGCGCGTCCTGATGCGCAGACGGAAAACAGCACGTCCACTTATCTCTACGGTACAGACAAGGGAGATATCCCGGGCTATGTTTACTGGTCCGGTGTTTCCGGCTCCCGCAAGGTGATCCTGCGAAAGGTCGGCACCAGTGATTATGCGCCGCTGTCAGGCCGCACGTTCACGATCTGCCAGGGAACGGGCACAACGGCGTACGTGGTCAAGCATTCGGACGGATCGACGGAGACGCTCTCCGGCCTGACGTCTCAGAGCTCCGGCGTGATCTGGATCGGTGAACTCCCCTATGGCGAGTACACGGTCAGAGAAGGCGGCAGCGTCGCGTTCACCCTCACGGTCGGCGACGATACCGCACCCGGCAGCAGGGACGGCGTTGTGATCAAACCCGCATCCTGAGTAAAAAAACAGCAAAAAACCAAAGCACCAGCCCCCGGCTTCTGATATGCTCCCTTTATGAGAGACAGTGAAAAAGAAAAACACTGTCAATCATGGAGGGAGCATAACTATGTTTTGGAAGAAAACGCCGGTTGAAGAAAG